>MPMV01000033.1 GCA_002238685.1 bacterium EF100-94H03 bin56
CCGCGAACGCTTGCGCAAGGCAGCCTGACGGCGCCGAGCCCCGACCCCTCCCGGGTACCCGGCAGGGGTCGGGGCTCTACACACAACCGTCTGCCATGACAAATTGCAGAAAACTCTGGACACAACTCTGTCCGATGCAGGTGTTCCGGCGCAGCAACAACGCTCCCTGTGTCGGCACCAGTCGCTTTCTGCCAGGGTTTCTTGACGTGGACAGGTCATATCCACGAACCGCCGGGAGGGACGCGGGAGACGGTCAGGATGTCTCGAGTTCGCGGAAGGCGGCGATGGTGCGGTGAATGCCGTTCTCGAGGGAGACGGCGGGCCAGTCGCCCACGAGGGCGCGCAGGGCACTGTCGTCCTGGTCGATGGGGAGATCGATCCGGGTATCGTCAACTGTGATGCGGGCGCCGGGGACGATCCGGTTGATGATGGCGGCCATTTCTCCGGTCGTCGCCTTCACGCCAGCGAGGTCACAGACGTGGTGACCGGAGACGTTGGCGTCCGCACAGGCGATGAAGGCATCAGCCACCTCGTGAACGTGCTGCATCATCATCGTCGTATCGTAGGGGATTCGGTAGGGCTGACCGCGGGCCGCCGCCAGCATCGCCTTCGTCGGAGACGAGGTCATGCCCTGGTCTCGTCCCGGGCCATAGACCGTGTGCGGCCTGACGCCGATGCTGGCGACCTGCCAATCCTGCCAGTAGATCGCCGCCACACCCTCGTTGGCGCGCTTGTAGACTCCGTAGAGCGTGTTGGGCCCCCGCCTTCCCGCCGCCGGCAGGGACGCCACCGAACTGGCATAGACCACATGACCGACACCGGCCTTTCGAGCCGCCTCGAAGACAGCGACATGCCCTGCCACGTTGACGGTGGCGCCGGCCACCGGATCCGCCACACAGAATGGAATCTGCAGTGCGGCAAGGTGGATGATCGCCTGGGGGCGCAGGCGCATGACGACATCACACAGTGCGGCTGCATCGGAGATGTCGACGCTCTCCCAGGGAAGGGCGCGGGTGTCCCCTTCGTCCATCGCGAGGCAGAGGCGGCGGCGGTCATCGCTGCGGTCGAGGGCGACAACCTCCCGGCCCGCCTGGCTGAGACGCGCCACGATCCAGGCGCCGATGCACCCGGCAGCACCCGTGACGAGGAGAGGACCGGATGCCATCGGTCAGGCGGAGAGCGCCATGGCGGCTTCGAGTCCCTCGAGAACCGCTTCTTCGGCCGTCCGCGGCGAAAGGGCATCGCCGATGACATGGAGGCCACGCTGCCCCGCGTTCTCGAGCTGCTCGTGGAGGGTTGCCACGCGACGGTGCCCCTGGGCCAGCACCAGGGTGTCGACCTCGTCGGCAATGAGCGGTTCACCATTGGTCATATGCTGGAAGTAGACCGTATCCCCGTCAGCGCCGTACAGCCTAGCATAGGCGCGGGTTTCAACACCGAGCCGGTCCAGAACGCCGATCCAGTGATCCCTGAGATAGGACTGGAGGTTCTGCCCGGGTTGCGTGCCCTGGCAGTAGAGACGGACATGGCAGCCGTTGCGCGCCAGCATCTCGGCGACGCCCAACCCCGTCCAGTCGCAGCGCCAGTCGGCGATGACAACCCGTGACCCGACATTGGCCTCGCCCTTGATCACCGACCATGCGTCGACTCCATGCGTGTCCCCTTCGAGGGAGGGGAGATAGGGGACCGCCCCCGTCGCCACGATCACGGCATCTGGTTGAAGGCGTCTGATGCCGCCTGCAGTTGCAGCCTTTCCCGTCACGACCCTGACACCGGCCTCGGCCACTTCGCGGGAGAGATTGGTGATGATGCCCCCGAACTCGGCACGACCCGGAAGCATCTGCGCGAGGCGCGTCTGGCCGCCGAGTTCACGTTCATTCTCGACGAGTGTCACGTCGTGTCCGCACTCGGCAGCCGTGGCCGCCGCCTTCATGCCCGCGGGGCCTCCCCCGGCCACGACGACCTTCAGCGATGACGCCGACGGTGTCCTGACGTGGGGGAAGCGGCGCTCGCGACCGGTCTCGGGGTGCTGGATACACGAGACGACAGCCCCCATGTGGCGGTGACCGATGCAGGCCTGGTTGCAGGCAATGCAGGCGCGGATCGAGTCCGCCTTGCCCGTTGCGGCCTTCCGGGCGAACTGGGGGTCGGCGATGAGGGCCCTCACGAGGCAGACCATGTCTGCCGTGCCCGAGGCGATCACCTGCTCGGCCGCATGGGGTTGGTTGATCCGCCCGCCCAGCATGGTTGGCACGCCGAGGCCCCGGCGCAGGTCTCCGGCAGCCCTGGACAGATAGGCGGGCTCCACCGCCATGGGTGGAACGATGTGGATGGCGCCGCCGACGGAAGCGCCCGATCCGCCGATCACGTTGACGTAGTCGATCAGACCGTCATGTGCCAGGTGCTGTGCCACCTGCCGTGATTCGTCGGGCGACAGGCCGCCATGGTCGAGTTCATCGACCGAAATGCGCATGCCCACCACCCGGTCACTGCCGACAGCTTCGCGGATGGCTCTCAGCGACTCCTCAAGGAACCGCATGCGGTTCGCGAAACTGCCGCCGTAGGCATCCTCGCGCAGGTTGGTGCGCGGATTGACGAACTGGGCCGGCAGATAGCCCATGGAAACCACGTACTCGACACCATCGAGACCGGCCTCGGCCATGCGCCGGGCCCCGTCCCCATAGGCTTTCACGATGTCGCGGATGAGGGCGAGGGACATCGGCGCGGGCATGACGTGATGGCGTTCATCGGGCACTTCCGATGGTGCCCAGGCAGCCAGCAGCGCCCCGTTCTTCCGGTTGGCGACCGCACGGCCGGGGTGGAAGAGCTGGCCGAACATGCGAGCACCGTAACGGTGAGCGGCATCGGCCATCGCCTTCAGGTCGGGAATGGCGTCATCATCGCTCACGGCCAGCAGGTTGTGACGCACCTCGTAGCTTTCATGAATGGTGTGTGCCTCGGTGATGATGAGGCCGACCCCTCCCTGGGCGCGGGCCTCGTGATAGGCGACAAGGTCCGCCATGGTTCCGGGCTGACGGCCCTGGCTGGTGCCATGGGGGCCGAAGACCACACGGTTGGCGATTTCCAGGCCACCCAGTTCGATGGGCCGGAAGAGGTTGGGAAACGACATTTCGGATCAGACCCCGGACCCCGCCTGGAGACCTTCCAGGACGGCTTCTTCAGCTGTCCTGGGAGCCAGCGCATCGCCAACGAGACGGCACTCCATGCCCATGTCCACCAACTCTTCCCACAGCCCTGCCTCGCGCTTGTGGGGGGTGGCGAGCACGAGGGTCTCGACGTCATCGCAGATGATCGGCTGACCGCTCGTGACATGCTGCATGAACACGCTGTCCTCGTCGCACCCGTAGAGGCGGGCATAGGTGATGACGTCGACGCCGAGCTTGTGAAGCTCGCCCATCCAGCCGTCCCGCACCATCATCGGCAGGTGCTCCCCGACCATGGGCCCGTTGACCGCAAGGCGCACGGAGCAGCCGTCACGCGCCAGTTTTTCCGCCACGCCGGGTCCGATCCAGTTGGCATGCCAGTCGTAGACCACAACCCTGGTACCGACGTTGGCCGTTCCCGCCACCACCGCCCAGGCCCCGACGACATGTGCCTGGTCCATGCCCTCGAGTTCGGGGCGCTCTTCGACCGCGCCGGTGGCACAGATCACCACGTCCGGATTCAGCGGCATCAGCGTTTCGGGGGTCGCCCTGACGCCTGTCTGGATGTCGGCCCCGTGGATCGCGCACTCGCGCAAGAGGTTCGTGACGATCCCGCCGAACTCGGCCCTGCCCGGCAAGGCCTGGGCGAGCAGCGCCTGGCCTCCCGCCTGGCGGGCCGCCTCGAGGAGGATGACCTCGTGACCGCGTTCGGCCGCCACCGCCGCGGCCTTGAGACCCGCCGGTCCGCCACCGGCGACAATGACCCTGCGTGGTCGCGTCACCGCTTGCCGGGTTCCGTAGGCCAGCTCTCGGCCGGTCTCCGGGAACTGGATGCAGGAGATGGCAAAACCTCTCAGGCGATGGCCGATGCAGGCCTGATCGCAGCCGATACAGGCGCGGATGTCCTCCACCCGGTTCTCGAAGGCCTTCTTCACGAAGTCCGGATCGGCAATGTGACCCCGCACGATACCGACCATGTCGGCTCCGCCCTTCGCCAGAATGTCCTCGGCAATCTGCGGCTGGTTGATGCGACCGGCCACCAGCACCGGCATGCGTTTCACCACCTCCTTGAGTTCGCCCGACTTCTCTCCCGCATAACCCGCCCGGAAGTGCATGTGGGGAATGATGTGCTGCCACCCCGTATAGGTCGCCGTCGAACCCAGCACGACATTGAGGTAGTCGAGGACACCGTCCGCATCGAGGGCGGCCGCGGCTTGGCGTGTCTCCGCGATGGTCAGCCCCTCCCCGTCCATTTCATCGGCAGAGATTCTCAGACCGACGATGAGATCATCCCCGACCTGGGAACGGATGGCGGCAGCAACCTCGCGCACGAACCGCATGCGGTTGGCGAAACTGCCGCCATACTCGTCGTCACGCCGGTTGAGCCGGGGATTGAGAAACTGGCTGGCGAGATATCCCATCGACGAAATGATCTCGATTCCGTCGAGCCCCGCTTCGGCCATGCGCGCCGCACCGTCACCGTGGGCCTTGACGATGTCGCGGATCAAGTCGCGCGTGAGCGGCGCCGGAACGGTCTTGTACATCTCGTCGGGCACCGCCGAGGGCGCCCAGGCCGTCATCTTCGTGCCGTCGATGGAGGCCGCCGCAACCCTGCCGGGGTGAAACACCTGGCCGATCACACGCACGCCATGATCGCGGCCCAGACGCGCCAGCCGGGAGAGACCCGGCAGGCAGTCATCGCTCGTCGCCCAGGCCCGCCCCTGCGGCATGTAGGTCTCGTGGACACAGTGGACCTCGGTCATGACCATGCCGACGCCACCCTTCATGCGCGCCTCGTGATAGGCGAGCATGGCATCTCCGATGCGGCCACCCTCCGAGAGCGCCGTGTTGTGGCCGGGCACGAAAACCCTGTTCCTGATCTCCCTCCCCCTCAACTCCATGGGCGCAAAGAGATGCGGGAAGACCGGATGGGTCATGTCATGGTCTCCACCACGAGTCGTGCAAAGTGCTGGTGCGAGGAATCCCAGCAGGCCGACAGCACGCCCCCATCGAAGGCCGGCGACTGTCGCCCTTTCTGCATCCACTCGATGGCGTTGACGTCCTCCCGGTTGAGCTCATCCCACATGTCGTAGACTCCCTGGCGCGCCTCCTCCCACTCCGGATCGCAGGCCGCATCGCCGATGAGGAAAACGTGGAGTTGCTCGATCGTGTGGTCAGGCGCCACGGGAAACACCTGGAAGACCGTCAGCTGGTCGGGCCAAATCTGGTAGCAGCAACTCGGAAAGAGATGGTAGCCCGCCTCGAAGCGTTCGAGTCCGGGTGCCAGACCGGGATAGTACGGAAGGCCCACGCCGCGCCCGGGCTCCGGTTGATCGAACGTGACCTCCGTGTGGAGCAGCCTGTTCTCGTAACCGAATCCCTTGCGTCCCTCGGCCGGGGCGAAGGCATCGAGACGCGGGTGAATGGCGAAGACATGGTAGTTGTCGAAGTAGTTCTCGAAGACGAGCTTCCAGTTGGCCCTGAACTCCCAGGTCAGGGTTTTCGCAAGGCGCAGCGCACCGAGATCGTGACGGCGGAGGCGGCGCGCCAGTGGCGCGATATAGTCTTCGAAGGGCTCGGCCTGGCCGTCCAGATTGATGAAGATCGCCCGATGAAAGCGCGCCAGACGGATGTCCACCAGCCCCGGACCTGCCGCAGGCCTGTCGTGCCGGCCGGCGCCGTTGAAATGCGGACGCTGCACCAGGGCGCCGTCGAGTCCGTATGACCAGGCATGGTAGGGGCAGGTCATGTTCCTGCGCAGGCGGCACGGGTGCTCCACCAGGATGGCGCCCCGGTGGCGGCAGACATTGTGAAAGGCCCTGATCGTGCCATCGTGGCCATGCACCAGAATGACCGGGCGGTTCCCGACCGTGGTCGGGAAGATGTCGCCGGGATCGGGGACGTTGTCGAGCGAGCCGGCATACATCCAGGAGCGGGCGAAGAGACGCTGGTTTTCCAGTTGCAGCCACGCGGGATCGGTGTAGCAGGCGTTGGGGAGGCAGGATCCTCCCTCGCCCGGTGGCCTGCGGAGATTGTCGGCAACCTCCCGCGTGATGTAGTGGTCCAGCATCACGTCACGCTCCCATTGGCGTTCATCATCAGTTCGACGACCTTCCTGGAAAACATGTGGGTGGCGGGATCCCAGAATGACGAAAGGGAGCCGCCGTCGAACCCCGGAGAGACGCGTCCCCGCTGCATCGATTCGAGGACGGCGATGTCTTCGCGGTTGAGGGCATCCCAGGTCTCGAGGACCCGGCCTCGCACCGTGTCACAGGACTCCGCCATGGCATCGGGATCGAAGAGAAAGTGGATGGTCTCCCGGGTCCTCCCGGGGGCTTCCGGATCCGCCACCAGAACGGCGATGTGATCGGGCCACAGATTGATATTGCAGGTGGGTATCACGGTAAACGAGCGGCCCTCCCCGTGGAGGGCGTCCGGCAGTCCACGGAATCGCGGCAGTCCCACCCCCCGGCCTTCCTCCGGCCGCGCAATCACATGCCATGTCATCGCCAGGTGGGGAGCGATGAAGGTCATCGGGTTGCTGGTTTCCAGGGGCGCGAAGGCGGTGAGTGCCGGGTGGATGGCGAACTTGTGATAGACATCGATGAAGTTCTCGTGAACGTGCTTCCAGTTGGCGGCGATGTCGAAGACCAGGCTGCCACCCCATGCCAGGGCCGTGTGCTGCCAGCCTGCGAGGTGCTCGTCGAGCGGCGCCATGTGGCGGTCAAGCGGGCCGGCACGGCCATCGATGTTGACGAACAGCATGCCACGCCAGCTCTCGCAGCGTACCCTGGCAAGGTTGGCGCGGGGGTCCGGCGCCGTGTCATGGCGCCCGCCGCCATGGAAGTGGGGACGGGTACGGATCCTGCCATCGAGACCATAGGCCCAGCCGTGGTAGGGACAGGTCAGGGCGCCCAGTCTCCTGCGGCACTCCGTGACGATGACCGCGCCCCGGTGCCGGCAGACATTGTGGAAGGCTGCGACAGCGCCGTCGTGGCCCCGCACGAGAACCAGCGGACACCCGGCGACACGCACCGGCAGACAATCGCCGGCATCGGGAAGTCGGCTCTCGAATCCCGCCAGCATCCACATCGAGCACATCAGACGCGTGCGTTCAAGCTCGAGCCACTCCCGGCTCGTGTACGCCACGTTGGGAAGTGCGCTCCCGGCGTGCAGGCGCTCAAGCGCCTCCTCTCCCAGCATGCCGGCAATGCGGTCCCGGGACTCACCCTGCATCACGGCCCCCTCGCACTGTCCGGGGAATCTGCCACACCCGGTCGGTGCCCGCCAGACATCCATCGAGACCTATCGCGTCCTTGTCCGTCTGCGTGCCTCATGCCAGTCCGACCGTCATCCCCCGGAACCTCGCCATCATGCACGTCGGGCTTCCTTGCCGGTCTCGCGTGTTGCGTTGTAGTTTCGCCCCCGAGAAGAGACGCAAGGGGCTTGAGGGATCATGGCGGACGGCGTCGAGGCACGAGAAATTGTCAAGACATTCGGCGTCGGAACCGAACACGAAGTCACGGCCCTCAACAACGTCTCGCTCACCATCAGAAGCAATGAATTCTTCACCTTGCTTGGCCCCTCGGGCTGCGGCAAGACGACCATGCTGCGCCTGATCGCCGGCTTCGAAATGCCAACACGGGGCGATATCCTGCTCTTTGGTGAGCACATGGAGGACCTGCCGCCCAACCAACGGGCAGTCAACACGGTCTTTCAGCACTATGCCCTGTTTCCACACATGAGCGTGGCGGAAAACGTTGCCTTCGGGCTCAGACGGCTCAGGAAACCGAAAGACGAGACCGACCGCACGGTCGGGCACATGCTTGAACTCGTCAAGCTCGGGGATCTCGCCCACAGGCGCCCCGCACAACTGTCCGGTGGTCAGCAGCAGCGCGTCGCGCTCGCCCGTGCCCTTGCTCCGGGGCCGAAAGTCCTCCTCCTGGATGAACCTCTCTCTGCACTCGACCTCAAGCTTCGTCAGGCGATGCGCCTTGAACTCAAGCAGATCCAGCGCGAGACCGGTATCACCTTCATCTTTGTCACCCACGATCAGGAGGAAGCGCTCTCCATGAGCGACCGGATCGCCGTCATGTCCAATGGTGAAGTACAGCAGGTTGGAACGCCGCACGACATCTATGAGTATCCGGTCAACCGTTTTGTCGCCGAGTTCATCGGCGATGCCAATTTCATTCCGGCAACGGTCGCAGGTTTCGAGACCGACATGCTGGTGTGCAGCACCGTGGCTGGAAGAACGCTACGCGTCCGCGGCTCCGGCGATCACAACACCGGAGATCTGGTGACCCTTTTTCTGCGACCCGAAAAGGTTCTCCTCCACAGGCAAGGAGAGACATCATCCGGCAGGCTCGCGGGCGAGGTTGTCGACGTGGTCTACTATGGCAGCGAGACTTCCTATCGCATCCGTCTTGATGACGGCACGGTCATCCTCGCCGAAGACCGCAACATGCTGGACGGCTCCAGGCGTTTTGCCGGCGGTGAGCAGCTCTTCGTGGAGATTGGCGCCGAGACCTTGCGGGTTTTGGGACAATGATCTCCCTGCCAAGAAACTCGCGGACCCGCACGTGGCTGGGCCTGGCGCCGGCGTGGCTGGTCATCGGCGTCTTCATGCTGGTCCCCATCGCGCTGATGGCCGTCATCTCGTTTCTCGAGGCCAATCCCTACGGCGGCGTTCACTTCAACTTCTCGACGGATGCCTATGTCCAGATCGCCTTTGAGTACGATCTCGAGGACAACCTCGTCTTCAATCCGATCTACATCAACATCATCCTGCGATCCGTCGGTCTGTCGATCCTTGCGACCGTTGTCTGTCTCGTCATCGGGTTCCCTGTTGCGTACTTCATAACCCTGCAGCCACCATCGAAACGCAATTTCTACATCTACCTCATCACCATTCCGTTCTGGACGAACCTGCTCATTCGGACCTTTTCGTGGATCCTCATCCTGGGACGCAACGGAGTCATCGAGACACCCCTGCTGCTGACCGGTGTCATCGATGATTCCCTCAACATGATGTATACGAACGGTGCCATCACGGTAGGATTGGCGTACAGCTATCTGCCGCTGATGATCCTGCCAATCTATGCGAGTCTCGAAAGACTCGATTTCCGGCTTGTCGAGGCGGCCAGCGACCTCTATGCCCACCGTCTTGAGATCATGACCAAGGTCATCATCCCGCTCTCCATGCCGGGTATCGTCGCCGGCTGCATGCTGGTCTACATCCCCAGTCTGGGCGCCTTCATCGCCCCGGATCTTCTTGGCGGCGGCAAGCGCCTGCTGCTTGGCAGTCTCGTGCAATTCCAGTTCGCTACAGCCAGGAACTGGCCCTTCGGCGCAGCGATTGCCATGGTCTTGCTCGCTTTCGTCGTGGTTGCCCTCATGATTTACGCGCGGTCGGCACGCAAACGGGCCCTGATCGAGGGCGACCTGTGAAGCGCCGACACCTCGAGGTCGGCCGCTACCATGGTCTCGGAACGTGGACCGTCCTCTGCTTCGCTTTCCTTTACTTGCCGATAGGCATACTCATCATCTACAGCTTCAACGCCAGCTCGCTGGCGATGACCTGGACCGGATTCAGCCTTGACTGGTACGCCAAGGTCCTGCGCAACGATTCCATTCAGTTTGCAGCCGTCAATTCACTCGTCATTGCCACCATTACGACGCTCTTCGCCACGGCCATTGCCACGGCTGCAGCACTGGCACTGGTGCGTGGCGGCCGCTTCACCGGTCACACGGCATCGCTGGGTCTCGTCACGCTGCCCCTGGTCGTGCCGGAGATTGTCACCGCGGTCGCCGTCCTCATCTTCTTTGCCAATCTCAATCTCAACCTTGGAATCGGAAATGTCATCATCGCCCACACGACATTCTGCATTCCCTTCGCCTTCATGCCCATCAGGGCACGCCTCGTCGGCATGGATACGTCCCTTGAACAGGCTGCACGCGACCTCTACTCGTCGGAATGGCAGACCTTTCGCCATATCACGGCGCCGCTGCTGATGCCGGGCATTCTCTCCGGTGCCATGTTGAGTTTCGTGATTTCGCTCGATGATTTCATCATCACGCTGATGGTGGCACCAGCCGGCGCCACCACGCTCCCCGTTTACATCTACAGCATGATCCGCCAGGGAATCACGCCTGAAGTGAACGCCATCTCTTCGGTGTTCTTTGCAGCATCGGTTCTTCTGGTTAGTATCTACTGGCTGCTTTCCCGCAGGGTCATGTCTGTCCCAAAGGGAACCGGCACAAGCAACGCATCGGGAGGATCAAGGACATGATGAGAAAATTCGGCGCGCCACTGGTGGTGGTCACGCTCTTGGTATCCGGAACAGCTTTCGCGGAAGGAGACCTCTACATCTACAACTGGTCGGACTACACGGCTCCCGACATGGTTGAGAAGTTCGAGACCGAAACAGGCATCAACGTCATAATCGACACCTACGATTCCAACGAGACGGCTCTTGCCAAACTTCAGTCGGGGGCAACCGGATACGATATCGTCGTCCCGAGCCAGCACTTCGTCGAGATCATGATCAAGGAGGACCTGCTGCAGAAGGTCGCCGTTCACCAGATGGAGAATTTCGGGAACGTGGATCCTCGCTGGACCTATCCGAGCTGGGACCCTGATCAGGAGTACTCGGCGCCATGGAACTGGGGGAGCGCTTCATTCTCGTACCGCGCAGACCTCTACAGCGGCAGCGGAGAGTCGCTCTCCGAGTTCTTCGAACCTTCCGAGGAAGTCTGTGGGCGTCTGGGCGTCTTCGAGGCTCCCGACGAAGTCATCAACATGGCCAATCTCTATCTCGGACTTCCCTATTGCAGCGAGGATCCGGCTGAAATGACGCGGATCCAGGAACTTCTGGTCAATCAGAAGCCATGCGTGACGACGTACAGTTCAGAGGGACTGAACGACCGGCTTGCAAATGAAGAAGTCATCATAAGCGCCCACTGGAACGGCTACTCCAAGAAGGGCCGCGAAGCGGGTGCGGACATCGTCTATGCCTATCCTCAAGAGGGGATCGTGGGATGGTACGACAGCGTCGTTGTGCCTGTCGGCGCCAGCAATATCGAGAATGCGAAGATCTTCATGAATTTCATGATGGATCCGGAAAACGCTGCCATGCAGAGCAACTTCTCACACTATGCCAACGCCATCATGGGGTCCGGCCCCTACCTGGATGAAAGCCTCAGTTCGGCGCCCGAACTCAACGTTCCCGCCGATGTGCCCGTGATCTTCGGTGAGGCATGTTCTCCGGCGGCGCAGAAGCTGATCGACAGGGTTTGGACGAAGGTCCTTCAGTAACAGGGGCCCGAAGGGTCAGGGTGCGGCCCTGGAGGAAGCGGATGCCGCTTCCATCGGGTCGCACCCGTTTGCCATGCGCATAGCAGTCGATACAGGAGGTACGTTTACCGACCTGATCGTTGAAGACGGCAGCGGCAAGCGTCACGTCTTCAAGCGTCCGACAACGCCCGATGACCCGGTGAGAGGCATCTTCGATGCCCTGGTTCAGGCAGCCGGCAGCCGGGGCGAAACCGTGGAGGTGCTCCTGTCACAGACGGACACCTTCATTCACGCGACGACCCGGGCAATCAACGCCATCCTCACCGGCACCACCGCCCGCACCGCCTTTCTTTGCACCGAAGGACACCCTGACACGCTCCTCTTCCGGGAAGGAGGACGTATCGAGATCTTCAATTTCACCGTCGAGTATCCGCGTCCCTACGTTCCCCGCTCCCTGACATTCGAAGTTCCCGAACGCATCGCCCACGACGGCGGCATCGTGAAGGCTCTCGACGAGGAGGCAACCGTTGACATCCTCCTCGGACTCGGTGATCTCGGGGTCGAGGCCATCGGGGTTTGCCTGCTCTTTTCGACGATCAACCCCCGTCATGAACGCCGTCTCGGCGAACTCATAGAGCACCACCTCCCTGGTATCCCCTACACGCTCTCGCATGTCGTCAACCCAACCTTGCGCGAGTATCGCAGGGCGTCGTCGACGTGCATCGACGCATCCCTGAAACCGGTGATGAGCACCTACCTCAAGGATCTCGGAGAGTCACTCCAGGCAACCGGTTTCGCGGGACGCTTCCTCGTGGTGACATCCCGCGGCGGTGTCAGGGATGGGGCGGATGTTGCGGGGGCGCCCATTCATGCCGTCAACTCGGGGCCAGCCATGGCACCCGTTGCCGGGCGCGTTTTCGCCGGAGCTGAAACGGGTGCAGACACCGTGGTCGTGGCAGACACTGGAGGCACGAGTTTCGACGTGAGCCTGGTGCGCAACGGGCGCATTCCCCAGACCCGCGAGACCTGGCTCGGCCAGCCCTTCCGGGGCCACATGACGGGTTTTCCCTCCATTGATGTCAGGAGCATCGGTGCGGGAGGCGGCAGCATCGCATGGGTCGACAGCGGAGGCATGCTGCATGTTGGTCCGCAAAGCGCCGGCGCCGCCCCCGGACCGGCCTGCTACAATGCGGGTGGGGTACAGGCCACCGTGACCGATGCGGCACTCGTCACCGGCCTGATCGACCCTGCCTTCTTCCTCGGTGGCCACATGCCACTCGACATCCATGCCGCACGTGACGCAGTCGAGCGCGATGTTGCATCGTCCATGGAGGTCGACCCGGAAAGGGCCGCGCTCGCCATCATGGAAGTGGCAACGGAAAACATGGTGCAGTCGATCGAGAACATCACCATCCACCAGGGGGTCGATCCACGGTCTGCCGTCCTGGTGGCAGGTGGTGGCGCGGCCGGCCTCAACGCGGTAGCGATCGCCAGGCGCCTGGGATGCCGGCACGTCGTCGTGCCGATAGCCGGCGCCGCCCTGTCGGCGGCCGGATCGCTGATGGCGGAACTGGGGGACGATTTTTCGGCTACCCTGCCGACATCGTCGAGACACTTCGACATCGATGCCGTGAACCGGGTGCTCGCTGAATTGGCAGGAAGGGCGGCCACCTTCGTCAGCGGTCCAGGTGCCGGCACCATCGCACACGAGACAACATTCTCCGCAGAGGCGCGCTACGGACATCAGGTCTGGGAGATCGAGGTGCCGCTGCGCGGGAGCCGTTTCAACTCGACGGACGACGTGGCGGGGTTCATCTCCGACTTTCATGACATGCACGAAGCCATGTTTGCCGTACGTGATTCACACTCGGATGTAGAGATCATTCACTGGCATTGCCGGGTCCGCTGCCGGCTGCGGGATGATGAAGGGCAGGATTCCATGCCCACCGCAGCAAGGGACAATCATGCGAGACGCGTTGTGCTGGCCGGTCACGGTGCCGTGGAGGCTTCCGTCACCGAATTTGCCGCCCTTGCAACGGATGAGACCCTCGAAGGACCGGCCATCGTCGAATCGCCATTCACGTCGGTCGTCATTGATCCCGGTGTCTCGTTCTTCCGGAGCGCGCACGGCTCCCTGGTGATCGAGCTCGAAGAGGGCGGTGACGACGCTCGGGCAGGTCTCGCGGCACGGCGCTGGTGAAGGCAAGGGGAAGACAAGACCATGGACAGCATACGCCTCGCCACCATCTCGAGCAGGATGCAGGGAATCTGCCAGCGCATGGCCAACACCCTGATGCGGACCGGACGATCAGGCGTGCTGAACACCGCCCATGACTTTTCGTGCTGCATCCTTAGCGCCGACGATTCCTTCGTTGCCGCCGACGAGAGCCTGCCCGTCCATGTGCTCAGCGGACCGGATATCATGGCCCGCCACGTCAAGGCGTTTCACCCTGACCTGCGGCGCGGCGACGCATTCCTCAACAACTCGCCTTATCACGGATGCTCCCATCCGGCCGACCACACCATCCTGGTCCCGGTGATCGACGATGACGGCGTGCACCGTTTCACGGTATGCGCCAAGGCCCACCAGGCGGATATCGGCAATTCCAAGCCGACGACCTACATGGCGACGGCCCGGGATGTCTATGAGGAAGGCGCCCTGATCTTTCCCGGCACCCGGGTGCAGCAGAACTATGAGGATGTCGCGGACATCATTCGCCTGTGCGAGTTGCGCTTCCGCGTGCCACAGCAGTGGCGGGGCGACTTTCTCGCCATGATCGGCGCTGCACGCATCGGCGAACGCGAGCTGCTTGAACTGGGGGCCGAGAAGGGCTGGGATGAACTCGATGCGTTCGTGGACGAGTGGTTCGACTACAGCGAGAAGAGGATGACGGACGCCATCCGCTCGATGCCTTCAGGAAAGGTCGAGGTGACGACCCGCCACGACCCCTTCCCCGGCCTTCCGGAGGACGGCCTCGAAATCAGGGTCCGTATGGAGGTCGATGCGCACGCCGGTTTCATTGACATCGATCTCACAGACAACCCGGACAACCTGGCGTGCGGTCTCAACCTGACAGAGGCAACGGCCGTTGCCGGCGCCATGACCGGCGTGTTCAACAGTATCGACCACACCGTTCCCCCGAATGCCGGAAGCATCCGAAGAGTTCGCGTTCGTCTTCGCGAAGGCTGTGTCGTGGGAATTCCGCGACACCCCTACAGCTGCTCTCTGGGCACTTCGAACATCTGCGATCGCCTCGAGAATGCCGTGGTCCACGCTATCGCGCGACTTGGCGACGGCTGGGGCATGGCGGAATGCGGACCGCTGCTGCCCCCCGCAACGGGTGTCATTTCCGGCACGGACCCGCGCAACGGCGAGCACTACGTCAACGAGATCTTCCTTTTCCACACTGCAGCGGGTGCTTCGGCGCAGGCCGATGGCTGGCTCACGCTGACGGCCATGGGATCGGCCGGACTGTGTCTTCTCGACAGCGTGGAGCTCGATGAACTGCGGTTCCCGATGCGTGTCTACCGCCAGGAAATCGCGATGGACACAGAAGGACCCGGAAGACGGCGGGGTGCTCCTGGCGCACGCGTGGAATTCGGACCGGTCGATTGCACGATGTCCGTCGCCTACGCGAGCGACGGAACTCTGTTCCCGGCCGCAGGCGTGCGCGGCGGCGGGCAGGCAGCTCCGGCGTATCAGATCAGGTGCGATCGCAGCGGCTGCGAGCACGAACTCGACGCCTGTGCCGAAGTACACCTTGAAGCCGGTGAGAGGATTGTCTCACTGACACAACCAGGCGGTGGCTACGGACCTCCCCATGAGCGAGAGCCCGCACGGGTTCTGGAGGATGTTGTAGAGGGCTGGATATCACCTGCTCGCGCGCGCGATACATACGGAGTCGTGGTCACCAACGACGGCGACGTGGATCACGTGGCGACACAGGAATTGCGGCAAAGGCTCTTCAGTGTGCCCGAGGACAATCCCATGCCAGCGGACGGGGAGGATGCTCGATGATGGTTCTTCGTGTGATGGTGATCCTGACGGTGTTTGCCGGTTGCGCCCTGGCGGCAGGCAGTGACACGACCGGCAACACGACAACACTGTCTGACGCCCTTGACCTCGTCGAGTCGGGTGGCTGCGGGGAGGCGCTCGTCCTCCTGGAGAATCTCGATCGCAGGGAATCCGGCAATCCGGACACCCTCAACATGCCGGGGCACGCATCACGCCAGATCGGCAGGCTTGACGATGCCTTCGCCTGGTATGAGATGGCTCTGGCCATCGATCCACTGCATCGCGGAGCCAATGAGTACCCGGGGGAGCTCCTGCTTGAAACCGGCGACGTCGCAAAGGCAAGGGAGCGCCTTGCGGCCCTCGAGACCGCATGCCCGGATGGCTGCGGGGAACTGGACGAGTTCACCGAGGCAATTGCCGCCGCCACCCGATAGGATCCGGGACGTCGGAATCATCCGACCCCGGGAATCCGCAGGATTGAGACTGCATTCACGTTGCATCTCCAGGGTAGATCCACACCACCGGCGACCCGCGAAAGATCACATGGGTCGCTGAGCCCGTAGCCCTCGTGCTGCTGAGTCATCTGGATCGGGAAGGTTCTGGTGGAGTCCGGCAATTCAGGCACACCTTCACCGGGGACGAGGAGCCAAAGGTTGCCGATGATCCAGGGCTGTTCGGCCGCTCATGCGCGGACGACCTCCCGGTCCGCTCATCCCGGCCTGACGCAGGACAGGTTACAGGTCCTTTCGATTATCGAGCGGTCCTGTGGCAACAGCCGCTTCGCCGTACTCCTTCCGGCACGAGGCATCGGATCAGGGTAGCGCGAACTCCGCCGCCAGTTCCGTAAGTTCCCGCTTGAAGGGGATGTCCGCGGGCTCCGCGCCCAGTTCGCGGGCGAAGCGGTGGCCTTCGTAGACCGCCGCGGCGATGGTGGCAGGGCCGTGACAGTCGCCGATCCGGTGGAGTGAGGCAATGCCGGCGTCGCACAGCCGCTCCGCGTTACCGGCAAGCTCGCGATAGAGCGCATCGTCGGGCAGGCGCGACGTCACCATCACGATCGAGGCGGCGGCGACCTCGCGGTGCCGCCCGGTGAAGACGCAGGCAAGCGTGGCCACACTGTCGCCGACGGCCGCGAGTCTGGCATTGACCTCGATGCCGACGTCGAGCTCGATCAGGCGCGCCTGAATGCGATGCTGCTCCAGGGTAAAGTCGGTCCACGACGACACGACGGGATCGGGTGTCGCCAGTGTCACCTCGACACCGTCGCCGCGCAGCTTTTCGGCGATCACGCCGCCCATGTAGTAGTGGTCGTCGTCGTAGACCAGGACCGGACCCTCGGGCACCACACCTGACATGATGTCGTCGGGCGTGAGCACGCACGCCCCGTCGGCGCCGGGGATCGGAAACTGGTGCGCACGGCCGAAGCCGTCCTTGCGCCAGCGCGCGCCGGTTGCCACGGCGACGCGGTCTGCGCCGAACTCGAGCACCTGTCCGGCAGTCAGCCGGCTGGCGGGAAAGACCTCGACGTTGACCATCTGCCGGATCTGGTGCACCCGGTAGTCTTGCACCCGGCCCCAGGCCGAGAGTCCCGGCAGGCGGCTTTCCCGGGCGACCCGGCCGCCCAGTTCCTCGGCCGCCTCGGCCAGCGTGACGTCGTAGCCGCGTTGGCCCGCCGCACACGCCGCCTCGAGACCCGCGGGGCCCGCTCCGATGACGAGTACCTTGTCGTCGCCCGCCTTGCGCGGGATGCGCTCTGGATGCCAACCCTTGCGCCACTCCTCGCCCTTGGTCGGGTTCTGGGTGCAGCGCATGGGTGACAGCATGTGATCCCAACCGACGCAGATGTTGCAACCGATGCACTCCCTCAAGTCCTCGATCCGTCCCTCCTCGATCTTCCTCGGCAAGAAGGGGTCGGCGATCGAGGGACGGGCTGCACCGATCATGTCGAGCACTCCGTTCTTCACGAGCGACACCATGCGGTCCGGCGTGGTGTAGCGCCCGACGCCCACCACGGGTTTGGTAGTGACCTGCTTCACGAAGGAGATGAAAGGTTCCTGGAATCCCTCCTCCGCGAAGCGGCTGGTGATGCTGTCGTTCACCCACTCGGCCACGTTGACGTCCCAGAGATCGGGCAATTCAGCCAGCATCTCGACAATCTCGCGGCCTTCCTTGTCGAATTCCATGCCTTCGGCGCCGCGCCTCTCGTCGACGGCGAAGCGCGCGACCACGCCCATCGTGTCGCCGACCGCCTCCTTCGCGTCCTCGATGATTTCGCGGAACAGGCGGACCCGGTTCTCCAGACTGCCGCCGTACTCGTCGGTGCGGCGGTTGTAGCGCGGCAGCATGAACTGGCCGGCGAGCGAGAGGTTGTGCGCGGCATAGCAGCAGACGATGTCGAAGCCGGCCCGTCTGGCGCGTTTCACGGCGTCCAGATGCCAGCGTCGATAGTTCCTGATGTCGGTCCTGTCCATGGCGCGGGCCTGCACCGGCGCATTGCCGACCACGGGAATGTGGGACGGGAATAGCGGCACCTCGCGGCTGTAGGCCGCCGGTGCGGACTTGCCGTTGTGGGTCAGCTCGATCAGCGCGAGGGAGCCGTGTTCGTGGACGGCGTCGCACATGCGTGCGAGGTAAGGGATATCCTGATCCGACCATAGCCGCCCCTCGGTTGCGCCGGTGATGTCGGCCGATGGGTGGATGTCGATCTGTTCGGTCGAGACCACGGCCCAGCCACCCTCGGCCTTGACGCCGCGCATCGCCGCCATGCTGGACGGGAACGTGCGCCCCATGCCGTTGCAATGGGGCACCTGATAGAAGCGGTTCCTCGCCGTAACGGGCCCGATCTCCACGGGCTCGAACAGAATGTCGTAACGGGGATCACGGGACATGGTCATCTCCTAAGCCGGATGCGGTCAGTCCGGCGACAGTTCTGCATGGTTCGCGTCTGAAAGGCGGCCCGTCCCGGCGTCGAGGGCACCTTGTCGAGGTGCACGGCGCCGGCCTCGCCATCGATCAGCACCAGATCGGTAATGGTCCCTCTCACATCGGCCGACAGGGTCCGCATAATCTCCTCCCGCATGCGCGGACGAGGATCATGACGGATCGGACAGGATTGACAAGGTGGCGAAACCCTCACACGCCGGAGTCCGCCGAGCTTCAGTTCCGCCGAACGCACCCGCACATCCGTCTTGACGCGGCGCTCGCCCACGACCATCGCGTGGCCCGAAGGCAGGCTGATGATGAAGCACACGTTGTCTTCGAACGTGCCGTGGAATTGTCAGGCGTTCCGGTTCACGGGGACGATACGGCCTCGCAGCTCGTCGATCGACACTTGGCGCAGGTCGTGCCCGCAGATCCGGACCGTGCCCGACTGGAGATTGCAAGAGCGCAGCGGCAAGCGCCTTCGCCGCAACGTGCACGGGTGCACGCAGCGCTCAGGTGCCACACCCCGTACCGGATGGGTCGGCGCCTACGACACGTTGCTCGATCGGGTTTGGGAGAGGTGCCATCTGAAGCCGCAAGACTGTTTGCTCCGCTTGCAAGAGAGCATGAGGTCAAAGCTGATACGGGCCTGATCCCGACTCGCAAGGATCCGGTTCTCTTGATGACACGCGGTTCGCTTGAGCGCTAGATACGGAAATGGCGTTCGTTCACGCACCGGCGTTTCCGCACCTCCCCCGGGTCGGCAGGGATTGCGCGCTCGTTGTGCACGCTGTCCTCGCCCTTGGTGTCGCCCCTTCCCCCACCTCAATCGCACTCGTGACCCGAAGCTGGTTCCTGATTCTGCCGTTCGACCTCGCCTTCGCCACCCTCGCAATCTCGGTTGCGACCGCCGGACCCGGAGGCTGTGTCAGGGACCGCCCGGCGGGCAGGCCCGGGATGCCATGATGGCCGTCGCTCGGCCTTCGCTCCTGCCGCGCCTGTTCCTCCTGATGATGGTCGCGCTCCCCGCGTCCGCCTTCCTCGTCCTTTTGCGCGTTGCCACCGAGGGAGGGGTTCCCTTCCTCGGCTTCGTGTTCTGGCAGTGCCTCGCCGGTGCGGCAATGACCGGGGCCGCTCTTCTGGCGAGGAGACAGTCCGTGCCGCTGTCCGTGCCTCACCTGCGCTACTACACGGTGTCGGCGCTCTTCGGGCTCGTGATCCCCTATGTCGCCATGACCCTGGCTTCACCTCACCTGCCTGTCGGCGTCATGAGTCTCGCGATGGCGATCGAGCCGGCCCTCACCTACCTGGTCGCACTCGTGCTGCTGCTCGAGAGATACCGCTGGATTCGCTTTGTCGGACTTCTGATCGGTGTCGCAGGCCTGATGCTCACGGTGTTGCCGGAAACCAGTCTGCCGTCGCGTGCCATGGTTCCCTGGGTCGCGGTCGCGCTTGTCGTCCCCGTTGGCTGGGCACTCTGGGCCAACTGGATGGCCCGTGACTGGCCGCCCGAGACAGAATCGATGGCGATCTCGTTTGCCATGATGGCCGGGGGCGCGGCGATCCTGCTGGTGCCCGTCGTCTGGCTGGACCAGCTCTGGTGGTTCGATGCCGAACGCCTGCATCTCTGGTGGCTCGTCCCGCTCTTCGGTGCGCTGAACGTCTGGCTTTGGCTCGCGTCGTTCGAGACCATCCGCATTGCAGGGCCTGTGTTCTACGCCACCTGGACCTTTGCTGCCACGCCGATGATCATCGGCGCGGGCATCGTCGTCTTTGGCGAGCAGCACAGCGTGTGGATCTGGACGGCCTTCGCCCTTCTCCTCTTGAGCCTGTGCCTCGTCAACGTCAGGAATGGTCAGGCGCCATCGACGGCGCGCACATTCGGGAGTTGACGTCCTGCATGCGTCAGTAGCATGGCGAGTGCACCGGCACGTCGCAGCGCGCAGCGGCGAAATCAAGCCGCTGTTTGATGATCGGCGCCTCGACCGTGTCGCGGCGGCGGATCAGTCATTCGTGGAGACCGTACAGGCTCAAGACGTTGTCGGGATGCTGGCAGGGGCGGCGCAGGGTTGCGTCGAATCCCAGATCGGCGCGGTAGACCGCCTCGGCCTCCCCGCAGCGACCCTGCTCCATTGGAAGCGCCCCGAGTGCGTGGCGGGTCGGTTGCATCCAGGCCCAGTCGCCGTCATCGACCTCGGGGTAACGCCAGACCAGGGCCGCGCAAAGCGCCTTCTCGACCGCAGTCGCGCCTTGCGAGCAGGTCACGGCTGAGCCGGCTTCCGAACAGACACGCGGCTCGCTCCTCTTCACCGAAATCGGCCCAGGGCTTGTTGCGGTTCGGCCCGACGGCGTAGGCGAGGCCCCGGTGCCCCATGCAGCAGCCGGAATCCGCCCCCAGGACCTTCTCGAAGCAGGCGACCGCTTCCTCGTGGTTGAATCCGTAGGTCCACGCCAGACGTCTGTCGAACCAGACCTGCACCTCGGTCGAAGCCGTGGTGACGGGAAAGCGGTAGGACCCCAGGTCGAAGTAGTCGCTCATCGTGTCCTCTCCCGGCGCGATGGGGCGACACCCTGATCGGTGATCAGAGAATTGCCGAGTGCCGATTTCGTGCCATGTTGAGGATCTCTTGGCATCCGTCTGCCAGCACCGGCCTCACCCCATTGGTGAACATTCCGGATCAGGCGGCGCACTGGTCGTAGACGAGCACCTCTTCGGCCGAGCCAGGGAGCCAGTTTCGTTACCGGAAGAGCCTTTCGAGCGCGTCGCGCTGGGCCTCGTGTTTCTGGGGATTCACCTGCTTGAGTTTTTTCAGGTTGATCAGCTTCCAGCGAACCGCCGGGAGGTCAGCGGCCTGGGGCAAGCCGATCAGGCGGAAGTCTGGCTCCGCATCGTGAAGGGAGAGCAGGAAGGCCGCGACGTCGCCGTTCAATCGAGAACCAATGTCTGCGTGCAGACGGCGGCTCGTATCGATCAGGGCGTCCCAGGATACCGGATGGCGAATCATCCCTTCGAACTCTGCCCCATAGAGCTTCTCCCTCAGAGGCGCTGAGGGCGCCAACAGTTCGTGCATCGGACGGCCGGAGCTCGCCACATAGACCAAGAACGTTCGGAAGAGGTCTGTTGTCAGGCCTTCGTTCTCAAAGAGGAGCATTACGTCGAAGAGGTCGCGCGGATGCTGGCGATCGAGTGCCGCATGAAGCTTGCCGGCGTAGAGATCCTCGATGCGCCAGAACGGTCGTCTCGACGAAGCCGAATTGCTCTGTCACCGCCTCCGAAGTGATCATCGTCCGGGCCGGATACACCGCCCCTGGCGTCACCGGAGAGGTCTCGATCTTGATCTGTGCCTGGCCATCGCTCACCATGATGCGCGTGTTGGCGTTTCCGCCACCCGGGACGCGGCGCGCCTCGATCCGTGGGTTGCGGCGGGTTATGGCCACCATGACGCGGCCGAGGGCATCGTCGATTCCCTCGAGCGACGATTGGCGGTCCGCCACTGGCAGGTAGGTCAAGTCGATATCGACAGACAGCCTTGGCATGTCCCGGTAGAACAAGTTGATGGCGGTACCGCCCTTGAGCGCGAACACGGTCTCGTTGGCGACATCCTGCAGCGTGCTCAGGAGCAGGCGAACCTGCGCCACGTATCGGTCAAGCATCCGCGTCTGCCGCATGCGATGTCCCGGGCAGGAATGCTTCGGGCACGTAGATGCGGTAGGCGGGGTGAAGTCTGCCGCCCTCTACCAGGGCCCGCGGACCGGACCCGAAGTCGATCAGTGACGCGTCCAGGTGCTTTCGCCACGCGTGCCGGTGCTTGTCGGCAAACACGAAGAACAGCCTTCGCACCTTCACGCTGCGGCACGCCGTCAGGAGTGCCATCAGCCGGCGGGGCCGGAGCGACATCAGCCCCTCGAAGACCTTGTCGAGGCTCTCGAAGGTCGTGTTTCGCGGCAGCTCGTCCAGGGCCTCAAGGATGGCGCGCTCCGGTGACGATGTCCTGAGGGGCCAACGCCACACGTCGACCATGGGCCAGGTTGCCGCGGCCCCGGGACTTGCATCGTCGATACCGAGTGAGTCATCGCCGAAGAGCGTGCGCCGCCGCACAACGATCTCGGTCTGCACTGGAAGCCGCTTCAGCCAGGACGGCACCTCCCCGTAGAACTGAACGCGCGATCTTCCTCCGAGTTCCAGGTAATGGGCGTAGCCGGCCATGTCGAGGGCGCTCTCTCCGCCGAGATGCACGGCGCACTTCATGAGCCACTGCAGGGAGAGAAGCGGTATCGTCCAGGACTCCTCGTAATCGCCTGGCGCGCCAGTGGGAAATGGACGGCGGTAGACTCCCCGGACGACGCGTTCGAGCCACCCGCGAGCCACATAGTCGTGGATGGACTTGGAGTCGAGCCCCCGGGCCTTGAGCCATGGCGTATCCACCATGAAACCGGGCGGGACGGTATCCAGGAGCGGTTTCAGCCGTGACGTTCTTTGATGGTTCATAGCCATCAAATTTGCATAAATTCAAAATATGTGCAAGAGGCATATTTTGTGAAGGGCGCATGTACATGGTCCAGAACCATGTAATACGAGCACGTTCAAAATTATCGTGTCGAGCAAGCTATCGACTTCGGGCTGAGGGAAATGACACGCCCGATGGCAAACTGCGCCGCCGCAAGCTTGTCGTGGATGGCCCGGTGCGCGGCAGTCCGATTGCGGACATGGAGACGGTGATGGGAGCCATGGAGCTGGATGGCATAGCAAATCAGCCAGTCATGGGATGTCGTCCACTTTCTCGAAGACTGCGCGCACCTGACGGCCGGGGCAGGTTCAATGCAGTCCTCGTCGATTCGCGTGGCAGAGCAGCCTCTTCGGTCTCGATCCTGAACCGGGGATCGCCGCCCGGGCGCTCATTCACATGGAACGGAGTGCGGCTATCCGGATGCGGGATGGCCCCACGTGTCGCCGAGCCTGTAGCCCTCGGGCCAGGGGTCGTCGGGGTCGAGAAGGTGCTGGTGGATCCCGGTAATCCAGGCTCGCCCGGTGACTTCCGGGATGATGGCGGGAATCGACCCCACCCGTGTGGTGCGGATGATCCTGCCTTTGAAGCGCGAACCGATGATCGAGCGGGCCTGGAAGATGTCGCCGGTCTCCATGGCGCCCCGGGCGTGGAGCAGGGCCATGCGGGCCGACACGGCGGTGCCGGTGGGCGACCTGTCGATCCTGCCGGGCCTGATGGCAACGGCCTGCCGCGATTCGATGACGTCATCGGCCCTGTCGAGAGGTCCGGCAAGGAGGCAGAACGACAGGCGGTCTCTCTCCGTCAACTGCGGGTGACGAAAGCCGATCCGGTCGTTGGCGGCCTCGAGTATCCGCATGCCGCAGCTGGCCAGGCGCCCCGCTTCGGATTCGGCGATGGAAAAACCGAGTTCGGCGGCATCGACGATCACGAAACTGTCGCCACCGAAGGCGGTATCCACGGTCAGGCAACCGATGCCTGGAACCTCCAGGTGGATGTCGGTCTTCACCGCGAACGAAGGCAGGTTCTCGAGGGTAATGGAACGTGCCCTGCCGTCGCGGCAGGCGGCGCGGATCCTTACCAGCCCGCCCGGCGCCTCGAGAATGAACGTGGTCTCCGGCTCCTGCATCGCGATGATGCCCGTCTCGAGGAGGACCGTTGCCACACAGATTGTGTTCGATCCCGACATCGGCGGCGTGTCTTCGGGTTCCATGATGACAAAGCCCATGCGGGCATCGGGGTGTTTCGCCGGCACCAGGAGGTTGACATGACGGAACACACCGCCGCGGGGCTCGTTGAGAAGAAGATTCCAGAGCCTGCGGTCGCGGGCGAGGAACCCTGCCTGCTCGCGCAGCGTGTCGCCAGGTGGCGGCTCGACTCCGCCGACGATGACGTCCCCGACCTCGCCTTCCGCATGCGCCGAAACGACATGGATGGCCCGTGTGCTCCGCATCCGTCCCCCGGTGAGAGAATTGCCGGATGGAGGGTGACCTTCGCTCCTTCGTGACGTCAAGACGGCAGGTGCCGGGACGGGGGCGGCGTGGCAGGATGGGAGCGGTTGAACGAGGAGTGTGCGGATGACCCAGGACGTCCTGCTTCAGGAATCCCGAGATCGGATCGCCGCATGCCGGGAGAGGATATCCCGGCTCGACGAGGACTCTCTCGACCTCCTGTTCCGAGAGGCCCGCACCCACAACGCATGGCAGGGAAGGGAGGTGAGCGACGACCAGTTGCACGAGATCTGGGATGTCATGAAGTTCGGCGCCACCAGTGCCAACACCTTGCCGGCACGCATCGTCTTCATCCGTTCGCCACAGGCGAAGGCGAAACTGGGGGCGTGCCTGTCGCCGGGCAATGTCGACAAGACGATGAAAGCGCCGGTCACCGCACTGCTCGCCCACGACACGCGCTTCTTCGAGGGATTCGAGAGACTGTTCCCGATCTATCCGGCGATGGCGGACCAGTGGGCCGATGATCCCGATGGAGCGCGTTCCTTCGCACGCCACCAGGGCACGCTGCAGGGCGCCTACCTCATCCTTGCCATCCGTGCCGTGGGCCTCGACGCCGGACCGATGCTGGGATTCGACAGGAAGATGGTGGATGCCGCCTTCCTTGCCGGCACGGCCTGGGAGTCGAACTTCCTGTGCAACATCGGATACGGCGCTCTGGAGGGAATCCTCGGGCCGCGCTTCTACCGCTACGGCTTTGACGAAGCCTGCCGTATCGCGTGAGTGCCGCCGTCCGCCTGGCGGGCCGTGAAGGCGCGTGCCAGGCTCTCGAGCCGGAAGACATGGGGGTCATCGATTTCCAGGTCCCGCAAGGCCGCCGCAAGCTCGTTGAGATAGTCGATGTTGGCGCCGCTCGGGCCGGTGGAGTGGTAGATCTGCCTTACCATCTCGTCATCGCCAGCCGGACCGAGCCAGGCGTGATTGCCGACAGGGGCAATGTAGACGATGGCGTCGACGACACCCCCGTCACGGAACGTCAGGCTGACAGCATGACGCTCATAGCCGTCCTTCTCGCGATGGTCGAGGTTGTGAAAGACCGTTTCCACCACGTCCCTGTCGACGAGAAAGGCCTTGCCGTCACAGCAGGTCTGTGGCGAGGCAACCAGGGTGACGACGCGTCCAGGCGCTTCGGGCATGCCACGATGGTCGTGTGAACCCTGCCAGAAACGCCGCTTCCAACCTGCAAGACGGGCCACACGGCTCTCTCGGAACGCCATGGCGGGCCGCCAGATGAGCGATCCGTATCCGAATATCCAGACGCCGGACATCACGAGACAGACGGCGCTGAAGGCCGCACTGCGCCGGTCATCATGGATACTGGCGGAAGGCCGGATCTGCTTCTCATTTGCAATATTCCGCCGGATTCGCTTGAATGTCCGGGGTGGAAACGGGACAAGTGCATGCTGACTCTGGTGGCAAGACGGCTCGCTATCGGCATTGGAACCCTGCTGGGCGTTTCCATCATCATCTTCGTCGCCACGGAGATACTTCCCGGTGATGTCGCCACCGCCATTCTCGGCCAGTCAGCCACCGAGGAGAACACCGCGGCGATCCGTGCGCAACTCGGTCTCGACCGGCCTCCCCATGAACGCTACATCGACTGGCTGGTCGGATTTGTCCAGGGTGACCTCGGCACGTCCCTTGGAAACCGTCGCCCCATCGCACCTCAGGTGGGTTTCCGTCTCGAGAACACGATGTTCCTGGCGGCACTCGCTGCAGTCATCGCCATTCCGCTATCCCTGTCCCTGGGACTGATCTCCGCCATTCGCCAGGACACGCCTCTCGACAGGGGCATATCCGTCGGCAGCCTGATGGCGATTTCCGTGCCGGAGTTCTTCATTGGCTACGTCCTGATCATCCTGTTCGCGGTCACCTTCAGATTGTTCCCGAGTCTCTCCAACGTGAGTGACCAGATGACCCTGTGGATGCGCCTCGAGGCCATGGCGCTTCCTGCGGTGACACTCACCCTTGTCACCCTGGCCCACATGATGCGCATGACCCGCGCCGCGGTCATTGCAGTCATGTCGAGTTCCTACATCGAGATGGCGCACCTCAAGGGCGTGCGCTACTGGCGCATAGTTGTCCAGCATGCCCTTCCCAACGTGTGGTCGCCGATCATCACGGTGATCATGCTCAACATGGCCTATCTCATCGTCGGCGTGGTCGTCGTGGAGGTCGTCTTCACCTATCCGGGCATGGGCCAGTACATGGTGGATTCCGTCTCGAAACGGGACGTTCCGGTGGTCCAGGCCTGCGTCATGATCTTCGCCGGTGTCTGGATTCTTCTCACGCTCATTGCGGATATCTCGTCGATCCTCGCCAATCCGCGTCTCAGGCATCCCAAGTAGGAGGCGGGTCATGGTCACCACATCGGAAACGGCACAATGGGTCCGTCCGACCAAGATGATGGTCGTCAAACAGTTCCTCAAGGGCATGCCCCTGACGGCGCGTGTCGGTCTTGCCATCATTGTCATCAACCTCATCGTTGTCGTCTTCGCGCCCTGGCTCGCACCCTATGGCGAGACCGAACTCGTGACCGATGTCTGGGCTCCGATATCGGCCGAGCACTGGCTGGGAGGCGATCACATCGGCAGGGACATGCTGTCCCGCATCATCTATGGCGCCCGCACGACCATCGCCATTGCCTTCCTGGCCACCGTGCTCGCCTTCTTCATGGGTATCGTCACCGGTTTTGCGGCAGCAGTGCTGGGGGGCATCTTCGACAGCATCCTGTCGCGTTTCGTGGAAACGCTGATGGCCATTCCCACGCTCCTCATGGCGCTCGTGGTCATCTCCGTTCTTGGCTCTGATCTCTTTGTTCTTGTGGCCGTCATCGCCGTTCTCGACTCCACCCGCGTGTTCAGGCTGTCGCGGGCCATCGCCATGGACGTGGCGGTCATGGAGTACGTCGAGGCCGCCAGACTGCGCGGCGAGCGCTTGTGGTGGATCATGACCCGCGAAATCCTGCCCAATACCACCTTGCCGCTCATCGCGGAATTCGGTCTGCGCTTCGTCTTTGCCTTCCTCTTCATCGCTGCCCTGAGTTTCCTTGGACTGGGCATCCAGCCGCCCCTGGCGGACTGGGGGGGTATGGTGCGCGAAAGCTCTTCAGCCATCATCTACGGCATCGTCGCCCCGCTCTATCCGGCCGGCGCCATTGCCATCCTTGCCGTGGGAACCAATCTCCTGGTCGACTACGTGCTGGCCTGGTCAAACCGGTCCGCGGCGACTGAATTCGAGGTATAGTCACGTGAACGAGGAAACGGCCGGCACCGGCAATGGCGAAACCCTGCTTGAGATGCAGGCACTGCGCGTCGAGGCACTTGGCGCGGACGGCAATCCGTTCCGCATCGTCAACGACATCGATGTCAACCTGAAACGCGGCGAGGTTCTCGGCCTGATCGGCGAATCAGGCGCCGGCAAGTCGACGATTGGTCTCGCTGCCATGTGTTTTGCCCGCCCGGGCTGCTTGATCACCGGAGGCAGGATTCTCTTTGCCGGCACCGACCTGCGCCAGCAGGACGAGGACGACGTGCGTCAGATCAGGGGTGTGCGGGCGGCCTATATCGCGCAGAGTGCCGCTGCCGCCTTCAATCCGGCCAAGCGGCTGAATGACCAGGTGACGGAAGCGGCGGTGCGCCACAGTGTCATGTCGCACTCCAGCGCGACAAAACGCGCCAAGGATCTTTACGCCAGGCTCGATCTTCCCGATCCGTCGCGCATCGGAAGACGCTATCCCCACCAGGTTTCAGGTGGCCAGCTGCAACGCGTCATGTCGGCCATGGCCATGACCTGTGGGCCGGATCTCCTGGTTCTTGACGAACCGACCACGGCCCTCGACGTGACCACGCAGATCGAGGTGCTGGCCACGGTGCGCGACCTCATCCGCAACAACAACACGGCCGCGCTCTACATCACCCATGACCTTGCCGTGGTGGCGCAGGTCGCCGACCGCATCATGGTGCTGCGCTATGGCGACCTGATCGAGCAAGGGCCCACCGCCAAGATCCTCCACGATCCGGAAGAGCCCTACACCAAGGAGCTGATTTCGGCGCGCACCGAGGACATCAACACCAAGGTCTTCACCGGCATGCCCGAGAACCCGGTACTCGCCATCAGGGATGTCACGGCCACCTATGATGGCGAGGTCGACGTCCTGAAGAATGTCGGCGTCGAGATCGGACGGGGCGAAACCGTCGCCATCGTTGGCGAATCGGGGAGCGGAAAGTCCACCCTGGCCCGGGCCGTGACGGGTCTCCTGGCGCCGCGCAATGGCCATGTCGAGTTCGACGGCCAGAAATTGTCCCTTGCCCTCAGGGAACGCGGCAAGGAAGAGTTGCGCAAGATTCAGATGATCTACCAGATGCCCGATGTCGCCATCAACCCGAGGCAGCGCGTCTCGGAGATCATCGGCCGTCCCCTCACCTTCTACTTCGGTCTCACAGGCAAGGAACGCGAGGAACAGATCTTCGCCCTGCTCGAGGAAATCGATCTCGACAGGGAATTCGCGGATCGCTTTCCGGGCCAGCTGTCAGGCGGCCAGAAACAACGGGTCTGCATCGCCCGGGCCCTTGCAGCCGATCCCGAACTCATCATCTGCGACGAGGTGACCTCGGCCCTTGACCAGGTGGTGGCTGCGGGCATCCTGAAACTGCTTGATCGCCTGCAGCAGGAAAAGGGTCTTGCCTACATGTTCATCACCCACGACCTCGGCATCGTGCGCAATATCGCCGACCGGACCGTGGTGATGTACCAGGGCGAGGTGGTGGAACAGGGAACCACGGAGCAGATCTTCACGCCGCCGCAGAAAGAGGCCTACACGCGCAAGCTCATCGCCTCGACTCCGGAGATGCGCACCGACTGGCTCGACGAGGTGCTGCGCGAGCGCGGCGACCTCTTTGATATTGACGCCGCGGCTCATACCTGAATTCGAACACCGTGCCAAGACAGGGCACGGATGGATTCGACGCTTCAGCGTTCGGCAATGTCGGCCGCATGCTGGCGGAGATGGCTCCGGCTGATCAGGCCGCGCAGGGGTTCCGGCGGCATCCAGCCGGGTGCGGGAATTCGCTGCTGATCGCGCAGCAGTTCCGAGTCCCGGCCGACCACGAGGTCGGCAAGCAGGACCCCGGCCATGGTGCCGCGCGATATCCCCGCACCGTTGCAGCCGATCGACGCCCACAGTCCGTCGCCGATGGCGCCGAAGACGTGACCCTCGTTGCGTGTGACGCCGACACACCCTCCCCAGGTGTGCTCTATGTCGATGTCCGCAATCGCCGGCCAGCGCTTGCGGATCGAATCGGCATGAAAGAGGCGCGCCGACTCCAGCCTGTTCGGTTGTGACGTGGCAGCGGGACCGTATGCCAGCGTGTTGCGGACAGCCAGCCGGCCGTCAGGCGTACGCTGGATGGTCGATCCGCCCCTCGCCGCCGGAAGCAGACCAAAGCCGCGGCGGTCTCCACCGGCAGCCTCGGCCTCGTCAGGCGTCATGGGCCGGGTCAGACTGGCGTAGAGAACGAGGGGCGCCATCGCCTGGCGAGCCACACCAAGGGACGGCGAATAGACGTTCGTGCAGAGGATGACCCCGTCGGCGACAACCTCGCCCGCCGGCGTGACGAGCCTGTGCGGTCTTCCCCTTTGAAGATCGATCACGGGAGACTCCTCATGGAGTGCGACGTTCGCCGGCAGGGTCTCGGCAAGGCCCCGGCACAGGGCTGCCGGGTTGACGAGCGCCGTACCCTCGACCTTGAGGCCGGCGCTGTAGAAGCGTGTTCCAGTGACCGCCTCCACATCATCACGATCGAAAACCTCGTGTCGGATGCCGAGGGCATCGTTGCCCTGGCGCTGGCGAAGAATGCCCTCCTCCCCGGCAGCAGTGCCGGCCACCCAGAGTTTGCCCCAGTCGTGCCAGTGACAGGCAATCGCGTGCTGCTTCACCAGTCCCTTCAGGATGTCCCTGCCGCCGGTGCACAGCCGGGTCGCCGCCCTGGCGCGATCCAGATCGGGAAACGGCAGCCGATGCGGCATGAAGTGGGACTCCAGGACAAAGCCCGAGTTTCTGCCGGATGTGCCGAATCCCACCCGTTCTGCCTCGATCAGGGCAATCGTCTGATCCGGCAGGTGGCCGGCGAGTGCGCGCGCCGCCGCAAGACCGGTGAAGCCGGCGCCGATCAAGGCCCAGGGCACACGGACAGTGCCCTCGACACGTCGCGCCGGGGACGGTGCGGGAAGGATGTTGTACCAGCCATTCGTGGCTGCATGTGCCGGTGGTTTCAACGGTTCATGCCCCGTTCCTCAACACAACATGGCTGAAACTCATCGCATCGTCACCCGCCGCCGTTGCTGAACAGGGCCGGGCATGGACACCGGTTGTATGGTAGCCTGTTTCTGCCCGCCGCACTCCGCCTGGCGGGTTCGCAGCCAGTCCCTGTGGATGACTTTGCCACGATGGTCGAGCCTAGCAGTCGCGTGTGTGACGAACCAGTGCCAGGGCAGCGACTACGGGCGGCACCCCGCTCTGTGGGATCAGTGGCAGACATCGGCTCGTTGCGTCCGATGCCTTGCAGGAGTCCGCGGACCTGACGCAAGGCGCCGTCCGGCAGCGCCTGACCGGATTGGTTTAGCGGGGGAACCGGGACAGGGCGGAAGCACTCGTTGCCATGTCCGAGGACATTTCACTCGTAGACAGCAGCCGACGGGCCTGTGTGTTTCTCATCGGGGACCACTCCAAGTCCGGGACACCCGGTGGGCACCAGGAAGCCGTCGTGATTGCGCACCCCCTGGCCGGGCACCGGATCGCAGGCAAGGTGGGCATGGGCCGGCCAGCTTGGCAGGCGGTGTGGCCGGGGCGTGGACGTGGCGAGATGAACCGCGGCGGTGTCGGCAAGTGCGCTTCCGCCAACATCCTCGATGTGCATCCTCCAGCCAACATCCATGGCCAGGTCGCGGATGCGTCGCGCCCGTGTCAGGCCACCGAGACGGTTGGGCTTGACCTTGATGCCGGCGAAGACCCCGGCACGCCAGGCCAGAAGATGGTCCCTCAAGTCATGCAGGCATTCGTCCAGCAGCACCGGCTGGCGGACCTTGCGCGCCACCATGGCGCATTGCTCGAGGGTCTCGCAGGGCTGCTCCACCGATGCCATCGACGAAACGGTATTCAGCACCTCGAGAGCGATCGCGGGAGTCCATGCCCGGTTGATGTCCCAGGTAATCTGTTCCCCCGTCACCAGGGCATCTTCGATGGCTTCGATTCGCTCGATGTCGGCTGCGGCATCATGGCCGCCCAATTTGGCCGAGTGGGTACGGTATCCCTCCCTGCGCGCACGTTCGATTCCCGCCACCATGGTCGCCGGTGTGCCGGTGGGAATCGAGGAATTGATCTCGACCGGAACGGGCTCCTCGCCGCCGAAGAGTCGCCACAGTGGCTCCCCCGTCGCCTTGCCCACAAGATCCCAGCACGCCATGTCGATGGGCGACTTGGCGTAGAGGTGACCGGGGAGCCTGGCGTCCATCACCCTGTTGATGGTTTCGAGAGCACGCGGGTCCCGTCCCAGCAGGGAGGGCGCGAGCACGTCGAGCGAGGCCCTCAGGCCCTGGCCGTGGGCCGGCAGGTATGCATGGCCCCAGGGACACCCCTCGCCCCAACCCTCGAGGCCGTAATCCGTGTCGATCCTGACAAATGTGCTGTCAAGGCGATCCGTCACAAGCCGTCCGCCCGAGAGGCTGTAGGACTCCTTCAGTGGCAGATCGATCTGGTAGACGCTGATTCGCCTGATCTTCATGGTCCGCTCTCCGGGTCCAGCCGGCCGCAAAGCGCTGTTCCGGGGAAAGGACGTGTCATGCAAAGGCACCCCTGTAGTCGAAATCGTAGCCGAAGGCGCGGGGGCCAACGAGTTCAAGTCCGCGCGGCGTGGTCAGGATGGCGGGAACGGGAAGGGTGATGACGGCGATTCTCTGGCCATAGCGCAGGGTCTCGGTGCCCACGGCCTCACCCGATTCGACATCCATGAGACAGATGATGTCGGGTGTCATCACCACCGGCAAACCGTCATGACGGCCAACCAGGTATTCGTTCTGGAAGTCGACCTCGAAGGTCCCCTCACCTTCCAGCACGGCGTGGCCCCTCAGGAATCCCTCGCTGGTGCGCCGCTGGACATCATGCACCTTGCCGGTAAAGAGCAGCCGGCCGTCCTCGCCCTCGATGACCGAGGCGACGGGATCAGCGAGGCGTCGCTGTGCGTCCTCGACTGCCCGGCCGATCCTGATCGCCCGACCGATGGAACCGTGAATGGCGCAGTCCTTCACCTCGCGCCCGCTGCGCGGCGCCTTGGCTGTCGGCGCGGTCGATCCAAGAGCCGTGGTGACGACACGCGACAGGCGCTCCATCCACTGCCAGCTCGCCGCGCGGGCCACGATGACCGCATTGTCACGCACATCGCCGAGGGCCAGGGGGAAGGGGTTGAGACCGTGGATGGCAAAGCTCGTCATCTGGGCTTCCGGAAAGGCGCGGCCCATGGCGTCGGCATCGACCACCGGAAGACCGAGGGTGGCGCCGACAAGAAAGGGCTCGATTCCGTTGCCACCCCCGATCTCGACGGCCATGACCGCATCGAAGCGGCGGCCGAGCCAGTCCTCGAGCGCCCGCACGGGTTTCGCCGAGAGTTCGGGATCCGCCAGACGTTCCTGACCGGCAAGCGGCGCTCCCATGCTCGAGACCACGGCAACCAGATCGTCATCGCCGAGTTCCTCCGGATCGACAAGCTCGATGGCAACGCCGTCTCGGTAGAGGGCGTTGAGATTGAGCCAGCCGTCATGGGGACTGCCGCCGCCACCGGATCCCAGAATCCAGGCGCCGGTAGCCAGAGGCGTGATATCGTCTTCCCTGAGTTTCTGCATGTGTCTCCGCCACCCCGGGCTGTTCGTGCGCCATGGTTGATCTATGATGACGTGAGAATGCCATGAATGACACGACGGTCATCCACGACATCGCCTGGCTTGTTGCCTGGGACGGCGCCAGACATGTCTATCTCAGGCATGCCGATCTCGCTTTCGCCGACGGCGCCATCACCTTCGCCGGCAAGGGCTTCACCGGTCCGGCCTCTACGCGCATCGACGGCGAGGGCCTCCTCGTCATGCCCGGCCTCGTCAATATCCACACCCACGCCCAGAGCGAGGCGATGCGCAAGGGAATTACTGACGAAACACATTCCCCGGGTTTCTGGCACAGCTCACTCTATGAACATCTGCCGGTCTTCAACCCCACGGACGAAGTGGGGCGTGAGGCCTGTCTCAAGGTGGCGCTCGCCGAACTGCTGCTGTCTGGTGTCACCACGGCGGTCGATCTATCAATGCCCTACGACGGCTGGCTCGACGCCCTTGCGGCGAGCGGCATCCGCGGAATCGCCGCACCGATGTTCCGCGATGCGCGGTGGTCGACGGCGGACGGACACAGCCTCGACTACGACTGGTCACCCGGAGCCGGCGCCCGGGGGCTTGAACGGGCGCTTACCGTCATCGAGCTGGCGCGCCAGCATCCATCAGGCCGGCTTTCGGGCATGGTTGCCCCCTCCCAGGTTGACACCTGCACCGAGGAAACCTTGCGTGACAGCCACGCGGCGGCCATGGAACGCAACCTGCCGTGGACAATCCACGCCGCGCAATCCGTCACCGAATTCCACGAGATGCAAAGGCGCCACGGCGCATCGCCGATCCAGTGGATGCACGACATCGGGGTGCTCAACGAACGAAGCACGATCGCCCACTGCATCTTCCTCGACCATCACCCGTGGCTGCACTGGACCGCACGTCGGGACCTCGACGTCATGCGCGACAGCGGCGCCACCGTGGCCCATTGTCCGACCGTGTTCTCGCGCCGGGGCATCGCTCTCAACACCATTGGCGGCTACCTGCGGCACGGGGTCGCCTTGGGCCTGGGCACGGACACCTATCCGCACAACATGCTGGACGAGATGCGCACCGCCGCCGTCGCCGCACGTCTCGTGGCCGGAAGTGTCTCCGATCTCGACTACAGGGACATCTTTCACGCCGCCACGATTGGCGGCGCCACGGCTCTGGGTCGCGATGACCTGGGGAAGATCAGCGTCGGGGCCAGGGCGGACCTCGTGGCGGTCGATCTCGCTCACCCGGCGATGCGTCCGGTCCGCGAGCCCTTGCGCAGCCTCATCGTCGTCGCCGCCGAACGAGCCGTCCGGGATGTCTGGGTGGATGGAGAGCTTGTGGTTGCCGATGGGAAAATCGCGACCATTGATATTGCGGCCGAACTGGATCGCCTGGAAGCCGGACAGAAGGCGATGATGGCTGCGGTACCACAGATTGACTGGGCAGGGCGCACGGTAGATGCTCTCGCTCCGATGATGCTGGATACCGTTGACAGTGTTGACTGACCTTGAGGAGGCGCCCTTGGTACGCATGACAGACCTTAACCCGGAACTGGCGACGTTTCTCGCCGACTTCACGTCTCCCGAGGTGCCGGGGTCACCCTGGACAACGCCTTCGCCCCCGGCCATGCGGCGCGTGGCATTGGTCTCGTCTGCAGGACTGAGACTGCGTGGCGATGAGGCGTTCAGCGAAGGTTCGGCGGACTACCGGAGCATCCCCCTCGGGCGCACAGCCGACGTGGTTCAGGATCACGTTTCGGTGTCTCACGACCGCATCGGCTTCCAGGAGGACGTCAATGTCGTCTTCCCGCTCCAGCGACTGGTGGAGCTCGCCGAAGACGGCGTCATCGGATCCCTGGCGGACACGCACTACTCGTTCATGGGCGCCACCGACCCCCTCTCCATGGAGAGTGCGGCGCGCCACCTCGCCGGAAGGATGAAGGCCGAGGGAGTCAACACGGTCGTTCTTGCCCCCGTCTGACCCCTTTGCACGTGCGCCGTGAGCGGACTGGCAAAGTTCATGGAGGACGAGGGACTGGCAACCGTGTTGATTGCGCTCGTCCACCGACAGGCCGAAGAAGTGAGGCCGCCACGCGCCCTGTGGGTGCCCTTTCCTCTGGGCAGACCCTTCGGCGCAGCGGGCAATGCGTCCTTCCAGCGGCGCGTCCTCAAGGCCCTTCTCGCTCTCTTCGACGAACCTGCAGGACCAGTGCTTGAGGTGTTTCCCTCCGAGGCGCCGCCTGACGGGGGTGACCGGGACATCCTCGATCACATCGCTGTGAAGCGTCATGGTCCCCTGCTCGAGGAGGTTGATGGCCTGGGGCCCTTCCATGAAGCAAGCCTGCGCCGGCGCGGCCGCACCACGATGGGTGGATCGGGTTTCGACGCGCAGGGTGCCGCACGCCTTCTGGCAGAGTGGCTCGATGGCGGAGCGTGTGCCATGGACATGGCGGGGATCAATCGGCTGCGCCTCGCTGCGGAAGACCTGAAGACCTACTACATGGAGGCGGCCACGGCCGACGGCGCTGCCCGCGACGGTCAGGCTGTAACCACCTGGTTCTGGACCCGGACCGCTGCAGGGCGGACCATCGACGCGGTGCGCCGGAAGTGCCTTGAGAGCGACAGTCCGACAGTGCGCGACGCCGCGAGCTACATGTTCGTGCCGGAGTCCGTGGAAGGCTGAACACCTGAGGCCAGCGTCAGGGCGGCTGTCCCAGAGGCGGTCACGTGCCCGATCAATGCGGCGCCGGTCTCGCCCGCCTGGTGCAGAAGGGCGATCGTTTCCTCAACCTTGTCACCGGGAAGACCGGCGACGAGTCCGCCGGCTGTCTGGGGATCAAAGAGGAGCGGGTCGGTCTCGTGCGCATCGAGCACACCCAGCATTGCCGCGACGTTGCCCGGATGAAGCGTGCTGGCCCGGCCGCGGGCCAGGAGTTCGGCTGCCCCCGCGTAGGCCGGAACGCTGCCAATCTCGATGGTAACGGCAGAGGCCCTCGCCATCTCCCAGAGATGTCCGGCGAGTCCGAATCCAGTAACATCCGTCATGGACCGGGCGCCCGCGCCGGCGAGAAGACGCGCCGCCGGACCGTTGCTGCGCTGCATGGCATCGAGAGCGCCTTCGACCCAGGCGCCCTCGGCCTCGCCGTGCATGTTGGCTGCAAGCAGCGTGCCGGTGCCAAGTGGTCTGGTCAGAAGAATGGCGTCGCCCGGTTGGAGACCCGACAGGCGAATGATGGCCGATTCCTCGGCATAGCCGGTCACGGCCAGCCCGAGAGATGCGCGATCCGATTCACTGGTATGGCCGCCGACCAGGGCACACCCCTCCTGGCGGAGGACCGAGAGGACACCTTCAAGCATGTGCACGAGGTCTTCCTCCATGAGTTCGGCGTCACCGGGTGCGAGACCCGCGAGCGCCAGGGCCGCATGGGGTTCTGCTCCCATGGCGTGGGTGTCGGGGGGGGGGGGGAGCGCCGCGGGGCGGGCGACGAAGCACGAACGACCCACGCGAGCGCCAGGGCCGCATGGGGTTCTGCTCCCATGGCGTGGATGTCGGAGAGGGCGTGAACCGCCGCGATGCGGCCAAAGATCCAGGGATCCTCCACGAAGGCCGGAAACTGATCGACCGTCTGCACCAGCACCTTGCCCGGAACGGGAGCAAGAACGGCGGCGTCATCGGCTGCGTCGAGGCCGGTCAGAACACCGGGCGCGGCGGGGAGGTCAAGACGCGCCAGGGCCCTTTCGAGAACCCGCGACGGCACCTTGGCGCCGCACCCTCCGCAGCGCATCGCTACAGTCTCATCCATGTGCGGCAACTCCCGATAGCGGCGCATCCACTTGCGGTCGATGCGATCCTTCCATCGCCACACCCAGCGCCCGGAAACCGCGACCGGTCCCCGGGAGGCCACCGCATGTCCGTCACCTGTGGAGATCAGCGCCATGGTGTGTCGCTGGGGCCGGTAGGCAACCGCTTCCCGTCCCTCCGCCAGACGCCTCAGATTGTCGGCGAGCAAAGGTCCCTGGCGCACCGCATGGACGCCGTTCCTGGGCAAGGGCCGCGGCGCGAAGCTTGCGATGTCACCGGCAGCCAGCACGAAGGGATGGGACGTCGAGCGCAGCGAACTGTCCACTCGGACGAACCCCTCGCCGTCCACCTCAAGCCCGGTCCCCGCAATCCACGCCGGCGCGGACGCTCCGGTAGCGAGGATGGTGGCATCGCTCTTCAGATCGGAGCCGTCTGCCAAACAGACGTATCCGTCCTCGAGCGCGACGACAGGCGCATTCAGGCAAATGCCGATTCCGGCCCCGGCGAGGGCCCGGCCAAGCCGTCTGCCGGTACCGGCTGCGTGATCTGCCAGCAAGGCCGCATCGGCAGTCACGATTCTGAAGACGAGCGATGCCGGATCGCAACCGGCCTCGACCATGTGGTCCGCAAGGCGGCGATGGAGAGCCATGGTGACCTCGACGCCGGCAGCGCCACCACCGACCATCGTCACGTGATAGGGGCAGGTTGCAGCACGGGCTGCCGCCTCCACGTCCTTCCACCCCTCGAGAAAGAGATCGACCGGCTTCAGCGCCAGGCCGCGCATGGCGGCGCCGCTGATCGAGCGCGTGGCCGGGATGGAACCGATGTCCAGCGAGGCGATATCGAAGCGGACTGGCGGGCGGCCATCGATGCGCACCTGGCGTGCCTCGGGATCGAGTCCGGTGGCTGCAGCGTGGATGAGCCGGACGCCGGCCCGCGAGGCAAGGGGAACAAGATCAACATGCGTTTCAGCACGGGTGTAGATGCCCGCGAGATAGCCCGGGATCATGCCTGAATAGGGAGTCGCGACATCACGCGTGACAAGGGTGAGGCGCGCGCCGGAGACGGGTGTCATGAGCGCGCTGCGCAGGACCTCGACGTGGGCATGACCGCCACCGATCAGAACGATGTCCATGAGTCCCCGCGATGGCGGAAGGGGGCGGGAGTCGAACCCACCAGGCACGCCTTGCGCCCCTCACCGGTTTTGAAGACCGGGCGGTCCACCGGAACCGATCCCCCTCCATGTATTCGCCTGGCGATTGGCGGCGCGGCGGCGCTGTCAGACGAGAGCCAGCTCTTCACCGTGCGAACGCTTCCGTTTCCTTCTCGGTCTCGACTCGATGCGTTCGAGCTCCCACGTGACGACGTTCCTGACCCCGTTCAGTCCCCGGGACACCACCACCTGCTGGGACGTGCGCATGCTGCCCGAGCCGAGGTAGACACTGCCCACCAGGTCCAGGACACCACCCCTGACACTCAATCGCCATCCCTTCCCGGACTTCGGACTCAGGAGAACGCTCTGGCTGTCGTGCACGACCGCTGCCCGGACATCCGGATGAAGATGGAAGCGCAGCGAGAACCGTTCACCGCCAGGGCCGTCGAGAACATCCTCGCCCTTCAGCACGTGACCATCTGCAGCGAGGGCGAGCGTGCGGTGATGGATCAGGCGGAACGGCGAATGGTATCCGTCATGACTCATGACGAGGGTTGCATTGCCCTGCTGCTCGCGCCGCTCCACCTCCACGTCGCGCGGTCCCCGGCCGAGCAATCCATCCTTTCTGAACTCCGCCAGGCTTCGGTCATCCACCGTCATGGTCGAGTGGGCCGCGGTCTCGCGGGCAGCCTGTTGCCAGTCGCTGTCCGGACCATGCCAGGAGCCCATGGAGACTATCAGCCGTTCCCTGCCGTAGCTCATCTCGAAGGCAAGGGGGGCGGCATGGGCCCGCGTGGTCCACTCGGCCGCCGGTGGCCAGGCAGCATCGACGAGAACGACGGTGCTGCCCGCTTCGAGACGTTCGAAGCCCGTGTACGGTGTGCGCCGCAACGGTCGTCCGGTGGCCTGGCCGATAGCCAGCACATTGTCGATCAGATGGGACGATTCCTCCCGTGACCCGTTGAACAGCGCCAGTCCGCCATCACCGTGTCGATAGAAGCGGAGCATGGGCGCGGCACGGTCAATGGTCTGCTGGAGCCAGCCGGGAACAGGATGACGACCCTGGATCAGGGCCAGGCGAATGTCCACGAGATCGCGCAACAGGAGATACTGGACGCTGGGATTGCGTTCGCGCTGGCCGCCATCCGGCAACATCTGGTGATCCAGTTCCTGCTTGAGGAGGCGCATGACCTGGGGCATGCGCCGCGCCGAGCCCGGCAGGGTGATCCCGGCGAAGATCAGGGCCCGCAGGACCGCGATCCTGCCCAGGCCCGAGGGACCACGCATCGCCACGCGGGCAAGATGACGGGTCTGTTCCGTGAGGCTCCTGAAGAACTGCTGGCGGACCCGGGGATCGGCATCACCGATGAGAAATCCGTGGTGTGTCAACCACGAGGCAAGGCGTCGTCCCAGAATGTCGGGACGCCAGGCAAAGCGGTTCCAGGATCCACAATCGGACATCCACCCTGCGAGGGCCGTCTGGGCGATCTGGCGGGCGTGCCCTCCCGCTTCCTGGAGATCACGCAACCATGTAAAGCCGTGCAGTTCCTCAAGCCAGCCGTTCCAGGCCCCCGGAGGATACCACTCGGGCGGACCCAGCCGGTGATCGAACACGAACGTCTGGTTCGCCAGTTTCCAGTGTCCCTCGCTGATGGCGCGGCCCCTTCCGGCATCCCCCGGCCACGGATCGTTGAGACTCTGCAGAAGATTGTCCGGCACTTCCCGCGCCAGGAAGAAGCGGTAGAGCCGACTGGTGAAGAGGGCCGAACGGAGGCCTTCCAGCGGATCGGACACGAAACCCGGTTCACTCGCCTGGTGCACCACCGCTACACCCGGAGCGCACTTTCAGTGCTGAACAGAAAGCTAACACATTGAATAAAAATGCGTTTTTTCTCCAGCATTTTTGCCGGGCGAACGGATTCACCTCGTTTCCGTACCCCCGGTGCAACAGGAATCGGGGAGAATGCTATGCCGACAATCCGCCTTTCGCAACGACGGGTCGATTCCCTCAAGCCGGATAAGAAGACCCTGGATTTTCGCGATTGTGTCATCCGGGGCTTTGGTGTGCGTGTCCTGCCGTCAGGCCGTAAATGTTACTTCCTACACAGTCAGGTCGACGGCAAGAGGGTCTGGCGCTCGATAGGCGATGCTCACGCCATGACCCTGGAGTGCGCCCGGGGAAAGGCGACATCCCTTCTGGCATCACGGTCTCTGGCCGACGAGGCTTCGCCTGCGGCCGTTGCACCCATCCTGTTCGAGGATGTCGCCGATGAAGTCTTCCGGCGATACAAGCGGCACTGGAAGGCAAGCACGCTGAGGGTCAACCGATACTATTGCAGGAACCAGATACTTCCGTGGTTCAAGGGTCGTGCCATAGGGGACATCACGCGCCGTGACGTGCAGCGATGGTTTTCCTCGCTCCACGCGACGCCGGTCGCTGCGGATCGCTCTGCACCTGTCCTGTCGGTGATCTTTCGTCAGGCGGAAATCTACGGCTACCGCCCCGAGGGATCCAATCCATGCACCGGCATCAAGCGCTATCGCCGGCGCAATCGCGAGAGGTTCCTCGATCATGACGAGATCCGGAGGCTGAGCCGCGTTCTCGACGAAAAGAGAGAGAAGCGCCCGTTGCTGGCCGCGGTCGTACGACTGCTTCTTCTCACAGGATGCCGGAAATCGGAGGTCCTGACACTCAAATGGCCGGACTATCGCGAGGGCAAACTCTACCTGCGCGACAGCAAGACGGGGCCGCGCACGGTCTGGCTGTCATCTCCCGCGCGCCGGATCCTCGATGGGTTGCCCCGGCGGGGTCCTTGGGTGTTTCAGTCTCTACGTGGAGAACGCCACCTGACGAAGGAAACGCTTGATCGTTTCTGGCGCGATGTACGCGCCGAAGCGGGCATGGTCGATGTCCGTTGCCACGATCTCAGACACACCTATGCCTCGGTGGCATTGGCCCATGGCGAGACGATCCTCACCATAGGCAGGCTCCTTGGCCACAATGATCCAGCGACCACGCTGAAGTACACGCATCTTGCCGACGCTTCGGTCCACGAGGCAGCGGAGGCTCTTGTTCCAATCCTTGGCGGCGAGGGCTGAGCCATGGCACGAAAGATGCGTCTGAGCGATCGTGCCGTTGTCCGGCTCGGTGCGGCGTCGAGCGAATTCACGGTATGGGACACGCGGGTCACGGGTCTCGGTGTCAGGGTCCGGCCTTCCGGCCACCGGTCGTTCGTTCTCCTGGACAACCGCACTGGTTCCCCGAAACGCCGGACCCTCGGTCCCGTGACACACATGACCGTCGACGAAGCGCGGTCCCGGTGTCTCGCCATTCAGTCCGGCGGCATGGACCTTCTCAACGACAAGCCCCTGGGGCCCGCACCGCTCTTCGGCGACTTTGTCTCAGATGTCTGGCGGCCCGAATGTTTCGATCGTCTCAAGCCGGCCACCCGGCGTCGCGCTAACAGCGCGCTCACGACTCAACTGTTGCCGGCCTTCGCTGCCGTACCGCTTGACCGGATCGAACGAAAGAAGGTGATGGCCTGGTTCGACCGCTACAGTGCGGTAGCCCCAGGTGGCGCCAACCGGGTTCTCGATGTGCTGCGCCAGATCCTCAATCACGCGATGGTGCATGGCCATCTCGAGACCAACCCGGCAACCGGAATTCGCCGGAACCCTCAACGCAAGTTCAACCGGTTCCTGTCCCGGGACGAAGCCAGGCGCCTGCATGACGAGCTGGACCGACTGGTCGCAGAACGCCCGGGGCGGGCGGCGCAGGCGGACATCATTCGTCTGCTCTACTACACGGGATGCCGTTGCAGCGAGATCCAGACGCTCAGGTGGTGCGAGGTGGGCACCGACACGCTCGATCTTGCGGACAGCAAGACGGGACCGCGGAAAGTGTACCTGAACAGCGAGGCCCGGCGGATCATCGAACGCCAGCCCCGGACCGGCAGCGATCATGTCTTTCCCTCGTCTTCCGATCCGACCACGCCGATATCGGGGTCCATGCGACTCTGGATCATCCTCCGCAAACGGGCCGGCATCGAAGATGTGCGCCTTCACGACCTGCGTCACAATTATGCCTCGCAGGCCGTCCTCAACGGTGTTCCGCTTCCGACGGTCGCAAGGCTGCTTGGTCACCGCCAGGTATCGATGACACTGCGTTATGCTCATGTTTCCGACCGGGAAGTCGAGGCCGCGGCCGAAAGGATCGGAGGTGCAATCTCGGCTATCTGCAATGCGAATAATGATCGCCTCTCCGGGACCCTGTCGCCCAACCATGGGTGACTAAACTGGGGGATTGCATCGACGGGGTGATGGCACCGTCAAGGCTATCCGCGGATGTTGCTGATGATGGTGACATCTCCGTCGAGCATCGCGCGCTCTTCTACATCAACCACAAGCAGATCCCGACACTTTGCGTCCAAGAGCTTGTTGTCCATGACATGTCGGGATGCTTCGAGAAAAGCCGCGTAAATCTCATCAGGCACCGAAAACTGACGCCCTCGACAGAATTCAACAATGCGGCTCAAGAGATCAGTCATTCGCGGTCCTGACGCATGCTGAGCATGCGCTCAGCGATCGTCGTCGCAGTGGCAATCGGTTGATCCATCCGCTGCTTCGCAAAATCGGGCCTCAAAGGGTCGTTCGCATGGTTGATCATGTGTTCGTGCATCAAGCCCTGTCGTACGGCCGAGGCATGACGATCCCAGCAATCAGTTCATCTGGTGTCGTTCCAGCTTCCTTTGGGCATCATCGTGATCGGGTTGGCACTGCAACACCTGTCACGCTGAATCAACCGCATCCCAGCGCCTGGAGAGGCAGCATGTGGAGATGGTTGATACGGATCCTGGTGGGAAGCGATCTTCCGCTCAGGCAGATGTCCAGTCAGGAAACGCTTGACTCCCGTCGCAGCGGCGTAGGGGTCTGAACAACATACATGGCGGCGGCGTGGGTGTTCGCCGGTTCGGCCGCGTTGATAATCGCCAACCGGGTGGTGCCGCTGGACGGCGAGAATGTTGACAGCAAGCTCGACTTCGCGAAGGAGGTTTTCACGATGGTGCTTCCCATCGCGACAGGTATCGTCACCTACTGGTTCGCCAGTCGGAAACCTATCGAGGGGTCAACCTCCCAACAGGGTATCGCCCAGCAACGGCAGAGCACTGAGTGACCGCAGGCATATGCTGACAAGGATGAGGTCTTTCATGGCGCCATCCACGGGAATGCCGACGCTGCCATCCTCCCCTGCCAGGGTCGGCGAAGTTCAGCGTTTCCGGACAAGAGGCCAAAGCAGCAGTTCGAGAACGATGGCCATCACAATGACACCGGCCAGCAGCATCCACCCCTCGACCGGTCTCTCGCTGATCAGCGTGTACAGCGCGTACAACCCGAAGGCTGAACCGTAGAAGACAACCAGGAAGCTCCATCTGCTCATGTGTCGGTAGTCGCGGTGATGATCGTTCGTGTTGTCATGTGATCCCCTCTCTCACCGGCCACCATCATCCATCACACCATCTCCTTCTGGGAGACACGTCGCTTGAAGGGGCGCATCTTCGCAGCCGGGCGATATCGCGGAACGGCCAGACCCACCAGCCCGGGCGTGGCCCCACGGTAGTCTGCCTTCAATCCTGGCTTACGCTGGCGAGCCGGCCTCTCGGTGGCCTTCCTTTTCTCCATGACCATTTCTCCCTTGGCTGCATCATCAAGGATCTTTCGCCAAAAAACGCCCCGTTGGTAGGGGCGCCAAGCGGGGCGAGGTGACTGAAAAGAGAAAAGAAAGCGCCGACGCTGTCTTCACTTCGATTTCCTGGGTCACGCGGGAGGCCGCGGGAGGGAAGGATCCGCGGCCTCCCTGGCGGGGTCGGAGGTATCTGGAGCCCCGCGTTCTGTCATACATCCTCTGGCGGCGGCGGATTCTTCGTCAACGCCTGAGCAGGAAATTTGTCACGAGCCACATCTCCAGTGACCTCTTTCCCGTAACCCGCGTTCATGCTTGCCTGCCTCCGAAGGTCATGCGGCGGATGACGTCGTGGCCGTCGATCCAGCGATGCTTGAAGGCTGCCGCGACGTGGCCCACGGCCACCGCCAGCATGGTGTAGGCGAGCCACATGTGCACCTCGGCCGACAGGTCCTGGAGACTCTCCCCGGTCTCGGGGAAGATCCGGGGCATCTCGATGCCGAACCACTGCACGGCGTGGCCGCCGAAGTTCGTTTCCGCCCAGCCGGCCGCGATGACCAGCGCGGGAAGCGTGTAGAGCGCGGCATGGCCGAGATGCGCAGCAGTGCGCTCCATGCCCCGGATCGAGTCGGGCAGCGGTGGCGGCCGATGGACCAGGCGGATCGCGATGCGCAGGACGAGAAGCGCAAGAAGCGTCACCCCGATCGAGATGTGGAGATCGAACAGGAACTCCTGCAACGGCGAGTCATCCTCCACGAGCGTCGTCATCGTGTAGCCGCATCCCCACATGAAGACGAAGCCCAGGGCCATGATCCAGTGCATCAGGCGCGCGGCCAGGCTGTAGCGCTCATCGTCCGTCACGTTCCTGTCTCCACGATGGTCTTCCTGGCACTATCGAAGCGCAGGCCGTAGCGCCTGGTTCCGGTCTCGATCTCGTTTTCCGCCCAGGGGCGCTCAAGCTCGTCCGTCATGAACATGAAACGCCGATGCCGGATCAGGCGGCATGCCGGGACGCAGAGATCGTCCTTGCAGTTCTGCGGCAGGCCCTCTCGGAACGCATTCAGCGTGCCGGGGCTGCCAATGGCGAGGATGCGCTGCTGGCCCTCGTTCATCGCGGCGTCCTCCCTGGATGCCGAGCGGCCCTGCCTAACCAGCCGCTCGAGACAATGAGTGCGGCCAGCCATGGCCCGAGCCGCCGAGGATCCGGCTCGCCAACTTGTCGCCCATCCCGTCGTAGTAGACCTCCATCGCCTGCGGCGACGGCAGGGCAGGGGGGGTGCAGATCGGGACGCCGAGCGCATCGGCGCGGAGGGCGCGGGGGCCGGGAAGGGTGGATGCAGATCGGCACGCCGAGCGATTCGGCGCGAAGGCGGCGTGATCTGGGAACCTGCAGCCGACGAAACCGTGGTCGCGCACCGAGCCGCTCAAGCTCGGCGGCAGCGTGGCGAAGGCGCAGAACCGATGCGGATGCGCCGCAACGACCTCGTTCGCGAGCCGGTCATTGAGCCTGCGGGCGAAAGCCGCGCCTTCGATGCCGGGCCGGTTCCGGGCACCGGCTCAGGGCGCCGCGGGCCGTCCAGAGTCTTTGTGCGTATCGGTCAACATGTGTCTTTCCCGTTCTTCGTGACCGGGCCCGTCCTGGGCGCCAGGCGCCCGCGCAAGTCCTGCGGGCGCCCCCGGCGCCTGGACCGTGATGCCTCTACCTGCCGCCGAGAGTCATGCGGCGGATGACGTCGTGGCCGTCGATCCAGCGATGCTTGAAGGCTGCCGCGACGTGGCCCACGGCAACCGCCAGCATCCCGTAGGCGAGCCACATGTGGACGTCCTCGGAGAGATCCTGGAGGATCTCCCCGGTCTCCGGGAAAACCGTCGGCATTTCGATGCCGAACCACTGCACGGCGTGGCCGCCGAAGTTCGTCTCCGCCCAGCCGGCCGCGATCACCAGCGCGGGAAGCGCGTAGAGTGCGGCATGGCCGAGATGCGCGGCGGTACGCTCCATGCCCCGGATCGAAGACGGCAGCGGCGGTGGCCGGTGAATCAGGCGGGCCGTGATACGCAGGGCGAGGAGCGCGAGCAGCGTCACCCCAACCGAGATGTGGAGGTCGAACAGGAACTCCTCCAGCGGAGAGTCGTCCTCGACCAGGGTCGTCATCGCGTAGCCGCAGCCCCACATGAAGACGAAGCCCGCCGCCATGATCCAGTGAATCAGGCGTGCGGACAGGTGGTATCGTTCTTCGGTCATCTGATGGCCCTCGCGTGCCAGGTTGCGTTCCGGCGGTCCTGGCGGTCCATGCCGGCGCCGGGCGGCGCATCCCGGCCGCCCGCCGTGGGCGGTGGCCGGGATGCCTCCGGACCGGTGCTAGTCGTCGTCCCACCACCAACCGTCATCGTCGTCGTGCCGGCGGTCCTGCAACGAGAGGCCGCCGTCGCCGTCACGGTCGAGGCGTTCGACGATGTCGGCAAGCGGACGATCGTACTCGGCACGGCTGACCACGGCGTCGCCGTCGGTGTCGAGCATCTGGAACACACGCACGGTGAGCGGTTGCGTGGTCTCGTGCCAGAGCCCGGCGAACTCTCCGAGGTCGAGGTTGCCGTCGCCATTCGCGTCGTGCGCGGCGTGACGGTCGTTGCGCAGCGTGTCGATCTCAACCTGTGTGAGCGTGCCGTCTCCGTCGGCGTCGACGGCGTCGAACATCGCCATCGCCGACACCGCGAGTTGCCCCTTGTCCAGGAAGCCCATGCCGTCGCCGTCGCCGCGGTGGCCGGCGTAACTGGTGCCCGCAAGGGCGGTCCCGCCGACGGCGGCGGCGATGGCGATGGCGGTCAGTGTCTTCGTCTTCGAATTCATCGGTTCTCTCCTTGTTCGATCGATCCATCGGGTGTCGATGGATGACGGGAACATGAGCGCAGGCTGTCGCAGAACCTTGCCGAAGAAAGGAGAGAAGTGTCGCTTCCAGTGTCGCGGCGGCTTCCTGACACACCTTGTTACAAACTTTTCGTGCAGCGTCCGGGAAGGCGCGTAAGCTCCGCCCATGGATGCATCCCTGCACGTGCTTGTGGTCGACGACCACCGCGAGATTCGCGAG
>MPMV01000034.1 GCA_002238685.1 bacterium EF100-94H03 bin56
AACTCCCCCGGAGCGCCTGTTGCAAGGCCTTCGGGGGAGACCCGGCACACCCGGGAACACACAACCCTCCCTCATAAACCGTGCTCGGTGGAACCGGATTCACCATCAAACTGCGTGGCGGCTAACAGCAGATTCGCGACACGTTGTTGTCGTAGCCGTTGTGCGGCAGGCTGCCCGGCCAGGCGATGGAGCCCACGGAAAACACCGCGCCGCCGCCGGGCGTTTCGAAGAACGTCATATCGGCGCGCACGTTGGGGTTCTGGACACCGTCCATGGCAGCATGGTTGAAACCGATTTCGTCGGGCACGATCAGCGTGTTACTGGAGTGGCCTTCCGAGGACGCCAGGATCAGGGTGTGGGGCGGGGTGCCGAGCATGGGGTCGACGGCGTCGATCTCGCTGCCGCTGGCTCCGCCGGCGAAGATTCCAAAATCGCCAATCACCTCGTCGTCGCCAATGCCCTCGAAGATGAACCGGGCACGGGCATCAAAGCTCCCATCCTTGCGTACGTAATAGCCCGAGACATCGAAGCCGACCGCTACCGTGCCGACCCCGCAAAGCGCCTGGGGCGACGTGCCGAGACGGCGCCACAGGCCACCGTACTCGCCGTTGAACTCCAGGTAGTACTCGCCCGGCTCCTCGCTGCGATAGCGGATGCCGTCCTCGGCCCGGCGCAACTCGACCACTCCCGGCATGGCGTCCGACATGGCGCAACGCCAGATGAAGCCGTTGCCGCCGAGATAGGCCATGCGGCCGCCCCGCGCCAGATAGGTCTGCAGGCCATCCCACATGGGAGTGGTGTAGTACTCGGGATGGGCGCCGGTGATCACGGCGCTGTACCGCTCGAGCAGCGCAACACCTTCCTTGTGCAGGTCTTCGTCGGTAATGACGTCGTATGCGATGCCCTTCTCTTCGAGCCAGCCGAGGATGTGGGTGTCGGCATTGATGTTCCACACCGGATCCGTCTTGGGGCCGACCTGGCTCACTGGCCGCAGGCGCGAGGCATACCGCACGCCACTTCCGTCGGAATGGTCGTCGTAGGTCGACAGTCCGTATTCCGGGTGCTCCTGAAGGAATACTTCCCCCGGTTGCATTGTGGTCCAATAGCATTCGGTCACTTCGCCGAAGGGCTCCTGCCACGTCCACTGGATGTTGGAATAGGCCATGTAGGTGACCGTCGAGGCCAGGAAGGCGAGCTTGGCCGTAGTGGTGCCGCGTGGCGGGCGGACATAGAAGGTCAGGTACCATTCATCGTCGTCGGCCCGCAGGCGCACCGCGTAGACACCGCTGCGCAGGTCTGCCGGGATCTCGTAGGTAAAGTCGGTGTCCCATTCTGCGTCGTAGAGGTCGTCATCGTGGAAGTGGATGGCGCCGTATTCCTCGGGCGCGTGGCGCCAGTTCTGTTCGTTGCCGCTCCAGTTGAAGCCCTTGACCGCGCGCGACGGCAGGTTGACCACCCGGCCATGAAGGCTGTTGGGGCCGGCGTCGATGACCGTGACGTCGCCGATCTTGCGGGAGAAGTCCCAGGCAGCGACCACCGAGGCATCGCGCTTGTGAGGCATGGCGTTCCAGCCCAGGGCAACGCTGTCGGCCATGTTCAGCGCGCGAGCGACCAGCCGCGGCCGGTCGAGCTTGCCGTTGAAGAAGTGGCTGGCGCCGGGCCGCCCCGACGGATGGGTCGCCGGCATCGCCGCCATGATCAGCGGCTGGGCACTACCCATGGCGGGTGTGAAGTCGACGGCGCCGGTGGCGCTGGCGCTGGTACTGGCTTCGAACTGCGGGCCGATAAAGTCCTGGGATACGGTAAGCGCTGCCGCCACCGCATCATAGGCGGCGGAGACCAGGTGCCAGCGCCGCTTCGCCAGTGGCCTGCCGGTGGTGACTTCCACAGTCCCGCGGCTGCCGTCGCCGAGCCGCATGGCCGCGGCACCACTGTCGTCAATGGTCAGGGAAAAACCACTGGCAGTGGCATCGTCCCAATTCGAGATCAGGCCCTGGGCGCCCTTTTCGGGGGTCGTCGGAAAGACCCAGGCCTGGACCGTGAAGCTGGCCAGGCCGGTCACCAGCGGGCTTGAGGGAATGGTCACATAGGATCCCGCAACGGTGACCTGCTCGCGACCGGGATACTCGCCGGCGAAAGGCGCCGCGATCTCCTCTTCGCGATAGATGTCGAGATCGGGATCGTCGTTGCCGCAGATCACCCGTACCAGGTCGGCGCGATAGCGATCAGGCCCATACGTGCTGACCATGACGTCAAGTGTATCGCCCGGCATGACAGTCCAGGGAGTACAGTACCCCATGATCTTCTTCATTGCCTGATCCCCTCAGTCCGGCGCGGCGACGCCGGTGACCGCCTGCCAGCGGATGCGGAAGACCTTCTTCGTGGCGGCATAGTAGTCGTCGAACACCAGGTCGTCGTAGTACTCCAGCTTGTCACCGCGGGCCTTCGGCATCTTGGCCAGGGTCCACTCGACGCCGCGCTTTGTGCAGACGATGATGGTGCGCTCTTCCATGGGCATCAGGCGCAGACGATTGACCATCAGGGTCAGCTCGGGGCCGTAGGGTCCACCTGGATTTTGATCGAATTCCTCGATCAGGTCGGTTCGTGCTGGATCGATTTCATACATTCCATAACCCTTCGGTCAGCGCCAAGCGGCCGGATGTCATCGCTCGGGTTCCACGGTTATGAAATAATTCTTGAAGTTCCCTGTCATCTTGAAGGAGCCGTTGAAACCGCGCGGGATGACGAATGAGTCGCCGGGCGTGTACGTCCCGGTATGGCCGCTTTCGTCGGTGATGGTCATCGTGCCATCGAGCACGAAGCAGCATTGATCGAAGGGATAGTCGCGAGCCACCTCGGTGCACGGCGTGCATTGCCAGACACCGACGTTGACGTTGCCGGCGGCGTTGGTGAAGAAGATGTGGCCGCGTTCGTCGGCGATGCCCTCAGCCACCGCGTCGTCGCCGATATAGCCCATGGGCTTCATGCCGCCATCCGGCGACCCGTCGGGTAGCAGACGTGTAATGACGTTGTCAGTCATCGTGTTGCCTCATGGAACAAGAGATCGATGGGAACGTCGCGGCGAGGCCGGGAAAGTATATGGGCCTCGTATCCAGGAAGCAAAAAGGGGCTTTCACCCGGCTGCCGGCGCGCGGTTTTCACATTCGCTTGCGATCGGGATACTCACGGCGGTGACCTGTCCCCCTTTGCCAAAGTCGGCGAAGCCGAAGCGGCTCCGGGCACACTTCTGAGAAACTGACTCGTCTTGGATCGGGTGTGCGCTCGACGCTGTGTCCTCTTTGGCTTTTCATTGAGGTTCTCCTGATAGGCGACAGATGGCCTCTTGGGATAAATGAATTGGATTAGAGGCAGTTCATTGCCTCTTGTAAGATTTGAATGTATGGGCCATATTCGACCTGCAACGGCCCATCAGATGATGTAAGAGGCCATACACTGCTGTTTGAGGGAAACATGAAGACGTCCCGACAAATGGAAACCGAGATCGGATACCGTCTGGCTCAGTTGCGGCTGTCCCGTAACGTGACGCAATCCATGCTGGCAAGGGATTCGGGGATCGGTTTGCGCACGTTGCGGCGCCTCGAGGTCGGCGAACCATCGACACTTGATACATTCCTGCGTGTCGTCCTTGCCCTGGACCTGGGTGATGCCATCCTCGGCGCGGTACCCACCGGCCAGGTCCGCCCGATCGAGCGCGTCTCGCGGGCCGGCGCCCAGCGCCGACGCGCCCGTCCGCGACCGCGCAAAGTCCCCGATCCTGCCTGGACATGGGGTGACGACCCGGATGACTGACGCCAACGTCATACTTTGGGGCCGACGCATCGGAGCGGTGTCCTGGGACCGAGCGCGTGCCCTTGCGGTCTTCCAGTACGACCCGGCCTTCGTCGGCGCCAGCATCGAGGTTGCTCCTCTCACGATGCCTGCCAGAGAAACACCCTATGAGTTCCCGGCTCTCAGCAGGGAAACCTTCAAGGGTCTGCCGGGAATGCTTGCAGATGCGCTGCCGGACAGGTTCGGAAACCGTCTCATCGATGCGTGGCTGGCGGAAACCGGCAGGAATTCAGATGCCTTCAACCCGGTCGACCGGCTCTGCTACATCGGCCGCCGCGGCATCGGCGCACTTGAGTTTGAGCCTGCCCTTCGACGACAGACAAGAGCCAGGAAACTGGAGGTTGCCCGATTGGTCAACCTTGCGAACAGGGTGCTCGACGAACGCGCAAATCTTGTCGGGCGTCTGGACGGTGGGAACGATGCCGATGCGCTTGAGGATATCTTGAGCGTCGGCACGTCGGCAGGAGGCGCACGGGCGAAAGCGGTTCTTGCCTGGAACCCGGTGACCGGCGAATTCAGATCCGGTCAACTAGAGGCCGACGAGGGCTTCGAGCACTGGCTCCTCAAGTTCGACGGCGTTTCGAACAACAGGGACAAGGAACTGGCCGATCCTGGAGGATTCGGCAAGATCGAATTCGCGTACGCCAGCATGGCGCGCGCGGCTGGCATATCCATGTCGGAATGCCGGCTCCATCATGAGGGCGGCCGCAGTCACTTCATGACGAAACGTTTCGATCGGGACGATACCGGCCGCAAGATCCACATGCAGTCACTCGGGGCGACGCAGCACTTCGACTTTAACGACCCCTCAGCGTATTCCTACGAACAGGCCATCATGACAATCCGGGAGTTGAACCTTGGAATGCCTGCGGTCGAAGAACAGTTTCGTCGCGCACTCTTCAATGTCATGGCGCGCAATCAGGATGACCACGTCAAGAACATCGCTTTCCTGATGGACCGATCAGGGCAATGGGCGCTGTCCCCGGCTTATGACCTCACCTATGCCTATAATCCGGGCGGCCCATGGACCCGAGACCACCAGATGAGTTTGGCCGGCCGCCGCAATGACTTTGAACGTGAAGATCTCCTCCAGTTTGCCGCCTCCGCTGGCCTCAAACGGCGCAAAGCGCTGCAGATACTGGAAGAAGTGAGCAGTTCTGTCCGGGACTGGGCCAAACACGCTAAAGCAGCCGAGGTCTCAACGCGTGATGCGGGACGGATCGAAGAAACCTTCAGATCGAATCTCATGTCTGGCCGGCAGAAATCTTCCCTCCGCATTTCGTAGGCCTTGAGAAAGTCGGCTTCAACCACCCCTGCATTTCTCTGGAGCCTATGCCTGGCAAGTTCACGTGATGAGCGTTTCGCATTGACCTCCGGTCTTGAAGGGCCGCGCCGCGACGGGCGCACCCCGCGCATGTCTGGTTGAGGTCTTGTCAGCCTTGGCTGTCCGCATTTCATCGGTGGTGGAGACGGAACCCGGTGACGAAGGCGCGATTGTGACCTTGATCACGACACCAGACTCTTCGCGATGGCCTGACATCGAACCCCTGGAGACATCGGACCCGACGGTCGAGGACGTGCGGCAAACTGACCAGACGCGGCATCATGCCATTTGCGAGTGTTCTCCCGGCAGTCACCGGGATTTTCGGGAAGGCGTCAGGATGCTCGTCGACGTGCATCCGTTGGTGGTCGACCATCGATTCGACGTGGATTCTTCCGTTGCCATCATGCATGGGGAAGGGACGGATGAGCATCCATCGGGTCATTCACGCGCGTGACGCTTCTGCACCTGCGCCACGTGCTCGTTTCGCTCTTCGGCGTCGAACTCCGCCGAGACTATGCCGCCGACGCCTTCCCGGCGCCCGAACCCTTCGGTGCGGCATCCGCCTTGTGACGGACATGAACGGCGCCCCGGTCCTTGCGGATATCGAACCCGCCCGATTTCTCCACCAGGGTGCTCAGATTCGCGCAGCCGTAGCTGCGCGGATCGAAATCGGGATGCGCGCCCTGAATGCGACTCCCGATGCTGGACAGGTTCTCCCATCCGTCGGCGTCCGGCTCCCCGATCGCGTCCGCAATGATCTTTCGGGCCTTGCTCGGAGGATCCTTCTTCGGCGCTGCGGCCTTGGCCGGCGCCGTGCCGCCCTTCTTTTCCTCCGGTTCTGCATCCAGAAGGTTCTCGACATAGATGAAGCGGTTGCAGGCGTTGCGGAAGGCCTCGACCGCCTTGCGCTCCCCGAAGCCGTACACCTCCAGGCCCTCCTCCCGCAGACGCTGGGCAAGGCGCGTGAAGTCGCTGTCCGAACTGACCAGCACGACCCCGTCGAGCGTGCGCTTGTACATGAGATCCATGGCGTCGATCACGAGCGCTATGTCGGACGCGTTCTTGCCCTTCGAGTTGCTGCGTTGCTGATGCTGCAGGATTGCCAGCGACTGAATCGCTCCCTCCCAGCCGGAAAGGCGGCTGCCCGAGAAATCGCCGTAGATGCGCCTGACATTGGCCTCGCCCAGCTTGACGATCTCGTCGAATATCGGCTGGGCGTGTTTCGCACTGGTGTTATCCGCGTCGATCAGGATCGCGAGACTCATTGTCTTTCGGGCTTCGGCCATGGACACTCCCTGCGGTCGTCCCTCTCAGGGGCGCACCCGCGTGGCATTTCATTGGTTCTTACGTCATTGCCGGCGAATGCGCCATGCCGGAAGGGCATCTGTCGTTCGTTTCCCCGCCATCGACCGTCACACGGTCCGACGGCTGCCACAAGGGCGAAGTCCTGAACCCGAGGTGGGACAAGATTGGCCTGGAGTCGAACGAGTTTCGCCTTCCCGTTGCACTGCTTCTGGAGGCAAGAGGCCGCCGCCGATCGCCACCAGATCAGGATCTGCCCGAGTTGTCTGATAGCCACCACCGACCCGGCAATTCGTCCGCGTTACGTCGTGCTATTACCGATCACCCATACACCGCCTTGGGGGCGATACGGCGGGCATCGGAATCTTGGCGCGCGTCAGACAGGTCTTGAGCCTCGACGACACGCCGAACCGGGTAATCGTGTCGGAGCACAATGTCGATGAATGGCCCAATGCCGGGCTGTCTCTGCTGCCCGGTCAGCCGGACACCTTCAGCTGCGATTTCATCCCGCCGGGACTGTTCGCGCTGATCAAGGCCCGTTCCTCGAGTTGGCTCGCTCGAAGGAGAGCCGCACCGTTCGCCGCTGAGGGTGGCGCATTCCCCAGAATAATCGTTTCAGTGATCCGCTGGCCTTGGGCGAAGGCATCCCCATGATCACCAGGCTGCTCGGTGACTCGCAGGTGCAAACAAGGGCGCGCCATGCACATCTGGTGGAATGTTTCGGCAACGAAGTCGGCGGACCGGGTCGCGGACAGCATCACGGGCGACCTTCTTGCGGGTCAACCGGGATAGCCGTCTGCCGACCCGAAGGCCAGCCAGCCGAGTCAATCAGGCAGTGACCTGAACGGATCGATAGCGGGGATGTCGACCGGTGCGAAATGGCGCACGTTTCGGGTGAGAACCGTAAGATCGTGGACGCCCGCCGTCGCCGCGATGGCGAGGTCGGCAAAGCCCGGCGATTGACCCGTGGCGCGCGCCCGGTCCATCAGCAGCCCGGCGAGACGCGCCGCAGGAATGTCGAACGGGATCACCCTGTCGCCGTAAAGATGAAGAACGACGTCAAGCCAGTCGTCGAGATGGTTGGCCCGCGCGAGGCTGTCCAATCGTCTCAACTTGGCGATGCCGTCGCCGATCTCGGCCACGGTGATCGTCGACAGGAACAGGTCGTCGGAACGCGTGTCCAACCAGTCGGTCAGTGCCGCGGCGCCTTCACGACGGCCGGGAGCCCCCATCGAGAGGACATTCGTGTCCACCAGATACAAGAAATATCCTACATTTTGGCGTCGCGTACCGGGCTCGTGTCGCGCGGCGGCAGGTCGCCCTCTTCAAGCCCCGAAGCGGCGAGGAGATGACCGAACGACGGGACCTGGCGAAGGCGTTTCCATTCGTCGAGGCCGACAAGGACCGCCCGCGGCTGACCGCGACGGGTGATGACGGCGGCATCGCCGTTCGCGGCTCCTTCCACCAGGGCCGACAGCGTTGCCTTGGCTTCGCGCAGCTGTACCGTTCGCATCACTCCCTCCTGACCAATGTAGTCACTATAGCTTGCAGCATCGGATTGGACAATCAGCGGGCATGCGTCACCTCACCTTCGAATCGACTTGTTCGCCAAATTGCAGGACCATCCATCTCCGCACGAGAAAAGCCCTCCAGGAGACCAGTGTCTTCAGGTCGCAAGTGGTCGCAGGGACCCACGACCGGCGTTGTCTGCATCTGGATGAAGTGCGTTTGTGAGAGTCGAGGCCGCCGGTTGCGGAGACGATAGGGCATCGAGCTCCGTACCTCACTGGCGCGGCCTCAGTCGCATCGATGAGTGTGTCTGCACTCCGGAATCGGATGGCGGGAGCCGCGGCTCAAGCAAAGCCGATTGCGACGCCGGCATCGTCGGAACGATCTCTGCTTGCACTGCCCGGGCGCGCTATGCGAACGCAACAGGCAGGGTTCGCGGGCCGCGCACGGAGCCATCGGACCAGCGGACTTCGCCTGCGACCCGATAGTCCGGAATGCGCCTGAGCCACTCCTCGATGGCGACCCGCATTTCCATGCGTGCCAGGTTGGAGCCGACGCAGCGGTGGATACCGAGGCCGAAAGCGCAGTGGCGGTTCTCCTGCCGGTCGAGCACGACCTTGTCGGCATCCGGGAACATCGCTGGATCGCGGTTGGCCGCCGGGAAGCACAGCAGCACCATCTCTCCCTGTTTCATCGGACAGCCGCCCAGCTCGACATCCTCCCTGACTTCGCGGGCCATGGTGACCGGCGAATAGGCGCGCAGCAGCTCCTCGATTGCCGTCGGCATCAGCCCCGGCTCTTCGATCAGGCGTTGCCGGTCGTCCGGATGCCGCCCGAGATGCAGGATCGAGGCGCCGATGGCGCTCCATGTCGTATCGATCCCGGCGACCATCAGCAGCATGAGCGTACCGAGCACGTGCCTTTCCTCGAACGGCACGCCGTTCAGGGAGCCGTCCATCATCAACCGGATCAGATCGGGCGTTGGCCCGTCCGGATCGGCCTCGGTCCGACCCTCCTTCCTGAGCGCGATGTGGTGGCGAAAATAGTCACGCATCGCCTTGGTCGCGTTCCTGTTGAGCTCGTCATCGAAAGCACCGACTTCCAGAATCTCGTGGATCCACCGGATGAACAGGTGGCTGTCCCGGATCGGCACGCCGAGCATGTAGGCAATGATCCGCACCGGGACATGGCGGGGGGGCCGCGTGGCGGGGGGGCGGGGGGAGGCGGGGGTGTTCACGCCGAGCATGTAGGCAATGATCCGCACCGGGACATGGCGGGCGTACTGCTGGGCGGCGTCGCAGTGGCCGTCGGCGATGAACCCGTTGATCAGCGTGTTGCAGATCCGACGCGTCAGTGGCTCCAGCCTGGCGACTTCCTGCGGCGTGAAGAAGGGCAGCAGCACCCGCTTGTGCGCCTTGTGCTCCGGCGGGTCGGAGGTGAGCGGCGGCACCGGCAGCGGGTCGTCAAACTTGCGGTCGCGCAGGACGACCCGGCGCGAGGTAAAGTTCTCGGTATCGTGGGATATCGCCCTGACGTCTGCGTAGCGGGTTGGCAGCCAGGCGCCCTCGAAGCGTTCGGTTCGGGCGATCGGACCCTCGCGCAACTCGTCCCAGATCGGGAACGGATCATCGCGCCAGCGCGCATCCAGATGGTCCCAGTCGGTACGCCAGTCCGTGACGGGTGGCCGTTCGCCCGCCGGATGGCCGGCCTGTGCGGCAACGTCCGCTTCGCCGCGTGGCCCGCGCCCCGAGCCGGGTTTGCCGCCGCTCATCCGGCGTCCTCCACAACCTGGACGGCGAATTCCGGGCAGTTGGCCTCGGCGAGCCGTGCCTTGCCTTCCATTCCCGCCGGCACGGTGCCGTCGGCCACCACTGTCGCATTGCCGAAGCCGTCCAGTTCGAACAACTCCGGAGCCAGCGCATGGCAGCGATTGTGCCCCTCGCAGCGATCACGATCGATCCGCACTTTCACGGCCTGCTCCCTTGCCGCCTGTCCGATCCCACGCATGTTCTGCCGGTCGGCGGAAAAAGAAAAGGGCTCGGCCACACACCACGACCGTTGGACTCCGTCGGGCTGCTGCGAACGTGTCGGCTTCGAACATGGTCAGGCGATCTTCAGGTTCGGTCCGTCGTGTGAACACGGCGCCGTGTGGGGCACATCCCGGCGGACAGACTGTACGGAAACCGCGGTGTCTGAGACGGCGAGCCCGCATCCCCCTTCGCGACAGGTATTCTTGTGGATGATTGGTGTGCGGAGGTCCGGGCAGGCCAAGCCCTGGAAGACCATGCCATGAATTGAGATTGCTTGTTTGCGGTCCAGGTGGCAACGCCCGTCCAGCACCCTCCAGCCCGGCATGAAACGGCGCATGGTGCGGTTTGTGAACAGGAGTAACGACCGTGCCGCCGGGCGACCGGTCAAGGCATTGTGAATGTGTCCGATACCGCCGTGCTCTTGACTATCGGGTCGCCAACACCACCTACGGGGTCGGCGTCCGACCGAGGACCCGCTTCAGGCACCATCAAAACAGGGGACCCCGTACCATCATGACCACCAAGCGCAGCGTTCTTTCGTTCCTTGCCCTCGCCGCCGGCCTTGCCACGGCGGCCTCTGGCCTTCAGGCACAGGATGACGTCACCGTTATCGCGCTGACGCAGACCGGCTGCCAATTCCTCGAATCGGAAGGTGGCGTCGACCATGACTTCGTGCCGACCCAGAAAGCCGACTGCGAGCAGATCAACGCCGAGACCGCGAGCGAACGGATCGGTGACGAGCACACGCTTCACCTCGAGCCCGGCAGTTACGTCTTTCGCGTCACCAACATCGACGTGCCTTACATGCTCGGCTTCTACCTGCGCGCCGAGAGCCTGATCGACCGGGCCTTTCTGCCAAGCGTTTCGGGCGGCGGACTCCATCAGGGCGTTACCAAGGACTACGCGATTGATCTGGAGGAGGGCGAGTACGTCTACTCCTGCCCGCTCAACACCACGCCCGACTACAAGCTGGTCGTGGGTGAAGGCTGAGCGCTCGGCTGTCGGTTTCCTCTGGGGCTGGACGGATCTGTGAGATAGCTCATTCCGGTCGCGTCAGTTTGCCCTGCATCGAGGCGCCAGGCTCGACCCGCCGGGTCCAGGGCGGTTCAATTCGAACGATGCCCTGTGCGCTCCCCCTTCGAAGCACGGAGGTTCCCGCGACATCCGCGGCTGCAACAGCGAGCGACGACACCATGCGCGTATCCGCAGGATCTCGGGCCAGCGCGAGTGTGGCCCGGTCGTCGATGATGGTGGTGGCACGTGGTGCGTATCCTGCCTGGCGGTAGGTGTCGAGGATGAGGCGGGCTGGCGTTCGAGAAATCCTGAGAGGATGACGGTGGCGGCGTTGATGGCGGGGGCCATGTCGATGAAGGGGCGGGCCAGGATGTTGGCGATGTCGAGCTTGTCGCCGTCACTCACAAGGACACGGCCATACGCGAGTTTCCGGTTTAAGATGCAGGCGTCGGGCTCCCGTGGCGCAGTGGTGTGGTGGGTCGCATTTGACAATCCTCCAAATCACCCGTCGGAAATTCCCCAAAGCACCCTGTAGAGATACGCCAAAACACCCGGCATTAACTCGCCGAATCACCCATTACAGAACACCTTCCGCCCTGAAGCCCGGGATCACCCGGGGGTTGCTCCTCGACGCACGGAGGTTCCCGCAGAATTCGCGTCAGCGACAGTGGCACCATGCGCGTGGCCGGCAGGGTCGCGGGCCAGCGTGAGTGTGGCCCAGTCGTTGATGATGGTGGTGGCGCGTGGCGCGTAACCTGCCTGGCGGTAGGCGTCGAGGACGGGGGCGGACTGGTGCTCGAGAAACCCGGAGAGGATGACGGTGGTGGCGTTGACGGCGCCGGCCATGTCGATGAGGGGGCGGGCCAGGACGTTGGCGATGACGAGGTCGAAGGGTTGAGATGAGAAGGCGCTGAAGGCATGGGCGCAGACGAGGTGAATGCGACCGGTGATTTCGTTTGCTTCGATCTGGCCTTGAGCAAAGGCAAGGGCGAGGGGATCGTTGTCGACGGCGATGATGTCGCAATCCCACAGGCGAAGAGCGGCGATCGAGAGAATGGCCGATCCGCATCCCATGTCGAGGACGGTGCCAGGCGGCGTGTCGAGAGCGGCAAGGGCCTGGAGGCATCCGGCGGTGCTCGGGTGCTCGCCGGTCCCGAATCCGGCCCCGGCCTTCATGCGGATGAGGATCGTCCCGGTCATCGCCGGATGGTCGCCATGGACGATGGAGAAGGGCCCGACGATGAAGGGAGGAAAGGAGCGGATGTTCTCCGCGACCCAGTCCCTCGCCGGCAGTTCACGCAGGCAAGGCGTGAAGCCGAGATGGGTCTCGACGTGGCGGCGCGCCCGTTCGGCCTCCTCGCGGCTGGCGAAGAGGGCCTGGACGTGTGCGCCGAAGAGGGAGAGGGCCAGGGGCTCGAGCTCCTCGAGGAGATCGTGTGCGTCGGCGTGCTCCGCCTCGAGTTGCCAGGTCATGCCGGCGTGACGAAAGCCGCCATGATCTTCTTGCGGCCAGCCTTGTCGAAGGCGATGTCGAGCTTGTCGCCGTCGGCCTTGAGGACGCGGCCATACCCGAACTTCTGGTGGAAGATACGGGCGTCGGGCTCCGGCGGTGCATTGGTTTCAGGCGCTGCCGGGGAGTCTCGAGAGGGAAACAGTTGCTGGCGGCGGGCCAGCGTGCGGGCGAAATTGCTGTCGGTGACGGCCTGCCCGAACTCTGACTGGTTGCGGTAGCCGACGAGAGGAGACTCGTCTGTCTGGACGTGTTCAGGGGGAAGTTCGGCGAGGAAGCGCGAGGGCAGGTTGGACCTGTTCTGGTTGTAGATCCGCCGCGTGGCCGCATGGAAGATGGCGACGCGCTGGCGGGCCCGGGTGAGGGCGACGTAGGCGAGACGGCGTTCCTCCTCGAGACCCTTGTTGCCGCTTTCCTCGAGGGCGCGGCGGTGGGGAAAGAGCTCCTCTTCCCAGCCGGGCAGGATGACGGTGTCGAACTCAAGGCCCTTGGCCGCATGGAGCGTCATGATGCTGACCATGTCGCCGTCGACGGCGACATCCCCGTCGGTGACCAGGCTCACGTGGTCCAGAAACTCCTCGAGGTTCTCGAAGTCGGCGAGCGCGCCGACGAGTTCCTTCAGGTTCTCGAGCCTGGCCGGAGCCTGGATGGACTTGTCCTTCTGCCACATCTCCGTATAGCCCGATTCATCGAGGATGATGGCGGCGATCTCCGCCGGGATCATGCGACTCGCCTCGGCGCGCCAGCGGTCGATGTTCTCGATGAAGAGACGCAGGGTCCGCCGACGCGCCGGCGGCAGTGTCGTATCGCTGACGACGTGGCGTGCGGCGCCAAGCAGACTGGTACGGGCCTGGCGCGCATGGTCACGAAGGGGGAGAAGGGACTTCTCGCCGAGGCCGCGTCTGGGGAGATTGATGATCCTCTCAAAGGCGAGGTCGTCGTCGTCCTGGCGCACCAGGCGCAGGTAGGCGAGGGCATCGCGAATCTCGCGGCGCTCGTAGAATCTCAGGCCGCCGATGATGCGGTAGGGCACACCGAGGGTGATGAAACGTTCCTCGAAATGCCGTGTCTGGTGGCCAGCCCTCACCAGCACCGCCATCTCGTTGAGCGGGTGCTTCTTTCGCTGGAGGTCCTCAACCATGCCGCCCACGGCACGGGCCTCGTCCTCGCCGCTCCACACGCCGAACACGCCGATGGGTTCTCCGTCGTCGTCGTCGGTGCGTGTCCACAGGGTCTTGCCGAGCCGGGAGCGGTTGTGGGCGATCAGGCCTGAGGCCGCGGCAAGGATGCGAGGGGTCGAGCGGTAGTTGCGCTCGAGGCGCACGATGGTGGCCCCGGGAAAGTCCTGTTCGAACTTGAGGATGTTGCCGACCTCCGCGCCGCGCCAGCCGTAGATCGACTGGTCGTCGTCGCCGACGCAGCAGATGTTGCCCGATCCGCGGGCGAGCAGTCGCAACCACAGGTACTGGATCGCGTTGGTGTCCTGGTATTCGTCGACGAGGACGTAGCGGAATCGCCTGTGCCAGGTTTCGAGAACATCCGGGTGGTCGAGGAGGAGGCGGTAGGGCTTGAGCAGCAGATCCCCGAAATCAGCCGCATTGAGGGATTCCAGGCGCTCCTGATAGGCGCGATAGAGGGCCTGACCCCTGCCGTGGGCGAACGACCCCGATTCCTCTCTGGGGAGCTGGTCGGGCGTCCAACCCTTGTCCTTCCACTTCTGGATCAGGAACGAGAGCATGCGTGGAGGCCAGCGCTTGTCATCGATGTTGGCCGCCTCGACGAGATCGCGCGCCAGGCGTACCTGGTCGTCGGTATCGATGATCGTGAACCCCGCCTTCAGGTGCACGAGTTCCGCATGCCGTCGCAGCATGCGCGCGCCGATACTGTGAAAGGTGCCGATCCACAGGCCGGCCGTGGTTTGTCCAATGAGGGCGCTCACGCGTTCCGACATCTCACCGGCGGCCTTGTTGGTGAAGGTCACCGCGAGAATCTGGCCTGGCCAGGCCCTCCCGGTCTCGATGAGATGGGCAAGGCGCACGGTCAGCACGCGGGTCTTTCCTGTCCCCGCACCGGCAAGCACGAGGACCGGCCCGTCAACGGCCTTGACCGCCTCGCGCTGCGCTTCGTTGAGGCCTTCAAGGAGGGGTGGTGGACCGGCATCCTGCATGATGGGCCTCTCCTATCACAGGTGTGCGGTCCTGTTCATGACGGGCATGTGGACAGCCTGGATTCACTGGGAAGCGGATGAGTGCCATGATACCGCCTTCCACGGCGTGCCAGGTTTCTCACCGGAATACTCCGGGGTGTGAAGGAGACGGGTAAGGTTGCGCACAGTCTTCTGGATAGCGGCGGCCCTCGTGGCGGTGGCACTGGCCGCCGGGGCCGTGTGGCTCCTGACACGCGATCTCGAACGATACCGTGACGAGGTCGAGAACCAGCTTGAGGCGCTGACCGGCCGTGACGTGACGGTTTCCGGCGACCTGCGCCTGTCGTTCGTTCCCGATCTCAAGGTGGCCTTGAGCGATGTCACCATTGGTGACAGCGATACGCCCTGGCTCAGCTTGCCCGAGGTCCACGCTGTCGTTTCCCTGACATCGCTTCTGAGCCTTGATCTCGCTGTCGAGCGGATCAGGGTAGTCGGACCGGTCCTGACCATTGGCGGACCCGACATGGCTGGTTCCCTCACCGCCGGTGGGGCGACAACTCACCCGTCGGTCAGGATCGACGCCGTCGAGATCGTCGACGCCACGGTGACCTGGCACAGTGAATTCCATGGTACCCGGGTGTTCGAGGGCCTTGATCTTGCCATCGAGTCCAAGGGTGTGGATGGCCCCTTCGAAATCACCGGCAGTCTTTCGGGGAATGTCGGGGAATGGACTCTCGACGCCGCCCTTGGACGGCTGACCCGAACGTCTCTCCCAATGAGCCTTGCAGTCGAGTCCGACGAGGGCACCTCGCTCAGGGCATCGGGGAGCCTCCAGGATTGGAAGAACGAAGCCCGGTTCAGTGGCGCCGTGAGGCTGGATGTCAGGGACCTCGGAAGGCTGACCGGGCTCGCCGGGGCTCACAATCTGCCGGCGTCGTTTGATGCCGTGATGGGGATCAGCGCCGGCACGATAGAGGTCAGCGACCTCGCCCTGCAGCTCGATGAAACGGTTGCCTTCGGCGCCATCAAGTCGTCGGCGGATCATCTGGCGGTCCGGATGACCTCCAGCAAGCTTGATCTCGATCGCCTCGTGGCGTTGGCCCAGGAGATGGACAGCGACCATCAGGCGTTCGCCTGGTTGCGTGGGCGCCATGTCGCCATGGACGTCACGGTTGAACATGCCCTCTACCGGAACCGGACGGCGCGTCAGGTCGAAGTGGTGGCGTCCGTGGCCGATGGCACGGTTGACATCGAACGGGTCGCTGCACTCCTGCCGGGCAACACGCACGCCATGGTGAGCGGCATCGCCTCCATCAAGGGCGACGTGCCGATATTCCGCGGCCCCCTTGACGTCACATCGAGTGATCTCAGGAGCACACTCGCATGGCTCGGGGTGGACCTGGAGGGCATTCCCCGGGACCGGCTGAGGACCGCCCGGTTGTCGGCGCACTGTGAAGCGACGCCGGGTTCCGCCGTTCTGTCCGGCATGGATCTTGTTCTCGATTCATCCCATGTGACCGGGACACTCATCAGTCTTTTCGCCGGGAAGAGGAGTTTCATTGCCGATCTCGGTATCGATGAACTGGCGCTCGATGCCTATCTTCCCACCGGCCTGCCGGGCACCCTCCCGGAGACCGATTGGACCGGGTTCTCTCTTGATGTCAGGAGCGAGGTCGGAACACTGGTCATGGGCGATGTCGTCGCCGCCGGGGTTTTTGTCGATGGTGCCCTCAACCAGGGCGCCCTGGAGTTTCGACGCCTTGAGGCACGCGATGTCTCGGGCGCTGCCGTCAGGGCAACGGGGAGGATTGAACCGGCTGGCCGGAAGCTGGCGTTCGACGTCGAGATCGGGGCGGCCGACATTGGCTCCATCGCTCGCGGCGCTGGAATCGAAACGCCGTTCGACTTGCAAGAGCTTGGGAACGTGGACCTGCTGCTTGCCGCTCACGGGACATTCGAGGACATCGACCTCGAGGGCTCGATGGCGACCGCCGTGGCGGACTTCTCCATCAAGGGCGACCTGGTCCGGCCGCTCGCCGACCCGTCGTTCCGGGGCACCATCGACGTCGAGGGTGAGAGCCTGGCAGCCGTGGCTGGTGTTGCCGGGCTGGATGTACCGGGAGGAGAGGGTGAACCCTTCATGCTGTCTGCCGACATCGACCTGACACCCCTCGGGTTGAGCCTTGCCGTTGCCGGCAAAACCCTTGGCGCCACAATCGACGCCAATGGTCGCCTGAGGAATGCGGCTCTGGAAGATGGACGCGCCGTCCTCAAGCACGCAGACCCCGGTGACCTGATGGACCGCTGGGGCCTTGCCGGGAGTGCGGACCTGGAGGGGCCACTCGATATCGCCGTTCGGGCTACCGGGTCGCTCGAAGAGGGAGTTGTCGTGATTGAGCGGGCCACTGTCGGGCCATCCTCGTTCGAAGGCGCGGCCGAGTGGTCGACAGCCGCGGCCCGACCGGTCGTCAATCTTCGTCTCGCGGCGGACACGATCACTCTCGATGCCCTGGCCAGCCGGCTTCCAGAGGTCATCAATGATGTGGATGGGCGCGTCGACCTGGTAGCGGATCACCTCGTCGTCGGCGGAGTGGCGCTCGATGACGTGTTCGTGCGGTCCGGCGCCGAAGGCGGTGTCCTTCATCTCGAGACCCTGTCGGGATCCCTCTTTGGCGGGACGGTTCTCGTCTCCGGTACCGCCAGCCACGGTTTGCCCCACGAGGTGACCTACTCCCTTGACCTTGAAGACGGTGAACTCGAGGAGGTGCTCGGTGCCCTGACGGGGCGGGACACGCTCTCCGGCCGCCTCCACCTCGCGGTCGACGGGACGGCGCGCGGGCTCACGGGCGAGGACCTCCTGCAGAGCCTTGCCGGTGAGGGACGGATCTCACTCCAGCGTGGAGCGGTGGAGGGTTTCGATTTTCAGGCCATGGCGGGTCTGCTGGCTGTTGGTGGAGACAGCGCAGCCATTGCCGAAGCGGTCTCGCGCTCCACCGGCGAGGGCGCATCCGGCATCATCACGGCCCGCGCTTCCTTCTCCCTGTCGAAGGGTGTCGCCCGTTCGGACGATCTTTCCGTCATCTTCAATGGCGCCGAAGGCGTCTATGAACTCGAGGTCGATCTGCCACGCCGCTGGATCAATCTCGCCGGATCGGCGCAGCTGACCGGCAGCGCCGGCCTTCCGGCGGTCTCCATGACCGTCGCCGGCCCTCTCGACGAAGCAGGCCTCGTCTTCGATACCAGGCTGCTGGAAACACATCTCGTCAGCGAACCCGTTCCCCTGGTGGAAGACATTCCCCTGCCGGAAGACAAGCCGCTCGCTCCACCCGAAAAGACGGATGTCAGCGTAGTCTCGCAAGCGGCTGAACCCGACGTGCCGGAACGCGAAACCGTCATCGAAGAGCGGGAAGAAGAGGATGGTTCGCTGCTTCTCTGGGTCCTGGAGGAGGAGGGCGGTACGCAATCGCCACAACCTGTGCCGGACGAAGGACAGAAGAGTGCAGTGGACGTGCCGGAAGAAGGGGAGAGCGGCAGCATCCTTCTTCTGCTCGATTGAGAGCAGGGCGGTGGTGGCCCGGTGATCGCGGGGCGCCGATTTGCTGAAAATGATAATCATTCGCAATAATCTTGACATGTGGTCGGCGATGCCCCAAAGGGAACGCTAGTGATAATCATTCGCAATGGAAGGGAAGCACCATGCTCATGCGAATTGCTGCGCTCATTCTCGTCGTCCTGTCACTGCCGGCAGCGGCGAATGGTGAGATCAATCTCTATACGGCACGCCACTACGATGCCGACGTCCAGCTCTACGAGGCTTTCAACGAGGCCACCGGGATCACCGTCAATGTCATCGAGGACAAGGCCGGGGCCCTGATGGAAAGGATGAGGATCGAAGGCAAGAACAGTCCCGTTGATGTCTTCATGACTGCCGATGCCTCGAACCTGATGTCCGCCGCCCTCGACGGCCTGCTTCAGGGTGTCTCCTCGGCAGAACTGGAGTCCCGCGTACCCGCCTCACTGCGCCATCCCGAGGGCGAGTGGTTTGCCTTTACCAGGCGCGCCCGCGTGATCATGGTAAAGAGGGACTTCGATTCGACAGGTCTCGAACGCTACGAGGATCTCGCGGATCCACGGTTTGACGATACCATCTGCATCCGCTCGTCGGGCAACATCTACAACCAGTCTCTCGTCGCCTCGCTCGTCGTCGCCAATGGCGATGATGACACCGCACAATGGGTGAGGGGACTGGTGGCCAACATGGCGCGTGAACCGGAATCCAACGATACCGGCCAGATCAAGGCGGTGGCCGCCGGCCAGTGCGAGATCGCTGTCGCCAACACCTACTACCTGGCGCGCCTTGCGAGGTCAGACGATCCGGCCAATCGCGACATCGCCGGTGCCATCCGGGTCATCATGCCCAACCAGGGTGACCGCGGGGTCCACATCAACATTTCAGGGGCCGGTGTGGCCGCCCATGCCCCCAACCGCGACAACGCCATCGCCTTCCTGGAGTTTCTGGCCAGCGACATGGCGCAGCAGGTCTTCGCCGAAAGCAACAACGAATGGCCGGTGGTCGACGGTATCGCCCACGCGGATGTGCTCGATGATCTCTATGGAGACTTCGTCGCCGATGACATCGATGCGGCGGTGTTCGGCGCCAACCGCGCCCGCGCTCTCGGGATCATGGAAGAAAACGGCTGGAAGTAGGCGTCCGGCCGCCACCGGTCACGGCCGTGTTCCCGGCCGTGACCGGGCGATCCTTCCGGAGAGCAGGATGACAGGAAGCACCCCCGCCAGCACAATGGCCAGGGCTGCCGTCGAGGCCTCGGCCAGCCGTTCGTCCGCCGCCAGCCTCCACGTCCTGGTGGCCAGGGTCTCGAAGTTGAAGGGGCGCACCAGCAAGGTAGCCGGCAGCTCCTTGAGAACATCGACGAAGACCAGCAGGCCGGCCGTGAGGAGGCTGCCCCGCAACAGCGGGGCGTGGATTTCGGTCAGGGTGGAGAAGGGACTGTGGCCCAGCGTCCTCGAGGCGCCGTCCATCGCCGGGGTCACCCTGGCGAGCCCCGCATCGGTACTGTTGTAGGCAACCGCCAGAAATCGCACCACATAGGCAAGAAGAAGCGCGGCGATCGAACCGGTCAGCAGCAGGCCTGTCGACACGCCGAAAGCCGCCTCCATGAGGGCATCGAGACGGTTGTCGAACCAGGTAAGGGGGACCAGGATCCCGACCGCGATGACGGATCCCGGAATGGCATAGCCCATTGAGGAGATCCGTGCGGCGCCAATCGTCAGCGGGCTTGCCGCGAGACGTGCCGCGTAGCCCAGTGTCAGGGCGGCGGCGACGGCCAGGACGGCGGCCAGTCCGGCCACCAGGACCGAGTTTCCGGCATAGGTCATGAACGCCGCGAAGGGCATCGAATCGCCAGAGGCAAAGGAGAGTTCGAGGAGCAGGGAGACCGGAACCACGAATCCCAGCAGGACCGGAAGGAGGGTGGCGAGGAAGGCGGTCCAGGCCCTGATTCCGCCAAGGACAAAACGCGGCAGGGGCTGGAAGCGACCCGTCCCTGTCACATACCGGGCCCGGCCCCGGGAGCCCCGCTCCAGAAGGATCACGGCCAGAGCGAAGATGAGCAGGATGTTGGCCAGCTGTGCCGCTCCTTCCGGCGAACCCCTGATGAACCATGTCCGGTAGATGCCGGTGGTGAATGTCTGAACCCCGAAGAACTCGACGGTTCCGAAGTCGGCCAGCGTCTCCATGAGTGCCAGGGCAAGTCCGGCGGCAATTCCGGGCCGGGCCATGGGCACGGCAACACGGGCGAATGCGGACCAGGGGCCGAGTCCCAGGGACCGGGCGACACCGAGGGCCTGGACCGACTGTGACAGGAACGCGTTGCGCGCCAGAAGATAGACATACGGGTAGAGCACCAGCGACAGCATGGCGATGGCGCCCGGTGTGGAGCGGATTTCGGGGAACCAGTAGTCATGGCGCCCCCAGCCGGTCAGATCGCGCAGAAACGTCTGCAGCGGCCCGGCGAACTCCAGGAAATCGGTGTAGGCATAGGCGATGACATAGGCCGGAGCGGCAAACGGGAGAAGCAGCAGCCATTCCATGTAACGCCGGCCCGGAAACTCGCACATGGTGACAAGCCACGCGGTCCCGGTGCCGATGGTCCCTGCGACCACGGCCACTCCCGCCAGCAACACCAGGGTGTTGACGACATAGACCGAGAGAATGCGATCGATGAGACCGGCCCACACGACACCGCTGCCGGTGAAGAGGTTCGACACGACGGCAAGGATGGGAAGGGAGACAATGGCGGCAATGACCAGAGCTGCCGCAGGAAAGAGTGGCCACCAGCCGGAAGCGGGCCGCATCTGTCTGACCGGCAGCCTCACGCCTTCGACGGGCCGACCATGGAGTGCGGTCTCACCCAGGCATCGAAGTCCTCGGGGCTGACGAGGCCAAGCGAGACGGCAGCCTCCTTCAAGGTCGTGCCCTCGGCATGCGCCTTCTTGGCGATCCTCGCTGCATTGTCATAACCGATGTGGGGGTTGAGTGCCGTCACGAGCATGAGCGAGCGCTGCATCATCTCTTCGATACGGTCCCTGTCGGCAGCGATGCCGGCAACGCAGCGATCCGTGAAACTCGCTGCCGCATCACCGAGAAGACGGGCGGAACGCAGCACGTTGAAGACCATCACAGGCTTGAAGACGTTGAGTTCGAAGTGTCCCTGGGCTCCTGCAATCGTGACCGCCGTGTGGTTGCCCATGACCTCGGCGCAGACCATGGTCAGGGCCTCGCACTGGGTCGGGTTGACCTTGCCCGGCATGATTGAACTGCCAGGTTCATTGGCCGGCAGCACAAGTTCCCCTATGCCGCTGCGTGGCCCGGAGCCGAGCAGCCTGATATCGTTCGCGATCTTGTTGAGGCTGACGGCGACGACATTGAGCGCCCCGGACACTTCCACCATGGCATCATGGCTCGCCAGGGCCTCGAACTTGTTGGCAGCGGTCACGAAGGGAAGGTTGGTCATCGCGGCCACGCGTTCAGCGAAGGCGACATCGAATCCCTGGGGACTGTTGAGGCCCGTGCCGACCGCCGTCCCTCCCATGGCAAGCTGCATGAGCCGCGGCATCGTTCCCCTGACACGCTCGATGCCGAGTTCCGCCTGCCGGGCGTATCCCGAAAACTCCTGGCCCAGGGTCAAGGGCGTCGCATCCTGAAGATGCGTTCGGCCGATCTTGACGATGTCGGAGTACTCCTGCGCCTTGGAGTCCAGAGCGGTGTGAAGCCGTTGAAGCGAACCAAGAAGCCGTCGATCAACCTCGATGGCGACGGCGATATGCATCGCTGTCGGGAAGCCATCATTGGATGACTGGCCCATGTTGACATGGTCATTGGGGTGCACCGGGCTCTTCGAGCCCAGTTCGCCGCCAAGGATCTCGATAGCCCGGTTCGCGATCACCTCGTTGACGTTCATGTTGGTCTGGGTACCCGATCCGGTCTGCCAGACAACGAGAGGAAAGTGGTCCCCAAGACGTCCCTCGATGACCTCGTCGGCGGCAGTGGTGATCGCTGCGGCCAGATGGTCCTGGAGCTTGCCCGAGGACCGGTTGATGTCGGCCGCCGCCTTCTTGACGTAACCGAAGGCCTCGATCAGCTGCGAGGGCATGCGTTCGGACGGGCCCCCGATGGGGAAGTTGCCAAGCGATCTCTGGGTCTGAGCGCCCCAGTAGCGATCCCCGGGAACGCTGATCTCCCCGAGAGAGTCGGTTTCTGTGCGGAGATCGGCCATGGACTGCGGTTCCCGCGTCAAGTCAGGCCTTCCTTACCACACCGCGTCCCGTCCTTGCGAACGATTCTCAGTCGTGGAATGCAACCCTACTTCTTGCGGAAGGAATCGAGGGAGACGATGGTGCCATCACCTTCGGGCGGTTCCGGCTCTGCCTCCTCGACAGGTTCTCCCTCGGCAGCCTTGAAGTTCAGTCCGAACTTGACGCTCGGGTCGACGAACGAGGTGACGGCAGTCCAGGGAACACCGAGTTCGTGGGGCATGCGGTCAAATGAAAGACCGATGGAAAATCCTTCTTCGTCGACCTCCAGATTCCAGAACTGATTCTGGATGACGATCGTGATGTCTTCGGGATAGCGGGCCTTCAGGGCCTTGGCCATCCTGACGCCGGGGTGGTCGGTACGGAAGGTGATGTAGAAGTGATGGTCTCCAGGCAAGCCGTCACGCGCGGCGATTTCGAGGGCGTGCGCGACGACGCTGCGCAGGGCGCCGTCAATCAGAAGTCCGTAGTGAATGGAGTCATTCATCGCTCGACCGGACCGTCAGGGACCGACAGGATGGAGGGCTTCTGTTGCCCGGTGCCCTCCAAACCGCGCTTGTCGCCTAAGCGGCAACAGCGAACGCCTCGTTGTCGTTGGCGTTTGTGAGATTGACCCGATAACGGCGGTATCATACCGGGCGAAAATCGCACCTTTACCACGCACGTCGATCCTGGTTCGCCCCCATAGGCTTATGGTGGAGGCGGCGGGTACTGCCCCCGCGTCCGCAACGTCTATTCCGAACGACGTTTATCGCCATAGCCCGGCGCACCGGGCAACCCGACATATAGTCTCGACCCGGCCTGTACGCAACCCTTGTTTCGGGCAACCGCACGGCAACCGGATGCGAAAGGTCTCTCTGGCCCTCCGAAAAGCGGCTTGCTGCGTGCGAAGCGCTTGCGGTCCTCCTGTCCCTGCTGGAGATCCGGGGACAGGGCGGCGTGTTCAGTCTCGCCCGGCGATGGCACTGCGGCTGTCACCCACCCAAGGCATCATGTTTCAAGATTCCGCAGTACTCCGTCGTGCCGAACTCGGTTTCATGTAGCGATCAGGATACTACCTGGCCATCGCAAGTTACCTCGCTGACCGTCCCATCCGCCGGCATCTCATCAAGGCCCGGCTCGTCTGCTTCCCTGCAGGATCACGGAATGCCCCGGCGTCACTGTGCCGACGGTACTCCCGACCATTGTTTGCAGCCGCTATCGTACGTGTGTGCACGGGGCACAGCCAGCACAGACAATCGCGGCTGCAGCGTCCTCTGAATGGACAAACGCCACGGAATCGTCCGTCACGGAAGAGAACGGACGGTCAGACGGCAGGTGCGTTCAGCATTCGGACTCTTCAGGCCGCCATCCTCATCCGGTCGCAGTCCCCCGTGGGGGTCTTGCGGGTCAACGGCATACTTCCCATGCTACAAAGGTACCATGAGTGGCGAGGAACATGATGGCTGAGGCCAGCCTGGTTGACCGCATCCAACTTGGCGAAGACTCGACACTCGAGTTCAAGCGCGTCGTAGTCACCGGTCAACGCGTCAGGGGTCCGGACCGGGGTGCGTTCGCCGATGAACTTGCCGCGATGGCGAACGGGCGAGGCGGAACCGTGATCCTGGGGGTGGACGACAGAAGCCGGGAGGTGCTGGGCATTCCGCTGGACGACCTGGACATTGTCGAGAGCTGGGTTCGTGAGATCTGCAACGATTCGGTAAGGCCAGCACTCGACGCCGATATCCGTAAGCTCACAATGGAGACCGCTGCCGGCCACCCGGTTCCGGTCATCCGAATTGACCTGGCCCGCAGTCTGTTCATTCACAAGAGTCCTGGAGGATATTTCCGCAGAATTGGCAGTTCCAAGCGTGAAATGACTCCGGAAACACTCGCGCGCTTAATTCAGGAACGCAGCTACAGTCGTCTCATTCGATTCGATGAAACCATCGTCCCTGGAACAGGACGAGCGGACTTGCACTTTGCGCTCACCCAAAGATTTACTCTGACCGACCCTACCGACGACACACTGCGCAAGCTTTGTATCATGTCGAATGACGACGACGGAGCTGAACGGCTCACGATCGCAGGTGTTCTGCTTTGCACGTCCGAGCCGCAACGCTGGATGGCTCACGCATACATCCAGGCCGTCAGCTATGCTGGAGACCGGACGGACGTCGAATATCAGACAGATTCGCGAGACATCGGCGGACCCCTTGACGAACAGGTTGCGGAAGCTCTGCACTTTGTGCGACGGAACACATTGGTGCGGGCAGTAAAAAATGGGCCACGGTCGGACAGACCGCAGTTCAGCGCCCGGGCGGTATTCGAGGCTCTTGTGAACGCTGTTGCGCATCGCGACTACTCGATCGCCGGTTCGCGGATACGCCTTCACCTGTTCGGGGACCGGCTCGAACTCTATGTGCCCGGCGCCCTCGCTAACACACTGACTCCGGACAGCCTGCACCTGCGGCAGGCCAGCAGGAACGAACTCATCGTGTCCTTGTTGGCGCGCTGCCCTGCACCAACCGGTCTCGGTCGTTCACGCTTGATGGACCGCCGCGGTGACGGTGTACCGATCATCCGCAAGGAATGCGAACGATTGACCGGCCACCTTCCCGAGTACAGCGTACTCGACGACAGCGAACTGCGTCTCGTAGTTCGGTCGGCGGACTAGGCGCTGCTTTCGCTCGCGATTCATAGGCCGGACACGGTCGCTGGCGGCGTGTGCCGTTCGGTTGCAGGCGGCATGGGAATGATCATCGATCCGAGACGGTGTCGATGACCGAAAGCATGCAGATTGTGTGTCTTGCAAACTCCCGAAAGCTATCGGGCCGATGCATTGCCGGTCGGGTGTGGGCAATCGACGAGAAGGCAGGATGCTGGGTCCGGCTCGTAAGCGCACGGGAGAACCAGGAGGTGTCGGAATACGAACGCCAGTACGAAGACGGAAGCGATCCCAGGATTCTCGATATCATCGAAGTGCCCGTGCTCAGGCCGCAGCCAGAAGGTCACCAGACCGAAAACTGGCTGCTTGACCCGGATTACTATTGGGAGAAGGTCGGTGTTTATTCACCGTTGGATCTTCCGGCCCTGGTTGATCCGGTTGAGCCGCTGTGGGTTGACGGTTGCAGCACCTATCATGGTCGCAATGACAGGATTCCCTTGGAAGGAACGGGAAAGACACCCAGTTCCCTACGGTTAATTGCTGTTGAGGAAGTCATTGTAGAGGTATTTGCACCCGGCGAAGCGTTTGGGAACTCCAAGCGGCGCGTACAGGGCCAGTTCGTGCATGCAGGCCAGAACTACGCGTTCTGGGTGACCGATCCCCTGTACGAGCGAAGGTTTCTAGCAAAGCTGGACGGTACCTACAGAATTGGCGAGTGCCATCTGACCATCAGTCTTGGTGAACCGTACCGGAACGCCATATTCAAACTCATCGCCGCCATCATCGAACCAGATTGGCACTAGAATCTTGAACGCGAGCGCAAGAACCATTCTGACGATCGGTCACTCCAACCATACCTTGAAGTTCTTTCTTGAACTTCTCAACCTGCACGACGTGACCGCTATCGCAGATGTGCGCTCCGCTCCATACAGCCGTTTCAATCCCCAGTTCAATCGCGAGAAATTTGCCGGGTCTCTCGAGGCCTCCGGATTCAGATATGTGTATCTCGGTCGTGAGCTGGGCGGGCGATCTGATGACCGGTCCTGCTACGAACACGGCCGCATCCGCTACGATCGACTCGCGCGCACGCCACGGTTTCGTGATGGCCTGGAGAGGGTCTTGCACGGCGCAGGTCGGTACCGCATTGCACTGATGTGCGCCGAGAAGGAACCGCTCGACTGCCATCGGACCCTTCTCATCGGACACGAGCTGGACAAGAGTGGGGTTGACGTCGCGCATATCCTAGCCGATGGAACGCTTGAGCCGCATGCGGGCACGATGAGTCGTCTGATTGCCGAATTCAGTTTCGAGGCCGATCTGTTCAGCCGACACCGCACGCGCCGCCAGCTCATTGAGGAAGCGATTGCACATCAGGCGGAATGCGTTGGACACCTCATGGAACGAGTGAGTGACGAGGCAAGGCAGAAGGACCAATGAGGGTATCGACGATAGGCTTCACCAGGAAATCCGCACAGCGGTTCTTCGAACTTCTGCGTGAATCAGGCACCAGGCGAATCGTGGATGTGAGACTCCGAAACGGCTCCCAGCTTGCCGGGTTCGCCAAGAAGGGTGACCTTGCCTGGTTCGCACGCGAGCTGTGCAACATCGAATACGTCCATGTGCCGGACCTCGCTCCCACGAAGGAATTGTTGAGCGAGTATCGACAGGGGCGAATCTCCTGGGAGACCTACGAGGACCGGTTTGTCGATCTGATGAAGACCCGCAGGATCGAATCCGTTCTGCCCAGGGAGGTCGTGAACAATGGTTGTCTGCTTTGCAGCGAAGACCAGCCGCACCATTGTCACCGACGGCTCGTTGCCGAGTATCTGAAGGAACATTGGGGCGACCTGGAGATCGAACATCTGGGTCTCAAGAGAGGTGCTCGCCAATCCGCTTGAGAACCCTTCTGCAGGTCATCCCGTGTTCAGACAATCTCGATGCTGCAAGGCATCCGACTCTCGAAGAGAAGTTGCAGCGCTTCCGGGTGGACCGGCTCGGCAAGCCCCCGCCTGCGCGACCCCCATTCTTGTCTTCGACCATCCGCGGGATCACGTCGCCCGCTCCAGTGACCGGGCAACCTTGTCCGCCACAAACCGTGCGAACGGCGCGATATCCTGATCCACACTGGCGCTCTCAAGGCCTGCCATGTAGACGTCACGATCCTCGATTCGAATGACGGTCCACGGATAACCACCGGATGCCAGCATCGCGTTCATGACGAAGCGCGCCATGCGTCCGTTACCGTCCGGGTAGGGATGGATGTAGCCGAACAGCCAGTGTCCGAGCACGGCGCGTACGGAAGGTTCGGTCTCGGTTTCCAGCAGATCGAACAGGGCCGGCATGGCATCGCGCACCGCCTCCCGGCGAGGCGGCACATGCCGCGATCCCCTCAGAAACACGGCATCGTTGCGGTAGCCGGCCAGAGTGGAGGCGGCGATCAGGCCGGAGGCGACGCAAAGTTGAAGGAGTTCGCGATACCAGTCCCGGTGGACCTCGCGGACCAGAGCACCGGCTTCGCTGCCGCCGATGATCTCACCCACCGCCTCTCGCACAAGACGGAATGCCTGCCAGTAACCGCGTGCGGCCAGCGCGTCGAGGCTATGCCGATCGGCGTCGGGATTGTCCGCATCCCAGTTGCCCGTGCGCACCCGGTCAATCATCTCCGGTGTGACACGGTAGCCCTCGATCGACAGCGAGTGATAGGCATCGTTGCGATAGATCTCGTCAACGAAGGACAAGTAGCTTTCGATGTCACTGGGTAGGCCGGGGGCTTCGGGAAATGCGGCGATCACAGGCCCCCGCATGGTCTCCCACAGCGATTGCAGGCGCCCCACAATCGGTGCCTGCGCCCGACCAGGCGCACCAGGAACCTGCTCCGCTTCAAACGGAACGGCTTCGCGGACATCGTAGCCGGCACGCTTCATGACGCTCAGAATCTCATCGGCCACATCGTCCCTGCCGATCCGGCGAAAGGCGCCGGCCAGCCGTCCGGCAACCACCGAGTGGCCGCCATCAAGCAGCCGGCCGAGCACTTGAGCCGCATCGCGGATGCCCGAGAGCACGACCTGCGCCTCGACCGGATGCCGGACAAAAAAAGCTTCCGGCACGCGCACCAATGCCGCTTCGGGCACAATGAACCGCAGCCCGTCCCGGTCCGCCAGGTCGGCATCAGGCGGCATGTCCTTCTTTCTGAGGTCGAATAGTGACGTGCCGAACAACAGTTCGACGGAGTTGTTGGCGCCCTTGGGCGTATGAATGATGACCTGCCGCGGGATGACGGTGTTTTCTGCGTGGAGCAGCAACGACTGTTCCGGGGAGAGGTGCCAGTCCGGGCCGAATCGGGTCGTAGAATAGGCCGCGCAGAACTCCCAAAAGGAAGCAAACCAGGGCGTCGTATCACCTGGATCGGCATCCGGACTGCAGGAGATCAGCCAGCCCTTCATCACCTCGGCCAGGAAACCGTTCCTGACCAGCCGCTCGCGGTGAACACGCGTCAGTTCGCCGGAGCGGAAGACCCGCCGCCTCCGGTCCTGCAGTTTCCGGAGTTGTGCCAGCGACGCAGCGAGTTTTTCGTTCGGTGTGGCCATGCGCGCGCCTTCACAGGTAGGACGCTCCGTATCACTGCAAGTCTACCGAGCTGTATATGATCAAGTCAATAGTGTCGTGCTTGTTCACGTACACTGCGACGTGGCGACACACGTCCATGTTGTTTGAGAGTGACTGCAGCCTGTCATGAGTCCCGGCGGAGGAGTGTGAACACACGGACGCCGTCGACAGCTTCAGCCGGCCGGTGCGTCCCAGGCGACTGCGTACAAATCCTTCCAGGGGATCAGCCTGCACGCTCTCCGGTGCTGGGGTCGGTCGCCGCCATAGACAACAAGAGTGGTGCATCGAGGGGCCGAATTGACGAGGTGTTGGAGAATGCGACGGGCGAGAGGCGTCTTTACTGCCATTCCGAAGAGCGGGCACACAAGGAGGAGGGCATTGCCAATCGCTTCGAGGCTTCCCTTGCCAGGCTCCACCAGGGGCTGTCGCGTCCGCGCACGGCCAAGGGGCTCGACCATGTCTGGCGGAGCATCGGGCGGATCAGCGAACGCAGCCGCGGCATCGCACAGCATTACGACGTCGCTGTCGCCTCGGATCCCGAGACCGGCAAGGCGACGGCGGTCACCTGGGAGAGGAAGACGGTGGCCGGCACCATGCTCACCCATCCGGGCGTCTTTTGCCTGCGCACCAATGTCATCGACTGGGACCAGGAGACCCTGTGGCGCACCTACACGATGCTCACCGACCTGGAATTCGTGTTCCGCTCGCTGAAGTCGGAACTCGGCCTGCGTCCGGTCTATCACCAGACCCAGGGCCGTACCGACGGCCACCTGTTCATCACCGTTCTTGCCTACCAGATGGTGCAGACCATCCGCAGGCGGCTTCGCCAGCATGGCGAGACCTCAAGCTGGGCCACCCTGCGCCGCATTCTGGCTGGTCAGCAGCGTGTCACCGCCACGTTCCGCCGCAAGGATGGCGGCACACTGCACGTGCGCAAGGCAACCCTGGCCGAGCCCGCTCAGCTGAAGATCTACTCCGCGCTCGGTCTCGATCCGCAACCCGGCAAGACCTCGCGAATGATCGTCTGATCACGCGTACATCTCATAACGAACACGAATGTAGTGCCAGACACCAGGAATCCGCCTTCTCAAGCCGTTGATAATCAACACTTCCTGAAAACGTCTGTTGAACTTGGCCCAAGTTATCGCTGCCGCTCATCTTGCGCCATCCCCATCACCGGGGATTGCCGTTCGACATCAACCAGACCTGAGCCGGATCACGCAGGGATCCGTTGCAATGATCGGCCATGCGGATCATGCAGACCTGAGTGCAGCGGCCGGCATTCCGGCACTGGGTCGCGCCTTTCAATTGTGAATTCGATCGAAGGCGGATTGCAGCCGGGGGGATTGCCGCCCGGCCACGGGGCATGGTTGTCGGTGGAGTTCGCTGGCCGCCTCGTGTATGCCCTTGGCATGGGTATCACGCAGGAACAGGCGCAGGAGATCGAGGCGCAGAGGTCCCGTTCCGAAACGACGCGACGGGTGGTATCGCCGGGGCTGGAGGCCTTGCTCTACGAACCGATCGAGGTGCTCGATCACGGATTCGTGCGTGTCATCGACTACCTGGGAGATGACAGTGCCATCGTCCAGGCGGCACGGGTGTCCTACGGCACGGGCACACGGTCGGTGCGCGGCGATGCGGCGCTCATCGCCTACCTCATGCGCCACCGCCACACCACGCCCTTCGAGATGTGCGAGATCAAGTATCACGTCAAGCTGCCGGTGTTCGTGGCCCGCCAGTGGATTCGCCACCGCACGGCCAGCATCAACGAGGTCTCGGCGCGTTACTCGATTCTCGACCGCGAGTTCCACATTCCGGCGCCTGACAACCTGGCGCGCCAGTCGACGCAGAACCGGCAGGGCCGGAGCGATGTCCTCGAGGGCGACGAGGCGGTGAAGGTGCTGGAGATTCTCAAGGACGACGCCAGCCGCGCCTACGGACACTACGAGGAGATGCTCGACGGCGAGGGGCCCGGCCTTGCCCGTGAACTGGCCCGCATCAACCTGCCGCTCGGCATCTACACCCAGTGGTACTGGAAGACCAATCTCCACAACCTGCTTCACTTCCTGGTCCTGCGCGCGGACCCCCATGCCCAGTACGAGATCAGGGTCTATGCCGAGGCGATGCTGGAGACGGTGAAAGCCTGGGTGCCGCTGGCCTACGAGGCCTTCGTCGAATGCCGGCTCGACGGAGCGGAACTGACGGCGAAGCAGCTGGCCGCGGTGCGCCGCATGGTGAAGGGCGAGACGGTGACCCAGGAAACGAGCGGGTTGTCGCGGCGGATGTGGGAAGAACTGCAGGCCGTGCTGGAGAGCCGTCCCTGACGGACGACGAACCTATTCGATGACGATGCGCGGGCCTTGCGGGCGTGAGCCCGGCAGACTCTCCAGAACCGCCGAGGCCACCGCCTGGTAGGCATTGGCAATGGTTCCTGAGGGCTCGGCGGCGACGATGGGAAAGCCGCTGTCCGACGTCTCGCGAATCCTGATGTCGAGAGGAATTTCACCCAGGAATGGGACTCCCAGCCGGGCAGCCTCCTGCCTCGCCCCACCATGGGCGAAGACGTCGGTGCGGTGACCGCAGGCCGGGCAGGCGAAGTAGCTCATGTTCTCGACAATGCCGAGGATGGGAACATCCACCTTGCGGAACATGTTGAGTCCCTTGCGGGCGTCGATGAGCGAAAGGTCCTGTGGCGTGGAAACGATCACGGCGCCGGCAAGCGGCGTTCTCTGGGTGAGCGAGAGCTGGATATCACCGGTCCCTGGCGGCAGATCGACGATCATGATGTCGGCTTCGCCCCATGCCACCTGGCGCAGCATCTGCTCCAGGGCGCTCTGCACCATCGGGCCGCGCCACACCATGGGCTGGTCCTCTCCGATCAGCAGGCCGATCGACATGGTCGCGATGCCGTAAGCCATCTTCGGATAGAGCAGGGTCCCGTCGGTCTCGGGCTTTCCCGTCAGTCCGAAGAGGCGCGGCGCCGAAGGCCCGTAAATGTCCGCATCGAGGAATACGACCTTGCGGCCTTCGGCGGCCAGGGCAAGCGCCAGATTGGCCGCGGTGGTCGACTTGCCGACACCACCCTTGCCACTGGCTACCGCCACGATGGCATTGACGCCATCGATGCCTCCGGCCGGCTGCGCCGGGACAGCCTGGTCGCGGTGAGCGGTCATGACGACGCTGGACGAGAGCACACCGGGCAGGGCGCGAATGGCGTCTTCGGCTGCCTTGCGCACCGGCTCATACGCGTGGCCGCGGTCAGCCGGCACCTCCATGACGAAACCGACGTTGCCGTCCTTGACGACAAGATTGGAGACGAGGCCCTCGTCGCCGATCGGCTGACCGCTCCCGGGATCGATGATCCCGCGAAGGGCGGCTTCAACTGCCTCTTGCGTGACTCGTGCCATCGCTCGTCATCCTTCCCGCGTTGCAGGCAACACGCAGGTGACATATAACGCGGGGACCCTTGGCAACAACCCATAAAGTGCGGAGCCCGGTACGCCAGGATCCGCCAGGAAGGCAGCGAACCCATGTCCTGGAACGACGGTGGTGGAGGTGGATGGGGCGGTTCCGGCGGTGGCCCATGGGGACGACGTCCCTCAGGCGGCGGCGGTCGTGAATTCGAGGAACTCGTCCGCAACATGCAAAAGAAGGGCCGGCGATTCCTGCCCGGCGGTTTCGGCGGCATCAGGGGGATCCTGATCATCCTCGTCGTGCTTGCCGTCGTGTGGCTGGCGAGTGGAATCTACCGGGTCGACACCAATGAGCAGGGTGTCGAGGTTGTCTTCGGGCGCTGGGTCAACACGACGACACCCGGTCTCGACTACAACTGGCCGGCGCCCGTCGGACAGGTCTTCACACCGACGGTGACGGAGATCCAGCAGTTCACCATCGGCACCACGCCCCAACAGAGCCTGATGCTGACCGGTGACGAGAACATCATCGACGTCAAGTTCGTCGTGAAGTGGAAGATCGACGACGCCGGAAAATTCCTGTTCAACATCTCCGATCCGGAAGGAACGACACGCAACGTGGCCGAGAGCGCCATGCGTCAGGCCATCGGTCGCACCCCGCTGGCTACGGCTCTTGCCGAGGGCAGGGCGGAGGTCGAACAGAAGACACTGGAATTGATGCAGGCGATGCTCGATGAGTACGGTGCCGGAGTCGAGATCCGCCAGGTCGAGTTGCAGAGCGTCGATCCGCCGGCGGCGGTGATCGACTCCTTCCGCGATGTCCAGGCGGCACGCGCGGACCAGGAACGTTCGATCAACGAGGCCCAGGCCTACCAGAACCAGATCGTGCCGGTCGCCCGTGGCGACTCACAGCGCATGCTCCAGGAAGCGGAGGCCTACAAGGAACAGGTGATCAATACGGCCCAGGGCGATGCTGCCCGCTTCAGGTCGGTCTACAACGAGTACATCCTGGCCGAAGAAGTGACAGAGCGGCGCATCTACCTCGAGACCATGGAAACGGTACTGCGCGACATGGAGAAGATTATCATCGACACCGGGGCCACGGATGGCCAGGGGGTCGTACCCTACCTGCCGCTCGACCAGCTGCGGCGAAGCAGCGACCAGGAGGGCTGAACCGTGAGCATCAAGATCATTCTCTCAGTCATCGGCCTTGCAGTTCTTCTGGTGGTCGGTTCCATGTCCGTGTTCACCGTCGCCGAATACGAGCAGGGGATCGTTGTCCAGTTCGGTGATCCCAAGCGCGTGGTGTCCGACCCCGGTCTCAATTTCAAGCTTCCGTGGCAGGACGTCGTCTACTACGAGAAGCGGGTCATCCAGGTCGATGGAGAGCCTGAACAGGTGACCGCGTCGGACCAGAAGCGCCTGGTTGTCGATGCCTTTGCCCTCTATCGCATCACGGATCCCCTGAAGTTCAAGAATTCGGCGATCACCATCGACCGTTTCGAGGGATTCATGCTGAGAACGCTGACAGGCACGTTGCGCCAACACATCGGTCGTGTGCCACTGGTCGATGTCGTTTCCGGTGAGCGCGAGGCGTTGATGACCGAGATTCAGGAGTCCCTGGTCACGGCGACCGAGCAGTATGGCATCGAGGTGACGGACGTTCGTATCAAGCGCACCGACCTTCCCCAGGAAAACAGTCAGGCCATCTACCGGCGGATGCAGACCGAACGTCAGCGCGAGGCAAGCGAGATTCGCGCCGAGGGCGAGGAACAGTCATTGCGCATCCGCGCCGAGGCTGACCGGACCCGCACGGTGCTGATTTCGGAGGCAAGGCGCGATTCCGAAATCCTGCGTGGCGAAGGGGACGGAGAAGTGGTGCGCATCTTTGCCGAGGCCTTCGGCCGGGATGTCGAATTCTTCACCTTCTATCGCACCATGCAGGCATACCGCGAGGCGCTCAACGCCACGGACACCACCCTGGTGCTGAGTCCGGACGGAGAATTCCTGCGCTTCCTGACGAATTTCGAAGGCCTCCAGACGAGCCCTCGTTCTGACACATACGCCGAGTAGTGGTGGAGCACCGCCTGACCGGGCGCCGATGACAGATCTGGCTGTGGCGCTTGCCATTGCCCTGTTTCTCGAAGGTGTCGCCTGGGCGCTGTTCCCGGGCGCCATGAAGAGGGCAATGGTGCATGTTCTGGCCCAGCCCCTGTCCACCGTGCGAACGGTCGGTCTGCTGGTAGCCCTGGCCGGCGTGACAGCCGTATGGTTGCTGCGTGGCTGAATGACAAGTCGACACAGAGGTCGTGATATGACGATGAACCGGACCGGTTTCTTCCCTGTTCTTGTTCTGACTTTCCTTCTTGCCGGGTTCTCCGGCACCGCAAGCCATGCACACGGCAATGGCGCAGGCCATGCCGACCTGGCGGAGCGCCTGCTTCCTTCGGTGGTCTCGATCTTCACCGAAACCGAAGTCGCCGGAGGCAACCGTTCAGGGACCAACCCCTATTCGGGAACGCCTTTCGAGGAATTCTTCGAGCGCTTCTTCGACCGGCAGAATCCCGACAAGGAGGACAGTGAGCCGCGCTCGGCCCCATGGGCGCTGGGATCCGGGTTCATCATCCACGAAGACGGCGACATCGTCACCAACGCCCATGTCATCGACAAGGCCTCCAGGATCCTTGTGCGCCTTGATGACGGGACCGAGTACGAGGCCACGGTGGTGGCGACGGACTCCAAGACCGATATCGCCCTTCTCAGGGTCGAGGCAGACGATGCGTTGCCGGCGGTGGCCTTTGGCGATTCGGATGTCGTGCGCATCGGTGATGTCGCCCTTGCCATCGGCAACCCCTTCGGGTTCGGCAATTCCGTGACAACCGGCGTCATTTCGGCGCGCCAGCGGGACATCAACGCCGGTCCTTACGATCAGTTCCTGCAGACGGACGCGCCCATCAACCGCGGCAACTCGGGAGGGCCGCTGTTCAACATCGACGGCGAGGTTGTCGGGGTGAACACGCTGATCTACTCGCCGTCGGGTGGCTCGGTGGGCATCGGATTTGCCGTTCCCTCCAACGTGGTGGCTCATGTTGTCAGCCAGCTCAAGGAATTTGGCCGAACCCGCCGCGGCTGGCTCGGCGTGCGCATACAACCTGTGACCCCGGAAATCGCCGAGGGTCTCGATCTACCCGAGGCGAGCGGCGCACTCGTTGCGAGTGTCACGCCTGACAGCCCTGCTGAAGCCGCCGGGTTCCAGATCGGCGACACCATCGTGCGCTTCAACGGCATCCCGATCGACGACATGCGCGAGTTGCCACGCGCCGTGGTGCGTACGGAAGTGGGCCTCGAGGTCGAGGTCATCGTCATCCGCGACGGCGAGGAACACGCCATCGACGTGGTGCTCGGAGAACTCGAGGCATACGAGGCCAGCCTTGCCGGCGCCACGGACGAGTCAGGTGACAGCGCCGAAAGCGCCGAAGATGTCCAGGAGGAGATTCTACTCGGGATGGAGATCCGTCCGGTCAATGCCGAGCTTGCCCGCGAGCTCGGGCTTGACGACGATGCGACGGGTCTCGTTGTCACCCGGGTCGAACAGGACGGTCCGGCGGACCGTGGTGGCGTCCAGGCCGGCGACATCCTGCTCCATGTCGGGCGCGAGGCGGTGGAGTCCGTCGAGCAGGTGAGGGATCTCCTCGAGGCGGCAAGAGGAAGAAATGCCCAGTCCGTGGTCGTTCTCATCGAACGCGAGGGCGATCCGAGGTACCTGGCCCTGGAAATCGGTGACTGATGCCCTTTCGCCGCTGATTGTGCGGAAGAGGGAGTGGGTACCGGCCCGGTCATCCTCATTGGCGGACCGACGGCGTCGGGCAAGTCCGCCCTTGCCATGCGCCTTGCCGAGGAGGTGGGTGGCGTCATCATCAATGCCGACAGCATGCAGGTCTATGCTGACCTCGCGATCCTGACGGCCCGGCCTGCGGCCTCGGACGAGGCGCGTTGCAAACACCACCTCTTCGGCTTTCTCGATGCTTCCACACCCTGTTCGGCCGGATTGTGGCACCGTCGCGCACGCGGGATATGTCTGGAAGTCTCCTCGTCCGGCCGGGTGCCGATCGTTGTCGGCGGGACCGGTCTCTATCTCAAGACATTCCGCGAGGGATTGGCGCCGATCCCGGACATTCCAGGGGACGTCCGCGAGAGGATCCGCCGGCGTCTGTCGCTGGAGGGACCAGAGGCGCTTCACGCCGAACTTGGCCGGACCGATCCGTCCCTCGCAGCGGTTCTCTTCCCCACGGACAGCCAGCGCATCGCCCGGGCCCACGAGGTCCACGAGGCAACGGGAACGCGGCTCTCGGAGTGGATGACGCGATCCCGCGAAGGAGAATGGGAAGGGCCGCTGTGGCAGATCAGCCTGCTTCCGGACCGATCGCTCCTCTTCGAACGCGCGGTTGCCCGTTTTGACCGGATGATGGCAGTGGGCGCCCTCGAAGAAGCCGTGGCCTTCAGGGCACGCCGTCTCGATCCTTCCCTGCCGGCCGCACGCTGCGTCGGCCTTGCCAGTCTCATGGCCCATCTTTCCGGACGGCTCACCCTCGATGAGGCGTGCGACGACGCGAAGCGGGCTACACGGCGTTACGCCCGCAGGCAGTTCACATGGTTCCGCCATCAATCCGCCGATGCATCGCTCCTGCATGCCTTCGGCGACGAAGGCGCCAGCGGCATCATCGCCAGGGCCCGGTGCTTCCTGTCAGCCTCTTCCACCCGTCTGCCGTGATCGCAATTCGGCAAGGAGCATCCTGACAAGTCAGCACGTGCCGGCACTGTCGCCTGCCCTGTGCACGCAGTCACGGACCATCATTGAGTCACTCGCGCGTCGAACGACGGAATTCAAGGGGAGACCCCCAGCGCCGCGATCCGCTCGCCGTTGGCCGTCCGGCCGCGGTCTCGGTTCATCCCGGCAACACCGGTGATACGAGCACCATCCTGCCCAAGGTCGAGTGCCTGCAAGTGCGCTCTGGCCTTGCCCGGGTGGTGATCGAGCGCGTGTGCATGCGGGTGGAGTGCTGGCGGCTGACAGGCCGTTGCAGGCTCGAGGGAGCATGTGTCCGACTGATCCTCGTGCGGAGCCCGCTGCCGAGGGTCCCGGCCGCGTGGACGAGCGTGGTTTCTGTTGACCGCGGACGGTCATCCGCATAGGTTCCGGCACTTGCGACGCGGCGCCAGACGCGCGCGGGAACTTCCGTCAAGAGACATGGCAGCGCCGTCGGCGCCTGCAGCGGAGAGGTACACTCGTGACCGACAAGCAGATGACCGGTTCAGAGATTCTCGTCAAGGTCCTCCAGGATCTCGGTGTGGATGTCATTTTCGGTTATCCAGGTGGTGCCGTGCTGCCGATCTATGATGCGCTGTGCCAGCAGAACAGCCTCCGGCACATCCTGGTGCGCCAGGAGGGCGCGGCAGTGCACGCCGCCGAAGGATATGCCCGCTCCACCGGCAAGGTTGGCGTCGTTCTGGTGACCTCCGGCCCGGGAGCGACGAACTGCGTGACCGGCCTTGCCGATGCCTGGATGGATTCGGTGCCCGTGGTCTGTCTCACGGGCCAGGTGCCCACACACCTGATCGGCAACGATGCCTTCCAGGAGGCGGATACCGTCGGCATCACGCGGCCCTGCACCAAGCACAACTACCTCGTGAAGGATGTCGGCGATCTCGCGCGCATCATCAGGGAGGCGTTTCTTGTTGCCGCCAGCGGGCGCCCCGGTCCGGTGGTGGTGGACCTGCCCAAGGACGTGGTCACGGCCGCCGCCGCCTATACCCGGCCATCGTCTCCGATGCAGCATCCAAGCTACAATCCCCGCCTCAAGGGTGACCACGAGCGGATTTCCGAAGCCGTCGATCTGCTGGCGGGCGCCAGGCAGCCCCTGATCTATGCCGGAGGCGGCATCATCAATTCAGGCCCCGCGGCGTCGCAGCTGTTGACCAATCTCGTCAACATGACGGGCATTCCCACCACGCTCACCCTCATGGGGCTGGGTGCCCTGCCGGCTTCCAACAGGAACTTCATCGGCATGGTCGGCATGCACGGATCGCTGGAAGCCAACATGTGCATGCACGACTGCGATGTCATGCTGTGCGTTGGCGCCAGATTCGATGATCGCGTGACGGGCCGGACCGATGCGTTCTCGCCTGATTCGCACAAGATCCATATCGACATCGACGCCTCGTCGATCAACAAGAACATCCATGTCGATGTGCCCATCATCGGCGACTGTGGCTACGTGCTCGAACACTTCATCAAGCTCTGGAAGTCGCGTCAGGCGCGCTGTGACGGTGACGCCCTTGACCGGTGGTGGACGCGGATCGACGAGTGGCGGCAGCGCAAGTCGTTCAGTTACAAGCCCTCCGACACCCTGATCAAGCCGCAGCTGGCCCTCGAGGTTCTCAACCGGCACACCTCCGGAAGGGATGATGTCTACATCACCACCGAAGTCGGTCAGCACCAGATGTGGGCAGCGCAGTTCCTTCACTTCGAGAAGCCGAACCACTGGATGACCTCCGGCGGGCTCGGCACCATGGGTTACGGGCTGCCGGCGGCGCTCGGCGTCCAGATTGCCCATCCTGACGCCCTTGTCATCGATGTGGCAGGCGAGGCGTCAATCCTCATGAACATGCAGGAGATGTCGACGCTGGCGCAGTACCGTTTGCCGGTCAAGGCGTTCATTCTCAACAACCGATGGATGGGAATGGTGCGCCAGTGGCAGGAGTTCTTCTTTGGCGGACGCTACTCCGAGAGCTACATGGATTCACTGCCTGACTTCGTGAAGCTCGCCGAGGCCTATGGCGCTGTCGGGTTGCGGGCCACAACACCCGACGAACTCGAGGCTGTTGTCGAGGAAATGATCGCCACGCCTCGCGCGGTGATCGCCGATATCGTCGTCGACCCGGACGAAAACGTCTATCCGATGATCCCTGCCGGCGCCGCCCACAATCAGGTGACCATGAGTCCCGATGAGGAAGTGGTGCTCGATCAGGCCCACAGGGAAGAGGGCATGGTCCTGGTCTAGGATCCGAACGACATGCCTGTTGACGAGAAGAAGAACGTTTCCGCAAGGAAAGCGACGATTGCCGTCCTGGTCGACAATGAACCGGGCGTGCTGGCGCGCGTCGTCGGGCTCTTTTCCGGGCGTGGCTACAACATCGATTCGCTGACCGTCAACGAAGTCGACGCGTCCGCCGGGCTTTCGCGCATCACCATCGTCACAAGCGGAACCGAAATGGTGATCGTCCAGATCCTGGCGCAGCTGCAACGCATCGTTCCGGTACACAGGGTCTGCGACTTCGTGACGCAGGGCTTGCACGTCGAACGCGAACTGGCTCTCGTGAAGGTGGCGAGCAGCGGCGACAAGCGGGTCGAGGCCCTTCGGATCGCCGACATCTTCCGCGCCAGGGTTGTCGACAGCACCATCGGCTCGTTCGTGTTCGAGATCACCGGATCGCTCGACAAGATCTCGGCCTTTGTCGATCTCATGCGCCCGCTGGGACTGGTCGACGTTTCCCGCACCGGCGTGGCTGCCATTTCCCGCGGTCCCGATCCGATCTGATACCACCACCTGTCCGGAGCATTGCCATGCGCGTCTATTACGATCACGACGCTGATCTCAACCTCATCAAGGCCAGCAAGGTCGCGATCATCGGTTACGGAAGCCAGGGTCACGCCCATGCGCTGAATCTGAGGGACAGTGGTGCGAGGGAACTGGCGATCGGGCTGAGATCGGGTTCGGCAAGCGCGCCCAAGGCCGAGGCTGAGGGACTCCGGGTCATGGACACCGCCGAGGCTGCCCGGTGGGCCGACTTTGTCATGGTTGTCACTCCCGACGAGGGGCAAAGACGCCTCTACAACGAGGATCTCGCCCCCAACCTGCGCGAAGGCGCGACCCTTGCCTTCGCCCATGGACTCAACATTCACTTCAATCTCATCGAGCCCCGTGCCGATCTCAACGTGATCATGGTGGCGCCCAAGGGCCCCGGGCACACGGTGCGTGGCGAGTTTGCGAGGGGAGCGGGCGTTCCCTGCCTGCTGGCCGTAGCCCAGGATCCCGGCAGCCTTTCCCACGAGACCGGCCTGAGCTATGCCTGCGCCATTGGCGGGGGACGGGCAGGCGTCATCGAAACCACGTTCCGGGAGGAATGCGAAACCGACCTTTTCGGTGAACAGGTGGTGTTGTGCGGTGGACTGACGGCTCTCATCATGGCCGCCTACGAGACCCTGATCGATGCCGGCTACGCCCCCGAGATGGCCTATTTCGAGACCCTCCATGAGGTGAAACTCATCGTCGATCTGATCTACGAGGGCGGTATCGCGAACATGCGCTATTCGGTATCCAACACGGCGGAATACGGCGATTACACCCGCGGTCCCCGCGTCATCGATGACGAGGTGAAGCAGAAGATGAAGGCGATCCTCGGGGAGATTCAGTCGGGACGCTTTGCCCGGGACTGGATGCTGGAGAACGAGGTCGGGCAGACGAGTTTCAAGGCGATGCGCCGCCGCGCCGCCGAACATCCCATCGAGGAAGTCGGCGAAAGGCTCCGCGCCATGATGCCGTGGATTTCCGAGGACCGCCTCGTGGACAAGTCACGAAACTGACTCGCCTTCACCGGATTGCATTCGAATGTGTGGAGCAATCATGTTATGAAGGAGGAGCCGGTCGATCAGCCGGTGCTGAGCAGGGGTCTGTGCCTCGCTGGTTTCTGGGAAACGCCATGCAAAGGCTTGTGATTACGGGAGTTTGCAGACCACGATGATCAGTCGACTGTTGTCTTCCGGTATGGCGATCGATCTTGGAACGGCCAACACCCTGGTCTATGTCAAGGGCGAGGGAGTTGCGCTCAACGAGCCTTCCGTGGTCGCGATCAACAAGAACCGTGCCAAGGTGCGTGTGCTCGCTGTCGGTGTGGAGGCCAAGAGAATGGTTGGCCGCACTCCGGCGCATATCGAAGCCATTCATCCCCTGCGCGACGGTGTGATCGCGGACTTCGAAATCGCCGAGGAGATGATCAAGTACTTCATCCGCAAGGTGAACCGGCGCATCTTCTTTTCCAGGCCCGAGGTGATCATCTGTGTGCCGTCGGGATCGACGCCGGTCGAGAGGCGCGCCATCGAGGAGGCCGGTCTGCGGGCCGGTGCACGCAAGGTCGGTCTGATCGAGGAACCGATGGCGGCGGCGATCGGTGCCGGTCTGCCGGTCACGGAGCCGAGCGGATCCCTGGTTGTCGATGTTGGCGGCGGCACGACAGAGGTCGGTGTCCTGTCGCTTGGCGGTATCGTCTATTCCAGGTCCCTGCGGGTGGGCGGGCACCATATGGACGAGGCAACCATCCGCCACATCCGCAACACGTTCAATCTCCTGATTGGCGAATCGAGCGCCGAGAGCCTCAAGCAGACCGTTGGTTCTGCCGCACTGCCGGAGGATGGAGACGGGCCGACGATTGCCATCAAGGGGCGCGATCTTCTCAACGGCGTACCCAAGGAAATCATCATCAGCCAGCGTCAGGTCGCCGAGGGACTCATCGAGCCCGTCGGTCAGATCGTCGAAATGGTGAAGACGACACTCGAACAGACGGCGCCTGAACTCGCCGCGGATATCGTCGACACGGGAATATTCCTGACTGGCGGCGGCGCCATGCTCCACAGACTCGACGAAGTCCTGCGCAAGGCGACCGGGCTTCCGGTCACCATCGCCGATGATCCACTGACATGTGTCGTCCAGGGGACCGGCAGGGTGCTGGAGGAACCCAGGACACTCAAGCAGGTCCTGGACGGCAATCTGGGATGACGGACGTTCCGCAGTGAGAGGTGATGACTGAAGCATGCTGAAGCTTGTCCTGCTCACCCGCCAGACCACCCAACGCTTCGCACTGCCCTTTTTCGTCGTCGCTGCCCTCGCCTTCATCCTCATGAGCCGCACGGACAATCCCTGGGTGACTGATGCCCGTACGCACACTCTCGATGTGCTGGCTCCTGTCATCGACGTGGCCTCCCGTCCGGTGTCGGCGGTCAACGCGGCGGTGGACTCCGTCAACAACTGGCTTGCCGTTGCGGCCGAGAACGAGAAGCTGCGCCGCGAAAATGCACGCCTGATGCACTGGCAGGCGGCGGCACGCCAACTTCTGGCCGAGAACCGCGAGTTCCGCGGACTCCTTTCAAGTGTCGCCGAACCTCGCGCGGCCTTTGTCACGGCCCGCATCATCGGTCATTCCAGTGGAACGTTTGTCAGGACGGCGGTCCTTAACGCCGGAACCGGTGACGGCGTCAGGGTGGGGCAGGCGGTGGTCGCGGCCCATGGTCTCGTAGGCAGGATCACGGAGACGGCGCGGCACAGCAGCAGGGTTCTCCTGCTGACGGATCTCAACAGCCGTATCCCCGTTGTCTTCGAATCGGATCGTAAACCGGCCATCGTCAGTGGCGACAATTCGCGCGTCCTGTCGCTGCTGTTCACAGAGTTGGCCGGCAACATCGATGCCGGCGAACGGCTCGTGACGTCGGGGGAGGGGGGGATGCTGCCCCCCGGCATTCCGGTGGGAGTTGTTACCGGTTCACAAGGAGATCCCCCCCGGGTGACACCCTTCGTTGATCCTGCCCGCATCGAGCACGTGCGCATACTCGACTACACGCTTCCCGGCCTCATGCAGACGACACGCGAGGCCGGAATGCTGGAGCCGCTGTGGTGATCGAGGACTGGGGCGGAAGCCTGAGACGCCGGGCGGTATCGTTCCTGCCCCTGGTGTCGGGCGTTGCTCTCGTGCTCGTGACCTCGACCCCGCTCTATTTCGGCCATGTGGGTGATGTCGCACCGCGCCTCGGGGTGACTGCCGTCATCTTCTGGACTGTCTACCGCCCCGATCTCCTTGGCTACGGCTCTGCCTTCTGTCTCGGCATCGTTGCGGACCTCATGACCGGGTTGCCACTCGGCATCACGGCTCTTGTCCTTGTCATGGTTCGCCATGGTGTCGTCACCCGCCGCCGATACTTCCTGCGCAAGTCCTTCCACATTGTCTGGGCCGAGTATGCGCTCGTGGTCATTGCCGCGGTGGTCATCGACTGGATGCTGGCGGCGCTCTACCTGTGGTCCTATCCCGGTCTGCTCGTCCATGTATTCCAGGTCCTGTTGACGGTGGCCCTGTTCCCGGGGGTCTACTGGCTCCTCGCGCGGTGTCAGGATCTCGTATCCCTTGCCGGAAGGCAGCCCGCCGGGTCAGGCTGACATGCGCGAGGACTTCGAGCAGCGAACTCTGGTGAACCGACGCTCGTTCGTCCTCTTCGGTTTGAAGGGACTGCTGGTGGCCGCCGTGGCCGGACGCCTCTACGAGTTCCAGGTTGTCGATGCGGCGCGCTATCAGCGACTGTCCAATGACAATCGCATCAGCATCCGCCTTCTTCCTCCCCGCCGCGGACTGATTGTCGACCGGTTTGGCAAGGGCCTGGCGGTCAACCGGCCCACCTACCAGTTGATCATGACTCCCGAGCAGACCGGCGACGTCGAGACAACTCTCGAGCGCATTGCCGCTCTCATCGATCTGGACGACGGCACCGTGGCGAAAGTGCTGCGCAAGATCGGAGTCCAGGAGGGATTCATCCCCGTCACCGTGCGTCAGAACCTGTCCTGGCAGGAGGTGGCGCGCGTCGAGGTGAACCTGCCGGTGCTGCCGGGCATCGTCATCGAAACGGTCCCCCATCGCCATTATCCCTTCGCCGGTCTCGTGGCCCACGTTTCAGGATATGTCGGTGAAGTGTCGCAAGCCGAACTCGAGGGCGACAAGGTGCTGAGATTCCCCGGTTTCCGCACGGGCAAGACGGGAATCGAGAAGGTCTACGAGCAACAGTTGAGGGGAACTCCGGGCACGCGTCAGGTCGAAGTCAATGCGGTAGGACGCGTCATCCGGGAGATCGACCGCCGCGAGGACGATCCGGGTTCGGACATCCGTCTCACCATCGACATGGCGCTCCAGGAATTCGCCGTGCGCAGAATGGAGAACCAGACGGGATCCGTGGTCGTTCTCGATGCCCTCAACGGCGATGTGCTCACTCTGGCATCGGTCCCGAGTTTCGATCCCAATGTGTTCAACTTCGGTCTGACCGGGGACGCCTGGCAGGCCCTGCTCAACGATCCCCGTTCGCCTTTGCTGAACAAGCCCGTTGCCGGCCAGTATCCCCCGGCCTCGACGTTCAAGATGATGGTCGCACTGGCGGCATTGGAAGCCGGAGCCGTGACCCCTGCGACAACAGTCCACTGTCCTGGCAGCTTCACCCTGGGCGACCGGACCTTCCGATGCTGGCGGCGCTGGGGCCATGGTGAGGTCAATCTCATCGATGCCCTGAGAGAGTCGTGCGACGTGTACTTCTACCAGGTGGCCCATCTCATCGGTGTGGACCGGATTGCCGCGATGGCCCGGCGTTTCGGCCTTGGCGAGACGACCGGGATCGAGCTCACCGGGGAACGGGCGGGCCTGGTTCCCAGCGCGGACTGGAAACGGGCCGTCTATGGCGAGCCGTGGTACGGCGGTGACACCATCAATGTCGGTATCGGTCAGGGTGATGTCCTCACCACACCCCTCCAGCTTGCGCTCATGGCTGCACGCATTGCCAACGGGCGTTTTCGGGTAACACCGCGCCTGGTGCGTCACTCCACCGGGGCGGAGGTGCCCGAATTTGCGGCTCTTGATGTCGATTCCGAACACTTGCGGGTCGTACGCCAGGGCATGGGTGAAGTGGTCAACAACGCCGATGGGGGGACAGCCTACAAAGCAAGGATCCAGGACGAGGGCATGGAGATGGCCGGCAAGACCGGGACCTCCCAGGTGCGTCGTCTCAGGAAGGAAGAACGGGAAGGACGGTTGAGTCAGGAGGATGTGCCCTGGGCTGAACGGGACCATGGGCTGTTCGTCGGTTATGCGCCACTTGACGAGCCGCGATACGTCGGCGCCGCGATCGTCGATCATGGGGGGTCCGGCTCCGGCTCCGCGGCACCTGTGGTGCGTGACGTGTTGCGTGAGGCTCAGAGGCGGCAATCGATCCGCTGGAACACCGGTGACGAGCCGTCGGATCAAGCAGGAGGGACTGCGTGATGGTGGCGCTGTCCACCCATCCCCTTGCCAGCGGCACGCGTCTCATTGGCGACAAGCTCGCCAACATGGCCTGGGGTCTGCTCTTTCTCCTGGCCCTGGTCGCCGGCTTCGGGTTCCTGATGCTCTATTCGGCAGCAGGGGGTGACTGGAGACCCTGGGCGCTGCCCCAGATCATGCGTTTCGGAGCAGGAGTGCTTCTCTTTCTTGCCATCGCCGTGATCAACATCCGCCACGTGCACCGCTGGGCATACGTGATTTACGCAGGAGCGCTGGCCCTGCTTGTCGCCATGGAGATACCGGGAGTCAGCGGCGTCGGCGTGCAACGCTGGATACAGGTCACGCTTGGTGGCATGAAGTTCCAGTTCCAGCCATCGGAACTCATGAAGTTCGCCGTGGTCCTGGCGCTCGCCCGCTACTATCACAGTCTGGCGCTCAATGTTGCCCGCCGATGGACCAGCCTGCCGGTTCCGCTGTTTCTCATCCTCCTGCCTTCGGTCCTGGTGGTCCGCCAGCCGGACCTCGGGACAGGTCTCCTGATGGTCGCTGGCGGTATCGCGCTGATGTTCCTTGCCGGCGTCCGCAAGCGCTGGTTCATCGCCGGGTTCTCGGCCGTGGTGGGCATGGCGCCGGTGGTCTGGTATGCGCTCCTTCCCTATCAGAGGGAGCGAGTGCTGACGTTCCTCAACCCGAATCTCGACCCCCTGGGCGCCGGCTACCACATCCAGCAGTCGAAGATCGCTCTCGGTTCGGGGGCTGTGTGGGGCAAGGGTCTCTTTAACGGCACGCAGAGCCAGCTGAACTTCCTGCCCGAAAAGCACACCGATTTCATCTTCACCATGCTCGCCGAGGAGCTGGGGCTGATCGGCGCCCTCGGTCTGATCCTTCTCTACTGTTTCATCGTGCTCTACGGTGTCGGAGTCGCGTCCAGGGCCAGCAGCCAGTTCGGCAGACTGCTGGCCCTGGGAATCGTGTCGACCTTCTTCCTCTACGTCTTCTCCAACATCGCCATGGTGACCGGGCTAATTCCCGTCGTCGGCCTGCCACTGCCCCTGGTGTCGTTCGGCGGCACGGCGATGGTGACCCTGATGATGGCCTTCGGACTTCTCGCCAGCGTCCACGTGCACCGTGACACGGAAGTCCCGCGCCACACCACAGGTCGCACCTTCGGTGCTTAAACCAATGTAATAACGCCTTATTTTCCCTCTCTCCGATGCAACTACGGGACGATTCCGCAACGGATTCTCCCGCGTCTGCAACTCAAGGCAAGGGGGATTCCATGGCCACAACACGACTCACCCAGGCACGCGTCGAGGCTCTCCGGCCACGAAAGGCCAGCCTGGACGTCCGGGACTCCGGCCTCAAGGGGTTCGGCGTCCGCGTCTACCCGACCGGAAGGAAGT
>MPMV01000035.1 GCA_002238685.1 bacterium EF100-94H03 bin56
CGCACTCGCAAGAGGGCGCGGAGGAGCGCGGTGTGAGCGTGACCGCACGGGTCGGACCGGGAGCGCACGGACGGGGCCTGTCCTTGATGCTGAGCCCGCGCTTGGGCGCCGGGACGGGGGCGGCGCAGGCGCTGTGGCGCGACGAGCTGCCGACGGCCGCCGGGGCCGCGGGAAGCGAGGCCGGGGCGGTCGACGCGCGGATCGGCTACGGCTTCGGGGTGGCGTCCCACGGGCTTCTGACGCCGTTTGCGGAGACGGGTCTGTCCGGCGGGGACAGCCGCCGGCTGCGGCTTGGCACCCGGTTCGAGGCGACGCACACGGCGTTTGGCGTGGAGCTCTCGGGCGAGCGCCGCGAGGGCGGCGCGGGCGGGCCCGAACACGCGCTCAGGCTCGATCTCAGGCTGCGGTTCTGAGCGCCGCCGCGGCGGTTGCCGGCGACCTCCTCCGGCCGGCGACCGCCGCGGAATGCGCATCCGACGAGACATCCCCGACGAGACACATGACAAGACAGGGAGGCTGCCTGCCATGAACCCCCGATTGCCCCTGACCGCGGCCCTGCTGGCCGCTGCCCTGACCCTCGCCGCCTGCGGCGGCGGGGGGGCCCCCACCCCCCGCGGCACCGGGGCGCCGCCCCCGCCCCCCCGCTGCCCTGCCCCGCCCCGCCGCGGGGGGGGGGGGCTCCGCGACGCCCGGCGGCATGGGGACGCCGCCGCCGGGCACCGGGACGCCACCGCCGGGCACCGGGACGCCGGGCCTGTCGGACTCCGACGACCCGCGCGTCGCCCGTCTGGGCGGGCTGCTCGAACGCGCCGATACGCTGTTGCAGTCGAGCTACCACGGGCGCTACTCGCTGGCCGCCGAGGGCGAGGATACGATCGCGGACAGCTTCGTCGAGGGCGTGTCCTGTTCGGGTGGGCGCTGCGTTGCGGCGGACGGCACGGCGACCGCGGTGGCGGACCTGCTCGACCTCGATGCCGGCACGGATCTCGAGACCATCGAGGCGGCGCTCGACACGCGGGGCGGGTTCGACACGGCGACGACGAGCGGCAGCTTCGAGAACACGCAGACGCTGCCCGACCTCACCCTCACCGTCTCGCCGGAGGTGACGAGCTACGGGTTCTGGGGCGAGCACGGCTTCGCGGCGCTGGCGCTCGGCGCCGGGGCGCTGGCGGCGGAGATCGACGGGACGGCGTTCGCCGGCGACTTCTCGCTGGCGCAGGCGTATGTGGCGGGCGCCGCAACGGGCGCCAACCCCGCGGGCACGGGCAGCGCAACCTGGACCGGCATCGCCGAGGCGAGCCCGACGGGCGCGTTCGCGCGGCTCATGGGCACGGCGACGGTGACGATCGCGGACCTGTCGCGGCCCCGGGTGGGCGTCGCCATCGACGTGCCCGGCCACGCCATCGGCGCGCCGGGCTGGGCCGACATGGCGCTCGGCAATGGAGCGTTCACCTCCGGGACGGCGGGGACCGACTACCTCTCGGGCAACTTCCACGGGCCGGCGCACGAGGAGGCCTGGGGCGTGTTCGACACCGCCGACTATATCGGCGCCTTCGGGGCCAAGCGGACGCAGTAGACAGCCGCCGCCCCGCATGGCGCCCGTGCAGCCGCGCCGGGCGGCACCGCGCGCGGGCCGGTCTTCGCGTCGCGGAGCCGGATCGCGTCTTCGCCGATATCGCGCCAGCGCGGGTCGAGCACTTCGCTGCGGTGGCATCCGGTGAGCGCCAGCAGCCGGATTGCGGCGACGGTCTCGGGCCGGCGCGCTTTCTGTGCGTCAAGCGCCCGCCCGAGCCGGGCGCTGGCGGGAAAGGCACCATCGGTGCGTCGGGTGTGGGCACAAGGGTGCGCTGTTGAAGAGGAGTGACTCTCTCCCCCGGTCTGTTCGATAATCGCTCGTGGAATGTTCCGATTTGTCTCTGAATCCCGAGCGACCCTGGCCGCTCTTGAGGCGTTCTGTCATTGTTCGGCGACGTTGATCTCGGATTCAGAATGTGACACTGAACCTGTTCATGTGTCGCCGAAGTGTGTCAGGATGGGTGTGAACTGCATGTTGCCAAGGTGCCGAAGAGCCCGTGGCAGTCTTCATGAGGGGTGCCCTCGGATGCACGACGGAGTATTGGGAACGGCGAAATTCGGGGCCGCTGACGGTGGAGTAATGCGCAAGGGAAACTCCATGCGAGAATCGCACCTGGGTGCGTTTCACACATCCGGGATCCCCGATCCGGATGACCTGTCGGTCTGTGTGGAAGAAGAGATTTGACCTTCCAAGAGCCGACAAGGATTCCTGGTGCCTATCTCGATCACTATCCGAGAGCGCGCGAGATCGATCCGGAGGGGGCGGCGAACCACGTCACGCACACCACCTTCGGAGACCCGTTGGCCAATGCCATGATTGCTGATCTCGAGGCGCTTGGAGCCGAAAGGTCTACGAAGCTGATTGAGCGTTGCATGCGCGGAAAGGGAGGCAAAGCACTTCGAAGCGCGCCGGCATCCGTCAGGGATTGTTTCGAACACTGTGCCGAACCGCCGGCATGGCTCGATCTGCGCGGGCTTTTGCCCGGCTGCCGGATGTTCCGCCGGAATGTTCCACTGGTCCTCGCAGGTATGCTGAGCCGGATCAAGCGGTTGGCGGAGAAGCTGAATCCCCGTCATTCCCGGCCTGTCGAGGACGTCACCAGAAGTCTTGACGTGTCGATGTACGACGAGGGGGGGATCAGCTACCATTTGCCCGACAACCCCCATGCCGGGCTGTCGTCCAAATGGTAGCACCCGTGCAGTGTCGACCGCACCCCGACGTCATGCGATTGGTCCCGTGATGACAGGCATCGTCGAGTCCTTCATCGAAACGATCCTGCGTCGCCGGTGGCTGGTTCTTGCCCTGGCGGCGCTGGTCATGATGGCGCTGACCGCCGGCGTCGGTTTCGTTGGCGTGACCAACGACTACCGCAGCCTGTTCGACGAAGACAATCCACAGCTTGCGTCACTGGATGAGCTTGAGGCGACCTTCGGCTCGTCCAACAGGGCGCTGATTGCCGTCGCTCCGCGGAACGGCTCCGTATTCACCCGGGCAACGCTGGGAGCTCTTGAGGACCTCACCGAGGCGGCGTGGCAGACACCTTATTCCATGCGGGTCGACTCGCTTTCCAACCATTCCCACAGTCAGGCCGACGGTGACGAACTGATTGTCCAGCCGCTGGTCGATGATGCGGATGCCTTGACGGACGCTGATCTCGAATGGATCCGGGAGGTCGCGCTGAACACACCCGAGATCGCCGGGCGTCTGGTGTCGCACGACGGAGAGGTTGCCGGGCTTGTGATCGACTTTGCCCTGCCGGACAACCCGGATGCGGCGGTGTTCGAGATCACCAACCATCTCGATCACCTTCTCGAAAGGGCTCGCGCCGGCAATCCGGACATCTCCTACTACCTGACCGGGGATGTGCCGTTGACCCGTGCCTTCGCCGACGCCACCAGGGATGACACGGAGACCCTGGTCCCGATCGTGTTTGCCATTATCGCAGGCGTGGCGGCCATCCTCTTGCGATCCCTCATGGGGACGGCGGCGATCGTCGCCGTGCTGATTTTCACGGTCAACACGACCGTGGGCTTCGCCGGCTGGCTTGGAACCGTGTTCAACCCCGCGAATTCCGGCGTGCCGATCATCGTCATGACGGTGGCGGTTGCCCACTCGGTCCACATCGTCGAGAAGGCGCTGGCGGGTATCGGCAGGGGCCTGGACCGGAAGTCCGCGATCGCCGAATCGATCCGGGTCAATGCATGGCCGGTGTTCCTGACTTCGCTCACGACCGTAATCGGGTTCCTGAGCCTGAATGCATCCGACTCACCGCCGTTCCGCGTTCTCGGAAACCTTGTGGCCTTTGGCGTGTTCTGCGCTCTCGTCTATTCCATGACGGTGCTGCCCGCCGTGCTGTCCGTCCTGCCGTTGAGGGCGCGCCCGGGTCGCGCCCGGATGTCTGGTTTCTTCGATCGCCTTGGTGATTTCGTGGTTGCCCGGCGGACGGTGCTGCTGTGGAGTTCCGTGGTCGTCGCCGCCGTGCTGATCACGGGTGTCCCCAGGCTCGAGTTGACCGACAACTGGACCAGCTATCTGAGCGAGCGATACCAGTTCCGGAAAGACACGGATTTCGTGATCGAAAATCTGACCGGCATCGAAACCCTGGAGTACACGCTCCACTCGGGCCGCGACGGAGGCATCACCGAACCCGCCTATCTGGGGAATGTCGAAGCGTTCGCCGATTGGTTCCGCAAACAGCCCGAAGTTCTCCACGTTCAGGCCTTTCCCGACATCATGAAACGCCTGAACAAGAACATGCACGCAGACGATCCTGATTACTACAGCCTGCCGGACGATCCGGAACTGTCAGCGCAGTACCTGTTGCTCTATGAACTGTCTCTTCCGTTCGGAAGAGATCTGAACAACCGGATCAATATTGCCAAGTCGGCCACGCGGATGACCGTTGTACTGCGCAGCCTCACATCGCAGGCGCAGCGGGAACTCGATGCGCGCGCCCAGGAGTGGATCCGGGGCAGCGCACCCGGCCTTGCTTCCGAAGCATCGGGCGTCAGTATCATCTTCGCTCACCTGTCGCAGCGTAACATCGTGAGCATGCTGACCGGCACCATCATCGCCATGGCTCTGATTTCGCTGATCCTGGTGTTCATCTTCCGGAGCGTGCGGGTCGGGCTCGTGAGCGTCGTGCCGAACTTCATTCCCGCCGCGATGAGCCTCGGTCTCTGGGGATTCCTGGTCGGCAATGTCGGACTTGCCGGCTCAGTGATGACTGCGATCGCCTTCGGCATCGTCGTTGACGATACGATCCATTTCCTTACCAAGTATCACCGGGCTCGCCACGATGGACTGGACGCCCAGGAGGCGGTGCGCACCGCCTTCCGCACCGTTGGCCATGCGCTGTTGACCACCACTGTTGTGCTCGTCCTGGGATTCCTGGTGTTTGCCTCGTCCGGGTTTGAGGTGAGTTGGGCTCTCGGTCTTCTGGTTTCGCTCACGATTTCCTTTGCGCTGCTGGCCGACTTCCTGTTCCTTCCGCCCCTCCTGATGCTTCTCGACCGAAAGAAGACCTGATCCCGGTTTGCAGGTTCGAACACGCAACCGCCTGCCGGGTCACAAATCCTGTGATGCGTCGGCGGGCCTGCTTCGCCGGAATCGTCTCTGTTGGGCGCTGCGCACTCGTTCGTCGGGTCGTTCATGTGCGCCCGGCCATTGCGGGACGGTAAAGCTGATGCCGCGAAGGCCCTGCGAACGGCATGAGCATGGATCTGGCGCACCGGCTCGCAGTCCGGTCTGGCAAGGCTTCACCAGATGCTCGACCTCGAGCATGCAGGCGAACCGCACAATGTCTGCCGATGTTCCCGTACCTCACTGCGACGCCAGGTCGACCGGGTGATCAGGACGCCCAGGATACGAACGGTGGCCGCCGGCAACTTGCGCCGTGATGTATCGGGAGCGCGGGACATTTCCCGAACAATCCGGCATCGGGAGGCATGGCTTTCCACGGTTCTCTCTTCATCAGCGGTCGTGCAGCGCGGATGTTGCTGACGGAAGAGGGGGTTGAGCGCACTCGAGGATTCCCAACCACGTCCGGTGGCGGCGATCAGGTTCTCAGTGTCCGCAAAACCCGGAGACACCGGCCACTCCATGGTGCAGTGGAGCGACCTCGGGTCGACGTGGCCAACACCTCCCGCGCCCGTGCCTTCCATGGCATCTCGCAGGGTGTGTTCGCTCTCTCCTGAGCCATGCCATGGTCGTGCCCGGTTTCGAGAGCCGTCTTCACCGGTATCGAAGGCGGCGGGCAACCGGCGCCCGGCCCCGATCATCACTCTCTACTTGCCGTGGTCCAAGACCGGATGGTGCCGGTGCCACGAAGGCACCGGCACCGGGTGACAGGTATCAGGACGAGATACCCTTCGATGGACGGGGACTGCCCAGAGGCGTGCCTATGTCCTCGAAGTAGTCCCGGGTGACCTTGAACACCATTGGCGCAAGCAACAGCAGTCCGATCAGGTTCGGTATCGCCATCAATCCGTTCAGCGTGTCCGACAGGTTCCAGACAAGGTCGACCTTGACGTTGGCAAAGGCCAGGGCCGCCAGTACCCAGAGACCTCGGTAGAAGATCAGGCTCTTCTCCGTGAACAGGTACTGCCAGCAGCGCTCACCGTAGTAGGACCAGCCAAGAATGGTGGTGAAGGCGAACACCGCGAGGGCAATGGTGACGATGTACTGCCCGCCGGCAAGGGACACCTCGAAACCGGTCGATGTCAGCACGGCACCGGTGAGGCCTGCGCCGTCTTCACCCGTCATCACCCATGCGCCAGAGGTCAGGATCACGAGCGCGGTGATCGTGCACACCACGAGGGTGTCGATGAACGTGCCGAGCATGGCGATCACGCCCTGGCGAACCGGGCTGTTTGTCTGTGCCGCCGCATGTGCGATGGCGGCAGAACCAAGGCCGGATTCGTTGGAGAACACGCCACGGGCGACACCGAAGCGAATGGCTGCGGCCACCGCGGCTCCGGCAAATCCGCCTGTCGCGGCGGCAGGTGTGAAGGCGTAGGTGAAGATCATCCCGATGGCATCGGGAATGGCCGTGATGTTGATCGCCAGGATCACCAGCGCAGCACCCATGTAGAGCACGATCATCGCCGGCACCAGTTTGCCGGCGACCTCGCCGATCCGCCGGATGCCGCCGATGATGACGATGCCGACAAGCACGGCGACGACCACGCCCGTCACCCAGGTTGGCACACCGAAACTGTTGATGAGAGCACTGGCCATGGAGTTGACCTGCACGGCGTTGCCGATACCGAAGGCGGCCACCGCGCCGAAGATGGCAAAGGCGATGCCGAGCCACTTGCCTAGTTCGGGCGCAAACTCCCCGACCCCGTTGCGCAGGTAGTACATCGGTCCGCCGACGTACTTTCCGGTGGCGTCGACCTCCCGGTAGGTCACTGCGCAGACGGCCTCGGCATACTTCGTCGCCATGCCGAAGAGGGCGATCAGCCACATGTAGAAGATGGCGCCCGGGCCGCCGAGGGCAATGGCGGTGGCAACACCGGCGATGTTTCCGGTTCCCACGGTTGCCGAAAGCGCTGTCATCAGCGCGTTGAAGGGCTTGACTTCACCCTCACCGACGGCACCTCCCTTGTCGAAGAGAAGGCGGAATCCGTATCCCACCTTGCGCCAGGGCATGAACAACAGACCGACGGTGAGCAGCACGCCCGTGACCCCCAGCGCCCCCAGCATTGGCGGCCCCCAGGCGAAGGCGTTGATCGAATTGATAATCGAATTGAGACTGTCCATCGTGTTCTCCCGTTCCCCCTCGTTTCATCGGAACCGTTGGCCAAAGCGTTGAAGGGGAATTGATTTTGGATTGCACGGTATCTGACAGGGAACCTTGCGTCCAAGCAGCGTCACCCGGGAGGCGTGTGATCTGTCAACAGGGCGCGGCAAGCGCCGATCGCGTGGCGGTGGAGAATCCCACCAGCACGCGATTTCCGGAGACGAACAGCGGTCGTTTCATGACCGTGGGCCAGGTCCTGATGAGTACGGCGGCCCGGGCTTCGTCGAGATTCCGTCTATCCTGTTCCGGCAGTTTGCGCCACGTGGTGCCGCGCCGGTTGATCAGCGCCTCATGACCGCATGCGGCAATCCATGACTCGACGTCACCGAATCCATCCTTGCGGACATCGTGGAACCTGTGTGCAATCTCCTGCTCCACAAGCCAGGCAAGCGCCCGCCGGCAGGTATCGCAGTTCTTCAGGCCGTAGACGCTGATCACGGGGCGGCCCCGCCCGGAAACGCCGGATCGGCAACGGGAATGTGCAGTGTCAGGCACGGCAGCCAGCCGGCGGGTACGGGAATGCGGTCGTCGTGCGTGGAGCCATCGATGAGGTCGGCAAGAAGATGGGTGTGCGGACCCTCGGGAGTCACCGAGGTCGCGATGGGGCCGGTGACGGTGATCTCGGCCAGCCGCGAACGGAACAGACGGGACGGGCCTGCCTCGACGATCCCTGCAAGTGCCGGATGATGGGTGCCCACAAGTCGTTCGCCCTCTGCCCGGGTGAGGGTGAGGAGAAGTGAGGGGGCGTCCACGATGATGAGGGCATCCACGGTGGTGGCGCCGGCTCCGATATCGAAGAGAGCGGCGTGACCCCGGGAGCCGGCATGCCGGAGCACCCTGTGACAGGCCATCCGTGCCGTCTCCTCTTCAAGGCAGAACAGATATCCGCGGTTCCGGCCGGCGATGTCGTAGGGGATGCTGAGGATGCGGTCGGTCGGCATGATCTCGATACTGCCGCCCGGACATGTGCCGGTCATGATCCCTTCCGCCACATGCCAGGCAACAGGTTCATCGCCGGGAGCGTGAAACTCCGCGATCACACCGCTCACACCGACACTGAACGACACGCCGGGTCTTGATCGCCAGAAGCACAGGAGTGAAACAAACTCCTTCCTGTCGAGGAGGGCCGTCATGGACGGATTTCACGAGCGCTTCCGGTACTGGTCGGCGCCGAAGGAAACCGACCAGCTCTCCGGCGTGAAGCCGGTGACGATGTCTGCCGAAGCGGCGATGTCCCGTGTCACGGCCGGACGCTCGCCGATGACGCCATACCAGCGCTTCACATTGGGAAAGTCGTCGAGATCCTGTTCCTGTCGTTCATGAAGCCGGCACCACGGAAAGATCGCCATGTCGGCGATCGAATAGGCGTCACCGGCAACGTGGTTGTTTTCACCGAGCTGCCGGTCGAGCACGCCGTAGAGCCGGGAGGCCTCGTTGCGGTAGCGGTTCTGGGCATAGGGCAGGACCTGAGGCCCCGCAGGATTCATCGGGGCGTAGGCAAGAAAGTGGTGTGCCTGTCCGAGCATCGGCCCGAAGCCTCCCATCTGCCAGAACAGCCACTGCATCACGTCCCATCGCTGCTGCGGTTCCGTGGGGAGGAACCGGCCGGTCTTCTCGGCGAGATAGAGCAGGATCGCTCCTGATTCGAAGAGGGCGATGGGGTCGCCTCCCGGGCCTTCGTGGTCAACGATGGCCGGGACCTTGTTGTTCGGGCTGATCTTCAGGAAGTCCGGATCGAACTGTTCGCCCTTGCCGATGTCGATGATGATCAGGTTGTAGGCGAGTTCACACTCCTCGAGCATGATATGGACCTTCTGTCCGTTCGGAGTGTGGTCGAAATAGAGATCGATCATGGTCGTGTTTCCCTGGGCCCCGTGCCCGAAAGCTGCCTTCCGCAGCCCGCCGGTGCAAGTCCTTCACGCTCCAACCCCGGCTCTGATAGGATCCACCAGGATGAGAAGGACATGCAATGGCTGACGTCTACCTGCAACCGGTTCACCATCCTTCGGCGTGGACTTCTGCCGGTCTTGGATCCCTTGACGCCATCAGGGTCGACTGGGATCAGCGCCATATCGATGCCCTCGATGAGGCGTGGCGCGAGGTCGACCGCCAGGGACTGACGCTCGACGAGATCGGACACCATCACTTCCGGTTGACGGCCATCGCCGATGATCTGCGCGACATCTACGAGGAGATCATGTGGGGCCGCGGCATCGTTCTCGTTGACCGCCTGCCGGTCGAGGATTGGTCGCTCGCCAAGGCGGAAATCATCTACTGGGGGCTCGGCACCCACTTCGGCACGGGCCAGTCCCAGTCGGTCATCGGCGACCGCCTTGGCCATGTCGTCAACGTGGGCGGCAAGGATCACAAGGAGCGCGCCTATCGCAACTCCCTGCCGTTGACCCTGCACACCGACGCCTGCGACATTCTGTGCATGCTCTCCATACGCAGGAGCATCGAGGGTGGGGAATCCCAGTACGCCAGCGCACTCGCCGTTCACAACACGATACTCGACGAGAGGCCCGAGTACCTCGGTCCACTCTATCGCGGTTTCCGCTACCACCGGTTTGGCGAGGAAGGACCGGGCGAAGCCCCGGTCACCGAGCACCGCGTCCCGGTGCTGTCGGAACGCGAGGGATGTGTCAGCTGCCGCTATGTCGCCGGGTACATCTACATGGCCTGCGAGGAACTCGGCGAGGACCTTCCGGCGTTCGACCGCGCCTCACTTTCCTATTTTGATGACGTGGCCCTGCGCCCCGACCACATGTTCGAGTTCCAGATCGAGCCAGGCCAGCTGCTGATCTGCAACAACCTGACGACACTTCATGCCCGCCGGGGCTTCGACGATCCGCCGGGAGAAGACAAGGGGCGCCTTCTCCTGCGCCTGTGGCTGACCGCCCATGAGGGTGATCGCCGGCCCGTGGACGACTCCATCGAGATCTATCGCACTCACGGTATCCGGGCGCGGCAAGACCGCCACGATACCCGCTACCGTGGCGATGCCACGGAAATTCTCGACGAGGTCCTGAAGTACTGATCAGGCCGCCGGATCCAGGGAAAGCTTGCCCATGAGGGCGGTCGGGATCATTGCCAATCCGGTATCGGCCCGGGATATACGCAGGATTGTTTCCCACGCCGGGAACCTGCCGATCAACGATCGTGCCAACATCGTTCTCAGGTTGCTGACGGGACTGGCGGCGGCGGACGTGAGCGATGTGGTCGTCATGCCGGAGAACGGTGGTATCCGCACCCAGCTCATGCGCACCATCGAGCGGGAACGGCGCATGGGAACGGCCCGCCTGCCGGCCGTCACCTATCTCGACATGCCCGTGACCTCGACCTACCTGGACAGCGCCGCCGCCGCACGGCGGATGGCCGATATGGACGTCGGCGCCATCGTGGTTCTCGGTGGCGACGGCACCCATCGGGTCGTTGCCTCGTCGTGCGGCCAGACACCGATCGCCGGTGTCTCCACCGGGACCAACAACGCCTTTCCGGAGTTTCGCGAACCGACCATTACCGGTCTTGCCGTCGGCCTTGCAACCAGCGGCCTCGTTCCGGCCGACATCGCCCTCGCCTTGAACAAGCGGCTCGTGGTGACCGTCAACGGGCGCCACGAGATTGCGCTTGTGGATGCAGCCGTGGTAGCTGAACGCTATGTGGGAGCGCGCGCCATCTGGAAAACGGAGAGTTTCCGTGACCTGTTCGCCACCTTCGGTGAGGCGGACGGCATAGGGATGTCGTCGCTTGTCGGACTCACCGATCCCCTCGACCGGACAACGCCGCAGGGAAGGCGGATCAGGCTGGCGCCGGCCGGCACTGCACCGCGCACACTCGCCTTCCCGGTTGCTCCTGGTCTGATAGGCAGGATCGGCATCCTGTCGGTCGAGACTATGGCGCCGGACGTGCCCTGCAGGCCCTCGGTCACCTCCGGTTCCATTGCCCTCGACGGTGAACGTGAATTGACCTTCGGCGAAGCCGATGACGTCAGCATCCGCCTCGAGACCGATGCCTTCAGAACCGTATGTGTCTCCGATTGCATGGCCTTCGCGGCCAGGCACGGCCTGCTGGTCCATCAATCGAGCTCCCCCTGCCACGAAGGAGAACCCCGATGAACAATCCGTTCCCCCTGTCCCGGGAAGGCCTGCTCACCGCCTACCGCCGCATGAGGACAATCCGTGAATTCGAGGAACGCCTGCACGTGGAGTTCGCGACGGGCGATATCGCGGGATTCGTGCACCTCTATGCCGGCGAGGAGGCTGCGGGAGTCGGCATCATGATGCATCTCGAGGACCATGACCGCATCGCATCGACCCACCGCGGGCACGGCCATTGCATCGCCAAGGGTGTCGACGTCAAGGCCATGATGGCCGAGATCTACGGCAAGGCAACCGGAGCGTGCGCCGGCAAGGGCGGGTCGATGCATATCGCCGATCTCTCCAGGGGCATGATGGGCGCCAACGGCATTCTTGGCGCCGGAGCACCGCTCATCTGCGGCGCCGGCCTGGCTGCACAGAAACTCGGCCATGATGGAGTCGGCATCACTTTTTTTGGTGACGGCGCCTCCAACCAGGGCACGGTTCTCGAATCCATGAACCTGGCGGCGATCTGGAATCTTCCGGTGATCTTCGTGGTCGAGAACAACGGCTATGCGGAATCGACCTCCGTGGATTACGCGGTGGCCTCGGACTCCTACGTCGACCGGGCTGCCGGCTTCGGCATGCCTGGCATCACCGTTGACGGCACCGACTTCTTTGCTGTCTACGAGGCCGCCGGCGAGGTCATCCGGCGGGCCCGGGAGGGCGGTGGACCGTCCCTTCTCGAGTGCAAGATGATCCGTTTCTATGGTCACTTCGAAGGCGATGCCCAGACCTACCGGGCGCCGGGAGAAAACGAGGCGAACCGTCAACACCGCGATTGCCTGAAGATCTTCACCGGAAAGATTCTTGAAGCCGGTGTCGTCGAAACCGGCGAGCTCGCCGTCATCGATTCCGAAGTGGCGGATCTCATCGAAGACGCACTCGAGGGCGCGAAGGCAGCACCTCTCCCGTCGGCGGCCGAACTGACGACCGACGTCTATGTAACGTACTGAACGCTTCCCGCCACCTGAGGAGCATGGAGACATGGCACGCACACTGAGCATGAAGGACGCAATCAACGAGGCACTTGACCAGGAGATGGGCCGGGACCCGACCGTTGTCGTGCTCGGAGAGGACATCGTCGGCGGCACCGGATCACCCGGCGAGGACGATGCCTGGGGCGGCGCCATGGGCGTCACCAAGGGCCTCATTCACAAGCACCCGGGGCAACTCATCGACACGCCGCTCTCGGAAAGCGCCTATATCGGCGCCGCCATCGGTGCCGCAACCTGTGGTCTGCGCCCTGTGGCCGAGTTGATGTTCGTTGATTTCATGGGCGTGTGTCTGGACCAGATCTTCAACCAGGCTGCCAAGTTCCGCTACATGTTCGGCGGCAAGGCGGAAACTCCGGTCGTCATCCGGGCTACCTGCGGTGCGGGGTTCAGGGCGGCAGCCCAGCACAGCCAGATGCTGACCCCGATCTTTACCCACATTCCGGGACTCAAGGTCGTGTGCCCCTCCAACGCCTATGACACCAAGGGTCTCCTGATCCAGTCGATCCGCGACAACGATCCGGTGATCTTCCTGGAGCACAAGAACCTCTACGATCGCGAGACCGATGTGCCCGAAGAGTCCTATGCCATCCCCTTTGGTGAGGCGAGCATCGCCAGGGAGGGGACGGACGTGACCATCGTCACCTACGGCATGATGGTGCCCTATTCCCTCGAGGCCTCGGAGACCCTCAAGCGCGAAGGCATTGACGTCGAGGTGATCGACCTGCGCACGCTCTCGCCCATCGATCTCGATACGGTGTTCGAGAGTGTCGAAATGACCGGGCGTCTCGTCTGCGTGGATGAAGCCAATCCGCGCTGCTCCATTGCTTCGGACGTTGCCGCGGCAGTGGCCCAGGAAGCCTTCGGGTCTCTCAAGGGGCCGGTTGCGATGGTGACCGCTCCTCACGCGCCGGTCCCGTTTTCGTCTGCGCTCGAGGATCTCTACATTCCCTCCCCCGAACGTATTGCAGATGGCGTGCGCCAGACAATGGGAGAGCGCTCCTCATGAGCGGGCGGATTGTCCCGATCCTCATGCCGAAATGGGGTCTCTCCATGAAGCAGGGAACCCTGTCGTCCTGGCTTGTCGAGGAGGGCAGCGAGATTTCGCCTGGCGACGAGATCATGGATGTCGAGACCGACAAGATCGCCAATGCCCTGGAGGCAACCGACGGTGGTCTCCTGCGCAAGCGCGTCGGCATGGCCGGAGAGACCTATCCGGTGCGCGCGCTGCTCGGCGTGCTGGCGCCGCCGTCGGTTCCCGATTCGGAGATCGACGCCTATGTGGCGTCCTTCACGGCGCCCGTGGTCGAGGAAGCGGACGACGAAGAGCCGGTCCGGCTGTTTCTGGATCTTCCCGTGGGCCGCATCCGCTATGCCGAACGGCCCGGTGACGGGATTCCGGTGCTGCTGGTTCACGGTTTCGGCGGTGACCTCGACAACTGGCTCTTCAACATCGATGCACTGGCCGAGGCCGGTTCCGTTGTCGCCCTTGACCTGCCGGGCCACGGCCAGTCGGTCAAGTCCGTCGCCGCGCCATCGCTCACGACCATGACGGATGCGGTGATCGGCCTCATGGACTCGCTCGGCGTGGCCCGGGCTCACCTCGTCGGCCATTCCATGGGAGGCCTCGTCGCCGGGCGGATCGGCATCGATCGGCCGGATCGCGTCGCCTCAATCACCCTCATTGCGGCCGCGGGACTCGGGGAGGAGATCAACGGCGCCTACCTCGACGGTTTTGTCTCGGCGTCCTCGCGCCGTGACCTCAAGCCGGCACTGGCGCACCTCTTTGCCGATCAGGGGCTGGTCAACCGTTCCATGGTCGAGGACGTGCTGAAGTACAAGCGTCTCGACGGTGTCGGCGCCTTCCTCGAGGCTCTCAGGGGCACGCTCTTTCCCGGAGACCGTCAGGCTACGGACATCGCCGATGACCTTGCGGGAATCGGATGTCCGTGCCACGCCATCTGGGGTGCAGAGGATGCCATCATCCCGGCCGCCCACGCCGGGGCGGTGGAGGGTGCAACCGTGATCGACGGCGCCGGACACATGGTGCAGATGGAAAAGGCGGCGGAGGTCAATCGGCTCATCCTTTCCTGGACAAGCAGTTGAGCAAGGGTGTGGCTGTTCGGCCCGACTCAAACGCTGCAGACCGGCAGCGCTGCCCGGCACTGTCGACGCAAGCGGAGGAAACGGGGTCATGACGAAGCCGGTCAATGTCACGTTGTATCGATGGGCGGGTGCGTGGGGACCGTTCAGTGTGAAGATTCCCTGCGGCGAATGCTCTCTTACCAAGGACGTGATTGCCGATGTCGTGGAGACCGAGCTCGACGGAGTGCCCGTCGAGGTCGATACCCGTGACTGGTTGACACAATGGTGGAAACCCTTGCCGAAGGGCGGTTGGCACGCTCCCATCGTTCTGGTGGAAGGGCGCCTTGTCAGCCAGGGGGCAGCGCTCAACCGGGGCGTGCTCACCCAGGCCATCATCGAGGCGCACGCCAAGCGCACGCCCCTTGCCGGGAACAGGCTGTTCGGCAAGGCGACCTGCCCGCACTGCGTGCGCGCCAAGGACTATCTCGACCAGGCAGGGATCACCTACACCTATCATGACGTGGTGCGAGAGCCTGCAGCGCTCTACGAGATGCTGGCACGGGTCAAGCCGATCGTCGGACCCAAGACACCGATCACGGTGCCGCAGATCTGGATCGACGGTAGCTATGTCGGTGGTGCTGACGCCCTGGGCGACATCATCGGGCGTGTGGTCGAGCCCAACCCGGACCGCGGTCAGTGTTCGATCTCGCCTGGTCGTCTGACAACGGCCCGGCGGACCGCTTGAGATATCCACCGCCCGTTCGGGCACCTTCCGACGTCGATCCTGGTCCATGATCCGGCACCTGGGTCGCCTGAGCGACAGCCGCTATGCGTGGATCGTGGTGGCGGCCTCCTTCCTGATGCTCGTGTTGGGGAACGGAGCCCTGTTCCTGCTTGTCGTGTCGATGAAGGATATCGCTGCCAGCTTTGACTGGCCGCGATCGGTACCCTCGTTTGCCTATTCCCTGCAGTTCATCGGAGGTGGGGTGGGCGGCATCGTCATGGGCTGGTGGCTTGACAGGGCCGGAATGGGATGGCCGGCCCTGGTGGGCGCCGTCATGATCGGCACGGGCGCCGTGCTGGTCAGCATGGTGGCCAGCGAGCTGGAATTCTATCTGGTCTACGGGCTGGTGATCGGACTCCTTGGCCAGGCAGCGCTCTATGTGCCTCTCGTGGCCAATGCGACACGCTGGTTCGTGCGGCGGCGCGGCATCGCCGTGGGACTTGTGACCAGTGGCCAGAGTGTTGCCGGTGCGCTGTGGCCGCCGCTTTTCGAGTACGGACTGGCAACATGGGGTTGGCGCGATACCTACCTTGTCTACGGTGTCGCCAGCATGGCCGTGATGGTGCCGCTGTCCTTCCTCCTTCGGCGTTCGCCCCGTCCCCTGGCGCCTTCAGGGACTCCTGGGGAAGCGATTGTGCCGGGGCAGGGACTTTCGCCTGTGGAGCCCCGCACGGTGATGGTGCTGCTCTGCATCGCCATCATCGGCTGTTGTGTCAGCATGTCCCTGCCCATTGCCCACATCAAATCCCACGCCACCGATGTCGGGATTGCGCCAATGGAGGCGGCATCGGTCCTTTCCGCCCTCCTGGCAGCGAGTTTTGTCTCGCGGGCTCTCGTGTGCGGCCTGATGATCGAGTGGATCGGCGCTCTGAAGACCCTCTTCGTGTTCTCGTTCATCCAGACGGCGACGCTGGGTTTGCTCCCCTTCCTCGATAGTTCCGCATCGCTGATGATCACTGCGGCAATCTTCGGTTTCGGGTTCGGCGGCATCGCTCCGACCTATCCTGTGATCATCCGTGAAACGCTCCCCGAGCAATGGACCGGGCGGTGCACCGGCATCGTTGTTCTCTTCGGCACCTTCGGCATGGCCATCGGCGGCTGGGTCGGCGGCCTCGGTTTCGACTTCACCGGCAGCTACCACACCCCCTTCCTCGCAGGGGTCGCCTTCAACGCCGTCAATCTTGTCGTCATCGGCTACCTCATCGCCGCCTTGCGTCCGTCACCTCCGGTCGTGGTTCCCGCCCATTGACTCCCGTACTCCCGGGCGACGGAAGTCAACCTTTCAGGATCGCACGGCAGATAGCGTGATCGCGGCACCGGCATCTCTCGACGCGGATGGAGGGCTGGCCACGCTTGTTGAGAGAACATTCCGCTCGGCCCTTGTTGTGGCGAGGAAACTGTACGCAGACATGCTCGACGAAGGCTGCGAGGAGGAACCGGGTGAACTGATCGCCGTCCAGACGAGTCTCTCAGCGACGGCCCGGACGAAGGAGCCGGCAGACGAAGACACCACGAAGGGAACTCGCTCGCTTGCAGACGGGGAAGGGATCCGTCCAGCTGCAACCCGGTGCAGGAGAGAGCCAGACCCGGTGTTCAGATTGTTGGCGCCGCGAGTAAAGTGGGGCGCCCGACACGCAGCTAACATGGACATCACTCGAAGAAGTCGCAGACGACCTCATTGTAGACGGGAACGCGATCGATCATCCCGGAGCGGGGGTAGGTCGCGAGGTTGCGCTTCCAGCGGTCCGGATCGGTGCCGACGGCGTGATCCAGTCCCGCATCTCCGGCGACAAGCGGAACCATCATTTCGAGAATCCGGCGATTTTCGGATACATCCCCGTGCTCCGTTGAAGGGCGAAATTCAGCCGGGCGCGGTCGTCCGGAGTGGTCATGGCTTCTTGCCAACCCGCCTTACAGGCGGGCTGGGAAACGACCGAGCGCCTGGCCGTCGGCGGCAATCATTGTACCGGACGTGAACATCATCTGCGCCCAGGGTCGAAGGTTGTCGTGGCGTAGGGGAATGAAGCGCATTGCGTGACCAGGACGCCTCAGATGGTGGGGTCCCGTCGTGGCATGGCTCTGAACGGCGTCAAGGGTGCCGTCGAGGATCTGGTCGAACGTCCAGCCTGTGACCGTCGTTTCCATGCATATCCAGTACCGTTCGCAGGAGATGAACACCGTCCCGGTGCATGGCCATCCGGCGGTCGGCAACATCCGCGAGACACACCGTCTCGCGTTCGGGCAGCTGACCTCGATCTGTAGCACCTGTGCGGCTCTTCACTCCCCGCTCTCGGGACCGGGTCGCGCTCCTCACCGGCCCGTTGCCCGGTAGCGGTCCGGCATGCCCGTCAAGAGATCCAGATGGGCCGCTGCCTCCCGCATGTCGAGACAGATCGTTCCCTGCGTCATCCCCGTCTCCTTGCCTGCTGCGGACATCCACGCTTCCTGATGCTGCCGCACGAACAACCGGTCGATGGTCGGGACAAGCCCGGCCATGACGTGGTTGGAAAGTGATCGTCGCGAGCGGCGCTCTACGCCGCTGTCCGGTCGCCAAGGATGCACCGGAGCCGTCGGCGGCCAGGATCTGCATGGACTCGAACTGGTGCCCCTCCCGGGTCTCGTTCGGGCTGTCGGTCGCGGTTATGAGGATGGTGCCCAAGGGCCCCATGCCCCCGCGTCTTGCGTGGCGCATGATCAACACGCCTCGACGGTGCCCCCGACCTCGCGCCATGCGGCGATGCCTCCGATCATGTGGCAGACGTTGCCGACGCCGCTCTGGCGCGAGCTCTCCACCGCCATTGCCGAGCGCTCGCCGAAGGCACAGTAGTAGACCAACCGGTGTCCTGGGCGGCCGGCGAGCGCACGCAGAGCCCCGCCGGGCTCGATCATCTCCGCGAGGCGACCGTAGGGCGCATGTACCGAGCCGGGGATCGTGCCCTCGCGGGCCCGCTCGCTGGCCTCACGCAGGTCGACGAGGATGTCGTCGGGCCGGTGGCCGTGCATCACTTCGCGCGCGCTCATCGCGCACTCGGGATGCGCCTCGTCCTCCTGGCCGCGGCCGACGCTGAGGTTCGCGGGCACGGCCACGTCCATCATCTTGGGGTCAGTGAGGTTCAGGTTATCCATCAGCGTCGCGTATTCGGCGGGCGAGGCGACCTGGAGGCGCGGGTTGAAGCGCCTCTCCTCGCCGATGGTGCTCACCGTGTCGCCTTTGTAGTCGTGGCCGGGGTAGACCAGCGTCTCGTCGGGCAGCGTCAGCAGCTTGCCAAAGAGCGAGTCGTACTGCTGCAGCGCGTCGCCGTTCTGGAAGTCGGTGCGGCCGGTGCCCCGGATCAGCAGCGTGTCGCCGGTGAAGACGCGGTCCCCCATCGCGAAGCTGTAGGACTCGGCGGTGTGCCCCGGCGTGTGAAGCGCGAGCAGGCGCACGCCCTCGATCTCGATCGGGTCGCCGTCGCCGACGCGCATCGAGACCACGTCCACCGGCGCTTCCCGGCCCATCACGGTAACGCAGCTGGTGCGGTCGCGCAGTTCCGCCATGCCGCTGATGTGGTCGGCGTGGACGTGGGTATCGAGCACCTTGGAAAGCGTGAGGTCGAGTTCCTCCAGCAGGGCGAGGTAGCGCTCCACCCGCTCCTGTACAGGGTCGATGATGAGCGCCTCGCCGCCGGCGCGCCCGCCCAGCAGGTAGGTGTAGGTGCCCGAGTCGTGATGATAGAGCTGTCGAAAGATCATCGTCGGCCGTCCGCTGCGCGGTTTCTCCCGGCGCCATTGTAAGGCCTCGCCACCGTCTCCGGCCAGTGCAGCCGCAGCTCTGCGCCGGTCAACCAGCGCACGCGCGATGCCGTCCTCAGCGACCGCCCGGCACGGAACGTCAGGAGGGTATCGATCGCGACAATCCAGACGTCAGACCGGCTCCTCGGGTCGAACAACAGGTTCGCTCCAAGGGTGGCTGCCTTGCGTGAGAATCGCTGCCTTGTGAGATTTCGCACGGACCGAGCGTCAGGTGTCATCTTGGCACTGAAGCGGGCCGCGACCGACCGAAGGCTTGAATTGCCATGCCCATTCTGATTGCCGGCGGTCCGACAATTCCGAGGGGCAAGGTGTTTCGCAGCGATGGATTCTCATGCGCCTTCTCGCGGATCCTCCTTCAGCAGATGCGTCGGTTGACGTCAGCCGATGATGTCGAGATCCGTTGCGCCGCTGCCCGCCAGCATCGTGACACCGTCCTCCAGCATCAGCCAGGTGCCGCCGACAACCACACCGCACCCGGATCCGGGTGGCGTGAGGCAGGCATGCAGCACGAAGGTCATTCCCGGCTGCAGACGCTGGTCCATGTGGCGGCCAATCTCCAGGGTCTCGAGCCACAGCGGCGGGTAGGCGATACCGATGCCGTATCCGAAACGCATCATTGCGGCATCTTCGAGACCGGCATCACGAACCGCCGCGAGAGAGGCCTCCTCGACCTCCGCCACCGGCACACCGGGTCTCATCGATGCCAGTCCGTCCTCGAGGGAACGCCGTGCCACCTCGTGGAGATCGCGCTTGCCGGCTGAAGGCCGGCCGGCCGCCATGGTTGCGATGGCAACGGTGTGGTAGCGCTCGTGAACGCCCGCCAGTTCGACGTGAACGAGATCGCCCGATTCGATGACGCGGTTGCGCGGTGTCGCATGGCCACCTTCACTTCTCGGCCCGCTTGCCAGTTCGATGGGGATGGCCCAGTAGTCGCATCCCTGCCGGCGCATGGCATACTCGATCTCGGCCGCCAGCGCGATCTCGCTGATACCCGGCCTGAGCGCCCGGCGCATGGCGGCAAGACCGGCCTCGGCATGGCGGGCGGCTTCGCGCATGAAGACGACCTCTGCGGGTGACTTGATCCAGCGCAAGGCGCCAAGAAGGGGCGTGATGTCGGTGAATCGTGATGCCGGAAGTGACGCTGCAAGCATCTGGCCCCACTCCCAGGAGAGGCAATGGGACCGCATTTCGATTCCGACCCGGGCGCCGAAACGGGACTTGTCGTGCACCAGATCGGCCATCAGGGCCGCCGCATCGTCGTGGTGCAGGCGATAGGTGCGGATATCCCGGACCCATGTGGCTTCCATCGCCAGGGGCAGATCGACGTCGCGCACGATGAGGCAGGGATCATCGTCGCTTTCGGTGAAGACGAGAGCCTGGGGACTGTTGACGGCGACCCAGGAATCATAGCCGGCGATCCAGTAGAGATGTTCCGGCGCCACGCACAGACAGACGTCGATCCCGTCCGCTCTCATCGCTTCGCGGGTGCGTTCGAGCCGGCGACGGTGTTCAGCTTCGCAGAAGGCGGCAAAGGCGGGCATGGTGTCTGTTCGCAGATCTTCGGGCATCCTCATGGTATGCCGTGACCGGGCTCCGTGGAACGCACTTGCTCCTTCACCGGCATCTGTGATGATGGGACTTGTATCGAGAGCTTGACAGTTCATGCTGCCCTGCTCCGATCCATTTCACGGCTCATCGGGGTCGCTGGATGCGAACGCCCCTCCTCGTGCAGATGCGCCAGTCCCCGACGCCTGATGTTGCGGGCCGCGTTCAGGTCCGCATTGTCCGCGTGACCACAGGCCACGCATGAAAAGATCGCCTGCGAAGGCCGGTTCGCCGCATCGACGCTGCCGCAGGCCGCACAGGTCTGACTGGTATGGGCCGGATTGACCGCAACCCCACGCAAGGCCTTGTAGCCGAGCATCTGCCGCAGACCACCCCAGCCGGTCCCGAGGGCCTCCCGGTTGAGGCCCGCCTTCTGCCGGACGTTTGTCCCCGGCGCCTGCACCGTGCCCTTCGCCGATGCCGTCATGTTCCGCGTCTTGAGATCCTCGATCACGACGGTTCCGGCGCTCCGGGCGATGCGCCGGGAGACATGATGCTGCCAGTTCCGGCGGGCCATGGTGATGCGCCGCTGCGTTCCGGCAAGCCGGGCGCGGGTCCGCTGGCGCCGGCGGGAGCCACGCCTCTGGCGCGCCAGCCGACGGGCATACCGCTTCTTGCGGGCTTCAAGGCGCCGGGTGTCCGGCGCATGGAAGACCTCGCGATCACTGGTCGTGACCTGCCGCACGTTCATGTCGACGCCGACCACCTCGCCGTCGTCGCTGCGTGCGGGCACCGCGACCTCGTAGCAGACCACCGCATGCCAGGTCCCGCAGACCCGTTTGATCGCCACCGACTTGGGAACGCCGTCAGGGTACGGGTTTGCGCCCCGGCGGCGCAGTGTCATCCAGCCGAGGCGAGGAAACCACAGGCGTCCGTCCCGAATGCGCACGTTGCCGGGAATGACGACGGAATCACTACCTCGCCGCTTGAAGCGGGGACGGCCGCTCTGGCCCTTGAAGAACCGCTGCCAGGCATCGGCCTGTCGCTCACACGGCGGCATCAGGCGTTGCGCTTGTCAAGTTCTGTATGTAATCCACATGATCTACGCCCCAAGTGAAGACCAACCGGGAGACTTGCTGCGTGTCGGACCAATTCTCCGCCCCGTACGATGCCGTCATCGTGGGCGCCGGTTTTTCGGGCATGTACATGCTCTACAGCCTGCGGCGTCTGGGGCTGCGGGCGGTCGTGATCGAGGCGGCCGACGATGTAGGCGGCACCTGGTACTGGAACCGCTATCCCGGTGCCCGCTGCGATGTCGAGAGCATGGAGTACTCCTATTCCTTCGACGAGGATCTGCAACAGGAGTGGGAGTGGAAGGAACGCTACTCGGCCCAGCCGGAGATACTCGAATACGCCGGTCACGTGGCGGACCGTTTTGATCTCCGCCGCGACATTCGCTTTGGCACCCGGGTGACGCGGGCCTGGTGGGACGGGGACTCCGGGTCCTGGGTCCTTGAAACCGACACGGGTGAGAACCTTCGCGGCCACTACTGCATCATGGCGCTCGGGTGTCTTTCGGTGCCGCGCCGCCCTGACTTCCGCGGTCTCGATTCCTTCAGTGGTCCCTGGTATCACACCGGCCTGTGGCCCCACGAACCGGTCGATTTCTCAGGTCTGGATGTCGGCATCATCGGCACCGGGTCATCGGCGATCCAGTCGATTCCGCGAATTGCCAGCGAGGCCCGCCATCTCACCGTCTTCCAGCGTACGCCGAATTTTGCGGTGCCTGCCTGGAACGGTCCGCTCGATGCCGATGAGGTGCGGGCGATCAAGAAGAACTACGCCGCCTTCCGGGAAGGCGCCCGCTGGTCGCACAGCGGCTACAACTGTGACGATGCCGTCGGCCCCGGACTGGAGGTCTCCGACAACCTGCGCAAGTCGGAAATGGAACGACGCTGGCAGATCGGCGGTTTCACCGTTCTCTCGACCTTCGATGACGTCAACACCAGCATGGAGGTCAACAGGCTCTTCGTCGACTTCGCCCATGACAAGATACGCCGGAGGGTAAACGATCCGGAGACGGCCAGACTGCTGTCACCGACCGATCACCCGTTCGGCACCAAGCGTCTGTGCGTCGAGATCGACTATTTCGAGACGTACAACCGGAAGAACATCACCCTCGTTGACATCAGCGACGATCCGATCGGCCACGTCACACCAACGGGCCTCGTCACCGAAGGAGGCAGAGCCTTCGACGTCGATGCCCTCGTGTTCGCCACCGGATTCGATGCCATGACGGGGCCCCTTCTGGGGATCGACATCCGTGGCACGGAGGGTCTCAGCCTGCGCGACAAGTGGGAGGTCGGTCCGCGTACCTTTCTCGGTCTCACGGTAGCCGGGTTTCCCAACATGTTCACCATCACCGGCCCGCAGAGCCCTTCCGTTCTCACCAACATGATGAGTGCCATCGAACAGCACGTGGAGTGGGTCACGGACTGTCTGGCCTGGCTGCGGCGTCATGGTTTCGACCGGATCGAGGCGACCCAGGACGAGGAGGACGCCTGGGTCGAACACACCATCGCTGTTGGCGACTCGACTCTCTACCCCCTGGCGAACTCCTGGTATGTCGGTGCCAACATTCCGGGCAAGCCCAGGGTGTTCACACCCTATGTCGGGGGCTTCGACACCTACCGGCGAATCTGTGACAGGGTTGCCACCGACGGCTACCGCACATTCGATCTCGGACGGATGATGGGTGATGGTGCCTCTGGAGGGACTCGAACCCCCACTTCCGGATGGAAAGCAGATTTTGAGTCTGCCGCGTCTACCAGTTCCGCCACAGAGGCCTGAGGAGGGTCATCAATGGCGGGGTTGGGGTGGCCGGTCAAGAAGAACCGTAAGGGGATTTGTTCCTCGACGCTGGCAAGGGCGAAGTTGATCCGGGCTTTCCCTGAACTCCGCCGGCAGCATCCTCATCGAGGGTCTCGACCTCCGAGGCCGAGGCCTTCGTCACGGCCGCCGCGCCAGGACCGGCAGGCAGGGCGTGAACGCGTCCACGAGTGCGCTGACGACTACCAACGCGAGGACTGCTCGGCTCGGGCATGGTCGGGCAGGTCGTAGGTCAGGCCCATATCGTCGTACATCGACGCGCCGAAGGCCGTGATGAGGTTTTTCCCGCCGCTTCCGGTGGCCTTCTCCGCGAGACGGCCGAGCAGGTTGTTCAACCGAAACCGAAGCAGCGCGAGCCGTAGTTTCAACATGCCGTCCGTGGGCAGTCTCAGCGCGTCGGCGCGCTCCTTGCCGACCAGAAGGCGGGAGACAGGATAGATGGTCGTCTTGACGAGTTTCGCCCGCTCTGCCGGTTCCTGGATCCCCGCGACCAGAGGCGCGGAGTTGATGAGCGCGTTTGCCATGATAATCGCGTTGGCGGTGGGCGGCGGCTCGCAGACCGACCCGATGGCGTACCACCGCAGAGCGTCGGCCTCATCGGCGTAGAGGACCGCCGCGGGCACGCCCATCAGATGTCCGGCGTAGCGCCAGACGGCGCAAAAGCTCTCCCGTTCCTGTGCGGAGAACTCGGCGCCCAGGGTCTGCGCATGTTTCAGCGTTCGTGCCGAGAAACAGGCCAGGGAATAACCCATGTGGGCGGCACTGATCGGTGTGCCGTGGGCCATGAAATCCCAATCAGGAGATTGGCTCAGCAGGCGCCGGACCTGTGCATGAATGAACCGGATACGCACCGACAACTTCCAGCCGTCACCGTACCGTTGCAGCCCGTCCGGCCAGAATATCTCAACCTGATGGCGATTGTTCTGTCTCAGTCGCCTGACGCCATCATCGAAGATACGACCTGTCTGGACGAAGGACTCGCTTATCAGCGTCGAAAAGCCGTCAATCAGCGTGCCGGCGACGAACGCGGCGAAGACATTGACGACATTGGTCTGAAAGGCACCGATGCCCGGCCAGAATGCGTCGTGGTCGAGCCAGTCGGGTTCGGGTTCGGCGAAGATGTCGCGCAGGGATTGAGGCGCGTCGCGAAGCACGGATTCGTCCTGATCCATGCCGGCCTTGATGAACCGCGACGTCTCTGGCCGAGGCAACGAGGCGAGATCCTCTATCGCGGCGTCCATCGGGGGATCGCCGATCCGGGTGTGTCGGACGTAGATATCAGCGAGAGTCTTGTCAATCGCTGCGGCTCTGATGTGGCCGTCTGTATACGCAGAAGGGATAGCGTTCATCAGAATTTCACGAGAAGTGCGACTCCAGCGTAGGGAAGGAACCAGCGATATGCAACGAAGGGCGTTGGCCCAATTCTAACAGACGTTTTCGGGAGGCGTTGATCTTCAATGACTTGAGAAGGCGGATTTCAGTTGTCTGGTACTACATTCGTGTCCGTCATGGCACGCCCGCGTGAATCAGACGACCATCTTCGAGGCCTTGCCGGGTTGTGGATCGAGATCGAGCGCGGTTGAGAATTTTCAGCTGAGCGGACTCGGCCAGCGTCGCCTTTCGCACGTGCAGTGTCCCACCATCCTTGCATCGGAACGTGGCGCAGGGTGGTCCGGCGACCCAACTTCCCTGCGTTCTCTCAACAGTTGGAAACAGCAACTAGGTCTCAGGACCGTCAATGTCGGCTCGGCTCTCCCAGTACCGCGGTCTTGAAGAGACTTGAATCCTCCACGTACTCGCCGCCTTCCGGCGAGGCCGGCATGACATCGGCGAACCTGTCCTCGAGCACGACATGGGGATCCTGCCCCTCGACCCAGCCGAGGAAGATGTCGTGCAGATGGTAGCCGATCAGGTGCTGGACATCTTCGCGCAGGCCGCGGGCCACAGCGGGTGGAACAGCGAGATACTGATTTTCTTCCTGGCGCAGCCAGCCGAGGCTGTATCCGGTGATCGCTCCGGTGCGGTGCTCGTCGTTGGTGATATTCTGACCGCCGCCGTGGTACACCGAACCGAGATAAATGAGACACGAGCCTTTGGGCATCACGGCGCAGGCGAACCTGGAATCGTCGTCGGGGTAGGTGTCGTCGTCCCAGACGTGACTGCCGGGAATGACATTGGTGGCCCCGTTGTCGGCCGTGAAGTCAGACAGCGCCCACATGGTGTTGCACAGGCACTGGGGTCCGGGATGGCGGAAGGGTATGAGGCCATCGTCGCGGTGCACGATCTGGCGTCCCTCGCCAGGAGCGATTCTCACCGCCTGGGTCACATGGAGCTGATAGCGTTCGCAACGGGGCAGCAACAGGCGATCCATGACCGCGAGAATCTGCGGCGCCGTGGCGAGTTCCTCCCCATAGGTCTTGGACTTGGCGATCAGCGAACTCACGCGCCGCGTCTTGCGGCCCCAGAAGTCGCCTTCACCGAAGTGAGCCCGGCCGAGGTAAGGTTCGAGTTCCTCGTTGACCCGGTCCATGACGTCGTCATCGACGAGATTGCGGAAGATGACCGCACCGTCTTCCTCGAGAATGGCCATCGCCTCGTCGGTGGATGCCGTACGCTCGAGGGACCTTACTTCGTCCATGCCTGCCTCCACTCCCTTCGATTCACCCTATCCCCTCGGCGGAGCCGGGTCACTACGCCGGTGAACCGTGACACGGTATCGTGGGTTCCTCGACATGTTTGAGCGCCTCTACGCCAGGACCATGGAACTTGCCGCCAGCCGTCATGCGGTCTGGTGGCTGCTGGCGCTCGCCGTCGCCGAGGCCTCCTTCTTCCCGGTGCCCGTGGAGGCCCTGCTCCTGCCGATGATGTTCGCAACGCCCTCCAGGGCATGGTTCCTTGCCCTTCTCGCCACAATCGGAACCGTCGTGGGCGGTGTCACGGGCTACGCCATCGGGCTGTTTCTCCACGATACCATTGCCTGGCCTGTTCTCGATTTCTACGGCTACGCGGAGGCCTATGCGGAGTACGCCACCCTCTACAACGTGTGGGGAGCCTGGATCGTCTTTGCTGGCGGATTCACCCCGATTCCCTACAAGGTGGTGACCATTGCTTCCGGCGCCATGCACCTTGACATCTGGGTGTTTGTCGCCGCCTCCGCCGCTTCTCGCGGCCTGCGGTTCGCCATCGAGGCGGCACTGCTGTCATGGTTTGCGGTTCCGGTGCGCAGCCTCGTGGAACGCCATCTCACCCTGGCGGGTCTGGCGATGCTGGCCGCGCTGGTTGTCGGCTTCGTCGCCATCAGGTGGATCTTGTAGGAATCCGGGCCGCGGCCTCATACTCGGGATCCGATGACCGTCCTCTCTCCCATGGTCGCATGGCAACGTCCCAGGCTGCTTGCCTGCCTGCTCGGCCTCGCCAGTGCCGCCTGCCTTGCCACCGCCTTCTGGTTCCAGCATGTGGCGGGGCTCGAGCCCTGTCCCCTGTGCATCGACCAGCGCTGGGCCCACGGTGCATCCATCACTGTCGCCGCCGTGTCGGTTGTCTGCATGGCGCCGGAGCGTGCCGCGATCATGCTGGCGGCCCTTGCCCTGACCTTCCTCGCCGGAACCGGTATCGCTGCGTGGCACGTCATGGTTGAATGGCACTGGGTGGCGTCGCCGGGGTGCAGCATTCCGGAATTCGGGGACATGTCAGTCGATTCCTTTCTCTCCATGGATGTCGTGCGGTGCGACGAGGTCGCGTGGTCGATGGCAGGCGTGTCGATGGCCGGGTGGAACGCCATTGTTTCCCTCATGCTGGCCACGGTCGCCATCACCGGCAGTCTGGTGTCGTTGCGGGGACGCAGATGACGGCAAGACGCCACACCCGCGACGGACTCCTGCCCGGTGACGGCACGGTGCGCGACACCGTCGATGCCATGATCCGGGTCGACCATGCCGGAGAATTCGGTGCAAAACGGATCTATGACGGGCAGCTGGCCGTGCTCGGTGGCACCGGAACCGGCAAGGTCATTCGCCGCATGGCGGAACAGGAACAGAAACACCTCGACCGTTTCGATGAACTGATCGTCGCGCGTCGGGTCCGGCCGACCGTGCTCTCACCGTTGTGGCATGTGGCGGGCTTTGCGCTTGGCGTCGGCTCCGCTCTCCTGGGGCCACGCGCTGCCATGGCCTGCACCGAGGCCGTCGAGAGTGTCATCAGCGAGCACTATGCCGGCCAGGCCCGGCGCCTGGGAGACGACGAGGCGGACCTCAGGGCCACCATCGAGGAGTTCCGCCAGGACGAGATGGCCCATCACGACACCGCCCTGGAGCACGGCGCCCGGGAGACGCCCGCGCACACCCTTCTCACCGGCGCCATCCGACGCGGCACACGCCTCGCCATCCGCCTGTCGACCAGGCTGTGACATGTGGTCCGGGTTTCCCGGACCACGAGGCCCGGACGTCATGGCGTCAGTCCGAGACGAGTTCGCTGTCCCAGTAGAGGTAGTCGCGCCAGTGTTCGTGAAGAAAGTTGGGCGGGAAGGACTGTCCGTTGCGGCGCAGTTGGGAGGTCGTCGGAGGAGCCGGTCTGGCGAGAGGGAACATCCGCGCCTCGCCCGAAATCCTGTTGCCCTTCGTCATGTTGCAGGACCGACAGGCCGTGACGACATTGTTCCAGGACGTCCGACCACCCCGCGAGCGGGGGATCACGTGGTCGAAAGTGAGATCACGGGTCTCGAAGCGCAACCCGCAGTACTGGCATGAGAACCGGTCGCGCAGGAACACGTTGAACCGTGTGAATGCCGGCCGCTTGTTGAGCTGAATGTAGCTGCGCAGGGCAATGACGCTGGGAAGCCGCATCTCGAATGAAGGCGAGCGGACCGTGTGCTCGTAGGCACTCACGGTCACCACGCGATCGAGAAACACCGCCTTGACCGCCTCCTGCCACGGCCAGAGCGAAAGCGGGAAGTAGCTCAGCGGCTTGTGGTCCGCATTGAGGACCAGAGCCGGACATGTCTGGAGCGATACCACTGGCTGTATTTCCGGAGGTGAGAAATCCAAAATATTGGCGTCATTCGGGAGCATCATAGCGACTGACGGCGAGATGTTAACCCTCGGGTTTCCGTTCCCTTGGGGCGATGTGACGATGGTGACGTCCTGCCGCGGGCCATGGACTCATTTCTGTCCATCCGTCATATCAGTTTCGTGATCCCGACTTCGGGTCATGCAACGAAAAGGGGAAGAGGCTGATGGCCCTGGCACTCGACGGCATTGTGGTTCTCGACCTTTCGCGCATTCTCGCCGGTCCCTGGTGCACCCAGATTCTCGCCGATCTGGGGGCGACGGTGATCAAGGTCGAGAGGCCGGGAACCGGTGATGACACCCGTGCCTGGGGACCGCCCTACCTGAAGGACGGCGCCGGCGACGACACCTCGGAGGCGGCCTACTACCTTGCGGCCAACCGCGGCAAGCAGTCCCTGACGCTCAACATCGCGACACCCCGGGGGAAGGCCATCGCCCGCGAACTCGCCGCAAGGGCCGACGTCCTGATCGAGAACTACAAGGTCGGCGGTCTCGGGAAGTACGGCCTCGACTATCCCGGTCTTCGCTCCCTCAACCCCGGACTCATCTACTGTTCGATCACGGGCTTCGGACAGACCGGCCCCTATGCGGCACGGGCCGGCTACGACTTCGTCATACAGGGCCTGTGCGGTTTCATGTCGGTGACCGGGGAGCGCGATGACCTGCCGGGTGGAGGCCCGCAAAAGGCGGGTGTCGCCATCACCGACCTGACCACCGGCCTCTACAGCGCCATTGCCATTCTGGCCGCTCTCAATCACCGACACGCGACCGGTGAGGGACAGTACATCGACATGGCGCTGTCCGACTGCGCCGTGGCGCTCATGGCCAACATGAACATGAACTACCTCACCACAGGTGTCGCGCCGAAGCGTTACGGCAATGCCCACCAGAACCTGCTTCCCTACCAGGTGTTCGACACGGCCGACGATCCCATCATCATCGCCATCGGCAACGATACGCAGTTTCGCCGCTGGTGCGATCTGGCCGAAGCGCCGGAACTGGCCGATGACGAGCGCTTTGCCACCAATCCGGCACGCATCCGCCATCGTGAACTCCTGGTGGAAAAGGTCGTCGAACTGATGAAGCGCCGGCCCCGTGCCTGGTGGGTCGAGCACCTGGAGAGAGAGGGTATTCCCTATGGTGTGGTGAACAATTTCCGGCAGGTCTACGAGGACCCGCACATCCAGGCGCGTGGCATGAAGTTCGAGATGGATCACCCGCTCGCCGGCACCGTTCCCCTGGTCCGCAGTCCGGTCAACCTCGAGGGCTCGCCTCCCGGCTATCAGTTGCCTCCACCGCTTCTGGGCGAACATACCGACACCGTCCTCCGGACGCTGCTCGGCAAGTCGGAGGATGAAATCTCGAGCCTCAGGAAAGCGGGCATCGTGTAGCCGGACACCGGCGAATTCGGGACCGGGCTGACATGGGATCATACCGGGTCCCGGGTCTTCGTTGTCGGCGGCCGGGCGAAGTCCGTGCCTTGCAGAACGGTTCGTTCGTCGGGGTGAGGTTCCTCACAAGTTCGGCGGGCATGCGAACCCGAGGGTGGTGAAATCGTCCGCGGTACACCGACGTTGCGCAACGCAGTTCGAAGTGTCGGGCGCTGCCCTTCACGCAGCCTGGGCGGTCAACGCCAGGTTGTTGCCAGGGCCCGGTTGTTGCCAGGAGTGCGAAGTCGCTCTTCGATGTCTCGAGAATGGCCCCCTCGAAACCGGGCACAGGCAGCGATCAGGATGTCCGCGGCAAGTACCGTTACTCCGCCCGCCCTGGCTTGCCGCGCCATGTCGCAGGCCATGGTCCAGGGTCGTCCACGTCGAGGTAGGCAAGCGTCCTTGCAAACTCCTGCAGCGCCTTTTGCTCCTGCTCTCCTCGGGCGCCGTTCCACAGTTCGAGCTGACCAGCAGGCGCGACCGTTGGTGAGTGCGTCATTGACGCGCTCCCGCACGATCGGGTCTCCATGCGTCCGGAGCATGTGGATCCAGCTTGATGTGTCGATCACAATCACGGGCTCAGCGTCGACGGCGCTGAGCCTGAAGGTCCTCCGGGGTCACCAGATTCTCGCACGTTCCTGCATGGTCGACCGGTTTGGCCATACGCATGCGGCGGTTGAAATCCGCAATGGTGCTGACCAGGGCCTCGCGCTTCGTCCGTGCGTTTGTGAAGCGGATTGCATCCTCACGTCCGGAATCCGGAACGTCGATGGTGATTCTCATGATGCAAATGTGAATGTCTGGAGGAAACACATCGAGGTCCAATGCGCATACTCTGATCGGGCCGAACGCCCGACGGTTCGTCATGGATGAACCGAAATGGAGTCGTGTGGCGAACCTGTCAGCTTCTCCTGAAGGCGTTCTTCAGGAAGAGGGCGGCGAATCCCAGGGATGCGGGATCGATGCCGTGTCCGGTGCCCTGGCTGACATGCCACTGGACGGGTACGTCGTGCCGGCCGAGCGTGTCTACGGCGCTGTGCAGCATGGCGAAGGGAACAACCTCGTCGGCATCGCCGTGACACAGGAAGACCGGCGGTCGGCCGACGATCTCCCGGCCAAGACTCTCTTCCTCGATCAGCATGCCGGAAAAGCCCGCCACGGCAGCGACCGGTTGCGGTCGACGCAGCGCCACATGGAGCGCCATCATGCAACCCTGGCTGAATCCCAGAAAGGCAAGCGCCCGGTCGTCGAGACCGAGACGTTCAAGTTCCGAATCGACCCAGGCGTTGATCATGTCGCTGGCCCGGTCGATTCCCTGTCGTGCGCGTTCGGGACGCCGCTCCATCAGGGAGTACCATTGCCGTCCGGTCGGATTCTGTTCACACGGGTCGGGAGCGTCGGGGCTGCTGACCCGGGCCTGGGGAAGGGTTGTCTGCAAGGGTCCGGCAAGACCGATCAGGTCATTGCCGTTCGCGCCCCAGCCATGCAGCAGCACGACAAGCTGGCGTGTTTCCCCCCTCCGGGGCGGCACGGCCGGTCCTGACAATGGCATGGCGGTCAACTCCCAGGGCGCTCGGTCATCCCGCGCAGGATCGATCCTGTCCCTCGTCGTTGTCCAGACCTTCCATGCAGACGCGGAGGCTGTATCGTTGAAGAGAGGTTCCGCCCATGTCCGCCATCGTCACGCGTTTCGCGCCCTCTCCCACCGGGCTGCTGCACATCGGCCACGTCTTCTCGGCTCTCGAGGGCTGGCGTCTGGCTCGCGAGAACAGGGGACGGTTTCTCCTGCGCATCGAGGATATCGACCGGGCACGCTGTCGCGACACGTTTGCACAGGCCATCCTGGAGGACCTCGCCTGGCTCGGAATTGACTGGGACGGCGAGGTCCGGCGCCAGTCGGACCATCTTGCCGCCTATGCCTCGGTCCTTGCAGAACTGCGGGCGCGCCGGCTCGTCTACCCGTGTTTCTGCACGCGCCGCCAGATCCGCCGGGAGGTCGAACTGGCGCCAGCGGCACCCCATGGCCCGCTGGGCCTCATCTATCCCGGGACCTGTCGCACGCTCGCCGCCGCCGAGGCCGAGGCGAGGATGGAGGCCGGTGACCATCACGCCTGGCGGCTCGATGTCGCCAGGGCAATGGACGAGACGGGCCCATTGGCATGGCGCACGTTCGATGGCAGGACAGTCCCGGTCGACCCGGGAGCAGCCGGTGACGCGGTTCTGGCGCGCAAGGACATTCCCACCAGCTATCACCTTGCCGTCACTCATGACGACCATGTCCAGGGCGTGACGGTCGTCACGCGGGGGTGCGACCTCGCTCCCGCCACCCATGTCCACTGCCTGATCCGTCGGCTCATGGGCTGGAAGGAACCTCTCCATCATCATCACCGTCTGCTGGTCGGAAAGGACGGCCGGCGTCATGCCAAGCGCGACCGCTCGGTCACGGTCCGGTCGTTGCGCGAAGCGGGCCTGACACCCGAAGACGTGCTCGCCATGGCCCAGCCGTGATGGCCCCGCCGGTCAGTCGAACAGGTCGAGGGGGCTCGCATGCGAGGGCGGCACCAGGCACTCCGGCCCGTCGTGTTCATCCGGATCAAGACAGCATCGGCCTCCGGAACATCCCGGGAGAGACCCTGCAGGGGGCCGCCGCGCAGCCGTCTTGCAATGGCATCACTCCGGCATCCGGTGATGAGTGCGGCGAAGGCGCGGTGATGCTTCGACAGCAAGGATGGTGAAGGTGGCCGGTGAACACGAAGGGCCTCCCCTTGGGGAAAGCGACGGCACAATTCGGGCGCACGGAACCACACGGCGGCGATGGCGCCACGTCTGCCGGAAAGCCGGTTTCGAGGCGGCGGTTTCCGTTCTGGCGATGATGAGAATGGTTCCGCCCGCCCGGAACGGGACCAGGCTCCGGCGCATGGGGGCGGCGGCCTGTATCGGCGCAATGTTGTATCGCGGCACCAGGTCAGGAAGACTCCTTGGACCCGGCTGGTCGTGAATGGCGCCACCGGGACTGATGAGCGAACATCTGCCGCACATGCTCCAACATGGAGGAAAGGACCCGTCATGGTGACGTCGATTTTCGATTCCCGGGTCTATCGTCCCACCGCCGGCTTCATGGATGCGCCTGTCACCTGGAATCTCGCCGGCTGTCGTCTGGCGATCGTCGGCATGCCCTTTGACTGTGGCATTCATCCGACACGCATCGGATCCCGTTTGGGACCGGCGTCCATTCGCGAGCAGTCCGGACTCGTGCGTCCCTATCATCCGCCTCTTGATGACACCAACCCGCTGAGCGAACTCGGTGTCATCGACTGCGGCGATGCCCTGGTGACGCCAGGGCGGCCCGAACCTTCCTTCGAGGTCATGGAGGAAGCGGTGTGGCGGATTGTCCGCGAGGGTGTGGCGACCCTGACGATGGGAGGTGACGGCCTCGTCACGTTGCCACAGTTGCGCGCATGGCGGCGGGTCCACGACGACCTCTGTGTCATCCATGTCGATGCCCATACCGATGCCTATCCGGTCACCGGCCAGGATCGCATTTCGCCTGCCACCACGTTCACCATTGCCGCCGAGGAAGGCCTGATCGACGCCGCGTCCACATTCCACGTCGGCGCCCGTGGCCCGGTCTTCATGGGGGGTGTGTTCGAGCACACGAAAAACATCGGCTATCACCTCATTCCCGATGTCGAGATGCGGCGACAGGGTCTCGAAGCCACCGCCTCCCTGCTGCAGGAGCGCCTTGCCGGCCGCAAGGTCTACGTGTGCTGGGACATGGACGTCTTCGATCCGTCCTGCGCTCCCGGTGTCGCCACGCCGACCTGGGAAGGTCTCAGCGCCGCTGAGGGACTGGGTTTCCTGCGCTCACTGGCCGGTCTTGACATCGTCGCCGTCGATGTCAACACGGTCTCTCCACCCCACGACATCGGCGGCATGACCGCCTACCTCGCCGGTTGCGTCATGCTTGAGGGCATGCGTCTCGTTGCGGCATCCCCGTCCCTCGACCGGCAGTGATCCCAAACCGGGGCAGCCGCGCAACGAACGACATCGGGAGATGGAGAGGTAGCCCCCGCCGTCAGCGGAGCCAGAACTGCTCCACAATGCCGCGGTCCTGAACATCTCCCATCGCACGCTTCGAGATGCGGTCTTCGGTCAGCTGTGCCAAGCTCGCCGCATGTGCGGTCGCTTCACACAGCGTTTCTCCTGGCGCGAGCTTCACGAGTTGCTCGACCTCGTTGGTCCGGCGGTGAACCTGGCGCCGCGCTACAACGTGGCGCCGGGACAACAGGTCGCGACCGTGCGGTCCGAAGACGACGGCCAACGCCTCGCCATGATGCGCTGGGGTCTCATTCCCTCATGGGCGAAGGAGCCCAACATCGGCTACCGGTTGATCAACGCGCGCCTTGAAACGGCGAGGACCAAGCCGTCATTCCGCTCGGCCTGGCGGTCGCGCCGCTGCTTGATCCCGGCTGACGGGTTCTACGAGTGGACCGGCGAGAAGAAGGCGAGACAGCCATGGCTGATCGGGATGAAGGAGGGTGGCGTCTTCTGCTTCGCGGGCCTGTGGGAGCGCTGGTGCGTGCCGGCGGGCCTGGAACTCACGGGATCACTGGCGGAACTCGGGGCAGGCGACGCGCTGGAGACCTGCACCATCCTGACGACGGCTGCCAATGCGGACGTGTCGCCGGTGCACCATCGCATGCCGGTCATCCTGCCGCCCGAGGCATTCGGTTCCTGGCTTGCGGGCGACGAGGTGCCGCCTCAATCCTGGCCGGCGGGCGCGATGACCCTTCATCCGGTGAGCCCATGGGTCAACAAGGCGACGAACGACGATCCTCGCTGCGTCGAGCCCGCGGCCCGACCGGCAAGCAATGCGCACCAGGATTCCTGGTTCTGAACGGTCGGGGGCCTGTCTGTGAACGACTCGCGAATTGTGGTTCGTTGTGGTCTTCACGACACATGAAGCGCAGGAAACCGGTCTCGGCGGCACGACCGCCTGCATCGCCGTTTGTGTCATGCCTGAGGGCATGCGTCTCCGATCGTTCCTGATCATCTGGAACTGAAGCAGACATCATCGGTTGATGGCCGCCCGGGTGTAAACTCCTAATGGCGCAACCAATACCGATACGAACTCTGTCAGACCTGCCGCTCTCTCACATTCCTGGACGTATTTACATGATGTTACGGGTAACGTCAAGTGTCATGCCGATGACATTTTCTGAATAGTATATGCACTATACATGATTGACTTATTGCACTTGGGGAAGTATCCCGGAGGCCGTGGCGCCACAATTCTCTTGCTTGAAGGTGCACTGCAGACAATGGTCTCATGTCATCCAGGCGATATATAAGATTCATACATGCCAGGATCGCAGCACCTGATCGATGATATCTCATAGGAATAATTGGCGTACTAATATCACTCCGCCATAAACTCTATGCACCACAAGACGACCACAGGAACGCCGATGACCAGAATACCCGAACGCCGCCAGCGCGCCGTCATGGCGACGGATGCCGAGTGGGAGATGATCGCCCGCAGGGCGCAGGCTGGCGGCATGGAACTCTCCCGCTTCATCGTTCACCGCACGCTCATGCCGGACGCCCTGCCGCGCGAAGTGATGCGTCGGGCGGTGCGCGAGATGCTCGTCATGGCCTGGATCGAGGAGCGGCGGCTTCAGGACTCCGGCGCCGGCGACGCCTGGGAGAATGCCGGGGCGGCGGTGGACGACTGGCTTGAGAGCGAGGGCGCCCTGGCGCATCTCACCGATCCCGGAGCGGCCAACCGCTGGAAGGCAAAGGGCGCCGGCGAGGCGAGCGAGTGACCCGCCAGCTCAAGCGCCAGCGTTGCGTCAGCTGTTCGCCGGAGAACCAGGCGATGATCCGCGAGGCGGCGTCGAACGCCGGCAAGACGATCTCGGGCTACCTCCTCGACCTTGCCCTCGACGACGATCCGGAGATTCACGATCTGGTGCTCTCGCCTGACGAACAGCGGGAGATCATCGATCATGTCCGCGTCCTGGCGGAGGTCTGCCGGGTCCTCCAGGGGAGCCTTCCTGACCATGAGGGCCTCAACCTCTTCGGCGTCGAGGCGTTGATGAGGCGCACCTCATGACCGCGCGGCGCAGACGCCGCAGAATACCGAAGGCGCCGTCGAGGCAACTCCTGATCTCGGCGACCGACGAGGAATGGCAGAAGGTGGGAGCGCACGCCGACCGTCGCGGGCTGTCGAAGGCAGCCTACCTCACGGCCCTTGCGGCGCGGGACGTTGCCGGCACTCAGGCGGGCCCGCCGCTGGTGATGAACCGCGATGAACAGCGCACGATCGTCGAGGGTTTGCGGGAACTTCGTCGCGGCCTTGCCGGCGACAGCGACACGCCTGCCCTCATCGCCGACATCCAGGTCCGCGTCGCGACGATGTTCGACGTCTGGGCGCGGGACCTGGTGGCCAAAGGCAGGCAGGATGCCCTGCTTCACGCGCTTTCCTCCACGATCGGCGAGGATGAGGCCCGGACCCTCGTTGCCTCGCTGAAGAAACCGACAACGAGACCGCCGGCCCGGACCGGGAAGGAGGAGACCGGACCCGACCTCTTCTCGTGGTCGCGCGAGACCTGATCGCCGGCGCCCTACATCCGGAAGCCCCAGGACGGTCCCGGGCGGTACGCCCGGATCCTCTCTTCGGCCTCGGCGAGTTTCGCGGCCCTGACGTCCTCGTCGTCCCGGCGCTGCCTGAGGCAGCTTCGCTCCGTGAGCGCCGCCATGGTCTGGCGGATTTCCGAGCCGGGAGCCGGCGGATCTTCGAGGCCCCATGAACGGATCACCGTGAGGACGGCGACATCGCCGCCGCCCCTGCCCGGCGTCGGTTCGATGCGCTCGACGCGGGCCTCGACCTGGGGCCGATCGTCGAGGAGGCCCTCGGACTCCATGACCCAGCGGACATGGTCTCCCTCGACCACGCGGTCCTCGCAGCGCAGGCTGAACTCCTGATCGGGGGAGGGGTGCTGGCGCCCGATCTCCATCTCCCTCAACCCCTCGTCGGGCCAGACGAGACGGCGGATGCCGGCCTGAGCGTCGAGACGCACGAGGTCGAACTCGTCGCGGATGCGGGAGCGCTCGATGGCATCGCCAGGCGGCGCCGCGGCGGGCACGGTGACGAGCAGCGTGGTCCGCCCGTCGTTCTGCCTGTAGGACGCCTCCATGACGATCTCGTCACGGGCGCCGCCGCCGTCGCGCCACACCAGCCGGTCGCCCGGCACCAGGGGCTCAGCGAGTGTCCAGGGAAGGCTCGCCGACGTCGCGGTCCTCGCGGCGCGCAGCCGTCGCCGTGCCTGGCCGAGACGCACCAGGTGATCCCGGCGGTTCTCCTCGTCGCGCATCGCGTCGTCGGCCTCCAGCCGCTGAGGCAGGCCCGAGAAGAAGGCGGCGACGTCGCCGGGTTTGCCGCCGGCGCTGCGGATGTGGGCGGCCCGCTCCTTGCCCGGCATCTGGTTCACGACCGTCCCGTCCTCTTTCGACAGGGCCGCGGCCTCGCGGCGCAGGGCCGCCGGGAGGGACGTTCCCTGGCGCTCATGGTTCGCCATGGCATCGTCGAGGCTGGCAAGGCGCCGCCAGAAGACGGCCACCTCGTTGCGCCGGCGCTGCAGGCCCGAGATCGCATCCTGCCACCTGGCAATGAACGAGCGGGTGTCGTCGTCGAGGCCGTCGCGTCCGTCGAGACGATCCAGAGCCACGTCGAGTTCCGGGAACCGGGCGGCATCCAGCGCCACGCCGCCCTTCTTCTTCACCTCGCGTTTGACCTCGCGGGCGAGCGCGCGCAGCGCCGCCACCTCGTCGGCCAGCAGTGCGGCGCCGATGTCGCGGAGCGCCGCATCGATCGCAGGCCCGGCGCCGGCCATGCCGGGCGAGCGCATGACGGCGGTTCCCGCCATCGCCCGGCCGTCATCGAGAAGGGCCGTCACCTCGCCGCGCCACGCCTCGCGGTCGTCCGCTTTCGCGGCCAGCGCAGACGCGACGCGGGTCTTCCAGGCGTCGAGGTCATCGAGGGCGTCGGCCGTTTGCCGGCCTTCGGCCAGGGACGCGGCAAGACGGTCGAGCAGTTCAGGCTCGCCGCCGAGACCGGCGAGATGGGCGGCGAGCTGGTCCGTCGGGAGGGATGCCTTCAGAGCCTCGGCCGCGGCCAGCGACGCGCCGGTCGCGCGCCGCCATGCGGCGCGGTCCCTCGCCAGACCGAAGCGAGGCCGGGCGGCCCCGCGTTGCCGCAGGTCCCCGATGACGCCGGCCACGCGGGAGCGTTCCTCCTCCCGGCGCGCCTTGTGCGCCTGCCATCCGGCGACGAGGTCGCGGGTATCGTCATCGAGACCCGCACGCCCGTCGAGCTGGTCAAGCGCAGCGGCGAGTTCCGGGAACCGGGCGGCATCCAGCGCCATGCAGCCCTTCTCCTTCACCTCGCGGTTGACGGCCCGCGCGAGCGCGCGCAATGCCGCCACCTCGTTGGCCAGCAGTGCGGCATCGATGGCGCCGGTCGCCTCCTCGATCGCAAGGCCGGCGCCTGCCATGTCGGGCGAACCCATGACGGCGGATTCCGCCATCGTCCGGCCTTCGGCGAGAAGGGCCGCCGCCTCGCCGCGCCACGCCGTGCGGTCGTCTGTCTTTTCGCCCAGCAGAGCCGCGGCGCGGGCCTGCCAGGCCTCCAGGGAACGAAGCGCGTCGGCCGTCGCCTGCCACCCTGGGATGGCGCCCGACAGGCGGTCGAACGCTTCACGATCGAGACGGCAGCTGCGAAGGTGGGCGTCGAGTTCAGATGAGTCGATGTCGCGCCGCAGCGCAGCGGCCTCCTCTCCGACGGCCTCGCATTTGAGGGCCCAGGCATCGGCGTCGCTCGTTGTCCCGTAACGCGGACGGTCCTCCTCGAGATGCTGCAGGTGCCGCACACAAGCGGCGGTGCGCTCCCGCTCGCCGCGCCAGCGCTCGTCCATCGTCAGGTACGCCCCAAGGGCCAGCACCCGGAGCGCGTTCGGATCGTCCCGCGCCACGGCCGCGCGCACCTCCCCGACGAGTGCGGGCCAGTCCGGCGCATCGACGGGAAGGACGGATTGTGCCATTGCTGTCTTCAGGGCGTCGCGCAGGCGCCAGAGCAGCGTCGCGCCCTTACACGCCGCAAGGCCGCGTTCGACCCTGGCGGCCGTCCCGGCAATCTCGCGGCCGAGGTCCTTGTCGAGCGCCAGGATACGCGCCCCGGCCGTGCCCGGGGTCTGGGCCTCGGCCACGTCGGCAAGGAGAGTGCCGGCGTCCTTCATCCAGAGAACGACATCCCTATCCCGCGGATCGACGTCGGCGGCGTGATCGAGGTCGGCGATGAGTGCGAGGTTCGCCGCGAGGCCGCTCAGGTCGATGGCCAGCTGCCGCAGGTCGTCGACGAGGTCGCGCTCGCGGCGCCACAGGTCCTGCCATCGCTGAAACGCCCGGGCCTGTGCCTCGTCGAGGTCCTCACCGTCGCCGATATCCCACGCAAGGCGTTCGATGGCGCTGCCGCCGGGGAGCTCCATGAACGACACGGCATCGTCGAGGGCGCCTTCGGGCAGCGCCTCCACGCGGGCAAGGAAGCGGGCGGCCGTGTCTCGCCTGAAGACCGCCTCCAGGCGCTTCACCGAGGCTGCAAGGGCCGCTTCGCCGTCCGCCACGCCGGCCAGACGGGAGCCGTCGAGCGTCCGCGCCCTCTCCATCAGAGCGTCGCACCTGTCGCGCCATGCGTTCAGTTGGGCGGTCTCGGCCGCGTCGGCGGCCCAGACGAGTTCCGGCCAGCGCCTGGCGTGGTCCTGCAGGTCGGCGAGCAGCCGGCGCACGCCTTCGGCGGCAGCCCTCGCGGCCTCGTGCCGGGCGAGGCAGGATCGAGTGAAGGCTCTGAGATCGTCGGGCAGATCCTCGATCGCGGCGAAGGACGCCACCCGCGCCATGACCTCGTCGTAAGCCCCGAGCGATGCTGCCGGCTGGCCGGAACCGTCCGTTTCGCGAACGAGCGCCTCCCAGTCGGCCACGAGGGCCGCGGCCTCGTCCGGGTCCACCACCGGCAGATCCAGATCCTCGCCCAGCGCGTCCAGCGCGCTGTCGGGCACGGCATACGACGTCTCCAGCTTCTCGATCAACGCCTCGCGGTCGTCGGTGAGAAGCGAGAACCCTTCCGAAGCACGGCTCACCTCGACGTAGAAGAGGTCCTGTTCGGCCATGCCGCCGGCGCCCAGAACCGCGATCACCTTGGGCGCCGTTCTTCCCTGGGCGCCGTGCACCGTCGAGCTCCACGCATGGTCGAGGTGGCGCAGCTGGGAATCGTCGCGAGACAGGGAGAACTCCGTGCCGTCGTCGCCCTTAATCCTCACACGGCGGGACTCGATGGCGAGAATGCGCGCCTCCTCGCCATTCACCAAGGCCGGCACCGGGTAGCGACCCGGCCGTTCCTTCCTGTTCCGCGTCCAGCGGATCCGGTCGCCGGCGCGGACCTCGATTCCCGCCGTCGTGCAGACCGCGAGGTTGCGGGCGGCATTGCCCGAAGGACGAAAGCGCCTCTCGTGGCCGTGGCCGAGATCGAGAACCACCTGGCCGTCCTCGAAGCCTGTCACCGTCGCCACATCGTCGCGCCTGCAGCCGTAGGCGTCGCGGTGGAAGACGATCACATCGCCCTTCTCGTAGTTGGAGATCCGGGAAGTCTGTTCGCGGGTGAACCGGCGATCGACGAGGCGCTCGATCACGAGAGTCCTGCCGTGAAGCAGGCCCTCGTCGGCCAGGCCCTCGCGCACCCTCTCGTTGATGTCGCGGCGGATGGCGTGGGTGGGCGCCAGCAAGGCCGTGCGTGCCCTTTCTTCCACCGGCAGCGCCAGCCAGCGCCGCGCCGCCTCGGCGCCCAGATCCTCCACCTTCATCTCGAAGACGCGGTTGTCGAGCCGCGTCACCGCCTCGCGAACCTCGCCTTCCCGGGCATGGGAGACGGCGACCTTGAGATCCGGGTCCTTCTGACGCAGCACCTCGTCCATCACCGCCGTCGCCATGCCGGACTTCTGCATCAGCCTGAAAGGACCGCCCGCGGTGATCGACTTCAGCTGCCGGGTGTCGCCGACCAGAACCACGCGGCGGATCGCGAGCTTCGCCGCGACCGCCAGCAGCCTCTCCATCTGCACCGTGCCGATCATCGAGGCCTCGTCGACCGCCAGGACGCTTCCCGCATACTCCTCGCGGCAGCGCGCCAGCCGCACCGGATCGGAAAGATCCTCGTGGCGCACCAGGAACCACTGCAGCGTGCGTGTCCGGATCCCGGTCTCCTTCGCCAGCACCCGTGCGGCGGCGGCAGAGGGCGCCAGCCCGGTGATCTGTTCCCTGCCCAGAAGATCCGCCACCGTGCGCAGCATGGTGGTCTTCCCAGAGCCCGCATGCCCCTGCACGCCGGTGACGGCATCGCCCTCGCCGAGGATGAGCCGCACGGCACGCCTCTGGCCCGCCGTCAGCGTCGTGCTTCTCGTGCGGGCCTCGACGTCGTCCGAAGCCACCAGGGCGGCCGTCTCCCCCTTGCCCCGGCGCACGGCGCCGATGATCCGCCGTTCGGCCTTGACCGCCCGGTCGGTGACGAAGGCGCGATCGTGTCCGCGCACCGCAACCTCTCTCAGGTGGCGATCGGCCACCAGCCGCTCGATCGCCTCATCGATTTCCGCCAGACGATAGCGCCCCGGCGCATGGCCAAGGGCAAGGGCGCGGATCTCGCTCACCGGGATGACCGTGCGCCGCTCCTCGAAGTGGGCCACGGCCCGGGCCACCGCCTCGAGGCAGCCCGTCTCCGGTTCCGCCACTACCTCGCGCGGCGCCGGCGGGGTCTGCCCGGGCAGGCCGGCGTCGACAGATCCGGTCTCGGGAACGAGCGCGGGAAGTGCCGGCGCACGCCGCCTCTTTCTCTTCTCGTTCTTCGTCAACGCCGGTCCGGGAACCGCAGGGACCGGCGTCTCCCTCCCCGTCGCCGGATCGACGGGCCGGGGCGGGCGAAGGGCCAGTCCGTCACGCGTGAGGCCCAGGTCCCGGGCGCGCTGGCGCCATTGCGGCACCAGGTCGTCGAGACCCGCCTCCACCTTGCGCCGCCGGGTATGGAGCGTCGCCTTCTGCGTCGCCTCCTTCGTGTGCGGAAGGCCGTGCCTGTCGAGGTAGGCCAGGATCTCCCGGCGGCGCCCCGAGAAGGCGTCCAGAAAATCCTGCCCGTATCCCGCAAGCTCGAACCCCGGCACCGGACCGATCATCCGCGGCGTGACGGCAAGACCGAGCGCTTCCAGCCGTGCGGCGAGTTCGTTGCGGTAGTGGGCGCCGATCAGCTTCTCGCTGCGCCTCAGCAGGGTCGGCTCGACGCTCTTCCAGGCGCCGTCCGGCGTGCGCGTCATGTTCGCCAGCACGCAGTGGGTATGGAGCTGGGGATCGAGATCGCGGCTTGTGAGATGGCGGAAGCCCGCCACAACTGAGCCGTCGGCCTTCACCCGGGGCCGCCGCTTCGTTGCCGGATCCCAGCCCCGGGTCTGAAGCAGGTCCCGGTCGATCCAGTCAAGCGTCGCCCGCACCGCCTCGTCGTGCGCCCGGATCACCCGGGCATCGCCCGTCACCAGGGCTTCGAGCGAGACGGACTTGGGCGCCGAGAAGGTGATGTCCCAGCCCGGCCGGTGCTGGCGCTTGCCGTCGACGATGCGGCCCAGGCGGATGTCGCTCTTCGGCACCCGGCCATCCAGCACCGACTCGAAGCGCGACGGCACGACGTGGCCGCGCAGCCCCAGAGCTATTGTCGCGGAGCCGTGCCAGAAGCTCGCCTTGCGATGCTCCGGGTCATCTTTGGCGTAATAGCCGTCCTTCTCGTAGTAGCTGACCGCCGTCGCCGAGGACGCAAGCTCGTGGACCGTCGCGACCATGACCGCCTACTCCGGCGCCGCCAGCCCTTCCAGCCACGGCAGCGACGCACCGGCAGGATCAGCAAACCACCCGGACTCAATGCCGGCGATGACGAGGGCGGCGATGGCACCGCCGACAAGGAGGGCAATGGAGATGGCGAGAAGACGGACATCCCTGCCGTGCCGCGACAGCGCCTGCTCCACACGCCTGAACCGGCCGCCGAGCGAGGACGTTCCCCTGGCGAGCCCGTCAAGCGCCTTCGTCTGGCCGGCATGGGCCTCCTGAAGTTTCCGGGTTTCGACCGCCGCCGTCGCCAGCGTCTCGAGCAACTCCGTCAGACGTTTGAGGCCCTCCACGGTGGCGAGGAGCTGGCGCTCGTGGGCCTTGAGGATTTGGCCGTTCTGTTCGACGGTGCCGCGCAGGGTGTCGAGGTCGGCACGCAAGTCCGCAAAGTGCGCCGAGCCGGCCTTGTCGAGGCGCTTGCCGAGTCCGGCGACGGCCTTCGACATTTCCTGTACGGCTGCCGTCAGATTCTCGTGACGCGTTGTCTCCTCCTCGCGCGCCGCCTCGATCCGGGCTGCAAGGTCGGGAATTGCGTCAAGGGAGGGCCGCAGGGCCTCCAGGTGTTGGCCTGCCGTCTGCTCCGCCGCGGACATCTCCCGCACCGCGTTCGCCAGCTTTGCGTGGCGTGCCGCCCCGTCCTTCTCGGCGGCATCAAGCCGGACCGCAAAGCCGGGGATCGCGTCCAGGGAAGGCCGCAGAGCCTCCAGCCGGCGCTCCATCGCCTCGTTCTGCCCGGCGATGAGGGACTTGCACTCGCCGACCGCGGCGACGAGCGCATCGAGCGTCTCCCTGTCAGCCTGCGCCAGGCTCTGTGCGGGTTCGCGTGGGCGAAGAAGGTCCGGTCGGTCCGTCATGACGGTGCTCCCCTGTCATGCCATCAGTCCTCCCTCGTCTTGATAGGAATGCACACAAAGGCCAGGAGATGCAACCGCCGAACGCACGACGCGGAGTGTTCAGGCGCGCGTCGGGAGCGAAGCCACTCCACGTTGGCGCTGTTATCGACACCGCGAATGCCTCCTGTCCGTGGATCCGGGGTGAAGGAGGTGACGGCGAACCACCCGTGACAGTGCGACCCGCAATGGGCGTCTGGCGACCGAGAAGAGAAGCCCGTGGAACGCCGTTTCGTGTGGAGGGTATCCAACATAGCCTTCGGACCCGCTTCTCTCACCACGCGCCACGGGCGCTCGATGGCGGGGCACTCAGTCGAACTCCGGATTGACGCGGAGGTACTCCAGCACCAGCAGGTCCAATTGCCTGTCTGCCATTTCGACCCCGTGGCGCCCTCGCCCATCGTTGATTTGAAAGACATGATTTGCCACATGATGGCGGTGCCAGGCCTCTCATATCCGGTGTTTGGGATTCGCCGGTAGAACGTCGTTTTGACAAAGAGAGCGTGGTTGACCAAGAGCTCAGACACGAAGATCCATTGGCCGCCGGGCTTGCCTGGACCCCAAAGGCCAACAGAGCGCGACCGAAGCCCGGCGTTGGTCATGGCCAAGTTGGTGAACATGTCATCGCCGATATTGGATTTGGCATGATAACTGATCGGCGCGCATCCCGTGGCCAGTGATCGGTGCAAGACAAAGGATTCCAAAAGAAGACCATGTGTGATTCACTTGCTGGCGTTGCCGCGGAGCGGCTTTGGCGGAGAAGAGTAGCCCGTGCCTGTCCGGTTATCTCCCACACCCACCATATTTGGGGTGCTGCCAATCGCCTGCGTAGAGTTCGGCGTAGGTGGGGGCAGTGACCTCGCCAGAGATTCCGAGCAGGGATCGAAAGGCGTTGAAGGGATAGAACCGCTGCGCCGCCACCCCGAGCCCGGCCCGGGGGTGCGGCGTACTCTGGAGCGCCGGATCCGCGTCTGGCGCGCCGAGAATGGTCCCGAGCGGGAAGTGATCTTCCGCCAGAAGCACGAGCCGGGCCGGCAAGGCCTGTCTGTTGTTCGGCACCCAACATTAACCCCGCCGGATCAAGCTATGTCAATAACTTGCCGTGCCCATCGGCATCCAACCTGCGCGCCGGTCAACAACTGAACGGCAGGCGGTAGCTGGAGCCTGCACGTCGAGGTGAGGAAGGTCACAGGGCGAGGCAGGACGCGCGGCCGCGACGGCCCGAAGGGTCGCCTTCAGTAGGGTTCAGGAGCCGCTCGGGCGGCGTGGAATCAGCGCGGAGCGGGGATGAACGCCCAGGGCAGGTGTTCGTCGATCCTCGAGGCAGGATGCCCGGCGGCGATGGCTTCCAGAGTAGCCTTGGGTGGCGGCTCCGTCCGGTGGAACAGCGCCTTCGTCGGCGTCTCCGGGATCGCGCCTTTCAGGTCGCTCGGCCGGGTCGGGTACGGCAACACCCCTGGTCTTTGCCCGCGCCCTCCGAACGTCATGCGGCCGGTCACGTCATGGCAGTCAGCAGCTAACACAGGCAAACTCTTCGGAGTCGCCCGGTTGACTGCCCTTGTAGGGCAACCGGAGCGCAAACGCCCTCCCGCTCCCCTCGCCGCGAACGACGACCACAAGGTCGTTGATGACGAAGAACGCCAGGCAGTCGTAGCCCAGGTCCTCGTCCCCCAACGTCGCCGTCCGGCACAGGTTGGCGCCGACCCAACGCCACTGTCCCTCAATCCGCTTGCCACGCGAACTGCCCGTCATCCTGCCGTCGCCGGTGTACCACAAGATCATCCGGTCGCCTGTCAGTTGCTGATCGACGACCAGTTCCCGGAATTCCGTCTCGGTCGTGAGCCGCTTGCCTTCCGCGGCCGGCGCGGCAAGCGCCGTGCAGACGAAACCCACGGCCATGATCCAGGGCAACAGGCGCGCGGCCAAGCTGTATCTCCCGGTCATGTTCACCCCTTCGGTCGCCACTCCGTCGAACGACCGCA
>MPMV01000099.1 GCA_002238685.1 bacterium EF100-94H03 bin56
CTTCGCGTGGTCCGTCATGGTCATCGGGCTTCTCCCTCGAACGGCCAGGGCTGCACCAGTTCGCGAAGCATCCGGACATCGACGCGAGCATAGATCGCGGTGGTGTCGGGAGAGCTGTGTCTGAGCAGGGCACCGACGGCTTCCAGGGGGGCGCCGTCGCGCAGCAGGTTCGTCGCCGCCGAATGCCTGAACAGGTGCGACGATGCCGGGCCGACGCCCCGGATGCCGGTCCGCTTGATCGCGCGGCCGACGATGGAAACGCTGATGCTGCTGCGTTCCAGAGGGAGGTACGGCGCCCTGCTGCGGAGAAACACCTTCCTCTCGTCTCTGCGCGACCGGGCCTCCAGGATGTAGTCCCGCAACGCGTCGCCAACGTCCTGCGCTCAGTGGCGCAGCCGGGTGAAGCCGCGTGGCAGCACATGCAGGAGGAAGCGGCGGATGAACTCATCGGCCTCGAGCCGCATGACCTTGACCTTGTTGTCATCGGCGTAGTCTCGCCAGCGGAAGCGGACGTGCCCACCGTCGAAGTCGACGAGACGGTGGTTGGTGATTGCGGTCTTGTGGGTGTAGCGCCCGAGATAGCCGAGGACCTGACCGGTGTCTCTGAACGGGGCCTTGGTGTAGACCACCCAGTCCCTGGACCTCAACGCTGCTGTCAGGCGTCCGAAGGCGTGGTCGTCGCGCAGGGAGCCCAGTTCGGCCTTGTTTCGAGCTCTGGCGAGGAAGTCGAGGTACTTTCCACGAAAGACCTTCGACAGGGCCCTTGTGGGGAACAGGAAGCCCTTTCGGGCCGGAGTGAGCCAGCGGTCCTGATCCGGGCTCAGTCCGCCGTCGGTGACGATGCAGTGAACATGGATGTGCTGTCCGAGGTTCTGTCCCCAGGTGTGTCCGAATCTCGCAAAGACTGCCGACAATGGACCGGGACAACCTGTCCATGTGGGCCGTACCGCAAGGCGACCGGCGAGGCACGCGGCCGTTGACGACGGCTCGACTCTGTCTTCTCCCTCATCGGCCGGCGTGCGCCGCGTTGACGGGTGTAGTCAGCAGCAACAACATGCGTCATGAGTCACGACACGAGGCCGCTCAGTTGGATCAGGGCCGCGCGAAAGATGTTCGAAGCGTTCCCCGCGACCGTAGGGGGACCGGGCCGCCACGGCGTTGACGATCACGACCGAGGGCGGCAAGGCGGACATCGCCAAGCCGCTGAAGGCCTTCGGGTCGGGCGTGATCGAGATCGCCGTCCGCTACCGGACGGATGCTTGGCGGGTGGTCTATGTGACGGAACTGGCGGGCCGGCGCTGGGCGATCCATGCATTCCGGCTGAAGTCGAAGACGGGGATGGGGACGCCGAAAACCGAGCTGGATCTGATCGGGAGCCGGCTCGCGCGACTGAGAAGGGAGTTGAAGGCATGTGCGAGAGCGACCTCGAAGTCATCGAGGGCAGCGGCAACGTGTTCCCCGATCTGGACGATCCGGACGCGGACCTGAAGCAGGCCAAAGCGATCCTCGCGGCCCGAATCGTCGCGGTGCTGGACAGACGAGGGCTGTCGGTCCGAAAGGCGGGTGCGCTGACCCGTTTCGCCGCGGCGGACTTCTCGCGCGTCCGCAACGCGGATCTCGGTCGGTTCACTCTCGACCGGCTGATGAGGATGCTCGCAGCCCTCGATGGCGACCTCCGGGTCACGCTCCGTGTCGATGCGGGGCACGGGGGCGAAGCGGTGATGACGAAGCAAAGGCGGTCGGCGAAATGCGACGCGGGCTGCTTGCCCGCCAGAATTGCCGCGAATCCGGCCCGGCTGGCGCATGTTCGTGGGAGATGATTCGCGAGAAGGCGAAAGCCACCGGCAAGACGGCGTCGGGCTACCTCGTCGCCCTGCTGGCGGGCGACGACGGCACGCCGTCGCTGTTTGCCGATATCCAGGCGCGGATTGCGGTGATGTTCAACGTGTGGGCCGAGGACGTTATCGGACGCGGGCGGGAGGACGATCTCCAGGCCGAACTGGCGCGGGTCGTCGGGGAGGAGCAGGCCGCCTCCGTCAGGAGAACGAAGATGAAGCGTCCGCGCACGCGGGCCACGGACCAGCCGGATCTCTTCTCCCGACGGCAACCGCACCCGAAGAAGACCGTACGACTTCAACTGCTGGATCCACTGGCAATCAAGAACATCACTCTTGCGGCCCGATATCTGCTTCGTCGCCCGCGGCGACACCAGCACAACGTCAAAGCCGGTGCGATCGAGAACCTCGAAGACCGCAATTCAGTACACCGAGGTCGACTCCATTGCCACCGTCCTCACCCCGCACGACTGCAGCCACTGCGACATCTCGTGCAGATCACGGGTGAACCCAAATAAACGACCGCACCGGATCATCACACCGCTCGCCGGGAACCGCGACGTAGTGAGTGTCCTTGCCAATATCAATGCCCGCACAGTCAGGCTTCACAACCTGAAAGCGTTCCTGACGCCTGCGCTTCTTCGACATCACATGATCCTCCAATCCGTCCAGCACAAACGCGCACGGGGAAGAACCACGGCAATGTCCAGTCTCTCGAGCGAGGTCACGGCAAACGCCGCACCATCCGTGAGTAGAGTCAGGGGCTGGCGCGCCAACTTTAGGGTCCGGTGGTACCACCCCTTTCGGGGATCCCGTCACTTTCGTTCCGGTCCTCAGTCCGGCTCCCCTGGTCGCGTTTCCACACCCCTGCTCGTCGAACCGGGCATGCGGTTTTCCCGCACCCGGCTCTCAGTCGGGATTCATGCCTTCGCCCACGGAAAGGCCTTTGTCTGCGGCGCGAGATGTATCAGACCGAAGTCCTTCCTCAGTCTGGCGTCCGGGAAGCGCACATACTGTCCGGACTTCATCTTGTGCTTGTGACCGAGCCACCGTCGCAGCCGCCGGGTCGTGTGTCGGTCGATGGTGCTGTAGGCCGGTGAGACCTGCCCCAGGGTGAAGTAGTTCGCCCAGCCGGAGATCATCCGGTTGAGTTC
>MPMV01000036.1 GCA_002238685.1 bacterium EF100-94H03 bin56
CGACCGGTGTGACCTCGGCAGCCGTACCCGTGATGAAGACCTCCGTCGCCCGCGACAGATCGTCGTCGGTGAGGTGGCGTTCGACGACCTCGATGCCCTGACGGCGCGCCAGAGCGATCACCGAACGACGGGTAATGCCGTCGAGGAAACAGTCAGGCGTCGGGGCGTGGATCTTGTCATCGACCACCAGGAACAGGTTGGCGCCGGTCGCTTCGGCCAGAAATCCGCGGTAGTCGTACATCAGCGCGTCGTCGTAACCCTCGCTCCCGGGGCAACCCGTTGAACAGCTCGAAAAGTAACGCAGTGACCCGATCCGGCGCCATGGGCCCCTGTGATAGCGTGTCACATGCCGTCAGCCGCGATACTCCCTGGCGTCGCGGTCAGGGACGGACACGCTCCTCTTTGTCGGTCATCCCATGTATCGAATGGCGCCCTTGTGGCCTTCCGCCTGTGATCACGCCAAAAGCCATCATCATATGGTCACCGGATTTGATCCAACTTCTGGGCACACATCTCCCAAACTGGGCCTCCATGTTAGTGTCGCACGATTCCGACAGAGTGTCATTTGCGTTACTTATTGCATTTGCGGCATCTGAAGCCTATTCTCTGCCCGATTGACGGAGGCTCCCAAGTGGCAGGGAAGACCGAGATAGCCGCCGTGTGCGGCATTCCGACCGATCGGGATGCGGCGCTCGCTGACAGGGCGGGTCGGACACTCGACGGGTTGATCGGTGGGCCGAAGCCGGTCTCCGCGCGTTTCGGCGCCGAGACCGTGGACATCCCGACGCCAGCGATGCGGCTGCTCAGGGAGATCCTGGACCAGATGGCGCACGGAAGAGGAGTCGTGTTGACGCCCTTGCACGCCGAACTGACGACGCGGCAGGCCGCCGAGCTGTTGCAGGTTTCCCGGACGCACCTGGTTCAGCTTCTCGACGAGGGACGGATATCGTACCGGAGGGTCGGTTCCCACCGTCGTGTCCGCGTCGAGGATATCATTGCCTATCGCCGGAAGACGGAATCACGCCGCCGCGAGGCGCTCGATGAGCTGACTGCTCACGACCAGGAACTCGGCCTGCAATAGGCGATGGCCTCGCTGACGGCGTTGCTTGATGCCAATGTCCTCTATCCGGCCGGCCTTCGCGACCTGCTGCTGCGTCTCGCCGACCGCTATCTCTATGCGCCGCTTTGGAGTGCCGACATCCATGCGGAATGGATGAGCAGCCTTCTGACCGACCGCCCGGACATCGCCCCCGGTGTGCTGGACAGGACCCGCGCGGCCATGGACGAGCACTTTCCCAGTGCCGTCGTGACGGATTACCGGACGCTTGTCGCCGAGCTCGACCTGCCGGACCCCGACGACCGCCATGTGCTGGCCTCGGCAATCAGGGGCGGAGCGGATGTGATCGTGACCGGTAACCTGCGTGACTTCCCCGCCAGTCGCCTTGCCGCTCACGCCATCTCGGCACAGCATCCGGACAGCTTCATCTGCGACCTGTTCCAGACCGACGCCGAGACCGTGCTCGCCGCCGTTCGCGGTCACCGGGCGGCTCTGCGCAACCCGCCCCGGTCCGCAAACAATCATCTGGCCGCCCTCGAACGCCTTGGCCTGGACCGGGCGGCATCGTTGCTGAGAATCCACGAGAAGGACATCTGACCCTGGACGGAGCGAACGGAAGAACTCCAGACGGCTCATTCTGTGTCCTTCGGCGTATCAGGGTGCGTTGCCCTCGGTGCCCGACTTCGGCCTGGTCCATCATGAATTCCTTGGCTGTTATCGGGTGCTTCAGCGTCTAGTGAAGAGGCTCTCGGCCATCACTCCTTGGCAGCCGCCAACCGGTCCTCTCAGCGTCACCAGGTTGTATTCCGGCACCGCCTGCCGAAGGCAAGCGAAACGAAAGTTACCTTGTGTGATTGCAGCGACAGCGATCATCCACGGAATGAACGTGGTGACGGGAAATGTTGCCGGCGTCGAGGTCTTCGACCCCTGGTCAGGGAGGTGAGCGGCACGCACGGGCGTCAATTGCTGCTGCGCGGAGAAAGGGCAGATTCTGTCAGGGACTTCTGACTTCGGCGTTGAAGTCCTGCATGAGAGCGCGGCAAATGCGGCCTGGCTGGAAATGCAGGTCGCCGATCTGGCCGACCGGTGTGACCTCGGCAGCCGTACCCGTGATGAAGACCTCCGTCGCCCGCGACAGATCGTCGTCGGTGAGGTGGCGTTCGACGACCTCGATGCCCTGACGGCGCGCCAGAGCGATCACCGAACGGCGGGTAATGCCGTCGAGGAAACAGTCAGGCGTCGGGGTGTGGATCTTGTCATCGACCACCAGGAACAGGTTGGCGCCGGTCGCTTCGGCCAGAAATCCGCGGTAGTCGTACATCAGCGCGTCGTCGTAACCCTCGCTCTCGGCCTTGTGCTTGGCGAGCGTGCAGATCATGTAGAGACCGGCGGCCTTGGCGTGGACCGGTGCCGTGTCGGGGGCCGGCCGACGCCATTCGGAAATGGTGAGGCGGATGCCGCGCATGCGCGCCTCTTCGGAGAAGTAGCTCGGCCATTCCCACGCGGCGATCGCCACATGAATGGTGTTCTGCTGGGCCGACACGCCCATCATCTCGCTGCCCCGCCAGGCCACCGGCCGCACGTAGCCATCGACAATTCCGTTGGCGCGGAGCACCTCGTAGCGGGCTGCCTCCAGTGTCTCGATCGAATACGGCAGGTCGAACCCCATGATGTTGGCCGAGCGCAGAAGGCGCTCTCCATGCTCGCGTGCGTGAAAGATCCTGCCGCCATAGCAGCGTTCGCCCTCGAACACGCTGCTCGCGTAGTGAAGTCCGTGGGTCAGGACATGGACCCTGGCATCACGCCAGTCGATCAGCCTGCCGTCGAACCAGATTGTGCCGTCCCTGTCATCGAACGGGATGAGTTCAGCCATGGCTCCTCATAACTCGGGAAATTCCGGCCGCCAGTCGTGCAACCCCTTGTCCGGGTAGAACGGTTCGTCATATATGTCAATATGGCTGACATAACACGCGGACCGAATCCCCTGTTCCTGCGCGACGCCGATCTGCGCGAAGGGATCGAGATGCTGTACTTCGCCTATCGCGATTTCACGGCCAGGCCCGACGCCATTCTCGCCGAACATGGTCTGGGACGTGCCCATCACAGGGTCATCTACTTCGTCGGCCGTCATCCTGGAATGACCGTCAAGGATCTTCTCGCCATCCTGAAGATCACCAAGCAGAGTCTGGCGCGGGTGCTCCGCAAGGTCGTGGCCAAGGGATTCGTCGAGCAGCGGCACTGCCGGGAAGACCGACGGAGGCGCCTCCTCTACCTCACCGAACGGGGAATCGAGCTCGAGGCGCAACTCACGGCCGACCAACGTGCCCGTATAGCCAAGGCGTGGCGGGAGGCGGGGCCTGAAGCGGTCGCCGGATATCGTCGCGTGCTCGGCGGCATCATCGACGATGATGGCGGGTGATGAACCCGGACGGTCCCCACATCCTCGTTGTCGATGATGACCAGCGCCTGCGGGCGCGCCTGCAGAAGTATCTCATGGCCCAGGGGTTCCTGGTGAGCACGGCGAGCAACGCAGCCGATGCCGAGGCCAAGCTGAAGTCGCTCGTCTTCGACCTCCTGATCGTCGATGTCATGATGCCCGGCGAGGACGGCATGAGTTTCACCCGCCGCATCAGGCACGTTGCGGGTGTTCCGATCATCATGCTCACCGCTCGCGACATGGCCGATGACCGCGTGGCTGGACTCGAAGTCGGCGCGGACGACTATCTCTCCAAGCCGTTCGAGCCTCGTGAGCTCGTCCTGCGCATGCGCAACGCCCTTCGTCTTGTCCCGCCACCCCCGGAAAAATCCGGTGTCCTCACCTTCGGGCCCTTCACCTTCGACCGGGGCCGTCTCGAACTTTCCCGTTATGGCCACCGCGTGCCGCTGACCAACAGTGAAATGTCACTGCTCGGGGTGTTCGCCGGATCGCCCGGCGTCACGCTGTCGCGTTTCCGACTGGCCCAGAAAACCGCCACCGCCGAACGCTCGATCGACGTGCAGGTGTCCCGCCTGCGGCGCAAGATCGAGCACAACCCGGGTGAGCCGCAGTATCTCAGGACGATTCGTGGCAAGGGCTACGTCCTGGTGACGTGGTGACGTGGTGACGCCATGAAGCGCTGGCTCCCGAAGTCCATCTTCATCCGCTCCCTGCTCATCGTTCTGGTGCCGATCGTCATCCTCCAGATCGTGCTCGCCATCGTCTTCTATGAGAGGCACTGGGAGAACGTCACACGCTATCTCACCTCCGCCGTGGCAGGCGAGATCAACGCCCTGATCTGGACGTACACCAATCGCGATATCGACGAGGCCCTCGTCTTCGGCAACAGCTTCTTCCAGTTTTCCTCGCGTTTCCTGCCCGGTGACAGACTTCCCGGACATGTTCTCGCCAAACGCCCGACGCGGGTCGAACGGCATCTCGATCATGCGCTCGGCGGTGCGCTTTCCATGCCATTTGCCATCGACACCACCCGATCATCCCACACCACCGTCAGCATCGAGTTGCCGGAAGGCCTGCTGGTGATCACCATTCCGAAGAAACGGATGGAGAGCCGGACAACGGATCTCTTCATCTACTGGATGCTGGGTACGTCCCTGGCGCTGACCCTCATCGCCGCCTACTTCGTGCGCCAGCAGATCCGCCCGATCAACCGGCTCGCCAAGGCTGCCGAACAGTTCGGGCGCGGCATCATCGACGTCAATTTCAGACCCTCCGGCGCGGCCGAGGTGCGCCGGGCAGCCCATGCATTTCTTGCCATGCGTGAACGGATTCGACGGCAGATCCAGCAGCGCACAATCATGCTGGCCTCGGTCAGCCACGATCTGCGCAGCCCCCTGACGCGCATGAAGCTGGAACTCGCCTTCATCGGCGATACCGAGGAGGTGGCGAACCTGAAACGCGACATCGAGGAAATGGAACGCATGATCGATGTCTACCTCGCCTTTGCGAGAGGCCAGGGAGAGGAGGCTTCCGGGGCATTCGATCTCGCAGCGGTGATCCAAGAGGTGGCATCGGAGGCATCATCGAGTGTCGAGGTCCGGGTGAGGGAACCCCTGCCGTTCACGGGCCGGCAGGGCGCCATGAAACGCTGTCTCACCAACGTCGTTGACAACGCGTGCCGATACGGACACCGGACTGTTCTGGAGGGACGCTCCGCGGACAGATCCATCATCATCACCCTTGACGATGATGGCCCGGGTATCCCTGAAGCCTCCCGGCAGGAGGCCTTCCAGCCCTTCGTCAGGCTGGAGTCCTCCCGTGACCCCAATCTCGGAGGCGGAGGTCTGGGTCTCACCATCGCCAGCGACGTCGTCAGGGGCCACGGCGGCGACATCATTCTTGCCAGTTCACCTCTCGGCGGCCTCAGGGTTCAGATCACGCTGCCGAACAACTGACCGGTGACGCGGCGGCCCCGGGACGTTACACAGGGCTGAATTGCCCGTGAAATCCGAGCGGCAGGGGGAATGGCAGCCATGCCCGCGCCAGCGGACCATCCGCCACGCCCCTGGCATCGAACACCGCTACTCCGCTCTTCGCCGTCGAACTGTCGAGGAAGGAACCGATGAGCCAACCGTCGTCCTCCTTCGTTGCATGCCGAAAGGGGATGAACAGGTGTTCCTCGACCTGGATTCCCTCACCAGGATCGAAGCGCTCCAGGCGACCCGTCTCGAGGTCCCGTTTCTCGATCGTTCCGGGCAACCAGGCAGGTGTGCCTGACGTCGAGGAGACGTTGTAGAGATAGCGGTGACGCCGCGACACCTTCGCCGGATTGATCGTCGGAAAATCACCGCCACCCCCATCTCCGGCAATTGCAAAGGAACCGTCAGGGTGGAGCACGATCCTGGTGAAGCGCGGAACCGACGCCTCGACAAGAAGCCCGTCCATCACCTTCGTGAAGGCGTCCTCGAGAAGCGAGGGATCATCGGCGAGGAAGAAGTCGAAGTGGATGGTCCCGTCGTCCTCGTTCCAGCCGTTGCCGTGATGGAAGCCGAAAGCCGCCGGAAGCTGGACCCAGCGCCTGGAGGAGAAATCATCCTTGCGCACCACGAGGACGCGCGAGCCGAGTTCAGGCTTCCATACATGGCTGTCGAGAAAGGTGCCCGCGACTTCCGGATCATGGACAAAGGGCGGGATGACGATGACAAGAAAGTCTCTCGTGACCACGAAATCGTGCACGAATCCCGGTTGCTCGAGCGGAATCACCTCTGCCCGGACGGCCGCGCCGTTCCCCGGGATGTGGTAGAGCACCAGCGCCCCGTAGGGAACGGAGGCGAGGCCGAAGGCCCACAGCGTTCCGTCCGGCTCAACCTTGGGGTGAGCGGTGAACGGCAGCCCCTCGAGGCCTGCGCCCCATGACTTGAAGGCCTCCCAGGAGAGGGACTCCCGGTCGATGATGCTCGCTGATCCACCTTCCCAGAGCGCCAGCAGTTCACCCCGGTGGTCGACAAGAGCCGTGTTGGCCGTGTTCATGTCATCGGCGCGGCGCACCGGACGGGCCCCCTCGGGATGGGTGGCGAAGGCAGGCAACAGGCGTTCTCCTTTCCTGTCCTCGAAGGCGAGTTTCGGTGTCTTGAGCATGCGTCCCCGATGGGTGACACCGCTCCCGTCGAGACGGAACTCCTGGATCATCCCATCAGCATCGAACCAGTGACGGTAGCGCAGGCCGTGGCGGCAATGAGCTGCCGGACCGATGCGCCGGAACATTCCCTGGAGGTCCGCGGGCCACGTTCCCTCGATCTCCAGCGGCCGAGGTTCGAAGTAATCAACGGGCGGCGACGCCCAGCCCAGCAAGCGACTGTCCCCGGCAAGGGCGGCATCGAAGGAGTCTTCCCTGCGCGAGGCACGGAGCGGGCCGGCGAAAAGCGAAGCGGCTCCGGTCATGGCCAGAAGGGATCTGCGGTCGAGCATGATCGCCTCCGCTTCAGTAACGCAGCGTGATGACGGCGTGGAACGGCTCATCGCCAATCTCCACGGAGGCATCGGAGAAGTCGGGCGGTCCCATGAACCCGGTGGCATCATTCGAGAAGCCGTAGCCTTCCGTCGGCACCCCAAGCAGGTTGGCATCGAGTTCGCCATCGCCATTTTCGTCATGCATGACGGAAACGGCATAGTGTCCCTCGGCAAGATCCGGGAACACCAGGCTGAGCGTGCCCGCGACCGCATTCATCCAGGCGCCTGCCACAGCGCCCTGGTCATCGGGGAAGCTGACGTCGGCACGGTCCTGATGCAAGGCCAGGAAAACACGCCCGTCATCGGAACGAATTCCGGTCACGTCGATCGCCAGTTCGCCCGCGAGAACGGGTGCGTGGAAACCGAGGATCGCAACGGCGAGTGTCATCAGTCGCTTCATGATGCATAGTCTCCTGTCGGTTGAAACGCCGACGCCATTTCGGCACGGTCCTGCAGAGTTTCAATCGCCATTGCGTGAAAGGCAGGGATCCTTCGCCGATGAATGTCACGTTGCCGTTCGCGTCACGCGAATCGACACGGCGCCTGCGCCGCCATCTCGTCGCCGTGGTGCTGTCGATCGCTTTCTTCTCGTGGCTTGGCCCCTTTGGCACGGCCACCCGCCTCGAGCCTGGGGTCCTGGTGGTGTACTGGACCATGGCGATTGCCGGCAACTGGTTGATTGCCCTGACCACCGTTCCCTTCGCCATCCGTCTCTTCCTGCAGGCAGGCAAGCCCGCCCTTGCCGGCATTGCAGCAGGCTCGGCGATCGCTGCCCTGCCAGGCACCGGCCTCGTGTGGATTCTCGAATGGGGCCTTGCCGGAACCACCGCCTCGGCAACCATGCTGACATGGCTCTACGGCTGTGTTGTGGTGGTCCATCTTGTGTTGGCATTCCTCACCTGGCGACTCGTCGAACTGCCATTGCAGGGGCGCGAAGAGAACGCCGCGCCTCCTCCGCCTGCCCGGGCGCCCTTCCTGTCACGCCTGCCGGCCCGCCTGGGTGAGGACCTGCTTCATCTTCACATGCAGGATCACTACGTCGAAGCGGCGACCCCGGAGGGAAGCGAACTCGTACTGTTGCGTTTCCGCGATGCCCTTCGCGAAGTGGAGATCCTCGACGGCATGCAGGTCCATCGTTCCCACTGGGTGGCGCGGAGTGCCGTCAGTCGCGTGGTGCGGCGTGACGGTCGCATACTTCTGGAACTCAGCAATGGTGCCAAGGTGCCGGTAAGCCGCTCGTTCCAACCCGCCTTGCGGGCCAAGGGCTGGCTGTAGCACGCCCTACCCGAGGCGGGCTCCGTCGGGGACGCTGCCGTGAGGAGAGATGAGCACGATGGCGCCGTCGCCATCGGCAAACCCCAGGGTGAGGACCTCCGACATGAAGGGGCCGATCTGTCGCGGCGCGAAGTTGACCACGGCGACGACCTGACGGCCGACAAGATCATCGGCCGTGTAATGCTCGGTGATCTGCGCCGAACTCTTGCGTGTGCCGATGTCCTCTCCGAAATTGATCCACAGCTTGAGGGCCGGTTTGCGGGCTTCGGGAAAGGGTTCGGCACGGACCACGGTGCCCGCCCGCATATCGACATCCAGAAATGTGTCGAACCCAATGACGGACGTGCTCACGCACCAGCCTCTTCGGGTTCCGGCCTCGGCGCACGCCAGGCGAAGTTCTGCAGGCGTTCGGCCAGGGCAAGTCTCCTGTCGAGATGGGCCATGGTACGCGCCATGTCCTCGCTCTCATCGGACTGCCAGACGCGAAGGACATCGAGCCAGACAAGCATGAGACCCTTCGTCCGCAGGGCACCGGCCGGGCCTCCGGCATCGATTCCTGCTGCCTCGAGCATCCATCGCATCGAGGCCTGTGTCAGACAGAATCCCTGAAGGGCCGATCCCGGGTTCCCCAGTGAAGCACGGATGATGGACCAGGCCGCCTTGCGGTGGGCCGAAAGCACGTCGAGCCGGCGCATGATGACATCGAACAGGCGGTCTCTTGGTGATTCATCGCCAAGATCTCCGGTGTCACCGGCCAGCACCGCGGCATCAATGCGGGCTGAAAACGCCTTCAGTATGGCACTGCGTGTCGGGTAGACGGCGTGGAGTTCCGCCAGCGTGACACCGCTTGCCTCGGCAACATCACGCATGGTGAGATCGCGCCAGCCTGCCGTCGCCGCCAATTCCAGGGCGGCATCGAGGACCACATCGGAAACGTCCGCTTTCCTGGCCATTCTCCTTCCCGCTTGCGGCTCCATCGAGAGTAGACCGCCATCCCTGTGGTGGCAAATCTGAACCGCCGCGTCACTGCCGGCCGAGCTCCCTGGAACGGCGGGTTGCCGCACCGACGGCGCGGTCAAACAACGGCTGCATGCCGTCTTCGGCCATGAGAACGGCGAGGGCTTCAAGTGTTGTCCCGCCAGGACTCGAGACATTGCGCCGCAATTCGGCCGGAGTCTCGTCCGCCTGCAGGGCCAGTTCACCCGCTCCGGCGACCGTGTGGAGGGCCAGCCTGGAAGCGACCGCCTCAGTAAGACCATTTGCGACACCGGCACGGGTCAGGGTCTCGATGAGCAGAAAGACATAGGCCGGACCACCGCCCGAGAGTGCCGTCACGGCATCCATGAGCGATTCGTCGTCCAGCCAGACGGTTTCCCCTATACTGGTCAACAATGATGTGGCCGTTTCCCTCGATGCGAGCGTCACGTGGCTGTTCGCCACCATGGCCGTGATCCCCCTGCCGATGGCCGCCGGCGTGTTGGGCATTGTGCGCACCACCGGAATGTGCGGTCCGAGATGCCGTTCGAACCAGGCGAGCGTCTTGCCTGCGGCAATGGAAACAACGAGCGGGTGCCGATCGAGTGCATCCCCAAGGGATCCGGCGACGTCCTCCATGATCTGCGGCTTGACGGCAAAGACGACCACCGCCGGGCCCAGACCCGGCGGCACCCTCTTCGCAACCTCGACGCCATGGCGCCGGTGCGCGTCCCCGGCCGCCGCAGGGTCGGGCTCGACGACGAGGATGGTATCGGGAGCCACGCCACGGCTCATCCAGCCTGAAAGCATGGCACTGCCCATCCTGCCGCACCCGAGGAGCAGGACCGGTGCCGGCAACACCACCGGTCAGGCCTCGCCGACGGGATCAATGATCGCCGCCTGGACCGCCTCCTCGGCGGACTTGCCCTGCCAGATCACGTACTGGAAGGCGGGGTAGAACCGTTCACACTCCGAAATGGTGATGTCGATCACGTCGCCCAGGAGTTCCTCGGTAGGATACCCCTGTCCGTTGAGCAGAATTGCCTGGCGGAATGTTGGCACGCTCTCGTCGGTGAACACGTCAAAATGACCGACCCAAAGGCGTTCGTTCACGAAGGCAAGGAGTGAATGAACAGACTTGATGCTGGCTTCCGGGACCTGCATGTCGAGTGCGCATGACATCATGATGCACGCCAGTTCCTCCTCCCAGCCGAACCAGATGCGATAGACACACCAGCGGCCGGCGATTTCGACCGCCAGTTCGTTGTCGTTGACCCGCTCGTGTGTCCAGCCGTGGTAGGCAATGAACCGTTCGACCGGATCGAGCGCATGCTGATCCGGCTTGCCGGGGTGTTCCTGGAGACTGGTCACATGAAGGCCCTACCAGAACGAAAGGTCAGGAGATGGTGGAATTGCCGATAAACTGCCAAACTGCGGTGACGCTGGCAAGGCGGCGACAGGCGCCTCAGGTGCGCCGTTTGCGGCGTTTGAAGGCACTCTCGAGTTCCTCGATGCGCCGGGCGAGCTGCTCGTTCTCCTCGCGCGCCAGGGCCGCCATGTCACGGACCACCTCGAATTCCTCGCGGCGCACGAGGTCCATGCGCGCCAGCAACAGTTCGGCATGCTGGCGAGCGCGCTGCCGCATCTCGGCCCTGGCACCCCCGGCGACGCTGAGCGCGCCCGACAGAACGCGTGCCATGTCGTCGAGGATCCTGTTGTCTGTCTGCATGGCGGACCTCCAGGCGACCGTCTGATCCCATGGTTGCCGTATCCGGGCGGCAAAATCCAGATTTTCCGGCAGTGGACGGCAGCACGACCTGCCCCTTATCTTCTGATGTCTCCGGGTGAAGCCCATGTTCGCCATCGCCTTTCCAGCCATCGATGCCACCCTGATCGAGATCGGCCCCCTCGCCATCAGGTGGTATGCCCTTGCCTACATCGCCGGAATCGTGCTGGGCTGGCGCTATGCCATCGTGCTGGCCCGCTCGTCACCCGGGTCCATCCCGCGCGCCGCAGTCGATGACTTCCTGCTCTGGGCAACGCTGGGCATCATCGTCGGCGGACGCCTTGGCTATGTCCTGGTCTACCAGCCCGCATGGTTCCTGGATCACCCGCTGGAAGCGTTCGCCCTGTGGCAGGGAGGCATGTCCTTCCACGGGGGCTGTCTCGGCGTGGCCGTCGCCGCGGTGTTCCAAGCGCGGCGCCACGGGACACCGCTGCTGGCGCTTGCGGACATCCTGGCGTGTGTGGCGCCAATCGGCCTCCTGCTCGGACGGCTTGCCAACTTCGTCAACGGTGAACTCTACGGCCGGGCCACGGAAGTGCCATGGGCCGTCCTGTTTCCGGCGGACCCGGGAACACCGCGTCATCCAAGTCAACTCTACGAGGCGGCACTGGAGGGGCTGGTGCTTCTCGTCATCATGAGGGTCGCGTGGATGCGGCCCGCCTGGCGCAAGAGGCCGGGCATGATGACCGGCATCTTTCTCACGGGCTACGCGGTGTTCCGGTCGGCAGCGGAGATGTTCCGGGAACCTGACAGTCACCTTGGTTTCGTTGCCGGCACCATGACCATGGGACAGCTGTTGTCCCTGCCCATGGCGGCGGCCGGCATCGCACTCCTCGTGATGACCCGCCGTCGCGCATGACGGGCCTGGTACAGAGAATCGGCGAGGCCGGACCGATCACGGTCGAGCGCTACATGGAACTCGCCCTGCTTGATCCCGACCACGGCTACTACGCCCGCAGGCAGCCCTTCGGTGCTGCCGGAGATTTCGTGACCGCGCCGGAGATCAGCCAGATGTTCGGCGAACTGCTCGGCCTGTGGTGCTACACGGCATGGCAGGGTGCGGGTTCGCCGCACCCTGCCATGCTCGTGGAACTCGGCCCTGGAAGCGGAACGCTCATGGCCGATGCCCTGCGCGCCATCGAATCGGCTACCGGCGGGCCTCAGCCCTTCGACATCGTGCTTGTCGAGGCCAGCGCCCGTCTTGCCGGCCGGCAACGCGAGGCTCTTTCCGGCAGGGGCGTCCTGTGGTGTTCCGCCGTCGAGGAGCTTCCGTCCCGCGGGCCGGCCTTCATCATCGCCAACGAGTTTCTCGATGCCCTGCCGGTCAGGCAGTTCGTGCGCACCACCGCTGGCTGGCGAGAGCGCCTGGTCATGGTCGAGGATGACACCATCGCATTCGTTCTCGGCATGGATACCAATGGCCTGTCCGCTTCTCTGCCTGATGCGCCGACAGGACGCGTGTGCGAGATTTCACCGGCCCGCGACAGGCTCGTGCGAGACCTTGCCAGGAAGCTGACGGCCGAGGGTGGCGCCATGCTGGTGGTCGACTTCACGGCTCCCGGCATGCCGGTGCGCGATACCCTTCAGGCTGTCCGGCATCACCGGTACGCCGACCGCCTGACCACCCCGGGCGAGGCGGATCTTGCCGCCGCAGTGGATTTTGCCGCTCTCGGCAGAGTTGCCACTGTGGAAGGTCTGGAAGTCCTTGGCCCAAGATCCCAGGGCGCCTTTCTGGAAGATTTGGGGATTGCCATGCGCGCCGAACGCCTGAAGCACTCCGCCACGCCGGAAACGGCGCACGGCATCGATCAGGCGGTGCACCGGCTGACATCGCCGGACGCCATGGGAGAGGACTTTGCCGTGATGGCGCTGCTCCCCCCCGGAGCCGTTCCGCCAGCGGGTTTCGACCGGTGATCACGGACCCCCTGCTCACCGGCCGCCCCGGCGTGCGTCACGGGTTCTTCGACCGAAGCGGGGGTACCAGTCAGGGTCTCTATGCCTCGCTCAATGCCGGTCGCGGTTCCGGCGATGACCGGCTGTGCGTGACCGCGAACCGCGCCCTCATCGCCCGTGCCCTCGACCTGGATCCGGCCTGCCTTGTCACGCTCTACCAGGTTCACAGTGCCGACGTCGTCATCGTCAGGGATGGAGCAGAGGGCACAGCGAAGGCCGACGGCATGGTGACCGGCGAGCCTGGTCTGGGACTCGGCATCCTGACCGCTGATTGTGCGCCCGTGCTGCTGGCCGATGACAAGGCCGGTGTCATCGGCGCGGCCCACGCCGGCTGGGGAGGCGCGTTACGGGGAATCATCGACGCCGTGGTTGCCGCCATGGTCTCCATCGGCGCCCGGCACGAGCGCATCGTTGCCGTGGTGGGGCCGGCGATTGCCCTGGAGTCCTATGAAGTCGGTCCTGAGTTTCACCAGAGATTCACCGATGATGACGTCTGCAACGAACAGTACTTCCGCACCGCCCGCCGGTCGGGCCATTTCCACTTTGATCTCCCTGCCTATGTGCTCAGTCGCCTTCGGCAAAGCGGCATCCGCCATGCCACCTGGACAGGCGGCGACACCTGTCTCGAGGACAAGCGCTTCTTCAGCTATCGCCGGAGTGTGCTCCGGCATGAACCCGATTATGGCCGGCAGATCTCCGTCATCCGCCTTGCCTGACCGCATGTCCCTCGACAGGATTTACACCCCCGGACGCCCTTTGCTATGAGTGCCCGGCATTCGAGGGTACGGAACGCTCCATGAAACTTGTTTCCGGCAACAGCAACCGGCCGATGGCCGAGGCCATGGCCTCCGGTCTTGGCATCAGCCTTGCCAACGCCAGCATCCGGCGCTTTGCCGACATGGAGGTGTTTGTCGAGATCCACGAGAACGTGCGTGGAGAGGATGTCTTCGTCATCCAGTCGACCTCCTATCCGGCAAACGACCACGTCATGGAACTGCTGATCACGATCGATGCCCTGCGCCGCGCCTCCGCCCGGCGCATCACCGCCGTCATCCCCTACTTCGGATACGGCCGCCAGGACAGGAAGGTTGGTTCGCGCACCCCGATCTCGGCCAAGCTCGTGGCCAATCTCCTCACCGAAGCCGGCTCCAACCGCATCCTGACGCTGGACCTTCATGCCGGCCAGATCCAGGGATTCTTCGACATTCCCGTCGACAACCTCTACGCCGCACCCGGTATCGTGCCGGATATTCGCGCGATGCTCGGCGACAGTAACCTGACCATCGTCTCTCCGGATGTCGGCGGTGTCTTCCGCGCCCGCCAGATCGCCCAGCGGCTTGACGCGGACCTTGCAATCGTCGATAAGCGCCGCGAGCGCGCCGGTGTATCCGAGGTGTTGAACATCATCGGGGACGTCAGTGGCCGACGTTGCATCATTGTCGATGATATCGTCGATTCGGGTGGCACACTGTGCAACGCAGCAACGGCGTTGCTTGAGGCGGGTGCTTGCGGGGTCGACGCCTACATTGTTCACGGCGTGTTGTCTGGAAGTGCTGTCGAGCGGATTGATGCATCGGAGATCGCCAGCATGACGATCACGGATTCGATCGAGCCGACCCCGGAGATCCTTGCGTCGCAGACCCTGAGGGTGATCACCGTGGCTCCGCTCATGGCCAGCGCCGTTCAGAGAATCAGTGAGGAAAGCTCGGTGTCGAGCCTTTTCGACTAGGTGAAGTTCCTGCCCGGAGTATGAGAACATGGACAATCAGGCCACCATTGCAGCCGAACTGCGCAGTCGTTCCGGAACCGGTGCCGCCCGCGAGGCGCGGCGCAATGGTCTGATTCCGGGTGTGGTCTACGGCGCCAGCCTTGAGAACATCTCCATCTCGGTGTCGCGCGACGTACTCGCCCGGGAAGCCGGAACCGCAGGGTTTTTCTCCACGCTGTATCGCCTGAAGGTGGCGGACCGGAATCTCGATGTGGTGGCGCGCGACCTGCAGCTCCATCCGGTGACCGACACCATCCTGCATGTCGATTTTCTCGCGGTCACCGCAGACTCGACCATCACGGTCAACATCCCTGTCACCTTCCTCAACGAGGAGGACTGCCAGGGTCTGCGCCGTGGTGGCGTGCTCAACATCGTGCGTCACGAAATCGAGTGCCACTGCCCGGCCAACGCCATCCCCGACACCATCGAGATTGATCTGGCAGGACTCGACATCGGCGACAGCGTCCATATCAGCGCCGTCAGCCTGCCGGCTGAAGTCGCGCCGACGATCGACGACCGGGACTTCACCATTGCCACGATTGCCGCCCCGACGGTGGCGACCGACCTTGTCGAAGACGAGGATGAAGAGGTGGACGAGGACGACGTCGAGGAAGACGTGGATGCGGGAGACGTCGATACCGGAGCGTGAGCCGGTCACTCTGCACGATCCTGACATGTTGCTGCTCGCCGGGCTGGGCAACCCCGGTTCCCGGTACGCGCGCCACCGCCACAATGTCGGGTTCATGGCCGTCGACAGGATTGCGGCGGCACACGGATTTGGCGCCTGGCGGAAACGGTTCCACGGCGAAGCCGCCGAAGGTCGGCTCGGCGGACTGAAGACACTGCTGTTCAAGCCCCTCGTCTACATGAACAACTCCGGGCGGGCCCTCGGTGAGGTTGTCCGTTTCTTCCAGTTGCCAGGATCCGGAATCGTCATCCTCTATGACGAGATTGACCTGGCGCTCGGCAAGGTGCGGGTGAAGCAGGGAGGCGGCCATGCCGGGCACAACGGCATCAGGAGCATTCACGCCCATATCGGCGCTGACTACCGGCGCGTGAGGATCGGGGTCGGTCATCCAGGCCACAGGGACCTTGTGATCGGTCACGTCCTCAGGGACTTTCCGGCATCGGAACGCCAGCACGTCGACGGTATTCTCGATGCGATCGCCGATGCCGTACCTTTCCTCGCGGAAGGCGCGGATGACAGGTTCCAGAGCCGGGTCGCCCTCCTGGTCGAACCGGAACCCGGTGACGACGATGTCCGGCATTAGGTGTGGCATCGTTGGTCTGCCCAATGTCGGCAAGTCGACGCTGTTCAATGCCCTGACGTCAACGGCTGCAGCCCAGGTCGGCAACTTTCCGTTCTCGACCATCGAGCCCAACATCGGGCGCGTCAGCGTACCCGACACGCGTCTCGTCACCCTTGCCGCCGTCAGCCACGCTCCGAAAACCGTCCGCAACCACATCGAATTCGTCGACATTGCCGGCCTGGTCAAGGGCGCGAGCCGCGGCGAGGGCCTGGGAAACCGGTTTCTCGCCAGCATCCGCGAAGTCGATGCCATCCTCCACCTTGTCCGCTGCTTCGAAGGCGGCGATGTCGCCCACGTTGATGGCGCTGTCGATCCGCTGCGTGACATCGAGACCATCGAAACGGAGCTGATGCTGGCCGATCTGGAGAGTCTGGAACGCCGCACCGAGGCAACGTCGAAGCGCGCTGCGGGTGGTGACAGGGAGGCGGCGGAGATCCTGCCCCTCATGCACCGCGCGCTCGAGGCTCTTGCCGCCGGCAGGCCGGCGCGGTCCGTTCAGTTCTCTGGAGGCGAGGCGAGGGCATTCGCCATGCTGCAGTTGCTGACCTCGCGGCCGGTCCTCTACGTGTGCAACGTTGACGAAGACGCCATGACGGACGACCATCCTCTCGTCCGCGAAGTGGAGCGCCATGCACGCAGCAACGGCAGCCGTGCCGTCGCCATCGCGGCCTCCCTGGAGTCAGAACTCGCCGTCCTGCCCGGCAGAGGCGAGCGCGAGGCCTTTCTCGAGGAACTCGGTCTCGGAGAACCCGGCCTGAACCGCATCATCCGCGCCACCCACGAGATGCTTGGGCTCATCACGTTCTTCACCACGGGGCCGAAGGAGGCACGTGCCTGGTCGATCACGAACGGCGCCACGGCAGCGCAGGCAGCGGGAACCGTCCACAGCGACATGGAGCGTGGCTTCATCTGCGCCGAGACCATCACCCATGATGATCTCGTGGCGTGTGGCAGTGAGCAGGATGCGCGGTCACGGGGACTCATGCGCCGCGAGGGACGCAACTACAGGGTGATGGATGGCGATGTCTTCTGTTTCCGCTTCAACGTCTGAACGCCGCATCCGGCCCTGCGCCGTTGCCGAACTCATCAGGCGCGAGAACGCCCGGTTTCACGAAGCGCGACCACGGTCGGCAGCCCTTGTCCGGCGCGCGCGGGAACTCATGCCGTCAGGTGTCCCCATGGCATGGATGCGGGGACTCCAGCATCATGAACCGGTCTTCGTCGAATCGGGATGCGGCGCCACGTTCACCGATGTGGACGGCCACCGCTACGTCGACTTCAACCAGGCCGACCTTTCCTCGACGGCCGGATATGCCACGCCCGGAGTCGTGGAGGCCGTGTCACGGCAGATGAGGGCGGGGGCCCAGTTCCTCATGCCATGCGAGGACGCCGTGGCGGTTGCCGGGGACCTTGCCAGCCGGTTCGCCCTCGGCCACTGGCAATTCACGCTTTCTGCCTCGTCGGCGATGACCGAGGCCCTGCGCCTGGCGCGCCTTGCAACGGGACGCAACGGAATCCTCATGTTCGATGGCAGCTATCATGGTCACATCGACGAGACGCTCGCCGACTACTCCCACGATGAACCGTCGGTCTCCTCCCTGGGGCTGCCGCACGATCATGGCCGGCACACCACCATCGTGCCCTACAACGACCTCGAGGCCGTTCGCCGGGAACTGGCCGGCGGCACGATTGCCGCCCTCGTCGTCGAGCCTGCGCTCACCAATGTCGGGCTGGTCCTCCCCCGTGAAGGATTTCTCGAAAACCTGCGTGAGCTTGCTGAACCTCACGGCACCCTTCTCGTTGCCGACGAGACCCACACCCACATGTTCGCCTGGGGCGGCCTGGCACGCCACGCGAAACTCAACCCGCACATCGTCGTCATCGGAAAGAATTTCGCCGCAGGCGTGCCGATCGGAGCCTATGGTTTCGAATCACACCTGGCGGAACTGATGGACCGCCATCTCTTCGATCCTGTCAGCGATGCCGGCGGTCTCGCCGTCGGCGGCACGCTCTATGGCAATGCGCTCTCCTTCGCAGCCGCCCGCGCCTGTCTCGACCATGTCATGACCCGCGAAGCCTACGAGCGGACCTCCGAACTCGGCGGCGATCTTGCCCGGGGCATCCAGAAGATCATCGATGACGCGAACCTCGGTTGGAAGGCACAACGCCTCTACAACCGGGCCGGCTGGCTCTATCACCGGGAGGAGCCCGGAAGCGGCGCCGAAGCGGCACGTCTCGCCGACATCCCTCTCACCGACTCGCGGCGCATCTTCATGGCCAACCGCGGTATCTGGGAAGCCACCGCCACCGCCGGTCCGACGGTCTCCTTCGCCATGACCCGGGCCGACATCGACCTCTACCTCGACGTCGCCCGCCTCTGGATCGACACCCTCCTCGCAGACTGATCTCTCCGGCCATTTCCTTCGTGTTGCCAAGGGTGTCCGCAAAAGTCACCTGGTAGTTGCCACCTCGCCAATGGACGACACGCGTATGCGCTATCGTCCAACAGATATCGGAGTCGATGACGGTCGCGCGGCCCCGTCATCACCCTGACTCGCCGGAGACGGGAGGCGATATGACAATGGAATTCATGCGGGTGGCAGAAGCGGCGTGACTCCACTGTTCGGCCGATCGTGAACCGAGGGGAAGTCTCTTCAAGAACGTAACGCCTTCTCGACCAGGGAAGTTGTCCGACCCGGTCCGTCATCATTGAAGCAGAGGGTTGCGAACCGCGAGGCCCGGGAAGCGGCCGAAGTCACGATCGGCTGTCCAGAGTTCCATCACGCCATGCGTCAGGCAGAGTGCGGCCACCCGGGCATCGTGGACCATCGGTCCCCGAACACGTCCGATAGCAAGTTGCTCTTTCAAGACCGCCCAGTGCGTGCCGGTTTCCGCCAACATGTCCACGGCCGGAGACTCGAGCCATGCATCCACCTGTCCAAGCGCTTCGGCTATTGAAGACGGCGGGTCATAGATCGTCGGGTGGGTCACAATGGCAATGAATTCGTGGATGCACGGCCAGGGCAAGCCCCAGCGCACACGACCCTCGGCGAGTACCTCGATGCGTAGACGGGCAGCCGTGTGCCAGTCCGAGTCCGCCCGGTGGGCATAGACAAGGATGTTCGTGTCGACAGCAATCAACTTCCCCGCCCTTCATATGCGGCGTCTCGGATGCGTTCCCAACTGGCATCCCGCAACGCCGCCTGCACTCCCCGGCCGCCAACGCTGGCATCCCGCAACTTGAACGGTTTCGCTTCCCGTCCTGCGCGCAACACTTCCCGCAAGCCGCGTTCAACCACCGAACGGAAGGTCACGCCTTCTCGCGCCATGTACGCCTTCACTTCTTCGGCAAGGCCGTCGGAAATCTCTACCGTGGTTTTCATCTCTATACAGCCATATCTAGAAATACGGGTATATGGTATCAACACTAAGGGAGCCTGTGTCAAGACTTGGGGACCCACGGTGCAACGGGGCTTGCGACTTCGCCTACGCATCCAATTCTCGTTCATCCGCAGGACAGGCATCGTCCGGGTCGCGCGCCAGAGACTGCCAGGCGCGCGGACGGTAGCACTTGACCATGGGTTCGGGCTCGACGGCGGCCCGACCATGTGCGGCGAGGATGCCTTCGAGGCGGTAATGCGGTGCGCGCAAGGCGCGCGCTCGGCCTCGCTCTGGTGGCGCTTTCCGGTGTCGCACTTGGGCTCCATGTCCTGATGCTCACAGAACGACATTTGGGCCAATGAGCGTGTCGCGATCCGTCCACGCGCCCCGCAGGATCGACGCCCAAGCGTTCGAGCCGATCCGGCCGCTGGATGGTGGCGCCCCGACCGAGGGCAGCCCCGGGGGAGCGCCTTCACGATAACCGCTGGTGAGCCACTCGCAGTGCCTGATGGACGTTGGAAGCTACTTGGTGGGGAAGGCTGCCCTTCATCACAAGGACACCACCGTCAACAGCGAGACCGTTGGCGCGCTGCTCGACTGGTCGGACCTCACCGTGATCCGGACAATCCACGCCTGGTGCTTCATCCCTCGCACGTTGCAATTGGTACGCGAAGGTCCGACGCGACCACCTTGTGCGGCGGAACTGCATATGTCTGGCCGATGAATGGGCAGCTGCCCGCAACCGAGCCTTGTGGTGTAACTTGCAAGTAGAAGTTGCAAATTACACCACTCACAGTTTGTGATGCGCCATGATCGAGCGCGAGATCACACCCTGCCTGGTCGGATTGCACCCCTTCGTCACCGTGACCGGACCACGGCAGTCCGGCAAGACCACGCTTTGCCGTGCCGCCTTTCCGCATCTCGACTACGTCAATATGGAAGCGCCCGATCAGCGGGAATTCGCCGCGTCCGACCCGAGGGGCTTTCTTGCCCGTTTGGGCGAAGGCGCTATCCTGGATGAAATCCAGCGTGTCCCCGATCTCCTGTCCTACCTGCAGGTCCTGGCGGACGAGGCGAAGCGGAACCGCCTCTTCGTGCTGACGGGGAGCGAGCAGTTCCGACTCTCCGATGCAATGAGCCAGTCGCTTGCGGGGCGTACGGCTTTGCTTTGACTGATGCCGTTCTCGCTTGCCGAACGCCGGCGGACGGGTGCCAGCGAGGGCATCGACGAGATCCTCTATTCCGGCTTCTATCCCCGGATTCACGACCGGAAGCTCGAACCCCGGCAGGCACTCGGCGACTATTTCTAGACCTATGTCGAGCGCGACGTGCGCCGGATCGGCGAGATCCGCAACCTCGCAAACTTCCGCCGGTTTGTCCGCCTGTGCGCCGGTCGTGTCGGGCAACTGGCCAATCTCTCGCCCCTGGGTGCGGATGCCGGCGTCTCCCACACCACGGCAGGCCACTGGCTCAACGTCCTGGAAGCAAGCTATGTCGTGTTCCGGCTCCCGCTGTTTCATGCCAACATCCGCAAGCGGCTGGTCAAGACACCCAAGCTCTACTTCTACGATGTCGGGCTGGCGAGCCACCTCATCGGCATTGAACATGCCGGTCAGTTGGGCACCCATCCGCTTCGCGGACCGCTGTTCGAGAATGCAGTCGTGGTGGAGGTCCTCAAGCACCGTTTCAATCGGGGCCGCCGATCCAATCTGTCCTTCTTCCGGGATAGCCGCGGTCTCGAATGCGACCTTCTCTGTGAGAACGTCGACGCCATGAACGCCATCGAGATCAAATCCGGCGCGACAGTCGCCTCCGACTGGTTCAATTCGTTCGACCGGATAGCGAAAACGCTGCCGCGAATTGCCGCCAGGGCAGTCATCTATGGAGGCTCGGACTGGCAGTCCCGCCGGGACGGAGAGGTAGTGCCGCTGACCGCACTGGGCGAGATGCTTGAACGATTCGAGGGACGGGAGAAAGCCTGACGAGTATCATCCGCGAAGCATCGCTCCGAGGGAGACCCATCCATCGGTCCGCCGGCCGCAAGATCGGCGGATAGCTCCACGAAGGAGGCCTCAAGAGGACCGAACTCGACGAAGCCTCTTGCAGTACGATCAATCGCGAAATGAACAGCCCGACTCGTCTGGACGCTGATGACGAAGATGACCGGCGGGGTATTGCGGCATATTGGCCCTGAGGTGCGCTTTGGCGTGAATCTCTGCCGGTCGGAAGCGTTTTGTTCTCCGTTGTGAACAACCCATTGGGTCTGTCTGGCGGGCGCACGGGATCGGTGTGTCGAGCTGTCCGCCAGGCGCCACCAGCTACCTTCAGTGATGCCGCCGGTTGGTGACGAAACAACGTCGTCAGAAGCTGACGAGAGAGTGGCAGGGAACGCCGAGTTGCCGGACGCGGTCCGCGCCGCCGAGAGCCGGGAGATCGATCACGAAGCTGGCGCCGACAATGTTGGCGTTGGCGCGGCGCAGCAGGCGAACGGCGGCCATCGCGGTGCCTCCGGTGGCGATGAGGTCGTCCACCACCAGTACCCGCGCACCTTCCCTGACGGCGTCGTGGTGAATCTCGATCCGGTCGATGCCGTACTCGAGCTCGTAGTCCTCGCCGATTGCCGGGCGGGGCAGCTTGCCCTTCTTGCGTATGGCGACAAAGGCTGCCTGCAGCTGGCGGGCGACGGCGCCACCTGGAATGAACCCCCGTGCCTCGATGGCAGCGACCACGTCGATTGCGGATTCGGTAAAGGGGGCCGTCATGCGGTCGACCGCGTGGGCAAAGCCGGCGCCATGGGCAAAGAGGGTCGTGATGTCGCGGAACATGACCCCCTCGCGGGGAAAATCCGGGATGGTGCGGATGAGAGGGCGAAGGTCCATCAGCAGGCTCCGAGAACACGCCCGGCAACCGCGTCGAGCCTGGCGATGACCTCACCATCGCGGGCTTCCGGCCGGGTGATGAGGGCATGGTCAAGGGCCCGGTCACAGCGGTGGGGGCATGGGTGATCGATGCCGGTCATCAGAGGCACGAGGGCCCCTATCAGGCGCCTCGCATTCCCGGCATTGGCCAGCAGGACGCCGATGACCTGTTCCACGGTGACGGCATCATGGTCTTCGTGCCAGCAGTCGTAGTCCGTCACCATGCCGACGGTGAGATAGCAGAGCTCCGCTTCACGGGCGAGGCGTGCCTCCGGCATGGCCGTCATGCCGATGACGTCCATGCTCCACGACCTGAAGAGATGGGATTCGGCCAGCGTCGAGAACTGGGGCCCCTCGATGCAGATGTAGGTGCCGCCCCGGACCATGGAGATGCCGGCCGTCCTGCCGGCCCGCGTCACGTGGTCCGCCAGACGTTCACAGGTCGGGTGGGCCAGCGAGACATGGGCCACACACCCCTCGCCGAAGAAACTTCTCGTACGGTTCACCGTCCGGTCGACGTACTGATCACACACCACGAAGGTGCCGGGCGGGAGGTCTTCGCGGAGTGAACCGACCGCTGCCACGGAGACGAGATCGGTGACACCCATTCGTTTCAGGGCGTCGATGTTGGCGCGCGCGTTGATGCCGGTGGGCGAAACATGATGGCCGCGGCCGTGACGCGGCAGAAACACCACCTCAAGACCGTCAATCCTGCCCCGCAGCAATTGATCCGAAGGCGCTCCCCAGGGCGTGTCGACCGTCACCCATCGGGCATCCTCGAGACCGTCTATGTCGTAGACGCCACTCCCTCCGAGGACGCCAAGAACGGTCCCACTCATGGGCGCAACTCCGGCAGGACGAGACAGCCGTCACGCACAGGCGGACACCAGAACAGGCTCCCCGTCATCGGACGCGTGAAGCCGAAGAGGGCATCGATGACTCCGTCGTCAAGACCCGCCATGCGCCGCATCTGGGCAAGGAAAGGATCGACGGTTGCGGAGAACGACACGAACATCAGCCCCTCCCCCGTGATGTCGGCCCACGGCATCGAACGGCGCAACAGGAAGGCCTCGGGTTCGAAACTCTCCTGTCCCGTGCGGGAAACATGGGCTGCGGGGGGAGCATCGGCAAGTTCCTCGTTGTCTTCGAGGCGCCGACCGATGATGCGATCCCGAACGCCAGGCGGATGGGAGTCGAAGAGGTCGAGATCATGCATCCACTGCTGCACCGCAACGAAGCTCTCGCCTCCGACACCGCAGGCCGCGGCAACGGCGGCATCTCCCTTGGGGTTCTCGGTACCATCCTCGTAGCCGGTGAGATCACGGCCATCCCGATAGCGGAAACCGTCGACCATGCGCTCGATCCCGAATGCATCCGCCACCTCGTGTTCGATGGCACGGGCGTTCAGCAGAGCCTCGCCAGGATCCTCGCCTCTCACCCATGCCCACAGGTCCGCCTGCGTGGACGGCACCTCGCACCCGGGGCCCGAGAGTGCCGGAAAGGCCATGTGTCCGGGGATGGTGGCACCCAGGCCCGCGAGCAGACCCGGGCCAAGACCGATGACTGCGCCGAGATCCACGCTGATGCCCGCGAGATCACGCAACACCACGGCCACCGGCACGTCACCGGGACGCCGGTGGAACTCCAGATATCGGGCATGTGGCGGGATGCCGTCGAGGATCCCGGGTTGGGGACTGGACATGGCCGCGAACCTATCCGGATGGATCGCAAAATCAAGACATGCCGTGACGGCACGTCACGCTATGATGCGGACATGCCTGCCCGTCTGTCACTTGATGCCCGGACCGCGCGTCGTCTGCTTCTGCAACGCCAGGGACTTGGCGAACCGCCCGGACGGAGTCTTGACCAACCGGGGCTGATGTCGTTGATCCAACGCATGGGATTCGTGCAGCTCGACAGCATTTCCACCGTGGAACGTGCCCACCATCTCACACTCCATTCGCGCAACCGGACCTATCGCAGGGAGCATCTGGCGGCTCTTCTGGAGAGCGAACGCTGTCTCTTCGAGCACTGGACCCACGATGCCAGCGCCATTCCCCTCAGATGGTTCGCCCACTGGAAACCTCGGTTTGCCCGCATGGCGGCGAATCTCGAGAACAGCGCCTGGTTCCGGGACCGCATTGGTGACGATCCCGCCCATGTCATTGCACGCGTGCTCGACCGGATCACCGCGCACGGACCGACAATGTCACGGGAACTCGATCGTGAGGCGGGTGGACGAAACGAACCCTGGTGGGGCTGGAAGCCGGCCAAGGCCGCCCTGGAATATCTGTGGTGGAAGGGCACCATCCAGGTGGTTCGGCGCCAGAACTTCCAGAAGGTCTATGACCTCACCGAGCGGGTGATACCCGGCGATGTCCTCAACCAGGAGGTGTCGAACGGGGAACACCTCGACTGGGCATGTTCATCGGCGCTGGATCGCCTGGGCACCGCAACGCCAGGGGAGATCGCCGCCTTCTGGGATGCCGTGTCCCCGAACGATGTCAGGCATTGGGTCGACGCCAACCGGCACCGTCTGATGTCGATCGAGGTTGAGGGATTCTCCAACGCCGCTCCGAAGAGCTCTCTTGCATGGATCCATATCGAGGACGCCCTCGCCCAACTCAGCCCTCCCCCTTCGACAATGCGGTTCCTGAGCCCCTTCGATCCGGTGCTGCGCGACCGGCGCCGTGCCCTGCGCCTTTTCGGCTTCGACTATCGTTTCGAAGCCTTCGTTCCCAGGACGCAGCGGCGCTACGGCTACTATGTGCTGCCGATCCTCGAGGGGGATCGCCTGACCGGGCGTGCTTCGATGAAGTATCATCGATCAACCGGTGAACTGGTGGTCGAGGGCCTGTGGTGGGAACCTGGTGTCGTCGAGGGCAAGGGGCGGCGTGAGGCGCTGGCCACCGCACTCTCGCGCCTTTGCCGCTTTCTTGGCGCCACATCCCTGCGTTGCCCGTAAGGAGGTCTTCGAACCATGCATGATCGACCGCGTCTCGTGCCTGATGACTTCAACGTTCCAGCCACGCTCGAACATCCCCGCTTTCGCTTGCGCATGCTGACGGTGAACGATCTCGTCAGGGATTACGACGCCGTCATGTCGAGCGTGGATCACTTGCGCACGACCTACTCCCGGGAGAGTGGCGGTGACTGGCCCGCCGGCCTGACGCTGGAGGATGACCTCGTCGATCTCGGCTGGCACCAGCGGGAATTCACCCTGCGCGCGTCATTTGCCTATACGGCGATGGCTCCCGACGAGGGCCGATGCCTGGGCTGCGTCTACATCATGCCGACACTCAAGCGAGACCACGACGCGAAGGTGACGATGTGGGTCCGGGCCGATGAACTCTCCGGCGGTCTCGACGATGAGCTCTACGCCGCGGTCCACCTCTGGATCACCACCACATGGCCCTTCCGCTCACCGGCCTTTCCGGGCCGCGACATCTCTTTCGCCGATTGGCACCGCCTGCCGGCCATCTCACCGGAGCCCGCCTCCAGTTGATGGTGCGGTTGGTGGGCCTGGTTCATTCAAACTGCTTGCGACGGCTTGTCGGCTGAGTTGCCCCAGTGGCTCAACTTCGGCTGTTCCGACAGGTGCGGACGATCGCCAGCGAACGTCACGAACGATGTTCGCGTGGCGTTCAGCACCGCTCTCTTCCTGCGTGATTTCGTTGCAATCTCAAGAACAGCTGCGCCTGCGCATCACGTCCGCGGCGGGCTGGTGCATGACGCAGCCGTCGGTCTCCCCGCATCCTCGCCCTCGACTGTCAATCGATCGTGTTCGGGTCGACCGCCACGAAGAGAGACAACGGCCGGGCGCACAGGCTGATCGGTCGAACTGTTGATGCCGGGGCCCGACGTCTGCAGCGCAAGACGGTCCTGAGGTGATTCAGTTCTCCGGTGACTCGACGCTGACCGGAGGTGCCCTGATTCGGGCGAACGCTGCGGCGGTTTGGAGCCCTTGGCGCCTGCCTTGCGAACGGCGGCATACGGACATAGGTTTCCGGGCACATTTCGGGGAGGCCCCCTTCTTGGTGGAGCTGTCACAGGAACGGGCCCGCGCCATCAGGGCCTGGCCATTCGAGGAGGCACGGAAACTCCTGGGACGGCTGGGGGGCCGCGCCCCGAAGAAGGGCCATGTGCTGTTCGAGACGGGCTACGGGCCGTCGGGTCTGCCCCATATCGGCACATTCGGCGAGGTCGTCCGCACCAGTATGGTCCGCCATGCCTTCTCGCAGATCAGCGACGTGCCGACGCGCCTGGTCGCCTATTCCGATGACATGGATGGTTTGCGCAAGGTGCCGGACAATGTCCCGCAACAGGAGATGATGGCGCGCTACATCGGCCAGCCGCTGACGAGGATTCCCAATCCCTTCGACAGCAGCCATGCGAGCTTCGGGGACCACAACAACGCGATGCTGAGGTCCTTTCTCGACCGTTTCGGTTTCGACTACGAGTTCGTGAGTTCCTCCGAAATGTACCGTTCCGGCACCTTCGACGACGCCCTCCTGCGCGTCCTCGAACGGTTCGACGCCATCATGGAGATCATGTTGCCGACCCTGAGGGAAGAGCGCCGCAAGACCTATTCGCCCTTCCTGCCGATCTCTCCGGTCAGCGGCCGGGTTCTCTACGTGCCTCTCCTCGAACGCCACCCCGGAAAGGGAACGATCGTCTTCGAGGATGAGGATGGGACCAGGGCGCAAGTTCCGGTCACGGGAGGACACTGCAAGCTCAACTGGAAGCCGGACTGGGGCATGCGCTGGCATGCCCTGAGCGTCGACTACGAAATGGCCGGCAAGGATCTGATTGATTCGGTGACCATCTCGGGGCGCATCTGCCGGGCGCTGGGCGGCACGCCACCGGCAGGTTTCAATTACGAGCTCTTCCTTGACCAGAACGGCGAGAAGATCTCGAAGTCCCGCGGCAACGGCCTCACCATCGATGAATGGCTGCGCTACGGCACTCCGGAAAGCCTTGCGCTCTTCATGTACACCAAGCCGCGCACGGCGAAGCGCCTCTACTTCGACGTCATCCCGCGTCACGTCGACGATCATGCGCGGCATCTCGAACTCTTCCACCGGCAGGACAATGATCAGCGCCTCGCCAACCCGGTATGGCACATCCACGCCGGTGATCCACCGGTCGAGGAACAGCCTCTCTCCTATGCCATGCTTCTCAACCTCGCCAGCGTCTGCAATGCCGCCGACGAGGCCATCCTGTGGGGCTTCATCAGCCGCTATCTTCCCGGAACTTCCCCTGAAACCCACCCTCTGCTCGACCGTCTGGCGCGTCTTGCCGTCCACTACTACCGGGATGTGGTGAGCAAGGAGAAGCACTACCGCATTCCAGACGAGAAGGAGCGGGAAGCTCTTGCCGACCTGGCCGGCCGCCTGGATACGCTTCCCGATACGGCAACCGGGGAGGATTTCCAGAGCGAGACCTATGCCACCGGACGGGATCATGGGTTCGAGCCTCTGAGGACCTGGTTCGCAACCCTCTACGAGGTTCTCCTTGGCCAGCCCTCCGGGCCGCGTTTCGGCAGTTTCATGGCCCTCTACGGACGCAGCGAAACTCTCACCCTCATCCGCGGCAAGCTCGCATGTGACTGATCGCACCATGACCTGGGCCGAGGCTCCGACACTTGTGGCAGGTGCTGCCAGTGCCGTCTGGCTGACTGCTGACGGAGTCATCGAGGAGATCGACCGCGAAGAGGCCGGCCGGAGGTGGAAGCGCGGGGCCATGCCCCTCCTGTGCCATGCCGTGGCCACCGGAGGGCGTACCGGAATCCGCCATCTGCCGGCCTTCGATATCCTGGAAGTCCTCGCATTCGTGCGCCCGGGTTCCTTTGTCGTTCCCACGCCCTTCGGCGTGACCCGGGCACTCGGCGGCGGCCTGCCCCGCGACATGGCTCATCAGGCGTTGGCACTGCGCACGTGCGCCACCCTTCTGCTCAACGAACTGGCGGCGTTCGACCGCGCGCAGAAGGACGAGGCGACTGCCATTGCGGCCGCCATGATCGGCAGCGCCTGGCCCTGGGCGGGCGATGTCGCTGCTGCACTGGGCCTCGCGCCGGATGCGAAAGGCAGTCTTGATGTCTGGTCCACTCTCCGGGAGTGGTCGGACAGGGAACCGCGGCCACCGCCACTCACCCACTTCATCGGCCAGGATGACGTGGCGTCGCGGCTGGTGTCACTTCTTGGAGTGGATGCCGAGGACAGGCCCGAACAGGTCCGGTATGCACAATCGCTGATCCCCGGCTTCGCCCCGCGCAGGGAGCCGGGTGCGGTCGGCGCCGTGCTGGCGGAGGCGGGCACGGGCGTGGGAAAGACCCTTGGATACATCGCACCGGCCAGCCTGTGGGCGGAAAGGAACCGTGGCACCGTGTGGATCAGCACCTACACCAGGAACCTGCAACGCCAGATCAACCAGGAACTCGACCGGCTCATGCCCGAGGGTGAGGCCAGGCGGCGACGTGTCGTGGTACGCAAGGGGCGCGAGAACTATGTGTGCCTGCTCAACTTCGCCGACGCGGTCAATCGCCGTGGAGGTTCTCTCGCCGACACGGTTCGTCTCGGCCTCATCGGACGCTGGATACAGTCCACCCCCGACGGCGACATGCAGGGTGGTTCCCTGCCCGGCTGGCTTCTCGAACTGCTCGGTTACCGACAAACCATGGACCTCGCGGACCGTCGCGGCGAGTGCATCTACAGCGCCTGCGATCATTTCCGGAAGTGCTTTATCGAAGGGTCCGTGCGCCGGGCGCACCATGCCGACATTGTCGTTTCCAACCACGCGCTCAGCCTGCTGCAGGCCTGGCACAGCGGCGAAGGCGATCCCCATGCCCCGACGCGTTACATCTTCGACGAGGGACATCATCTCTTCGACGCTGCCGACAGGGTCTTCGCCATCGAACTCACCTGCCGCGAGGCGGAGGACCTGCGCCGCTGGCTGCTCGGGGCGGGAAGCCGCCAGTCGCGGGCACGCGGCCTCATGCAGAGGGGGCGGGATCTCATCGGGGATGAGGGTCGTGCGCTCATCGCCGATATCGCGCGCGCCGCGGGGCGGAGGACCTGCGCCGCTGGCTGCTCGGGGCGGGAAGCCGCCAGTCGCGGGCACGCGGCCTCATGCAGAGGGTGCGGGATCTCATCGGTGATGAGGGTCGTGCGCTCATCGCCGATATCGCGCGCGCCGCGACCGCCCTGCCCGCACCGGGCTGGCTGGACCGGTTCACTGCCGGCGCCCCGGCGGGAAAGGCCGAGACCTTCTTCTTCCTGGTGCGCCGCCAGGTGCTGGATCGAACCGGTGACGCCCAGGGCAGCTACAGTCTGGAGTGCCTGGCCGATGGCCCTCCCGAACCACTCCTCGCAGCGGCCATCGCTCTTCACGAAGCGCTGGGCGCCCTGGAGCGGCCCCTGTCGGATCTCATCGGACATCTGGGCGAGGAACTGATCCGCCAGAAGGACCGCCTCGAGGAACACACTCAACAGCGCATGGAAGCGACGATGCGTGGTATTCGTCTGCGTGGTGTCGACGTCGTCGCCGAGTGGCGGCACATGCTCGAGACACTGGGTGCCGAGACTCCTGCGGAGTACCACGACTGCCTGTCGATCAATCGCATTGACGGACGCGAATTCGATACGGGCATGCACCGTCACTGGATCGATCCGGGCCTGCCCTTCGCCGAGAACGTTGCCAAGAAGGCCCATGGTATCGTCATCACGTCGGCGACGCTGCGCGATGCGCGTGACCATCAGCAGACGGGCGATGGTTCCTGGCTCACAGCCAGACTGCGGACCGGTCTGCGCCACCTCGCCGATCCACCGGCCTGTTCCGCCATCTCCTCACCGTTTGCCTATCCGGAACTCACCCGTGTGATCGTGGTCACGGACGTACCGCGCCAGGACGAGGTGAGAGTCAGCATCGCCTTTCGCGATCTCTTCATGGCCTCCGGGGGAGGTGGCCTCGGGATCTTCACGGCCATCAGACGCCTGAGACGTGTCCACCAGCGCATTGCCCTTCCCCTCCAGCAGGCAGGGCTACCTCTCTACGCGCAACACGTCGACGCCATGGATACCGGAACCCTCGTGGATATCTTTCGTGCCGAAGAGGATTCATGTCTGCTCGGCACCGATGCCGTGCGAGACGGCGTCGATGTTCCCGGTCGTTCCCTGCGCATTATCGTCTTCGACCGGGTGCCATGGCCACGACCCGATCTGCTGCACAAGGCACGACACGCCGCATTCGGAGACCTGCAGTGGAACGATCTCATTACGAGGCTCAGATTGCGCCAGGCCTTCGGTCGCCTCGTCAGGCGCATGGATGATCGTGGCGTCTTCGTGCTCCTCGATCCTCGCCTGCCGTCGCGCATGGTGAGCGCCTTTCCGGAAGGGGTGGAAGTCGCCCGGCTCAAACTTGATCAGGCCATCGACTGCGTCAGCGAACACGTGCGGGAAAACGCGTGATCGCCGGCAAGGGCGGGTGCTACCGTGCGACCTCGTGAAAGCAGTACCGGGGCCGCCGATGCATCCTGAACAATTCTTTTCCGCAACCTATCGTGAAGCCCGCCAGGGCTTTCTCGATGCCTGCCTGTCGTGTGGCGCGCGTGTCGACGAGCACCTTCATCCCAGGACAGGCCGGGACGGCGAGGTCCTGGCCACGGATGTCGCGCGCCTGGGTCCCGATGACGCCGGGCGGGTCTTCATGACCATGTCGGCCACCCACGGCGTCGAGGGTTTCTGCGGATCGGGGGTCCAGACCGGGGCCCTTGCTTCAGGCCTCTACGACGAACGGGATGACGATGTTGCCGTTGTCCTGATCCACGCCATCAACCCCTTTGGCTTCTCCTGGCTGCGCCGCGTGACCCACGAGAACATCGATCTCAACCGCAATCATGTCGATCATGACCAGCCGTACACCACCAACGAAGGCTACGAGGAGCTCAAGGATGCCTTGTGCCCGCCATCGTGGACTGCCGAATCGCGGGCGGCCTGTCGTGCGGCGATGGAGAGCTATCGCGAACGCCTGGGAGACATGGCCCTGCAGGGCGCCATTTCGGCCGGCCAGCACAGTCAGCCACAAGGCCTCTTCTACGGCGGGGGCGGCCACGCTGCTGCCCTCCACCGCCCGCCGGCAGGCTGCACACGCCCGCCACGTCGCTTTCCTCGACTACCACACCGGACTGGGTCCCTTTGGAGTCGGTGAACTGATTTCGGATCACGAGGCAGGCGAATCCGGTCACCGGCGTCTGGTCAACTGGTTCGGTGACGGTGACGTGACATCGACCAGTGACGGCAGTTCGGTCTCCGCACCGCTCACCGGCACCAACAACCTTGCAGTCGCCAGGGCCGCCGATCACGCCAGTCTCACCATGGCGACCCTGGAGTACGGCACCTCACCTCTTGACGAGGTCCTTGAATCCCTGATGGCGGATTGCTGGCTCCACAGTCACGGAAACCCCGATTCGGATCTTGGCCGTGCCATCAAGGCGGAGATCCGGCGTTGTTTCTATCCCGACACCGGCACCTGGAAGAAGATGGTCTTCGATAGGGCAACAGCTGTCGAGAAGACCATGCTGGCCGGACTTGCCGCTCAGCAATGATCTCTCGGAATGTCGTGATTCCATGAGCGGGAAAAGATCCGCCGGTCTCCCTCGAAAGCCTCGAGATCGCTGGCCACATGCCAGGTGTCTGCCGACGACCGGATTTCCATCCGCACCCTGACGCCGACATCCCAGTCGCCCCGGCTGCGGCGGCTCCACCAGTGCCAGACAGCCCTTGCCGAAAGAGGGTCACCCTTGGTGATTCGGTACTCGAACCGAGTGCCGTCGGCACATTCCATGTCGATGGCCTCGAGGCGGCAGACCCCACCATCCTCCACCAGACGCATCACCTGTTCACCGCTCGCGACATCCCGCTCGATCCTCCTCGACGACGAGGGAGGCACCAGGACCGTCATGTCGGGAAGCGGCGCCATCTCGGGTTCGTCGAATTCAACTCGCGGATCATGGTCACCCCCGAGGGGCCGGACGGGCAGCATCAGCCTGCTCCCGGCGCCACCGGCTAGGGACAGGGTGAAGGCTTCCGGCGCCGGCCACACGACGGGAAAGTAGTTCGTCGAGATGGCGACACGAATCCGATGTCCCGCAACAAAGGCGTGGGCGCAGTCGTTCAGTTTCAGGCGGATCGTCACCGTTTCTCCCGGTGTCATCGACGATGGTTCCTCGTGGCCGTGGGCGTGCGAGAGATTGAGCACCCCCCATGTCACGCGCATGGATTCTCCGGTCGGCGCGACGTCGTTGATCCGCACCACCACCATTGCTTGGGGACGATCCACCGCGACTTCGAGCACGAGTTCAGGTGCCCCGAGGATCTCCAGGCGCTCCTCAAGGGGTTCACCGTCAAACACGAGCGACTCGGCATCGTCCTCCCGCTGGTCGAGCGGCAGGTCGGGGCTGGAACCGCCAAGCCCGTAGGGACACCAGCTTCCGGCAGCAACACCGACGGTCTCAGGGGACCGGTGGTCCATGGTCACTCGCGGACCGGCTGCCACCGCCAGACCTTCGGCATTGAGGAAGAGCGTGTGGGTGGCGGACTCGTGCGATGGCCAGACGGCCTCGCTCACCCAGCGTCCCTTCGACTGCGCCAGACAGGCGCCCGGCGACTGGAACTCGTCGAGCCAGACGGTCAGTTGAGGTTCGCCAGCGAGACCCGGATCCTTGTCTTTCAGCCAGTGGTCCCACCAGCGCAGACCATGTTGAAGGAATCCGATGGAGGGGCCCGGAATGGCGTCGTGGGGGTACTTGTGGCCCCACGGGCCGATGAGTCCCCTGGCCGGACAGTCAAGATTGTCGAGCATGCGCGGCACGGCGTTCGAGTAACCGTCGTTCCAGCCGCCCACGGCATAGACCGCACAGTCGATGTCCGACCAGTTCTCGCAGACCGATCCGTGTTTCCAGTAGGCATCCCGTCGCTGGTGGGCAAGCCAGATGCTGGCGGCAACGGGCTGCTGGTTCTCCAATCTCTCCAGCCACTGACCCCGCCATCGCTCCCCCTGGATCAACGGATCGCCGGAACGCGCCATGAGCATCAGGTAGGCCGAACCCCAGAAGAAATTCTCGAGCAGCAAACACCCACCCATGTAGTGCACATCGTCGCTGTAGCGGTCATCGGTCGAACAGTGGGTGATGATCGCCTTCAGGGCCGGTGGCCGGCGCGCCGCCACCTGCAGGCTGTTGAAGCCGCCCCACGAGATGCCCGTCATGCCGACACGGCCGCTGCACCAGGGCTGGGCGGCAATCCAGGCAATCGCTTCCAGGGCATCGTCCTGTTCCTGGCGGGCATATTCATCCGCGATGAGGCCTTCCGACTCGCCGGTGCCGCGAATGTCGAGCCTCACACAGGCATATCCGTGCCCGGCCCAGTAGTGGTGGCGGGGGTCATCCCCGGTGCGTGTATGATCGCGCTTGCGGTAGGGAATGTATTCGAGGATTGCAGGCACCGGATTGCCTTCGGCATCGTCGGGCATCCAGATTCGCGCCGACAGGCGCACCCCGTCGGCCATGGGAATCCAGACATGCTCGATCTCCTTCACATGGCACGGGAAATCGCTGACGATCCTCGTCGCTGGGCTGTCGGTCATTTCTCCTCTCCCCCGGGGGCGGTCATGCCGGCTCTCCGGTCGGCCATGCACCTTCCTCGGTCACGATCCAGTCTAGGCGGGCATCATGGGTCTGGCGGGGCACCGCGTCGACCTCGAGGCCGGCATAGCACACACCCACCGCGGTGACCGGCTGGCCACTGCGTCTGAGCTTCTGGAGCGTGCGGTCATAGAATCCGCCACCGTAGCCCAGACGATACCCTCTCGAATCGAACGCCAGCATCGGAACAAGAAGGAGACGCGGGACCACGGGCGCCGCGTCGACGGGCGGGACCGGAATGTTCCGGGCGCCGGGCTCCAGCCTGTCGCCCGGTATCCATGCCCTAAAAACCAGGGGCCGGTCCCTTGCCACGACAACGGGCATGCCGACCTCATGTCCGTTGTCATGGGCCGCAATGGCGAGCGGCAGGACATCGAACTCCGAACCGACCGGAACATAGGCGGATACGGAGGCGCCAGCGGGAAATCCGATTGCTGACAGGAAATGACGGCACGCTCTCTCGCCGGCATCGACGAGAGAGGCATGAAGCAGCTTCCTCGCCTCAATGCAGCGCCTTCGCTGCAACGCCTTTTCGTCCATCAGGGGCGGCACCACCCGCGCCGTTGTTCCATGGGCACTCCTCCGTGGCCTGCGTGTGCAGGTGGGCGCCGTGATAACGGGGGCACACCCCCGCCAGGGACAGCTCCCGGATGATGTGCATTGGCCCCGGGGATTGATGTGACAACCTGCCGGGCAGACAACCGCCCCGGTCCCCTTATAGAACCGGTCTCCGGCCGATGGATAGAAGGATTTTCGAGATGTCGCCCTAGGACCCTCACGCGCGGTCCGTTGCAGGGCCAGCCCGACCGGTCGTCACGTGCCGCCCTCGATGCGCTCGGCCATGCGCTCGATCCGCTCTGCCAGCGTATCGATGGCAGCGGCCCTGCGCTCGTCGACCGCCTTCGTCGTCCCCCTGGCTCCGGCTTCCTGGTAATCCCAGAGTTCGTCGACAAGATGAAGCGAAGCCAGAAGCAGCAACCGCTGATCACCGAGATTGCCGAGCTGGCCGACGAGTTCCTTCACCTTGCGGTCAACATAGTTGGCAAGTTCGCTCGTGCGTCTTTCCTGTCCCTCGCCACAAGCTACGTCATACTCATGACCGTTGATCAGTACCGTCACCTGGGGCATCACCACGCTCCAACATCGTTTTCAGTTCCGAAATCACGGATCCCAGGCGGGCATCCGCCGTCTTCAGCCGTTCTTCGAGGTCCCTGTTCCCTTCCCCGGCGCCGCCGGAATTCTCCTGAAGCTGGCCCTGAGTGACTCCCGTGCGTGAATCCTGAGATAGGTCGAGGGCACGTTCCAGTCGCTTGACGGCCTTGTCCAGCCTCATCAACGTCCTGTCCCTTGAAGCCATGTTCGCCTCTGATCCGAAGTCGGGGCGACAATAGCGCCATGGAGCACACCAATAAAGGCAGGCGTGGCAGATTGGCACAACGTGGCGGACCTTGTCCCGGTTCCCTCCACTCTTTATGTAGGGTGGCGATGCCACCAGGCACGGGGCAGGCAGCGAGAGGTTCACGATCCTGATGGACGGGCAGGCGGTGGAGCGGGTCACACAACGCGGGATGGCAAATGCCATAAGGGCTCTTGCCATGGATGCTGTCGAGGCGGCCGCCAGCGGCCATCCCGGCATGCCCATGGGCATGGCGGATGTCGCCACCGTGCTCTTCACCCGGTTTCTCAAATTCGACCCCAGTCATCCGGACTGGCCGGATCGGGACCGCTTCGTGCTCTCGGCCGGTCACGGATCCATGCTGCTCTACGCGTTGCTCCATCTTTCGGGCTACGCCGAGATGTCCCTGGACGAGATCCGCAGATTCAGACAGCTGGGAAGCCGTACCGCGGGCCACCCCGAGTACGGCGCGAGCCCCGGTATCGAGACCACCACCGGACCCCTCGGCCAGGGTTTCGCCAACGCCGTCGGCATGGCCCTGGGCGAAAGGATCATGGCGGAACGCTTCGGGAACCTCGTCGACCACCGCACCTGGGTCATCGCCGGCGATGGCTGCCTGATGGAGGGAATCAGCCACGAGGCCGCCTCTCTGGCCGGCCACCTCGCGCTCAACCGCCTGATCGTGCTGTTCGACGACAACGGCATCTCGATCGACGGGCCGACCTCGCTGACTGTCTCCGACGACACCCTGGCGCGTTTCAGGGCCTTGAACTGGGCGGTGGAAAGCGTGGATGGCCATGATGGCGAGGCGGTCGCCGGCGCTCTGGGACGCGCCCTCGACAGTGAACGTCCAAGTCTCATCGCCTGCCGCACCCTCATCGGTTTCGGTTCTCCCGGCAAGGCGGGAACGGCGGCCTCCCACGGCTCCCCCCTCGGCGCCGGGGAGATCACCGCAGCGCGCAACGAACTGGGCTGGGATGCCGACCCCTTCGTCATTCCCGGTGACATTCTCGATGCCTGGAGAGAGGCAGGGCGGCGCAACGCTCCCCTCCACGAGGACTGGCAACGCAGGCTTGATGCACTCGATGCCATCACGCGCGGGGAGTTCGAGCGGCGCATGGCCGGCGACGTCGCCGATCGGATCCGTGATGTCACGGCCGACCATGTTTCCCGCCTGCTCGCCGATCCTGTCCGTGTCGCCACCCGCAAGGCGAGTGAACTGGCGCTCGATCGTCTGACCAAGACCCTGCCCGAGATGATCGGTGGGTCGGCGGATCTCACCGGCTCCAACAACACGCGCACGGGCGCGATGGCCGATATCACCGCCGGGGACTATTCCGGAACCTACATCCGCTATGGAGTCCGCGAACACGCGATGGCCGCCGCCATGACCGGCATGGCCCTCCATGGCGGGATCATCCCCTACGGCGGGACCTTTCTTGCCTTCACCGACTATTGCCGTCCGTCCATCCGCCTTGCCGCCCTCATGAAGCAGCGTGTCATCTACGTGATGACACATGACTCGATCGGACTTGGCGAGGACGGGCCGACACACCAGCCGGTCGAACACCTCGCCAGCCTGAGGGCCATTCCCAACCTCCATGTCTACCGTCCGGCGGATGCCATCGAGACCGCCGAGTGCTGGGAACTGGCCCTGACGTCGCAGACCACACCGTCGGTGATCGCACTCTCCCGACAGGGGCTTCCCCAGGCGAGGCACGAACCCCTTCCCGGCAATCCCTGCGGCACGGGCGCCTACGTGATCCGCGAGTCCTTGGCGGTGCACAGGGCGACCATCGTTGCCAGTGGATCGGAGGTCGCGATCGCCATCGAGGCCGGCCGGATTCTCGAGGATGACGGGATCGGTGCGCGAGTCGTGTCGATGCCGTGCCAGGAACTCTTCAGGAACCAGGCGCCGGACGCCCGCGCCGCCCTGATCCCACGCGACCGGGCAACCGTCGCCGTCGAGGCATCCCTGCCCTTCGGGTGGACGGACATCATCGGCGAGGAAGGTGGGTTTGTCGGCGTCAGCGGGTTTGGGGAATCGGCACCCGCCGGGGCGCTCTACGAACACTTCGGCATCACACCTGAAGCCGTCGTCGAGGCGGTCAGACAGCGCCTCTGACAAGGAAGGCCGCATCCGGCGGTTCCAAGGGATGCGTTGACCGCTTGCCATGGAAACAGGTAGGACAGGGACCCTCGTTGGCCCTGGAGGACGGTATGGCGGTTCGCGTTGCCATCAATGGATTTGGCCGTATCGGCCGCCTTGTATTTCGCGCCGCGATGGAATCGGGACGCGATGACGTGGAGTTCGTTGCCATCAACGATCTGGGTACCGCCGAGGCCAACGCTCACCTCCTCAAGTACGACACGGTTCATGGCACTTATCCGGGTGAGGTTTCGGCACGTGGTGCCACTCTTCAGGTCGATGGAAAGAGTGTGGCTGTGCTCCAGGAGCGGCATCCGTCTCAACTTCCCTGGCGAGACCTCGAGATCGATGTCGTCATGGAATGCACGGGCATCTTTGCCTCCCGCGAGAAGGCCTCACAGCACCTCGAGGCCGGCGCCCGCAAGGTCCTGGTCTCCGCGCCGGCGCAAGGTGCAGATCTCACCGTGGTCTACGGTGTCAATGACGACAAGCTCCGCAAGGCGCACGAGGTCATCTCCAACGCCTCGTGCACGACCAATTGCCTGGCGCCTGTCGCCGCCGTGCTTCACGAGGCCATCGGCATCCGTCACGGATTCATGACAACCATCCATGCCTTCACCGGAGACCAGAGAACGGTCGATACCCTGCATGCCGACCCACGCCGGGCGCGTGCCGCATCGGCGTCCATGATTCCCACCTCGACCGGCGCTGCCCGCGCCGTGGGCCTGGTGCTGCCGGAACTCGAGGGCAAGCTCGACGGCACGTCGATCCGGGTTCCCACGCCCAACGTCAGTCTCGTCGACTTCAAGTTCGAGGCACCCGGGGAGACCAGCGTGGAGGCCGTCAACCGTGCTGTCAGCAAGGCGGCCAGAGGCCGCCTCAAGGGTATTCTTGCGGTCAATGACAAGCCCCTTGTTTCCAGTGACTTCAACCACAACCCGGCAAGCTCCGTCTTCGATCTCGGCGAGACCAAGGTCATCGACGGACGGTTTGTCAGGGTGCTCTCCTGGTATGACAACGAATGGGGATTCTCGAACCGGATGAGCGACACCGCGGCGGCGCTCGCCAGGTTCCTCTAGGAGAATACCCTGCCCGGCCGTGGGCACCTTGCGCACCCTTGACGACGTCAGCCCCGCCGGCAGGCGGGTTCTGTTGCGCCTCGATCTCAACGTGCCGATCGACGGTGGACGTGTCACGGGGAGCGAACGCATCGCACGGAGCCTTGCCACCGTGCACGAGCTCGCGGACACGGGCGCCCGCACGATCATTATCGCCCACCTCGGCAGGCCGGGAGGCAGGCCCGATCCCTCGATGTCGCTGGCTCCCGTCGCCGAAGCCGTCGCGGATGCCCTTGGCCGTCCGGTCGCCTTCGCCACCGACACGATCGGTGACAACGCCGCAGACATCATTGCGTCAACCCGACCCGGAGACGTCGTTGTGCTTGAGAATCTCCGCTTCCATCCGGGAGAGGAGGCTGATGATCGCGACTTCGCCCGCGCCCTTGGCGCCCTTGGCGACATCTACGTCAACGATGCATTTTCAGTCAGCCACCGCGCCCACGCTTCGGTCACGTCGCTGGCACGTCTTCTGCCGTCCTGTGCCGGGCGTCTCATGGAGGAGGAAGTCAATGCCATTGCCAGGGCGCTCAGTCATCCCGTGCGCCCCATTGCCGCCGTGGTCGGTGGCGCAAAGGTGTCAACCAAGCTTGCCATTCTGGACCATCTCTCACACTGGGCGGATCATCTCGTCGTCGGCGGCGCCATGGCCAACACCTTCCTCGCCGCGCAAGGCACCGGTATCGGCGCCTCACTTCACGAGGGCGACATGACCGGCACCGCTGTTCGCATCATGAAATCGGCTCGCGCCCGTGGCCGTGCCATCCACCTGCCTGTCGATGTGGTCGTCGAGAAGGATGGCCAGCCGGTGTCCTGCGATCTTGATGCCATCGGCCTTGAGGCGCGGATTCTCGACATCGGACCACTGACCGTAAGGTCGGTCTCGCGCCTCATCGAGGGGTGCAGGACCGTGGTCTGGAACGGACCCATGGGGATGTTCGAGCGCGAAGGATTTGACAGGGGAACCGTCGATCTCGCCCGCACCATCGCGGATCTCACGCGGAGTGGATCGATTTTCTCGGTGGCGGGAGGCGGCGATACGGCAGCGGCTCTCACCCGTGCCGGCGCCACGGACGGTTTCTCCTACGTCTCCACCGCGGGTGGCGCCTTCCTGCAATGGCTCGAGGGAACGCCGCTGCCCGGACTGGTGGCGCTGGAGGCGGCCTGACACCCCGCGTCGTCGAAACCCTGGAGGAAGCCCGCGCTGCCGTGGTTCAAGCCCGGCGATGCGACCGGGAGATCCTGCTTGTCACCGGACCGGGGGCCTGTGCGCGGCTGGGGCCGGGCTATCTTCTGGAAATGATGCGTCAGGCCGGCGCCGACACCCCTTGCGCGCGAGCGCTGATCGACTGCGGCGGCGACGCCGGATACGCCATGCTCGCCCTGCGCCTGGGCTGGCGCGACATTCACCTCAAGGGCGAGCCTTCCATCGTGGCCCGCATCGCCGACATGACCAGAGCATGTGGTGGCACATTCCACCACGAACTCCCCGTCCCTCCGCAGCAGAAGTGAAGCGCCCTCACCTCCCCTGGCTCGGGTGGATGAGGGAGTGCTTCTACGCCGGACAGTCTCGTGCCCGTATTGGTGGCAAGAGGAACCATTGCGGTGGACGAGGCGTCTGGTGACGGATGCCGATGCTCGATGTGCATCCATCCGTCCGGCCTGAAGGGCAGCAAGCTCCCGGCAATCCCGGCACGGCGCTCTGCTTCCCGCTTGTCGGCGCCGGGCGGGATCATCTCACCTGCCCCTTGCGCAACTCAGGCGGTTTGATGCGCGAGATGATCAGGTGGGCGGAACCGGACAGGATGGAGTTCAATGCCGGCCTGACGGGCCTCGAGACGATTCGTCTTCTTGCTCAAGTCATCGGCGTGAGCCGCCCTACCCTTTGCTCGAACCCATGCCTGACGGCATCGAACAGGGCCATTGGAAAACCGGAGCGCATCTCTGCCAAGGCCGTCTCGAATGCCTTTTCCGCGTCTGACTGAATCTCACGGAACATTCGTGCAATCTTCTCGCGCGACGAGGCCGCGGCGAGCCCCGTTTCGGCAAGGTGCCGGCCGAGGATATCCGGGACTCTGTAGTGTCGGCTCCTGCCTGCCCGCATCGCGAGCTTCATGTCCTTGATCCGAAGCTGCCCCGCATTCAGCGACGGTTGCACGATCAGCGGATCATGGGTGGACGTGACCTTGTTTTGGACGGGGGGTAGTGATAGCGTCCGCGCCGCTCGAACCTCCCAACATCAGGCAGTGATGTCATGAAGATCGACGGCAACGCGATCCGTCCTGGCATGGTGATCCACCACAAGGACAGGCTCCTGGTCGCCACCAGGATCCAGCATACCCAGCCCGGCAAGGGTGGCGCCTACCTCCAGGTGGAACTCAAGGACATCCGTGACGGCACGAAGCTCAACGAACGGTTCCGGTCGTCGGAATCCGTGGAACGCGTCAGACTCTGGGACACGTCGCACCAGTTCCTCTTCGCCGATGCGGACTTCTTTACGTTCATGAATTCCGAGACCTTCGAGCAGACGATCATCAACCGTGACATGCTGGGTTCCAGCGCAGCCTTCCTCCAGGACGGCATGGAGGTCATGATCCAGTCCCATGAAGACGAGGTTGTCGGCGTCTCCCTGCCGGAGACGGTCGTTCTCGCCATCGCCGAAACCGAAGCGGTGGTCAAGGGACAGACAGCCGCGTCATCCTACAAGCCCGCCATCCTCGAGAACGGACTGCGCATCATGGTTCCACCACACATCGAGACCGGTGTCAGGGTGGTGGTCAACACCGCGGATGCGACCTACCGGGAACGCGCTAAGGACTGACCGACGGACTTGGCCTACCAATCGCCCCTCATCACCGTCATGGCGAAGGCGGCGTCGAAGGCCGCCGTCGCCCTGATCCGGGACTACAACGAGGCCGACAACCTGGTGTCTTCGATGACGGGCGCGGCACGGTTCGTCGAGGCCTCCAGGCGCCGCGCGGGAGAGACCATCAGACGGGAACTCGCTCGTGCCCGTCCGGATTTTTCGTTCGATGAACCGGCGGACGGCAGCCGCTGGATCGTCAGCGCGCTTGATGGTGTCAGCAACCTCGTTCATGCCATTCCCCATACCTCCATTGCCGTCGCTGTCGAGATGACCGGCGAGGTCGTCGCCGGTGTCGTCCTCGACCCCCTGAGGGACGAGCTCTTCTGGGCAGAACGGGGGCACGGCGCCTTCATGCATTCGCGGCGTCTGCGGGTCTCCCGGACCAGGTCACTCTCCGGCAGCGTCCTTGCCCACGGTGACGGTGTGCCGAGCGCGCTGGGCATTGCCCGACTGTTGAAACGGGGGCCCCGGCTGCGTTGCCTGGGCGCTCCTTCACTCGACCTGGCCTGGCTGGCGAGCGGCAGGCTTGACGGCTACTGGGCGGACGGCGCCGATCCGGACAGTCTGGCGGCCGGCACGGTTCTGATCCAGGAGGCAGGGGGGATCATCACCCGACTCGATGGCAGCCCGCCTGGCACCGCGCCATCTTCCGTCCTCGCCGGGAATCCGGGGATCCATGGGCACATGCTCCGGTCACTGGCCTGACACAATGCCGCCACCTCGCGGTGATCAATGGACGACACACTCACGGACATGGTAACCACACCCATGAGGGCTGTCGGCGATCTCGCTTTGGGACGAACCGGTGACCCGGAGCATATCGGGTTGATGTGGAGCATCGCATGACGCGCCCGAATCGCTACATCATCAGGATGGCTGTGTTTCTCCTGGTCGTACTGGCCATCACGGCCTTCCTGTCGCTAACACTGATGGTCGCCTTCCAGGCGAACCCTCTGCTCAACGGGTTGATTCTCGCCGTCCTCCTGTTCGGCATCCTCTACATCTTCCGGCAGCCCCAGATGCTCTACCGAGAGGTCGCCTGGATCGACAGTTTTCGCAAACCGCATCTCGGCCTCCAGACATCTCCCCGGCTGCTCGCGCCAATGGCTGCCATGCTCGGCAAGCGCCGGTCATCCGGTGCGCAGTTCAGCCTCACCCCGACGTCGACGCGCTCGATCCTCGACAGCATCGGCGCCAGACTCGACGAGTCCCGCGAGATTTCGCGGTACCTCATCGGTCTCCTCATTTTTCTGGGACTGCTCGGGACATTCTGGGGACTCATCAAGACCATCGGCGGGGTCAGTGCGACACTCAACACACTCAATCTCGACCCGGGACAGGATATCTTTGGCCTCTTCGAGAGCCTCAAGGAAGGCATGGCATCGCCGCTGTCGGGCATGGGAACCGCCTTCAGCTCGTCACTCTTCGGGCTTGCCGGGTCCCTGATCCTCGGCTTTCTCGACCTGCAGTCCGGTCAGGCCCTCAACCGGTTCTACAACGAGCTGGAAGAGTGGCTGTCATCGGTGACAAGGCTCCATTCGGGACGTGGCGACGGTGACACGCCGGATGGCGGCGATTCGCCGGCCTACGTCAGCGCCCTGCTCGAGCAGACCGCCGAGAGTCTTGAGCGCCTCAACGCCGTGCTCGACAAGAACTTCGCGAACCACCGGCAGATCGACGAGAAGATCTCCACGCTCACGGACAGGCTCGTCTCCATGGTCGACCGCATCGGCGCCGAACAGAGACAGCTCGGCACGCTGATCGAGAGCCTCGCGGATCTCAGGATGGTCATGCAGCACCTGATCGAGACCCAGAAGAGCACCGCCTTCGACGAAGCCAGCAGGATGCATCTTCGCAATCTTGACGATGCGATCAACCGCCTCGTCGAGGAGACAGCTTCGGGACGCAGTGCCTTCGCCAACGACGTGCGCTCGGAAATCAGGTTGCTGGCACGCACCATCGCGGCGGCACGCTCCGGCGACGGAGGCACCTAGGTCCATGGCCTCTCGCGGCCGCCGTACGCAATCGGGCGGTGAGACCTGGGCCGGTTTTGTCGACGCGCTGTCGGCGTTGCTGATGGTGCTGATCTTCGCCCTGTCGGTCTTCATGATTGCACAGCTCTTCCAGGGAGCCGCCCTGACCGGGCAGGACCAGGTGATGAGCCGACTGCAGGCTCAGCTCAATGAACTCAACGACATGCTGTCGCTGGAACGCGGAAACAATGCGGCGATTCGCGAACAGCTGACGCAGCTTTCGGCAGAACTTCAGCAGTCTGCGGCAGCAAGGGACCACGCGAACCGGTCGCTCGCCCTTCTGTCAAGGGATCGCGACACCCTGGAAGCGGAACGTTCGGCTCTCGAGGCCAAAGCGCTTTCCAGCGAACGGGAGCTCGACGACGCGCTGGCACGCCTCGAACTGATGGAAGAGGATCTCGACAGCACACGAGACGATGCGGACGCCAGCAAGGACGCCCTGGCGCGCAGATCGGCTGAACTGGCCAGCCTGCAGCGGGATATCGACGCCCTCAAGCAGGTGCAACGCAATCTCGAGGACGAAGTCGGACGCATGCTGCTGGTTCTGGAAGAGGCGCGGGCCCTTGAAGCGGAACTCGAACGCCGTCTGGCAGGCCGGGAAGCTGAGCTCTCGCACACGCAGACCACGCTTGCCGAACGGGAAAGCGAGCTTGGCCAGACGAGGACCACGCTCGCTGAACGGGAGACGGAACTCAGCCGGACACGGGCCAGTCTCCAGGATGCGCACGGCAGAGAGGAGGAACTCGCGCAAGCCCTCGCGTCGGAGCGCAGCGAACTCGAACGCCTTGCACTCCTGCTCCAGCAGTCCCGCGAGGCGGAGGAGCGGACAGGCGAGACACTCGCGACAACGGAAGTGGAACTCCAGGATGCGGGCGAGAGAATCGACCAACTCATCGCCTCACTGTCCTCTGTGCGCGACCGCACCCGGGAGCTGGAAGACGAACTTTCCACTGAAGAGGAACGCACGCTTCTCGCCCAAATGGAAGTGGCCGACAGCAACCGACAGCTCGACGAACTCACACGGCGTCTCGGCATCGTCGAGGGCGAGCGGGATCTGGCCGAGGAACTGAGTGGTTCGCAGGTCCAGCAGATTGCCGACCTCAGAGACCGGCTGGCCTCGCTCAACAGCGCCCTCGAG
>MPMV01000100.1 GCA_002238685.1 bacterium EF100-94H03 bin56
GGACTTCGCGGCCGTCATCATCGTTCCCACGGCGGCTGTGCGCCGCGCCAGTTCGTCGATCTGCCACTCCTCGGCGCCTTTCACGTCGCTGCGGAAGGTGTTCTCGATGGGATTCGTCCACTTCTCGGCTATCGCACCCGGCCCGAGCACAACTCCCATCACCGGCCCGACGTCGCCCGCGTTGGTATCCGTGTCCCAGCCGGCCATGACGGCGATCGAGATCGTCTTGTCGAAATCGCCTTCGCCGTAGAGCAGCGCCAGCGCGTTGACCGCATTGTTCGGGAAGACGCGGCGATTCTTGTCGCCTTCAGGAGCCCACCTGGCGTCGATCTGCTCGTGCGTCATTTCCCAATCGTCCGGCCATTGCTCGTGCCACTGCATGACATCACGGATGCAGCGGGCGTAGTCGGAGTCCTCCGGAATGACGGCAAGCCCCGCCTCCAGCAGCTTGACCGGGTCCGACTCGAAGAAGGCCTCGGCTGTCACCGCCGCCATGAACATTTCGCCGTGGATTCCGTCGGTGTGAAAGGCGACCTCTGCGTCGATGCGCCCGTACTGCGCGGCTGCTTCGGGATTCCCGGGCAGAACGTAGCCCCAGAATTCGCCCTTCATCTGCCCCCCCATGAACTCGCCCATCTCGTGCTGGCCGGACTCCGGAGGCATGATGCCCTGCCTCATGCGCTCCTCCGCCACCTTCACCGCGCGTCCGGTGTTGCGGGCCTCGAAGACCGAGAACGACGCGAGCCACATGTCGGCAATGTCCTGGCTCGTGATCTCCGGACCCATCTCCTCGAGAAGCAACAGGTTCGCGATCTGGTAGAGGGAATCATCGTCGGGACCGAACCCCGCCGGACCCCAGTCTTCCGCCGTGAACCACTGCTTGCGGTCCGGATCCTTGTGAGGCGGAAGCCTCTTGATGTAGTCGGTCAGCGGCCATTGCCCCAGTTCGGTGAGATAGGTCTTGAGGTCGTCCTTGTGCATTCCCTCAACGCTCATACCCAACGCACCGGCAACTGCGGCTCCCAGCCAGGCGCCATGGACCTTTTCGTAGTATTCCTCGGCGGTAAGCGAGCGATTCGGCCCGCTTGTCTCGCCGGGCAGAGCCCCTTGCTCGTTGATGGGTGTGCCCCTCAGCGTCGGAACACGTGGCGCAAGCCCACTACGTTGGTCGATGTCGAGGACGAGGCTCTCTTCGCTGAACTGCAACCTGATAGTGGCGACCCTCGGGGTCTCGGTATATGCAATGCGAAATGTGAACTCATCCGTACCGGTCCAGGCTCCGGCAGCCGCTATGCGGTGACCGGCCCCCTGATCATCGCCCAGTACTGCACCGACGGCGCCGGGAAACAGGCCGGTGCGGCCGGCCATCCAGGTCCCGGAACCGATGACGATCTCGTGAGCGCCAGTCGGCGTCGTGATGACGGCAATGGTCTCTTCGCCCTGGCTGCGCAGGGCCAGCGCGTTGAAATCGAGCTCGTTGTCCTCGATTTGCCAGGAGCGTCCCAGCCATGTCTGGTGCCCGTCTGCGGTCGGATCAGCGGCCGGTATGCTGATCGACAGGTTGCTCAATTGCTCGCGCAGGCGCTCCACCTCAGCCGGATTGTCATCAAGCGGTTCGGCTTGCATGGCGGGCACCAGGCGATCCCAAACGAGGTCGAAAATGTCCCTGATTTGGGACGTACCCGCGGTGATCGCAACGACGGTGTCCTGCTCGGGCATAACCAGGGCGAGTTGGCCGCCGAGGCCGGAGGCCCGGTAGGCGCCGTGGCGGTTGCGCCAGAACTGGTAGCCGTATCCCTGGTCCCAGGCGCTGTCGGGATTGCTTCCGTTGGAGACCTGCCGGGCGGTTGCCTGTGCCACCCACTCGGCGGGCAGCAGTTGTTCGCCTTCCCACTCGCCCTGTTGCAGATACAGTTGCCCGAACCGGGCGATCGACTCCGTCGTGATGCTCAGCCCGAATCCGCCGTGCGCAACCCCCTCGGCATCCGTGCTCCAGGTCGCATCGACGATGCCCAGCGGGTCCAGAAATCGCGGACGCAGATAGTCCAGCAGATTCTCCCCGGTGACTTCCTGGACAATCGCCGACAGCATGTACGAGGCGGGCGTGTTGTAGTTGAAGTGCGTGCCCGGCTTGTGGGCCACGGGAAGACTCAGAAAGGCTTCCGGGAGAGGCGATGTGGAGTCGAACGAGAACGCCCGCAGGTCCTCCCCGTGCTGGCCCGTCGACATGGACAACAGGTCGCGAACGCGCATGGCCTCCAGTTGCCAGGTCGGTTCCTCCGGCACCGCATCGGGGAAGAAGGAGATGACCTGGTCGTCGATACTCAAATGTCCCTCGGCGACTGCAAGCCCAATGCCCGTCGATGCGAAACTCTTGCTCAGGGAGAACAGCGTGTGGATGAATTCGGGGCGGTAGGGTGCCCACCAGCCCTCGGCCACGACGTGACCGTGGCGCAGGACCATCAGGCCGTGCACGTCTTCGATCTCCGTGTCGAGCGCGGTGACGAAATCGGCGACCCCGGCGGAGTCAATGCCCTGTTGCTCCGGCGTGCTGCGGGGCAACTCGGCCGATGTGGCGACCTGGATGGCGACGGTACACAGCGCGAAAAAGGCGAACGCTGTTGCGAAAAGGGTTCGGGTGATTCTGATCATGTTGTGCACCTGTCTCCTAGTTGACTGGCGGTGGGGAAACGACACGAATGACTTCCCTAGCCTGGAGGTTCTGCATCAGCTCGCGATGCATTGACTCAACCGTGTCGCGCCAGGCGGGCTCATCTGCAAGGTTGACGGTCTCATCGCGATCCGTGCGATGATCGTAGAGCATTCTCGCGGAGACCTCTCCCTGTTCGTCGAACCACTCGGTGAGAGCGAATTCAGGAGTCTTTATCGCCTCGGCGTTCAACCACCCCGTAAACACGGCGGACTTGCCCGGGGCCTCGGGATCGGTAAACAGCCGTGCAAAGCTCTCGCCGTGCAAA
>MPMV01000037.1 GCA_002238685.1 bacterium EF100-94H03 bin56
GGGCTCACCGCCCGCCACGGCATGGTGTGGCGTCAGAACCCGGCCTTGACTTCCTCGTACATGGCCTGGAGTTCCGGCTCGTTCCGGATCGTCGCCTGGAAGATGCCGGACGCGATGTAGCCCTCGACATCATCGGGCGGCAGACCGCGCATCGTCAGTTCGTCAGCCGAGAAGGCCTCGTAGGTCTTGACGTTCGAATGACCCATTCCGTAGCTCCCCACCCAGAAGTCACCCGTCGACGGTGCGAGGAAGGCATCGATGAGATCATAGGCGCGGTCGATCTTGGCCTCGTCGGCGAACGACATCAGCGAGATGCCGCACGTCCACGTCATCGGTCCCTCCTTCGGATTCATGAACGCCACCGGAACGTCTTGCTGAAGGAGGGCGAGCGGTGTCGAGTTCCACGAGGCGGCAGCCACCAGTTCGCCGGAGGCGAGCGCCTGCTCCCAGCTCGTGGTGTCGTTCGTGTAGTAGCGCAGCAGGGGCCGCTGCTCGACCATGAGCTGCTTGGTAACCTCGACTTCCTCCGGGGTCATGTCGAAGGGATCGGCAGCCCCGGAATAGATCGCCGCCACCATGACACCGTCGATGAGGCTGTCGATCATCGACAGTCTGCCGGCGTACTTGGGATCCCACAGGATCCCCCAGGTGTGGGTCTCCGGATCGATGTACTCAGGTGCGAGATCGGTCCTGAAGGTGACGGAGGTAAGGCCCCACCAGGCACAGACCATGAGCTGCTGGCCACCGATCATCATGTCCGGCACGTTCTGGAGGACGGGGATGACATCGTCCCAGTGGGAGAGCCGGCTGGTGTCGATCGGCTGCAGGAAGCCGAAGTCATTCCACTTCTGCACCTTGTAGGAGCACGGCATGGCGACATCCGCCCGGAAGCCGGCAACCATCTTGGCCTCCGCTTCCTCCTCGTCACCCCACAAGGTGAAGTTCGGCGACGCACCGTGCTTGTCGATGTATTCCTGGTGCATTTCAGGCACTTCGTAGCCGGCCCACGTGAAGCAGGTGGGATGCTCGTCGCCCTGGGCCTGGGCCTGGTGCCCGGCGAGCGGCGCAACCGTCATGCCGAGACCCACCGATGCCAGCCCCGCCTTGAACTCGCGTCGCGAGAGCCTGCCCATCTTCATGCGATCGACGAACCGTTCCACGTCTTGTCTGGATTCCATTTGAACCTGATCTCCAATTCCTTGTTGTTTTTGCCGGGATTCCCCGCGCGCGCGCGATACAAGATAAAGCCTGTACCGCTGCCGGCGACGGTACCACGGGCGACCGGTCAGGACCACATGTGACGGCCCTCAGCGTTCAGGCGTCCTCGTCTCCGGCATCAACCATGGCGATCCATTCTTCCTCGGTGACGGGACCCAGGCGATCGACCTCGGCACGCTCCTGCTCGTTGAGTACCGTCGACATCGTATCGATCCGCTTCCAGCCAGCGAACGGCGTATCGCCGTCACGGCGCGGAACGTGGCGTGACGCCTTGACCTTCCGGTAACGATGCACGTAGCGGGGACAGTTGACCCAGAGACCCGTCACCGAAACGCGAATCGCGAGCTGCGCCTCCTTCCACAGGCCGGTAAGCGCCGGATCGTCGCTGACAGTCGCCATGCCCTGAAGCCGCAGCCGTCGCGGCACCTCGAAATCGATGAACAGCATGCCGACCTGGCTCTGCCCGTCGATGTTGCCCGTGGAAAGGTACATGCCGTTCCCGTCGTAGCTCGGAAACAGGACGGTTCGGGGGTCAGGCACCTTGAGAAACCCGGGATCGCCGCCCTTGTAGGACACGGTCGGACGGTACTCACGATCCAGCGTTGCAAGGAATACCATGTCTCGCCCCTCGATGAAGCGCTTCGAGGCTTCGTCGATCGTCTCCCGGAAATCGGTTGCCTCGAGGTAATCGGCCATGGCGCGGGTTCCGAAGAGGTCCTGCAGCTTTCGGTGATCCTCGGCAAACATGCGGCTCATCGCTGGGACTCCTCAAAGTGCCGTGCGGAATCCGATAGTGCCGCAACGGTCGCGCCCGGGCCAGCGCAACAGGTTCCTGGCGACAATGGGACCGCCAGGCAAACCGGTACGGATCGACGCCATGAGGGCGACAGTTGGCCACCTACGGGCTGACTTGCGGTGTGGAGATGAATGCCGCAACTCTGCCATCCGGCCCTTCACCGCGGGAGGAACCGGAACAGGGTCTTCGAAGTGGCGTCGTGCCCGGTTGTGGAAGACGATCCTCCCTGATGGCCAAGGCCGTCGCTGCACCTCGTGCGGTGAATCACGGATACGCGAAGTTCCGGACTTCCTCTGCGCCGTTGCCGTGTCCTGCTCGCCCTGTGTAGGGTGACGGTGTTCATCAACAGAGAGGACGGGGGCTGTTCATTCATCTGTTGTGCTCCGCGCACCCGGCGGCCGAGACCACAATCACTGCAGGACGGATTTCAGGGTAGCCACCGGCGCGGCGGGAAGTGACAGTGAAGATGGCCCATCCCGGTATGGAGTGGCTGATCTGATCCGGGAACTGGCATCGGAACTGCGAGCGGATGTCCTGTCGTCGAGGACAGTTCCGGCGTTGGCGGCCGGCTTCACGTCGGGCCTTGGACTGCTGGTGGCCCAGATCGCTTTCGGAGTTTTCATCTTCTCGGGCGCACTCGCCCCCTGGTCCTCCCAGGGCGTCGCCCTGGTGCTGTTCGGAAACTTTGCCGCCTGCATGATCATCGCCCTGACGGGCGGGTTCCGCGGAGCGATATCGGGCCTCTCTCCCGCACTGGTGATCGTGATGGCCCTGATCGGATCGACGATGGAGGCCACCGGCGATGCGCGGTTCGTGACCACCGCCTGCGCACTCGTGATTGCCGCGGTTGTCACCGGCTCGTGCTGCCTGGCGATCGGACATTTCCGGCTGGCCGGTCTGATGCGCTTCATCCCCTATCCCGTGGCGGGCGGGTTCGTGGCGGGCATAGGCGGAGCCGTCTGTCTGGCGGCCCTTTCCCTGATGGGCGCCGAACCGGACTGGCGATCGCTTCCGGCGCTGGTGGAGTCATCCATGCTGTTGAAGTGGATCCCGGGCACGGTGTTCGGGATCGCTCTCTACCTTGCCATGAAGCGCTGGGGAAATGCCCTGATTCTGCCAATCAGCGTCGCTCTCGCGGTGGGCGCCTATCACCTCGCCCTCCTGGCCCTCGATATCTCCGGCGACACGGCGCGGGCCACGGGGCTCCTGTTCGCGAGTACAGCCGATGGCGTCCTGTGGCCGGTGCTGCTTCCAGGTGACGTGGCGCATGTGGACTGGGGCGCAATGGCCATGCAGGTCCCCAACATGCTGACGCTGGCCCTGGTCGCGCTTGTCTGCGTGGTCATGAACATCGCAGGCCTCGAACTCGCCGCGGGCGAGGAGCTCGACTGGAACCGGGAATTCCGGGCGACCGGGCTGGCAAGCCTGGTCGCCGGAACGGGGGGAGGCACGGTGGCAACGCTGATCGTGCCCGCATCGTTGCGCAGCAAGCTGTTCGGCGCCGCCACCCGACTGACGGGAATGGTGGCCGCCCTCGTCATCGCGGCCGCACTCTTTGCAGGCGATCAGATGCTGGAACTGGTGCCGGTTCCGCTCGTCGGGGGCATCCTGGTCTTCGCCGGCCTCGGCATGCTGGACGAGGGCCTCGTGCGCAGCTGCAAGCGGCTCCCCTGGCCGGAATTCGGAATCATCGTGCTGATCTTCCTCACCATCATCGCCGTCGGGCTGCTGGAAGGAGTCGGGGTCGGGATGGTGGCTGCTCTCCTTTTCTTTGCGGTGCGTCTCAGCCGCGTGGATCCGGTCGAGTCCCGTCTTACCCTCAACGATGTCCGCAGCCACAGGACCCGTCCCGTCCCCGACCGTGCCATCCTGGTGGAGGAGGCCAGCCGTGTGCGGATCTATCGGCTGCGCGGCTACCTCTTCTTTGGCAGCATCTATCCAGTCGCCGACGATCTCAGGCAGGTGCTGGACGGAACGTCGCGGCCGGTGTGCCTGATGCTGGACTTCACGCGGGTCTCCGGTCTGGACTATTCGGCAGTGAACGTGTTGAGCAGGACTCTGCTCACCGCCCGCGCCCTCGGGGTCGAGGTCGTGCTGAGCGCGCCATCCGCGAAGCTGATGCTCGGACTCGAACGCAACCTTCCGCCTGCCGGATACGCCGCGCTGCAGACCGAGCCGACGGTCGACAGCGGTCTCGAACGGTGCGAGGACATTGTCATCGCGACATGGAAGGTGGACGCCGCCGACGGGGACACGCGGCGTGCCTCGCTGCTGGGGCGGACCGCAGACGAGCTGGAACGCCACCTTGAACGCCTGATTCAGCACGAGGACCTGGTCGTTGCCCTGGGAGCATGGCTGACTCCGCGCGAATATGCCGCCGGTGAGGTTCTTGCCGGCCCGGGAGAACCCCGAGACGGTCTTCAACTGCTGCAGGCGGGCCATGCCACGGCGTACGATTCCTCGGGCGCGCGTCTTCACCAGTGCGGTCCCGGGGATCCGGTATGGCCTGCGGCCACGCCCGGGAACCGGACGATGACAGTCGTGGCGGATGAGCCCTGCCGGACGATGGAACTGTCTCAGGCTGCCCGCCACTGGCTCGAGGAACACGAGGAGCGGCTTGCCCTGGAGCTCTATCGCTATCTCCTTGCCGGGTGGATCGAACGGGGACCGGATACCGGGCAGTAGCGGACGCACCGTTCAGGACCGCGGTGCGCTCCTGCGAAATCCCCTTGCCACGACGTAGATCTCGGAGGACTGCTGGCGGCTGGCCTCCGGCTTGACATGATGAACCCGTGCGAAGTCGTGCCGCAGGGCGGAAAGCAGGGTGTTCCCGGCGCCACCGCGCAGGACCTTCACGACAAGGCAGCCGCCAGGGGCAAGCACCGTCGCTGCAAAGGCATGGGCCTCTTCGGCGAGAGCCTGGGTCCGAACATGGTCCGTCGAGCGGTGCCCTGTCGATGGCGCAGCCATGTCCGAAAGGACGAGGTCCGCCTCGCCACCGAGTGCCGCGATCACGTCATCCCGGGTCTGCGTTTCACGGATGTCGCCGGCAACAATCGTCACACCGGCGAGACTCTCCATCTCCAGCACGTCCACCGCGATCACGGGCGCTCCTGCAACCCGGCTGGCGGCCACCTGGGACCAGCCACCGGGCGCCGCGCCAAGGTCGACCACCCGGTTCCCGGGGGTCATGAGCGAGAATCGCTCGTCGAGCTGAATGAGTTTGTATGCCGCCCGCGATCGCCATCCCTCGCGACGGGCGCCCTCGGTCCAGATGTCGTTGATCTGGCGTTCCAGCCAGCGGATCGACGACGGACTGCGCCCGGCGTTCTTCTTCAGCCTCTGCTTCAGGCGGCGTCCTTGCGGGCGCGTCGCGTTCCTGCGGCCCAATGTCACCCCCGGCCGGCGGCGGGATGTTCCTGGAGCGTCGTTGCGGTTGACACTCCACACCCGCCTCATCTAGCGTCGCCACGTCCCTTGCTGGGGGATAGTTTAACGGTAGAACCTTCGGCTCTGACCCGAATAGTCCTGGTTCGAATCCAGGTCCCCCAGCCACTTTACGGCAGATCCGGACCCGCCGGTCAGTGTTCGACGCTGGCCCAGATCTTCCTCTTCCACACGTAGTAGAGCCCGGTCAGCACGAGAAGGAAGAGGACGACCTTCAGTCCCATTCTCTTGCGATCCTCGAGTGTGGGCTCCGCGGTCCAGGCAAGAAAGGCCGTGATGTCCCTGGCGAGTTCGTCGACCGTCATGTCGTTGCCTTCTGCATCGACGATGAGGCCCTCGAAGAGCGGCGGCGCCATGGCAATGCTGCCGCCGGCGAAGTAGGGATTGTGGTAGAGCCCGTCGGCATCCGGCTCACCCTGATTGTAGTCGGGGTCCGTGAGCAGGGAGGCGATGTAGTTGGCGCCGTCGACTCTCGCCTTCACCATCAGCGACAGATCGGGGGGCAGGGCGCCGTTGTTGAGTGCCCGCGCCTCGGTGTCGTTGCGGTAGGGCGCGGGAATCGTGTCCGGCAACCGCGCCGCGACCACGGTCGGGTCACCCCACTCGTCGGGCGGGCCCGCGACCTCGTAGTCGGCAGCGAGCGCTACCGCCTCCTCCTCGCTGAGGCCGATGGCCACGAGATCGCGAAAGCGGATGTAGTTGAGGCTGTGGCAGCTGTGGCACTGCGAGGTGAAGACCTCCATTCCTCGCCGCACCTGCTCACGGTCATAGGTGCCAAAGACTCCTTCCCAGGACCATTCGAACTGCTGCGGCGATACGGCCGGCGAAGCCGCCAATGCCGGCATGGCCATGGCGAGCAGGCCAATCACGGAAAGGATGCGCTTCATCATCTCTCTCCCCGCCTCGCGGAAGCCGGTCCGCTCCCGTCGAGGACCGCGCTGGCAATGCTGGAAGGCAACGGACGGGGTCTCTCGAACCAGCCGATCAGGGGCAACAGGATCAGGAAATGGAGGAAGTACCATGCAGTCGCGATGCGACCGATATCGATCCACGCCCCTTCCGGGGGATTGGCGCCAACGACGCCCAGCACGATGATGTCGATCACCAGGATCCAGAAGAACCATCTGAACACAGGGCGGAAAGTCGCCGAGCGGACCCTGGAGGTGTCAAGCCAGGGCAGAAGGAACAGGATGCCTATCGACAGCGCCATGGCGATGGCGCCGCCCAGTTTCGAGGGAATGGCGCGCAGAATCGCGTAGAACGGCAGGAAGTACCACTCCGGAACGATGTGCGCAGGTGTCTTGAGCGGATCGGCCGGAATGTAGTTGTCCGGATGTCCGAGATAGTTCGGAGCGTAGAACAGGAAAACGGCGAAGATGAGCAGGAACATCCCGGCGCCGAAGGCATCCTTGATCGTGTAGTAGGGATGGAAACGGATGGAATCCTGCGGTCCGGTGGTATCGATGCCGAGCGGATTGCCGGACTTGGTGTGATGCAGCGCCCACAGGTGAAGGCCCACCAGACCGACGATGACGAACGGCAACAGGAAGTGGAGGGCGTAGAAGCGTACGAGGGTCGGGTTGTCCACCGAAAAGCCGCCCCACACCCAGCCGACAAGGGCTTCCCCGATGACCGGCAGGGCCGACAGCAGGTTGGTGATCACGGTCGCCGCCCAGTAGCTCATCTGTCCCCAGGGCAGCACGTATCCCATGAAGGCGGTTGCCATCATCGCCAGGAGAATCACCAGGCCAATCCACCACAGGACCTCGCGAGGGGCCTTGTAGGAGCCATAGTAGAGTCCCCTGAAGACATGGAGATAGACGACGATGAAGAAGAACGAGGCGCCGTTGGCGTGGGCGTAGCGCATCAGCCAGCCGTACTCGACGTCGCGCATGATCCTCTCGACACTGTCGAAGGCCATGTCCGCATGTGGCGTGTAGTGCATCGACAGCACGATGCCGGTGACAATCTGGATCACCAGTGCCAGTCCGGCCAGTGACCCGAAATTCCACATGTAGTTGAGATTGCGCGGCGCCGGGTAGTCGATGAGGTGGTGGTTGGTCCAGCTCAGTATCGGCAGCCGGCGGTCGAACCAGCGCACGAAACCGTTGTTCATGATTTCGGCCATGGTCTCTCGTCCCGGTCAGCCGATGACAACAGTCGTGTCATCGGTGAAGACATAGTCCGGAATTCCGAGATTCTCCGGCGCCGGCCCCTTCCTGATGCGACCCGAGGTGTCGTAGTGGGAACCGTGGCAGGGACAGAACCAGCCGTTGTACTCGCCCTGGTTGCCCAGGGGGACGCACCCGAGGTGGGTACACACCCCCACCATGATGAGCCACTCGGGGCGAAGGGCCCGTTCGCTGTCGGGCTGCGGATCCTTGAGGTCGTCCATGTCGACGTCGCGTGCGGCGGCAATCTCCTCGGCCGTGCGATGACGGATGAACACCGGCTTCCCCCGCCAGTTCACCGTGATCTGCTGGCCCTCGGCCACCGGCGCCAGGTCGACCTCGATGGTGGCGAGCGCCAGGACATCGGCCGCCGCGCCCCACTGCGCGATCAGCGGCCATGAGGCGAAACCGGCGCCGACAGCCGTCACGCCGACGGTCGCCACGCAGAGAAAATCGCGCCGGTCCACCTCGTGCGCGTCGAGAGTGTGCTCCGCCATGACCAAGAAGTCCCTTATGTCCTGTTCCGGCGCCTCTTCCGGGCGGGCCATGAATATACCGCCCGCCATGACCACGCAAGGCAGTGAATGTGGAAGGGGCTTGCGGGCGCCGGCACTCTGCGACATGAGTGCTGGGGAACAACCGCCCGGAATGGCCTCCCATGACAACCGACCGGCCGGACCTCGCCGGGTCACCGCAGGGACGCGACGCCGCATGCCACTGGTTCCGCAGTCTGCGCGACCGCGTCATCGCCGCCTTCGAATCCATCGAGGATGCGTGCAACGGACCGGGACGCGATCGTCCCCCGGGGCGATTCGAACGTCGTGAATGGACGAGGGATGGAGGCGGTGGCGGAGTGATGGCGATCATGCGCGGAAGGGTTTTCGAGAAGGTGGGAGTCAACATCTCCACCGTTTGGGGAGATTTCGGCCAGGCGTTCGCCGGGGAAATCCCGGGCACCACACCGGACAATCCCGGCTTCTGGGCGACCGGCATTTCATTTGTCGCTCACATGCGCTCGCCGCACGTGCCCGGCGTTCACATGAACACGCGCCACATCACCACCGCAGGCAGGGCCTGGTTCGGCGGCGGCACCGATCTCAACCCGCCCCTGCCACGAGACGAGGACACGAAGGAGTTTCACGCCGCACTCGCCGTCTGCTGCGATCGCCACCCGTGTGCCGACTACGCTGCCTTCAGCCGCTGGGCCGATGACTACTTCGCCATCCCCCACCGCGGCCTCAAGCGCGGCGTCGGCGGCATCTTCTACGACGACCTTGACGCCGACGAGGCGTCGATGGCCTTCACCCGCGATGTCGGGGAGACATTCCTTGCCATCTATCCGCGCCTCGTTCACCGGCGCATGCACGAGACGTGGACTGACGCGGAACGCTCACGCCAGCTTCAATGGCGCGGCCACTATGCGGAGTTCAATCTTGTCTACGACCGTGGCACCCGATTCGGACTGATGACCGGAGCGAATCCCGAGGCCGTCCTGATGTCCCTGCCACCGGTGGCGACCTGGCCCTGACAAGCCGTCAACCACGGCCATCGGCCGGTCATCCATCCTCGACCAGTCGGGTGAGCTTCGCCACGGCCTCGTCGAACGAAGCCGTCATGGTGATGGCATCGAAGAACGTGCCGTCGCCGTCCATGAGGTAGATGGCGGCCGTGTGATCCATGGTGTAGTTGCCGTCCTCGAGGTCGATGCGGGCATAGTAGAGCCGGTAGGAGTCCGCCATCTGCCGGAGTTCATCGACAGTGCCGACAAGTCCGGTGATGCGGTCGGAAAAGTAGCTGACGTACTCCGCCATGCGTTCCGGGGAGTCCCGTTCGGGGTCGACGGTGACGAAGTAGGCGTCGATCAGGTCCCCCTTGCCTTCCATGGCTTGAAGCCATGACGCCACCTGGACAAGGGTGGTCGGGCAGATATCCGGACAGTAGGTGAAACCGAAGAACACCAGGGACCTGCGGCCGGTGAGATCGTCTTGGGTCACCCGGGTGCCGTCATGCGCCAGCATGGAAAACGGCCCGCCGATCGCGACCTCCACGTCCTCCACCTGGCGCCTGTGGAGTTCCATGGCGCCGATGACCGTCGCCACGACAAGAAGGCCGGCCAGAATGCCCCGGACCAGGTGACGTCTCTTCATTCTTCCATGCCTGCGGCAGGCCGTGCCGCCACCGGGAAGACGACATCCACAGCTCCCGCCTCTTCGAACACCAGGGTCGCGGGAATGCGGTCGCCGGCCCGCGGTCTCTCTCCAAGTCCCATGATCATGATGTGAAGGCCACCTGGCTCAAGCACGAGAGGAGTTCCGGGACGGATGTCGATACCGTCGTCGATCCGGCGCATGGCAACGATACCGTCGCCGCCTGACGTGGTGGCGTGAAGTTCGCTCATCACCGCTCCGCCGACGGCCACGGAGACCAGGCGATCGGTGGCGACGCAACGGCAGGTGATGACGCCATAGGCGGCAGTAACGTGGACACCAGGTGGTGGCTCCGCGACCCAGTGCTGCTCAATGCCGATGACGTGCGAGTCCTCAGCCATGACCCGAGTCATGAGCAGGACGAGGGCCAGGGCAAGCTGTCCGGCAACCGTCACGTCGTCCTGCCGGCCGTTGCAGCCAGCCTTTCGAGGCAGGATGTGCGATCCGGCCTGAAATCCTCCCGGCGCCACCATGCCTCGACATCCCCGAGAATGGCCTTGACCTCGGGTCCGGGGCGGATGCCGGCTGCGAGCACGTCCCGGCCGCGCAACGGAAAGCGCGGATTCTCCCAACGTGCCACCGTATCGAGCATCGCTCTCCAGCGTGATGCCTTCCAGGCGCGGTCCGCCGCCCAGGCGAGGAGAACGAGGTCGCGGAAGGTCTGCGCCCCGAGATCATAGAGTGCCTGGCGCTGATCCGGGACCGGCCAGTCCGACTCCAGCGCCAGTGCCGGCGGCGCCAACCGGGCAAGACGACGACGAACGGCCTTCGAACAGCGCAGTCTGCGGGCAACGGCAGCGCCTGCTGCCGGGGTCAGGGCGGCGAGCCGACGGACGGGATCGCGGTCATCGATGCCGGTCAGGGCGCCAAGGGTGGTCAATTCGTTCGCCTCCGGCAGCACGTTCTCCAGAACACCGCTCGAGGCCATGAGATCGAGTGCCGGCAGTGGATGCGGAGCACCCAGAAGCCCGAAGAGTTCGGACTGGATGCGTTCGGCCGCCAGACGCCCGAGGCACGACCTGGCCGAAGCACAGGCGGCCATGGCCTGCCGGTCCGGCACCCCGTGGCCGTAGTGGGCCAGAAAGCGGAAATAGCGCAACACCCGCAACCGGTCCTCGGCGATGCGCCCTGCGGCATCTCCAACGAATCTGACACGCCCGTCGGCGAGGTCCCCGCGCCCGCCGAAGTAGTCGAACAGGTCGCCCGACGGCCTGAGGCTCATCGCGTTGATGGTGAAATCGCGCCGCGCCGCATCCGCTTGCCAGTCACCGGTAAACGCAACTTCGGCGTGGCGGCCATCGGTCGCCACGTCGACCCTCAGCGTGGTGACCTCGATTCCCCTGCCCTCAACAACCGCTGTCACCGTGCCGTGGGACAGACCGGTGGGCACCACCTTGATTCCGCGGTCCTCGAGCAGGCGTGTCACCTCTTCGGGGGTGTCCGGCGTGGCGACATCGATATCGGCGATGTCGCGATCCACCAGCAGGTCCCGCACGCATCCGCCAACGAAGCGCACATCCCTTTCCCCGGAGGCCAATGCCTCCACCACGCTGATAACACCGGGACTTGCGAGGAGCGGCGCCGCATCAATGGTGGCTACGGGATGGTCAGTGCCGGACATCGCTCACGAACCGCATGCGACATCAACGTGATCACCTGGGCCAGTGGCCCTGCCGCGCCTTGCGTCAGTCGGTGACATAGCCTGGAATCACCTCGCCGTCCTCGAGGCGTGCCGGCACATAGTCTCCGGACGGGTCGGGACCGACAAACCCGAAGACCGCGAGGCAGATGATCACGAGACCCAGTGTTCCAAGGACGATGAGCCCCCAGGGCGCCTCACGCCAGCCAGGCAGCGTACCTTCCTCGAGGCGCCGTGCCTTCTCACGTGCCAGGCGGTACCAGATGATGTAGGAGATGAGAGGTACGGCAATCAGGATCACCGGCAACAGGTAGCGCATCATCTCTCACCCCTCAGCACCTCGACGAGATTGACCACGATCGTCGCTGTCGCACCCCAGATGGTTCGCGAACCGTACTCGAACAGACTGTACCAGCGCCTCTCGCCGCGCCACACCATGCTGGCTCTCTGATGGTTCCCGGGGTCGAGCAGGAACCCCAGAGGCACCTCGAAGGCATCAACGATCTCGACGCCATCGGGCTGCAGTGCGACGGGGGGCGTGACGAGCCCGACCAGGGGCGCGATGGAATAGCCCGAACCGGCGCGTTGCGTGTCGAGCCGGCAGAGTACCTGCACCCTGGAAGAATCGAGCCCGACCTCCTCCCTGGCCTCGCGCAGGGCCGCAGTGGCCTCGTCCTCGCCGGCCTCGATGCGGCCGCCAGGAAAGCTGACTTCGCCTGCATGGTGGGCAAGCGTCGGCGAGCGCTGTCCGAATACCACGGTCATGGAGTCTTCCTGGCGATCGACCAGGGGAATGAGAACGGCAGCCGCCCGTCGCACCGGACCTTCGGCCCAGGCCGGTTGCGGTGGCTCGATCTCAGCCTGCGGCATCCTGCGGAAGGCGGTGAGCACCTCAACCGGCGTCATCGGACGTTTCGCCCAGGACAAAGAAACAGCCGCATGAATCAATCCCCAGCACCTCGCGGCCATCCTGCCATGCGATCCGGCCCCTGTTCACGAGGTCATAGTAGACCGGCCGGGCGATCAGTGCCTCGAGCCTGTCGCGAACGAGCACGTAGGGTGACGGTGCCCCCGTTCCGGGATCCGTGACGACCCGTACCGGGTGGTCGACGTCCGCCGTGACGTGATCGTCGACATTGGTGCGAAAGTGCACCCTGCACTGCGGACCTTCACCCTCAACGGTCGACTCGACTGCGACGAATGGTGCATCATCCACGCGTATGCGGCGCTTCTCCAGCGGAGTCCTGAGGTAGTATTCACCATCATCTTCACATCGCAGGATACCGGCGAACAGCTTCACCAATGCCATTCTGCGAATGGGCCGGCCTTCATGATACCAGGTGCCGTCGCGGGCAATCCTGATGTCGATGTCCCCGGTCAACAGCTGCCGGACGCGGTTGCCGTCCGCGGCGGTACCGGTGGCAGCGTCTTCGCGGGTCCATTCTGGGGGCATGTCGGGAGTCCTCGGGATTGCACCCTGATTCAATGTCGCCATTCTAGACCACCACACCTTTCCCGGGGAGAGACAGTGCCGTGAACCACGAACCCTGCACCAGTGAGGCAAGGGAACTTGCCACCGAAATCGACCGCACGGGGGCCCGTCTGGCCGATGTGCGGGCGGCCATCGGCCGTGTCATCTTTGGTCAGGACTCGGTGATCGACCAGTTTCTCATCACGTTGCTCGCCGGCGGGCACGCACTGCTGATCGGTGTCCCCGGCCTTGGCAAGACCCGGTTGGTCGAGACCATCGGCACGGTGACCGGCCTCGATACCAAGCGCGTCCAGTGCACTCCGGATCTCATGCCCGCCGACATCCTCGGCTCCGAGGTCCTGGAGGAATCGGAGAGTGGTCTGCGCGAGTTCAGGTTCATTCCCGGGCCCGTGTTCTGCAGCTTCCTGATGGCCGACGAGATCAACCGGGCCAGCCCGCGCACCCAGTCGGCACTCCTCCAGGCGATGCAGGAACACACCGTGACCGTCGCCGGCACCAGGCGCGACCTGCCGCAGCCCTTCCACGTGTTCGCCACCCAGAACCCCCTGGAGCTCGAGGGCACCTATCCGCTTCCCGAAGCCCAGCTCGACCGCTTCCTCATGGAAATCGACATCGACTACCCCGGCCGGGACGCCGAACGCGAGATGCTGGTGGTGACCACCGGCCTCGACGAGGAGAAACCGGCGGGGGTGCTGAACAGCACCGAGCTGATGGCGGCACAGAGACTGGTGCGTCGCATCCCGGTGGGCGAGAGCGTCGTCGAGGCGATTCTCGACCTCGTGCGCTCCGGCCGCCCGGATGCATCCGACGGGAGTTCCGGCATTCTCTGGGGGCCGGGCCCCAGGGCCAGCCAGTCCCTGATGCTGGCAGTGAGAGCCCGGGCCCTGCTCGACCACCGCCTGGCCCCCTCGGTTGACGATGTCCTGGACCTGGCCGGCCCGGTGCTGCGCCACCGCATGCAGCTTACCTTTGCGGCGCGGGCCGACGGAGTCACGCTCGACGAGGTCATTGAGCGCCTCAAGGCGCCGCTGGGCTGAGCGCGGCCGGCCGTCATGAGTGTCGAAACGGTCAGCGGATTTCGCCGGCGCGCCGAACAGCTTGTCGCGCACCTGCCCCCCCTACTTGTCGAGGCGCGGCAGGTAGCTGCCGTGGTCGCCCAGGGCGTTCACGGCCGGCGCCGCGTCGGTCCCGGCGAGACCTTCTGGCAGTTTCGCCGCTACGCCCAGGGCGATGCCGCCACCATGATCGACTGGAGAGCCTCGGCCAGGTCGCCGCGGCTCTATGTCAGGGAGACCGAGTGGGAGGCGGCCGAGAGCGTGTGGCTGTGGGCTGACACATCGCCGTCGATGCACTTCGCATCCTCCCCGGAGCTTGCCACCAAGCACGAGCGGGCACGGCTCATCGTCATGGCCCTTGCCGTCCTCCTGGTCCGCGGCGGCGAGAGCATCGCTCTTCTGGGCGTTGACAGACGACCGGGGACGGGCAGCGCCGCGCTGACCCGCATGGCGACCCGCCTTCAACGAGGTGAGGCCGACAACGCCCCGAGCCTGCCGCCGGCGGCGACCCTGCCATCCCATGCGCGGCTTGTGCTCGTCAGCGACTTTCTTGAACCGGCGCAGCCGGTCGCTGCCCGGATTCGCCACTTCGCCGGCCAGGGCGTCGCCGGTCACCTTGTGCGAATCGTGGATCCGGCCGAGGAGAGCTTCCCCTATGCCGGCCGGGTTCGGTTCGACGGCACCGAAAGAGAGGGAACGATTCTGGCCCACCGCAGCGAGGCATTGCGCAACGACTACCGGGAGCGTTTTGTGACCCACACCGAAGCCATCGCCCTGGCGGCACGCAACGCCGGCTGGAGTGCCACGGTCCACCGGACCAATGGCTCCCCCCATGCGGCCCTGCTGCCGCTCTACATCGATCTGGGCGGCCACGCGACCTGACCATGGCGATTCTCGGGCCGCTTGCCTTTGCCGTTCCCTGGGCGCTCGTTGCCCTTGTCGTGCTGCCGCTTCTGTGGTGGTTGCTGAGGGCCGTGCCGCCACGACCGCGGCGGGTGTTGCTGCCGACCATTCGCTTCCTCTTCGGACTGAAGACCGACCGCCGGACGGCCGAAACAACGCCGTTGTGGCTGATCCTGCTCAGGATGGCGCTGGTCTCCCTGCTCATTCTTGCCGTTGCCCACCCGATCGTCACCTGGAGCGGACGGTCCCTGGACGGCGGCGACACGCTCGTCGTCGTCGACGACGGCTGGGCTGCCGGAAGGAACTGGCCGGCGAGGCTTGCGGCTCTGGAAAACCTCGTCGACCTGGCCGATCGCGAGGACCGTCTGGTTGTCCTGATGACCACGGCGCCCGCAGCGGACGGCTCGCCCTTCCGGCATTCGGGCCTGTTGACACCGGACGACGCTGCCGACCGGATCCTTGAACTCACCCCCCGGCCCTGGCCGACCGACAGGCAGGGAGCAGCGGAGGTTCTCGTTGATCTCGAGTCCATCGGACATGTCTTCTGGCTGGCAGACGATGTCGCGGACCCCGGTGACAGCACCCTGGTTGCGGCTCTCGAGGCACTTGGTGATCTCACGGTGATGACCGGGGCAGGAAGGCCCGCCCTGCTTCTGCCCGAACCCGATGTCGAGAATGGTGAACTGGTGGTGGAGGCGCTGCGCAGCGACCCACGGGGAGATACGGCGGCCTGGGTGGTGGCCGAGGATTCCGCAGGCCGGCTGGTTGCCCGTCTCAGGCTTGACTTCGCTTCCGGATCCAGAAAGGCCAGAACGACGATGGCGCTGCCACTGGAGGTACGCAACAGCATTTCCCGCCTGGCCATCGAGAACGAGACAACCGCGGCAGCCGTGGCGCTGCTGGACCAGCGCTGGAGGCGCCCGTCTGTCGGTCTCGTCGCCGGAGGTGACATCGAGGTGCAGCATTCACTCCTGTCGCCGACCTATTTCCTGGCGCGGGCCCTGGAACAGGACGCCGACATTCGCCAGGACACGCTCGACAGACTGCTTGACAGGCCGCCGGCAGTGATCGTTCTGGCAGATATCGGCACCGTCGATGCAACCATGCGCCCCCTCCTCGAGGACTGGCTCGACACGGGCGGCGTGCTGGTGCGGTTCGCCGGCCCGGCATTTTCCAGGGAAAGCGACAATCTCCTGCCCGTCGTCCTGCGCGCTCGCCAGAGAGCGTTGGGCGGAGCCATGAGCTGGAGCCGCCCGCAGAGAATTGCCGAATTCGACACCGCTTCACCCTTCTTCGGGCTGGAGGCGCCCCCGGACGTTCTGGTCGACCGCCAGGTCCTTGCCGAACCGACGGTCGATCTCTCATCGAAAACCTGGGCGAGACTGGAGGATGGCACGCCGCTCGTGACCGCCGGCAGACGTGGTGACGGCTGGCTCGTGCTGATCCACACCACCGCCAACACGCAATGGACGAACCTGCCGCTGTCCGGTCTCTTTGCCGGCATGATCAGGCGCCTTGCCCTGCTTGCCGAGGGGTCCGACGCCGGTCTCGATGACGTCGTGCTTCCCGCGCTCGTGACACTCGATGGCTTCGGCAACCCTGCCGTGCCGGAGCCTCACGTATCGGCCATCGTCGCCACGGACATCGCGGACGTCGTTCCCGGACCGCGCCATCCGCCAGGCATCTATGGCACCAACGATCTCGCCCGAGCCGTGAATCTGGGTTCGCGCCTGGAAGCCCCTGACACCCTGACACTTCCCGACAGCGTCACGGTGACCGGCCTGACCGGGGCCGGGGATATCGACCTGCGCCCCTACCTCCTCGGTCTCGTCCTCCTGGTGGCATTCCTCGAAATCGCTTCCAGCATGTTGCTGCGCGGGATCATTCCGCCCTTCGGGCGCCAGACGGCGGCGGCCGCGGTCCTCATGATCATGGCCGCGACGGGCTCCGCAACCATGGCCGACGAAACCCTCGTCGGAGTCCCGGACGCTGTCCTGGATGTCCGTTTCGGTTACGTTGCGACGGGAGACCCCCGAGTCGACCGGACGTCGAAGGCCGGGCTTTCCGGGTTGGGAACGATTCTGACGGCACGCACCTCCATCGAGCCCGGCATCCCCGTCGCCCTTTCCCTCGAGACCGACGACCTCGTTCTCCACCCGTTGATCTACTGGCCCATCACCACCGGACAACCGGTGCCGTCGGCCACCGCCCGGGCGAGGCTCGATGCCTACCTTGCCACCGGCGGAATCCTCGTGGTCGACACACGCGACGCCGACCGCAACCTTGCCGGGCTGTCGGGGGTCGGTCCCAACGCGGCTCGGCTTCCCGACATGCTGAGAGGGCTCAACATCCCACCGCTCATGCGGGTGGCGCCCGGTCACGTCCTCACCCAGTCATACTACCTGCTGCATGACTTTCCGGGACGCTGGACAGGCGGTGCGACATGGGTGGAACAACACCCCGGAGGTCTCAACGATGGCGTGTCCTCCATCATCATCGGCAGCAACGACTGGGCCGGCGCCTGGGCTCTCAACAACCAGCTTCAGCCCCTCCACCCGGCGGTTCCAGGCGGTGAGCGCCAACGCGAAATGGCCTTCCGTTTCGGTGTCAACCTGGCGATGTACGCGCTGACCGGCAACTACAAGGCCGATGCCGTCCACGTTCCCATCATCCTCGAACGCCTCGGTCAGTGACCATGGGAACACTCACCGACATCGCCTGGGCACCGCTCCTTCCCGTGCCACTCGTCGCTCTGGCGGGAATCCTGATTGCGGGACTCCTGGTGTTCGGCATGGCGCGCGGAATGCCGGGCGTGCCGTGGCGCGCCGTGGCCGTTGCCGTGACTCTCCTGGCCCTTCTCAACCCGTCACTCGTCAGGGAACACAGGGAAGGTCTGGCCGATCTGGCAGTCGTTCTCGTCGACCGCTCGGCAAGCATGACCCTTGGCGACCGTCCGGCCCTGACCGACAGTGCGATGAGGAGTCTTGGCGAGCGCCTGGCGCGCCTCGACAATCTCGAGGTACGCGTCGTCGAGGCCCTTCCCGACGCCGTCGACGGTCCTGCCGATTCGGGGACGCGTCTCATGGGCGCCCTCACCCGGGCGCTCGCCGATGTTCCGGGCGAATCGGTGTCCGCAGTCATCATGATCACCGACGGAGCGGTCCACGACGTTCCCGGGTCCCTGGCCGGCCTGAGATGGTCGGCACCGCTCCATGTTCTGGTCAGTGGCCGCCCGAGTGCCTTCGACAGGAGACTCGAAATCATCGAGGCGCCTCGCTACGGAGTGGTCGACGAACCGCTTCCCGTCGTCTTCAAGGTGTTCGATCAGACTGCTGCCGGAACTCCGGTTCGCGTCACCGTGACCACTCCGGAGGGAGCCACGATTCCCCTCCAGGTCATCGTCGGCGAACGCCACGAAGTGCGTGTCGCCCTCTCTCATGCAGGGCTTTCCGTGGTGCGGCTCGAGGTCGAGGAGAATCCGGGGGAAATCACCACGGTCAACAACCAGGCGGTGTTGCCGATCAATGGGGTCCGCGAGGACCTGAAGGTCCTGCTGGTCTCCGGAGAGGCCCACACCGGGGAGCGCATCTGGCGCAACACCCTGAAGTCGGATCCGGCCGTTGAACTGGTGCACTTCACCATCCTGCGCCCCCCGGAAAAGCAGGATTCCACCCCCATTCGTGAACTGGCGCTGATCGCCTTCCCGGTCCGGGAGCTGTTCGAAGGGCAGATCGGCAACTTCGACCTCATCATCTTCGACCGCTACCGCAAGAGGGGGGTCATCCCCGAGATCCATTTGCAGAACATTGCCGACTACGTCACGGACGGGGGAGCGATGATGGTTGCAGCCGGACCGGATTTCGCCACCGCGCTTGGCCTCCATGCGACTGTGCTCGGCGAACTCATGCCTGCCCGTCCCACGGGCACGGTCCACGTCGAACCCTTCCGTCCCGGCGCCACGACGGCCGGACGCCGTCATCCGGTCACCGCCAGCCTTGCCGGTATCGGGGAGGACGTCCCGTCCTGGGGGCGCTGGTTCCGTCATGTCGAGGCCACGGCGATCACCGGTGACGTCCTGCTCGATGGCGCCGGCGACGCACCGCTTCTGGTCATTTCGCGTGCCGGAAAGGGCCGTGTCGCCCAATTGCTCTCCGATCACCTGTGGCTGTGGTCGCGCGGTTACGATGGTGGCGGTCCCGGCACCGAACTGCTGCGCCGAGTCGTGCACTGGCTCATGCAGGAGCCAGACCTGGAGGAGAATGCGCTGACCGCCACCGAGAAGAACGGCCGCATCACCGTGGTGCGGCGCAGCATGGAGGACGACGATGCCGAGGTCGTCGTCACGGCCCCCTCGGGCGCGGTGACGACGCTCGATCTCGAACCGCTCTCTCCCGGCCGCGCCAGGGGAGACTTCGTGGCCGTCGAAACCGGCCTCCATCACATCTCGGACGGCACCATGGTGACCTGGATCGGTGTCGGCAGCCACAACCCCCTGGAATGGCGGGACCCGCGGCCCACGAGCGAACGCCTGAAGCCGCTGGTCGAGGAATCGGGCGGACACCTGTCATGGCTCTCCCACGATCCCCTGCCCACGGTCCGCCGGGTGACGGCCGGGCATGACATGAGCGGCCCGGGGTGGATCGGCCTCGTAGACCACAACCGCCATGTCGTGCGTGGCATCGACCTGCTGACCCTCATGCCGGCGTGGTTTGTTCTCCTTGCCTTCATCGGCGGACTGGCCGCCGCCTGGCGCGCCGAGGGACGCTGACCCGGCCACGACCTTCACCGGACTCCAGGAGGAAAAGCCACCATGCAGGCCACCTTTGATCTTTCCGGGCGACGCGCCCTCGTGACGGGAGGTGCTTCGGGAATCGGTCTTGGCGCGGTGCGGGCCCTTGCCCGCTGCGGCGCCCGCGTCGCGGTCAACGACCTCGCAGGCACGGACAAGCTCGACACCGCGGTGGCCGGGCTCGCAGCCGAGGGCCTGGAGGTCGTCGCGGCGCCCGGCAATGTCGGGGACAGCATCGATGGCCCACGCATGGTGCGCCAGGCCATCGCCGACCTCGGCGGCCTCGACTACCTGGTGAACAATGCCGGCACTCCGGGGACGACGCGGCCGATCCCGCCCGCGGATTTCGACCGTCAGGACGACGCGTTCTGGAATCTGCTGTTGAACGTCAATCTCATCGGCCCCTGGCGCTGCACCCGGGAGGCCGCGCCGGCACTGAGGCAGGCCGCAGGCGCCATCGTCAACACGGCTTCGATCTCGGCACATGGCGGGGGCGGCTCGAGTTCGGTCTACTGCGCCACCAAGGCAGGCCTGGTCAGCCTCACCCGGGAGTGGGCGCGGGCCCTGGCGCCCGAAGTCCGCGTCAACGCCATTGCTCCGGGCGTCGTCAACTCCGACTGGATGTGCCGTTTCGGCGACGACACCTTCGAAGTGCCCCTCGGCCGGGCCGGCGAGCCGGAGGACTACGGCGATGTCATCCTCTATCTTGCCGCCGGCGCCGACTACGTCACCGGCCAGACACTCAATGTTGATGGCGGCCTGACCACCTGACCCATCGGCATGGGCGCCCCGGCACCTGGAACAGGACCAGCTTGCCGGACAGTGACCGGCCACGGATCGCTCCGAATGCGATTGGTTGCGTGGCCTCGGGAACGGGCGCCAGGCAAAGCGGAAGCGACGAATTCACGCCATGCCGGTCAGTTCGCGCAGTGTCTGCGCCAACAGTCTGAACTCGTCGGCTCGCAACGACGACCGGCGCCAGACCAATCCGATCTGACGCGACGTGGGCATGGCAAGGCGTGAGAGCGAGATGCCCGTTCCCCGGGCGATATCGGCGTCGACCGCGAGCTGAGGCAGCAGGGTGACGCCGATTCCCGCTGCGACCATCTGAACCAGCGTGTGCAGACTGCTTGCCTCGAACTGCGCCCGTGTGGTCGTGTCACCCAGTTCGCAGATGTCCAGCGCGTGACCGCGCAGGCAGTGTCCTTCCTCCAGCAACAGGATGCATTCGCCCGCGAGTGCATCGAGGGACACCTCACCGGCACCGGCCAGCGCATGATCCCGGCTGCAGGCGAAGAGGAATCCGTCCTCGAGGATGACGCGAGCATCGAGACCGCCCGTGTCGTACGGCAGCGCGATCAGGGCGGCGTCCAGCTCCGCGTCTTCCAGCCGGGCCAGCAGCGGGGCCGTCTGCTCCTCTCTCAGGAAGACCGTCAGCTCCGGGAACCTCTCCCTCAGCCCCGGCAGAACACGCGGCAGGAGGAAGGGGCCGATCGTGGGGATCACCCCGAGGCGCATCTCACCCATCATCGGAGAGCGCCCTGCCCTCGCCACTTCCATGACGTCTTCAGCGTCGCAAAGCAACGCCTTCGCCCGTTCGGCGATCTCTGCGCCAACCCGAGTGATCAGCACACGCCGGTTGGAACGCTCGGCGACCGCAGTGCCGAGCACCGACTCCAGGTCGCGAATGCCCGCACTGAGCGTTGACTGGGTGATGTGGCAGCGCTCCGCCGCGTGGCCGAAATGCCGGGTATCGGCCAACGCCACCAGATACTGGAGCTGCTTCATCGTGGGCAGGCGCTTCATCGCACATTGCCTGGACGAATATATTCGTACAATACGATTGTCATATCCAATAATAATCGTTGTACACGAATATTTGCAATGCCTACGCTCGCCTCTGCAACCAATCGGGCTGTTGGCGCAACAGGGGGCTTGCGATGATCCAGCGCATCGATGCAGGAACCAGCGGCGCATCGCTCGTCCCCCTCTGCCTTGAGGCGACGGGCCACGGTTTCCGTCAGGCTTTCAATCCACCGAACACGCGAAGGAGAACATCATGAACGAAGGAAGATGTCCGGTCATGCACGGCACGCGTGCACATGCCGCCGGAGGCGGCACGTCGAACCGCGACTGGTGGCCGAACCAGTTGAAGCTCAACGTCCTGCACCAGCATTCCGCCCTGTCCAATCCAATGGGCGAAGAGTTCGACTACCCCGAGGCGTTCAACAGTCTCGACCTCGATGCGGTCAAACAGGACATCTTCGACCTCATGATCACGTCGCAGGGCTGGTGGCCGGCCGACTACGGTCATTACGGGCCGCTCTTCATTCGGATGGCGTGGCACAGCGCCGGCACCTACCGGACCGGTGACGGCCGCGGCGGCGCGAGAAGCGGCACGCAACGCTTCGCTCCTCTCAACAGCTGGCCCGACAACGGCAACCTCGACAAGGCGCGCATGCTGCTCTGGCCGGTCAAGCGGAAGTACGGCCGAAGAATTTCCTGGGCCGACCTCATGATCCTGGCCGGAAACTGCGCCCTGGAATCGATGGGATTCAGGACGTTCGGTTTCGCCGGCGGGCGCGAGGACGTCTGGGAGCCCGAAGAGGACATCTACTGGGGCTCCGAGGCCGAGTGGCTCGGCGACGGACGCTATAGCGGCGACCGGGAGCTCGAGACGCCTCTGGGCGCCGTCCAGATGGGGCTTATCTACGTCAATCCGGAAGGGCCGAACGGCAACCCCGACCCGGTCGCCTCGGGTCGCGACATCCGCGAAACCTTCGCCCGCATGGCGATGGACGACGAGGAAACCGTTGCCCTCGTCGCCGGCGGACACACCTTCGGCAAGGCCCACGGCGCCGGCGACCCGTCCCATGTCGGTCCCGAACCTGAGGGCGCCCCCATAGAGGCGCAGGGTCTCGGCTGGAAGAGCAGCTTCGGTACCGGCATGGGCGGCGATGCGATCACCAGCGGAATCGAAGGCGCATGGACCCCCTCTCCGGTGACGTGGGACAACAGCTACTTCGACACCCTGTTCGGCTACGAGTGGGAGGTGACGAAGAGCCCGGCCGGTGCGTGGCAATGGGTGCCGAGGGACGGCGCCGGTGCGGACACCGTGCCCGATGCCCACGATCAGTCGAAGCGGCATGCGCCCATGATGACGACGGCAGACATGGCCATGCTGATGGACCCTGTCTATGAACCGATCTCGCGGCGCTTCCACGAGAACCCGGCTGCATTCGCCGATGCCTTCGCCCGGGCCTGGTTCAAGCTGACGCACCGCGACATGGGGCCGCGCGGGCGCTACCTTGGCCCGGAGGTCCCCGAAGAGGAGCTGATCTGGCAGGATCCCATACCGTCCGCCACGCATCACTTGATCGACGAGCAGGACATCGCGGACCTCAAGGCCAGGATCCTGGCGTCCGGGCTCTCCGTCTCCCAGCTGGTCTCGACCGCCTGGGCATCTGCCTCGACCTTCCGCGGCTCCGACCTGCGCGGTGGCGCGAACGGCGCGCGTATCCGTCTCGCGCCGCAAAGGGACTGGGAGGTCAACCAGCCGGCCCGGCTGGCTTGCGTGATCGAGACCCTCGAGGGAATCCAGCGGGCGTTCAACGGCGCCCACGCCAGCGGCAAGGGTGTGTCGCTGGCCGACGTCATCGTGCTGGGCGGATGCGCGGCCATCGAGCAGGCCGCGAAGAACACCGGACATGACGTGACGGTTCCGTTCACCCCCGGCCGCACGGATGCCTCGCAGGAACAGACGGACGTCGAATCCTTCGCCGTGCTGGAACCGGCCGCGGACGGTTTCCGCAACTACCTCGACGATCGACACACCGCGTCGGCGGAAGAGCTTCTGGTCGACCGGGCTCAGCTCCTGGGGCTGACGGCGCCCGAGATGACAGTGCTCGTCGGTGGCATGCGCGTCTTGGACACGAACTTCGGACAGTCCCGACACGGCGTGTTCACCGAGCGGACGGAAGCGCTCACCAACGACTTCTTCGTGAACCTGCTCGACTTGAGCACCACGTGGAAGCCAATCTCCGGATCCAGGGACGTGTTCGAGGGGCGCGATCGCGAGACGGGCGAACTCAGGTGGACGGGTACCCGCGTCGATCTCATCTTCGGTTCAAACTCCCAGCTCCGGGCGATCGCGGAAGTGTATGGATCGGACGACGCCGGGGAGCGCTTCGTGGACGACTTCGTCGCTGCCTGGGACAAGGTGATGAACCTCGACCGCGTCGATCACGCCTGAGCGAGGGGAAGAAGATCCACCGGGAACCTTGCCGGAAGCGTTGAGAACCTGGCTTGTCGTGGTTGGCCGGGCGGACCTGCAGGGACCGCCCGTCAGCCTCCGACATGAAACCCCGGCGGTCGCAGGCGCGGTGTCCCCGCTGCTACAGCAAGAACCACCGCAGCCGCCGTACACGGCGCAATGAGGGATTCGAGAACGTCATGGAACACCGGGGACGCCGGGACCGACATGTCCAGCCCGCGCGGTCGTCATGCGCAATATCGCGGACGTCCGCCGATGCAGGCAGGATCGAACGGGTTGCGAAACGCTTGCCGACGACGGCATCCTTGGAGCGGTTCATTGCAATGCCGTCGGGCCCTGGACCGTCGTTGACTTCGTTCGAGGAGGTATCGCCATGGTGCGACCGGAGCCGGTTCATCCAGTAGATGCAACGAAGAACAGGCGTTCCCGGGCCGTTGGTGCAATGCGCAAAACAGGCGCAGGCACTCGACCGAGTAAGTGGCGCGAAACGGGATTCACTGCGCTTGGTCCGCTCTTGGCGCTGCTGTGCGCCCTCGTGGTCTCTCCCATGGAAGGCCATGCCACGGAAACCGCGCAGTCTCTGCCTGCAGCCCTCGTCACATGGGACTCCGGGGAAAGCGTCGAGCGTCTTTCCCGCTCTTCCCACAAGACGGATTTCTTCCCCCTCAGCAATCACTTCATCAGCCAGGACAACAGCATTTTCTGCGGCCCGGTCTCATCGGCCATCGTGCTGAACGCGTTGCGGCTGGGCAGGAAGGACGGATTGCCGAAGGACCGGCAATCCATCGCTGAAGACGAGATGACCTGGCTCTGGGAGGGGGCGGATCCGTTCTACGGAAAGTACACGCCGAACAACGTTCTCACCGACCAGACAAAGACCAGGCTCGAGGTGCTGGGCAAGCCCATCCTCGTCGAGGGCGAGGCGATGAGCGATTTCGGCCTGCAGCTCAGCCAGCTCGCGCAGGTTCTGCGCAGCCACGGTCTCAAGGTTGAAAAGCGGGTCGTGGACGCCGACGCGGACGCCGGAGAGATCAGGCGAGAGATCGCCGCGAATCTCGCGTCCGGAGACGACTACGTGTTGGTCAACTACGCGCGCCGCAGCCTCGGGCAGGAGGGCGGCGGCCACATCTCCCCGCTCGGAGCGTATGACGAGCACAGCGATTCCTTCCTGATCATGGATGTGAACCCCAACCGGGCGCCCTGGGCGTGGGTCAGGTCCGACGACCTGATCGCGGCCATGCGGACATTCGATACCGTCGAGAACCGCGGCTATCTTCTTGTCTCGGACGTGGAATAGGAACCGCCGTCGAAGATGCTCGGCCGTGACCTGCCATCACCGGCGGTGAGCGCCTGAAGGGCGCAGCGGTCGTCTTGCGTGATGTTGATAGTCACGGGAACGACCCCTCGACCCGGGCGCAGTTCACTTCGGCCGCGTGTGCCCCTCCGGGATTTGCGACGTGACGAAACCGGGAACCGCCGGGAAGGCAGCAAGCACAGGCGGGTGGATCCGCAGGGCGTCTCCCGAATGCGTCCGCCTGGTCCGGGAACTTGACAGTTCTCATAACGTGTACTATATACGACACATGACGCATTTCGGACAAACCATCCGCGAAATCCGCGAACGCCTGCGTGAGGACGACCGGCGTTATTCGGTGCGCCAGGTGGCCGGGCGGGTCGGCATCGAGCCGGCGTACCTGAGCAAGATCGAGCGTGGTGAGGTGGCACCGCCGTCGGAGGCGACGGCGGTCAGGCTTGCGAAGGAGCTCGGCGAGGATCCGGACATCATGCTGGCGCTGGCCGGCAAGGTGTCCGGCGACCTGCAGGCCATCATCCGCAAACGTCCACGCCTGTTCGCCGACCTGATCCGTCAGTTGAAGGAAGCGCCCGACGAGGCGGTGCTACGGGTGGTGCGCGAGGTGCGAGACGGCAAATGGTGAGGAGGAACCCCCATGATCGTGCTTGAAGACAACCGCCTGGAATTCAGCTTTCCGGATGTCCACGCGGAGGCGTGCTGCGCCATCGAGTTCCAGCGCACCCTGCGCATTCCGGACGACGGCCACGACTATCCGCTGCCGCCGGGCCTGGGCTCGTTTCCGCTCCGGCATCTGGATGACTACGCCGCGCGGCTGCCGGAAGCATGGCGTGTGCGGGGCGGCGTGATCGCGCCGATGCACCAGGCCGAGGCGATGTGGGTCAACTTCCACTCGGACTATCCCTTCGCCGTGAAGGTGGCGACCGGCAAGATCTGCGCGATCACGGGCGATTCCTGGGTCGAACGGCTGAACCGCGACCCGCAGGACTACGCGGTGCTGCCCGAGCAGCCCTGGCTCGATGGCTATTGCGTGGAGGAAGGTGTCATCCGCCAGTTCGTTGCCATGCCGCTCGGCGAAGGCTACACGGTCGAAGAGCAGCTCACCGGAGCCGCGGTCCACGGCGGGGTTCAGCTGTTGGCCTACCCCATGAAGGCCGAGCGCTACGAGACGCTCCGATCGAACTGGGGTGCGTTGCGAGAGGACGTGCTGTTTTCGGCGGAACCCATGGTGCAGATGTCCATGGGCATGGGCCTTGCGCCAGGCGGTCGGATGGAACAGGAGATCTACGACGACCCCTACGGGCTCGATGCCTGGGACCAGCGGCACGCCAGCCGCTGTTTCGTTTCGCTGCTCAACTCCGTCCAATGGATGGCGATAACCGGAGAGCGGCCGCCAACCCAACCTCCGACGGCACAGGAATACGCCGCGCACGACATGCCCTGGTTCGACTACTAGGGCGGGGATGCGCGAGCCGTTGCCGGCAGCGACACGCTGCGCAAGCTCAAGAGTGTTGCCCAACAGGCCAAGGCAACGGGCCAGGAGCCGCTCCAGGACAACGAGACGATTGCGGTCCCTCATGTGATCGGACTTGGAAAATCGCGTCGGGTACGAGAAGGCGTCGGCGATCGGGCCTGAACATCAACCCGGAGCCTGTCATCGCGGGGTCGGATTCCGCCAACGCAAGGCGACATGACGGCAGAATGCATGCCTTCGGCGCGAGATATCCAGGGGTTGCTCAAACTCTGCGGCAAGGGCGCACCGCGGCGTTGGAGCGCCGCCACCGGAATGTTCCGTCCAACGTCGGAACTTCGTTGACGTCAAACTCATCATCAGAATGGGTCTGCCCGACAACAATCACGTTGGTCGAAGCGTCATTCGATCCTATCCTGATCCTGTACTTCCAGACGGGACACGATCCATGAAACTTGTGCGTTTCGGTGATCCGGGCCGGGAACGGCCTGGACTGATCGACAGGGAGAGCAGGCTCAGGGACCTCTCCGGTCGCCTCGATTCTCTCGATGCCGCGGCACTGGCCGGGCTGCATGACATCGACAGCAGTTCCCTGCCCGTCGTGGATGAGAATGTGCGGTTCGGTGTGCCCGTGAGCGGCATCGGCAAGATTGTCTGCATCGGCCTCAACTATGCGGACCATGCCGCCGAGGCCGGACTTGAGAGGCCCGTGGAACCCATTGTCTTCTTCAAGCCGACGACGTCGCTGAACGGTCCCGACGATCCGATCCGCATGTTGCGCAACAGCCACCACTGTGACTGGGAGGTGGAACTGGCCGTCGTCATCGGCAGACATTGTCATGAGGTCTCCGAAGCCGCAGCGCTCGATCACATCGCCGGATACTGTATTGCGAACGATGTTTCGGAACGCAAGTTCCAGGCCAAGGGGAGTGGCCAGTGGGTTCTCGGCAAGTCCGGCGACACCTGGTGTCCTCTTGGGCCCTGGCTGGTCACCGCCGACGAGATCGCCGACCCGCAGGACCTGCGCCTGACACTCGACGTGAACGGCAAGCGGATGCAGGACGGCACAACCGCCGACATGCTCTTTCCCGTGGCCCACCTGGTGCACTTCGTGAGCCGCTTCATGTCCCTCGAACCCGGCGATGTCATGTTGACCGGAACGCCCGCCGGCGTCGGCCAAGGACGCCGGCCACCGGTCTACCTGCAGCCCGGCGACCACCTGCGCCTGGCCATAGACGGTCTGGGTGAACAGCGAAGCGAGGTCGTGGCGGCCCTCTGAATGCGGCGGCGGGGCGTCTCAGGCCCGCAGACGCTCGTTGCCCGGATCGAAGGGAGATTCCTGGCAGACGGTGGCCTGGAAGGTGCGGCCGAGGATGTCGATGGTCAGTTCGGTTCCCGGCTCACCAGCGTCGGGACGCACCATGGCCAGTGCCAGGGACTGGCCCAGCCGGAATCCGTAACCGCCCGATGTGGCCCGGCCAACCAGTTCGCCATCGCGGCGAATCGGATTGTTGCCGAGGGCGTCGGCATCGTCGACATCGTGCACCACCATGGTGACGAAACGGTTGGCAAATCCGCGTTCCTGCCATGCCACCAGGCCTGCGCGTCCCTTGAAATCGTTCTTGTCGAGACGCACGAAACGATCAAGGCCGCTTTCCAGGGCCGCATACTCGATGGAGAGTTCCTGACCCACCATGCGGTACGATTTCTCGATCCGCATCGCCTCCATGGCCCGGATGCCGAAGGGCCTCAGGCCGAGGTCGGAGCCCGCGGTCATGAGGGCATCGAAGATGTGGTTCTGGTATTCGATCGGGTGATGAAGTTCCCATCCCAGTTCACCGACGAAGTTCATGCGCAGGGCGAGGGCCGGCGCCAGTCCGACATCGATCCAGCGCCCGGAGAGCCAGCGAAAGCTCTCATTCGAGAGGTCGTCGCGGGTCAGGCCCGAGAGCAGATCCCGCGCACGCGGGCCGGCAATCACCAGGACGCCCATCTGGTTTGTGATGTTGGCGATGGTGACGGAGCCGTCGGACGGCATGTGCCTGGTGAGCCAGTCGTGATCAAGGCGCTGCAGGGCGCCGGCGGAAACGACGTAGAAACTCTCCTGTGACTCCCGGAACACCGTGAACTCGGAGTGGACACCGCCGCGCTCGGTGAGCGCGTGGACGAGACCCACCCTGCCAATGCTCCGCGGCAACCGGTTGGCAATCATGCCCTCAAGGAACTCTTCTGCCCCCGGGCCGTCGATCCGGCACTTGGCGAACGCCGTCATGTCAAGGATGCCGACATTGTTGTGGACATTCTCCACCTCGTTGCCGACCGGTTCGAACCAGCGCGAGCGACGAAACGACCAATGGTCCTCCTGCGCCATGCCGGACGGAGCAAACCAGTTGGCACGTTCCCAGCCGAACTTCTGGCCGAACACGGCGCCCATCTCCTTCAGACGGTCATGACAGGGCGCCTGTCGCAGCGGGCGCGCTGCCGACCTTTCCTCGTCCGGATAGTGGATAGTGAATACATTGGCGTAGGCTTCCTCGTTCTTCGCCACCAGGTAGGACTGCGTGGCGTAATCGCCAAAGCGGCGTGGGTCGACGCCCAGCATGTCGATGGTGGGCTCGCCGTCGACGATCCACTCGGCGAGTTGCCAGCCTGCTCCCCCAGCGGCAGTGATACCGAAGCTGTGGCCCTCGTTGAGCCAGAAGTTCTCGACGCCCCAGGCCGGCCCGATGATCGGTGAGCCGTCGGGCGTGTAGCAGATGGCCCCGTTGTAGACCTGCTTGACACCGACCTCGCCGAAGGCCGGCACCCGGTTGATCGCCGATTCGATGTGCGGCGCCAGGCGGTCAAGGTCCTCCTGGAAGAGCTCGTACTCCATGTCGTCGGCCGGACCGTCGACATAGCACGCCGGAGCCCCGACCTCGTAAGGTCCGAGAATGAACCCCGCCCTCTCCTCGCGCATGTACCAGGAACCATCCGATTCCCGCAGCACACCCAGTTCCGGCAGGCCGTCGGTCTGGCGTTGCTGGAGAGTCGCATGGGGCTCGGTGACGATGTACTGGTGCTCAACCGGAATGACCGGCACCTCGAGACCGGCCATGGCGCCGACCTGGCGGGCGAAACTGCCCGAGGCACTGACCACGTGTTCGCAGGTGATGGACCCCTGGTCCGTGGTGACACACCATTCGCCGGACCGGTTCCGTTCCAGGGCCGTCACGGCACAGTTGCGATGGATATCGGCGCCACGGTTGCGTGCTCCGGTCGCCAGCGCCTGTGTAAGATCGGCCGGCTGGATGTAGCCGTCCTCCGGATGCTGGATGGCGCCGACGAGACCTGCTGTATTGCACAATGGCCAGATCTCCCCGACCTCCCCGGGCGACAGGAACTTCACCTCGACACCGATGGTCTCGGCAACACCGGCATACTGGTGATACTCGTCCATGCGGTTCCGGTTCATGGCGAGACGGATGTTGGAAACCTTGCGAAAACCGACATCCATTCCGGTCTCTTCCTGCAACTCCTGGTAGAATCGGACCGAGTACTTGTGCACCTGACCCACCGAGTAGCTCATGTTGAAGAGCGGCAGCAGGCCCGCTGCATGCCAGGTCGAACCGGAGGTCAGTTCACGGCGCTCGACGAGCACGACGTCGCTCCAGCCTTTCCTTGCGAGGTGATAGAGCGTGGCGGCGCCGACGACACCGCCGCCGATCACGACCACGCGTGCATGGGATTTCATCGTCCTCTTTCCCTTCGAAGCGGCTGCTGGTCAGCCTTCAGGCGCCATGCCCTTGGCGGCGAGTTCGGTCATGGCGCTTTCTGTCTTCTCGAGATGGCCGAGACCCATGCCCTTCAGCACGTGATCGGCCTTGGTGAACTGGATGTTCGTGTAGGTGGTGAGTTCCACACGGTTGCCCCAGGGGTCGAGAAAATCGGTGAAACGACCCGTCATCAGTTCCACACCCATGTCCTCGAGCCTGGCGATGGCAGCCTGCTTGTCATCGACCGCGATACCGAAATGCCTCCCCTCGTCGGGCCCCTGGCTGCGAGGCGTCATGAAATTGATGAACTGGTCGCCAAAGTAGACGAAGGCGGCATCGGATGACTGCCAGGCAATCTCGAAGTCAAGGAAGCCCTTGTAGAAGGCCATCGCCTCGGCGATGTCGCCGACTTCAAGGGCGATGTGGTTGATGCCGACTGGACGGGCGCGCTGCTTCATTTTCTGATCACTCCGGATCGTGACAATCCTATTACGCACTGAGCCCTCGCCGCCGCAAGAACATTCCCCGCTCTTGATCGGTCCGGGCGGCTGTGCGACAGATGCATGCCCCTCGCGGGGCGCAAGCCACACGCTCCAAAGAGGCATTCATGAGCGGGAACCGGCGACGCAGCGGGCGTCGCGAACGAGGCGGCAGCGGTGCCCGTCGGGCACTGCGCAGCCGGCGTTTCGACACGACACCGCTCCCCTACATCCAGCGCAATGTCCCGGTTTTCGACGTGCTCTCGGAAGAGGGCCTGGAGATCATCGAACACAATGCCGACGTGATCATGGAAGAGGTGGGGATTGCCATCAAGGATGATCCCGATACCATCGCCATGTGGCGGGATGCCGGCGCCGATCTCGCCAATGACGGCGAAACGCTCCACTTTCCCAGAGGTCTCGCCCGCAGCCTGCTTGCCACCGCGCCCACTTCATTCGTGCAGCGCGCGCGCAATCCGCAACGCAGCGTCAAGATCGGCGATGGCGCGACCGTGTTCGCCCCGGTCTATGGTCCGCCCTTCATCCACAACCTCGACGAAGGACGCCGCTACGCGACCATCGAGGACTTCCGCAACTTCGTGAAGCTCGCCTACATGACGCCGGCGATGCACCACTCGGGGGGAACGGTCTGCGAACCGGTCGACATCCCCGTCAGCAAGCGTCACCTCGACATGGTGCATGCCCACCTCACGTATTCCGACAAGCCTTTCATGGGATCGGTCACCGCACCTGAGCGCGCAGCGGACTCTGTCGAACTGGCACGTATCGCGTTGGGCGCGGAAACGGTCGACAACCACTGCTGCATCATCAATCTCATCAATGCCAACTCTCCGATGACCTTCGATGGCATGATGCTGGGCGCGCTCAAGGTCTATGCCGGGGCGGGACAGGCCTGTGTCGTGTCACCCTTCATCCTGTCGGGTGCCATGAGCCCCGTGACAGTCGCCGGAACGGTCGCGCAGATTCTGGCAGAGGCCCTCGTCGGCATGGCCACGACCCAACTGGTGCGCAAGGGTGCACCGGTGGTATTCGGCACGTTCGGCAGTTCGATTTCGATGCAGTCGGGAGCTCCCACGTTCGGCACTCCGGAACCGGCACTCGTGCTGTTTGCCTCGGCGCAGCTCGCCAGGCGCCTGGGGGTTCCCTTCCGGTCAGGCGGCTCGCTTTGCGGGTCGAAGGTTCCGGATGCCCAGGCGGCTTATGAAAGCGCGCAAACCCTCCTTCCCACTCTTCTGGGGGGTGTCAACTTCGTGCTGCATGCCGCTGGCTGGCTTGAGGGTGGTCTGGCCTCGGGATACGAGAAGTTCGTCATGGACGCCGACCAGATCGGCATGATGCAGGTGCTGGGCCGGGGAGTCGATCTCTCGGAGAACGGCCAGGCAATGGACGCCATCCGCGAGGTCGGGCCGGGCAGTCATTTTCTGGGGTGTGATCATACCCAGAACAATTTCCAGACCGCCTTCTACCGTTCGACCATCGCCGACAACAACAGTTTCGAGCAGTGGCAGGCAGACGGGTCGCTCGATGCCGCAAGACGCGCCAACCAGCTGTGGAAGGACATGCTTGCCGACTACGAGGCTCCGGCCATGGATGCCGCCGTCGCCGAGGAACTCGAGGACTGGATTGCCCGCCGGAAACTCTCCCTGCCGAACTCCTTTACCTGACCGGCACAAAGTCGTCTCGAATCCGGGAACGGGCGTCCGTTCGGCGATGCCTCACGCAGGCTCCCCGACCTCAAGGGACACGTTTCAGGCGGTGCATAAGGCTCGACGTGTCCCAGCGGCTGCCACCAAGGCGCTGAATCTCGGCGTAGAACTGGTCCACGAGAGCCGCTACCGGCAGTGACGCGCCGTTGCGCGTCGCTTCGGCCATCGCGATGCGCATGTCCTTGCGCATCCAGTCCACGGCAAATCCGAACTCGTACTCGTCCCGCAACATGGTGCTGCCACGATTGACCATCTGCCAGGAACCGGCGGCTCCCTTGGAGATGACGTCGATCACCTGCTCGCCGTCCAGTCCGGCACGCTGGGCGAAGTTGAGGCCCTCGGCCAGGCCCTGAACGAGACCGGCGATGCAGATCTGGTTGGCCATCTTGCAGAGCTGGCCGGCGCCGACACCTCCCATCAGTGTCACGGCCTTGCCGTAACATTCCATCACCGGACGGGCGCGTTCGAAATGTTCCTGGTTGCCTCCGGCCATGATCGTCAGCTGGCCGTTCTCTGCCCCGGCCTGGCCGCCCGAAACCGGCGCATCGACAAAGTCGAGGCCGTTTCCGGCGAGCGCCTCCGCCATGTCCCTTGCGACATCAGCCGAAGCGGTTGTGTGATCGACGAAGAGTGCGCCCTCGTCCATGCCGCTGGCGGCGCCATCGGCACCGCAGATCACTTCGCGCACACTGTCGTCGTCACCCACACAGGCAAAGACAATCTCCGCCCCTGCTGCTGCTTCGGCCGGGTTCGGTGCGCCCCTGCCGCCGTGCTCGTTCACCCAGCGTTGCGCCTTGGCGGGCGTGCGATTGCAGACGGTCACATCGTGACCATGGGCCGCCAGATGCCCGGCCATTGGATAGCCCATCACTCCCAGACCCAAAAATGCGACCTTCACTGCCCGTCTCCTTCATCCTGAACCCCAAGGTGGACCTTGTATCCCGTCCTTCGCCGGCCTTCCACCCGCCAGCCGCCACAGGCCGATGAGCCCAAAAGACACTCGACAGCCGGGCGGCAATACATATTCTTGCGCGATGATCCCCTCCCTCCACAGGAGCAAGGTCCATGTACTGGACTATCGCCATTTCCGTCCTCTTCAGTCTGCTCTCCCTTCTGGGTCTGGTGGCTGCCGCCATGACCGAGAGTGAGGCAACCCGTTACATGGGCATCGGTCTTGTAGGCCTGAGCTGGTTCATCATGCTCCGCTACTATGGCCACATCGCCGAACGCCATGCGCGGCGTGCCGACAGGCATTGATCGATGCCGGGCATGAAGCGGGCCCTCATGGCGGCGGCGGCGGCGTGCTGCCTCGCCACTCCGGTGGCGGCAGATGATGACCTTGTGCCCGATGTGTCAGAGGCGCTGCAGGGTCTGCTGATGCTGCTTGAGGGCATCATCGAATCCGTTCCCCAGTATGAACTGCCGGAAGTTCTCGAGAACGGCGACATCATCATCCGCCGCGTTCCCGAGGCGCCCGAGGAGCCCCCCGAGGAAGAGGAGACAGGGACGGCCGAGGACATCTGAGGCGCCCGGGGTCACGCGAATCTCGTGAAGTCGATGTCCTGCGTGATGTCGAGTTCCTGATTGACCGGCGCCATCGGGTACTTGAGGCCGCTGGCGCAATTGAAGAGAACGACGCGCTCATCGTCGCCGACCAGTCCGGTCTCCAGCGCCCGCCTCCAGGCGGCAACCGTTGCCGCCTCTTCCGGTGCGAGCAACAGCCCGTCCTGCATCGCCACCCTGTCCCTCTCCTGGAGAATCGATTCGTCATCGACCGCCATGGCGAAGCCGCCGGACGCGCGGATTGCATCGAGAATGAGAAAGTCGCCGATGGCGACCGGCACCCGGATGCCCGCCGCCACGGTATGGGCATCCTGCCACGGCACGGCATGCGTGCTTCCGGCCTCGAAGGCACGCACGATGGGAGCACACCCTGTTGCCTGGACAGCCACCATGCGCGGCAGGCCACCGGCGATCCAGCCGAGTTGGCGAAGTTCCTGGAAGGCCTTCCACATCCCGATGAGCCCGGTGCCGCCTCCGGTGGGATAGAAGATGACATCCGGCAGGGACCAGTCCATCTGCCAGGCAAGCTCGAGTCCCATCGTCTTCTTGCCCTCGATGCGATAGGGCTCCTTCAAAGTGGAAACATCGAACCAGCCGGCGGTCCGGGCCCCCTCGCCGACGATTCTGCCACAATCGTTGATGAGGCCGTCGACCTTCCAGACATCGGCGCCGTGCTGGCGGATTTCGCGCAGATTGATGTCGGGAGTATCCGCCGGACAAAGAACCGTGGACTTCATCCCGGCCCGCCCGGCATAGGCGGCAAGAGCGGCACCCGCATTGCCATTCGTCGGAATGGCGAGGTGGTGGAGGCCGAGCTGCCTTGCCATCGACACCGCCAGGGCCAGCCCCCTCGCCTTGAATGAGCCGGTAGGCAAGCGGCCTTCGTCCTTCACCATGACGTTCGTTGGCGTTTCGCCAACAGAACGCACCAGGGTAACGAGCGGTGTCGTCACCTCGCCAAGCGAGATCCTGTCCCGTTCCCGCGCCACCGGAAGCAAGGGTGCCCAACGCCAGAATCCGGCGACGGGTGCAGAAACAAGGGACTCCCGGGTGACCGCATTGGCGAGGCGATCCAGGTCGTAACGCACCAGCAACGGCCAGCCAGCCCGCGAGAGGCCGTGAACTTCACCGGCTTCATGCCGCTCGCCGGTCGCGGAACACTCGAGATGACTGACATGGTTCACGTCGGGCTTCTCCCTGCCATCTGCGATACATACTCCGTTCGGGATCAAAGGCGTATCAAAGTCGTCCTCATGCAGGCCGCAAACACGATCCCATCGTCCAAGTGTCCCCATGATGCCGGATTGCCGGGTGGCCTGTATCGATCGCCGGAATGGTCGATTCGACCATCCGGCATGCCATCGGTAGGGTTGCGTGTGCTGGCGACCGCCAGCGAATCGTGCAGGAAGGTGGTCGGGGTCTTGAACCACGTCATCGAGGGAAGAATGGCGGCATGATGCCGTCGGGTTGTCCGATCAGGCCCCGACCGGAGGACATTGGCTGACATGTCTGTTCGAGACATTCATCGCCTGGGCGCCACCTTCGCCGCGGAAGTGCGCGGTATCGATCTGTCCTGCGCTCTCGATGCCCGGACCCTCGAAGCCCTGGCACGGGCTTTCGTCGAACACAAGGTCCTGCTCTTTCGTGACCAGGATCTGGCGCCGGACGACTTCGCCCGGTTTGCCACTGCCTGGGGAACGCCACGTATTGACGGTTTCCAGGAACGCAATGTTCCCGGCTATGACTTCATGTCGACGGTCGGCAATGTCGGTGGAGTCAACGTGCGCGAGGAGTACCGCAACGGCGCCTCGTTCTGGCACACCGATTGCGCCGCCGAGGCCGATGCGGACGCCACCACCATGCTGTGGTGCCTGGAGGCGCCGGCAGAGGGAGGCGAAACCCTGATCGCCGACATGGGGGCGGCCTGGCGCGGACTTGACCGGGAGACACAGCGTGCCATCGAGCCCCTGACGGCTCTCCACATGTATTCCGGCACGGGCGACATTCTCGGTGGACGCGAGGATTTCGAGCATCCCCTGCAACCCGTGACCGACGACACGTCCGGACTCCTGCCGCCACCGGCCCGCCGGCCGGTCGCAAGGCCGCACACCCTCACCGGAGAGAAGGCGCTCTACTCTCCCGCCGGCTCCATGGTGGCCATCGATGGCATGGAGACCGCTGCGGCCTGCGACCTCATGCGCCACCTCAAGCTCCACGCCATCTCCGGGCGTTTCACCTGGTCCCACCGTTACCGCCCGGGCGATCTCCTGATGTGGGACAATACCGTGACACTGCATTGCGCCCGGCCCATCGGCGCGCCGGAAACCCCACGCCATCGCAGGCTCCTCTACCGTATCGTGCCCCTGGGCATCCCCCGGCCACTCGGAACACCAACCCGTTGACCGGCACGAACCGGTTCCGTCGTCCCATGACACAATGGTCTGGTGCACGGCAGTGATCGATGGAAGGCCACCGCACGGACCCTGAATCCCCCCGGACATCTTTCGTCGACGAACAGGGGCCCCTGGATCAGCGTGACGGACTATCCGTGACATTGCACCGGAGTGACGCGCGGGGTGCCGGCGTGGTATCAGCCGGCGATGCTCACACTGTCCGGAATTACCGTGAGGCTTGGTGGCCACACGATCCTTGATGGCGCATCAGCGACGCTGGCCTCTGGAAGCCGTGTCGGTCTGATCGGCCGCAACGGTGCGGGCAAGTCGACGCTGATGAAGGTCATCGCCGGAGAGATCGAATCCGATGCCGGCACGCTCGACATGCGGCGCTGCGCCAGTCTCGGCTATCTTGCCCAGGACGTTCGGGCCGGCAGCGACACGCCTCTCGAGAGGGTCCTTGCCGCCGATGAAGAACGCACGCGCCTTCTGAAAGAGGAAGCCTGGGCCGCAACGAGCCAGCGCATCGGTGACATCCACGAGCGGCTTCAGGCGATCGATGCGTACAGCGCGCCGGCGAGAGCCTCCCGGATTCTCTCCGGCCTGGGATTCGACGAGGTTGCCCAGCAACAGACTGTCGACAGTTTCTCCGGCGGCTGGCGCATGCGCATTGCCCTGGCCGCCCTGCTGTTCTCCCGCCCCGACGTTCTGTTGCTGGATGAACCAAGCAACTACCTCGATCTCGAGGCCGCCCTGTGGCTGGAGTCGTTTCTCAGGGCCTACCGGGGAACCCTGCTGGTCATCAGCCACGAGCGGGACCTCCTCAACAATGTCTGTGACCACATTCTGCACCTCCAGAGCGGCGCGGTGACGCTCTACCGGGGCAACTACGATGCGTGGGAAAGGCAGTTGAGCGAGAGACTCGGGCAGATCGAGGCCATGCGCGCCCGGCAGGAAAGGCAAAGGGCCAAGCTCATGGCCTATGTGGACCGCTGGCGCTACAAGGCCCACACAGCACGCCAGGCGCAAAGCCGGTTGAAGGCCCTGCAGCGCATGGAACCGGTGGCCGCCGCCATCGAGGACAGCACGCTCCAGTTCGACTTTCCGGACCCAGACACCTTGCGGCCGCCAATGATCCTTCTCGATGACGCATCGGTAGGGTACTCGGCCGGACAGCCGGTGCTCGCCGGTCTGCAGCTCCGCATCGACCCTGACGAGCGCATCGCCTTCCTGGGACGCAACGGCAACGGAAAGACGACCCTCGCCCGTCTGCTTTCCGGCAGGCTCGATGTCATGAGCGGCTCGATGACGGCAGCCTCACGGTTGCGAGTCGGGTACTTTGCGCAGCACCAGGTCGAGGAACTCGATCCCGTCGAAACACCACTCGTTCACATGACGCGCCTGATGCCGGACGCGACGCCGCGCCGTGTGCGGGCCCAGCTGGGCCGCTTCGGATTCTCGGGTGACAAGGCCGCCCTTCCGGTCCACCAGCTTTCGGGAGGCGAGCGGGCCCGCCTGGCCCTGGCCCTCATCACTCGAGATGCCCCGCACCTCATCATCCTCGACGAGCCGACCAACCATCTCGACATCGAAGCCCGGGAATCTCTGGTCCAGGCACTCAGCGGGTACAGCGGCGCGGTGATCATGATCAGCCACGACCGGCACCTTGTCGAACTCACGGCGGATCGACTCGTTCTCATTGCCGACGGAAAGGCAACGGACTTTGCGGGCGATCTCGACGACTATCGCAACCTGGTGCTCGGCCGTAACTCCGGAGCGACGGTGTCGCGCTCGACGAGAAAGGATGAGCGACGCCGTGCCGCAGTCGAACGGGACCGCACAAGGGAGCTGAGAAAGGCGGTCGACAAGGCCGAGAACGAGGTCAACGTTCTCACCCGCTCTCGCGACGAGATCGACCGCATCCTGTTTGATCCCTCAACCCTTGAAGGAACGACCGTGACCGAGCTGATGACCAAGAGAAGGAGAATCGAAAGAGCGCTCGAGAAGGCCGAGGCGCGCTGGATTGAAGCAAGCACGGCACTGGAGACAGCAACCGGTTCCTGAAAGCCCTGCCGGTGTGCGCGTGTCGGTCAGCGGTGCGACGCAAGCCGGCCCTGACCCTCGAGCCCCAGTCGTCGTTCCCTGGCGTTCCGGAACCGGCAGGCGCGCCTTGCGGCTGCGTGCATGGCCGGGTTTGCGGGATCACGGTCGTAAAGGAAGAACCGGTTCCGTTTCTCCCCGTCAATCAAGGAGCCCTTCCAGGATCTTCACTCCGGATGCTGCCGCGGGGAGGGAGCGGGATCTGCCAATACCGCATCCCGGAACGCCATCGCGGGAGCTGAGTTGTCACCGTAGCTCGCCAGTGCCTTCGCCAAACCATCCCGCATGTCGCGAAGCGTCCCTGCATGGGTGACATTGTTGGCCAGATTGTTCATCTCGGCAGCGTCGCAAGCGAGGTCATACAACTCGGTGAATCCGTCCTCCTGCACGACGAGCTTCCAGTGCCCTTTGTGAAACGCACGCTGCCAGAGCGGTATCTTCAGACCGTAGTGCTCGGTCATCAGGCCGTCGCGGGGCAAGGGTCCGGTGCGCCAGAGCAGCGGGCAAAGGCTGGTTCCGTCCATCTCGTGTGCAGTGATCCCGCACAGGTCGAGCAACGTTGGCGCCAGATCGATGTTGCAGACCAGGCTGTCGTTCAGTCCGGGGGCAATGCCCGGCACGGCGATCAACATGGGAATACGCAACGTTTCTTCCACCATCAGCCCACCCTTGTTCATCGTTCCGCCGTTCGAGGCTACCGCGTCCCCGTGATCGGCCGTGAAGACAACGATCGTGTCATCGGTCCTTCCACCTTCATCAAGCACGTCCAGGAGCCGCACCAGGGCCGCCTCGCAGAGGGCGGCCAGTTGCAGCGCACGCCGTGAAAGCAGTGCAAAATCACGGGCATTGTCGCCAAGAGTTTCCTGCCAGTAGTCGCGATACGCCGCGTGGTGAGCAGGGCGCGCTTTCAGGTCCGAGACGAGGTTGGGAGAGGCCGCGCTGTCCAGTTCGGCGAACATGCCGGCAAAGGGAGCGCCAACCAGATAAGGGGGGTGCGGCCCCCAGGTGTCGACACGCATGAAGAAGGGACCGTCTCCCGCATCACGAAGCCAGCGTTCGGCGAGTTCGGCGACAAAGAAGGCTTCATGCGTTTCGGCTGGTCCTTCGAGGATCGCGCTGCCCGCTTCGAAGTCGAACCAGTCTTCGGACCGGGTCAAAGCGACCGGTGTGCCTGGCGGCGTACCGCTTTCTCCTGACAACTCGATCCGCGCTATCGGGTCAGGCAACGCGTTGCGTTCGAGATAGGCACGATACTCCGCGCTGGCATAGGGATAGGCATAGTCCGCCGGCGCGTAGCCCTCGAAACCGAAAGCACGCGCGTCGAGCTTGCGATGCAGATGCCATTTGCCGAACCAGGCGCAACGGTACCCCTCCGCAAAAAGCGGGTCGGTCACAAGGGTATCGGACTCCTCCAGGCCGGTTCGTCCGCCAAAACGCCCGTCATTTTCTGTCAGACCGTGATTGTGGGGATAACGGCCCGTCAGCATCGAGGCGCGCGCCGGCGAACAAATGGGGAGCGCCGTGTATGCACGCCTGAAGTTCATGCCCCGCGCAGCCAGTTTCCTTTGCAGGGGCAGCTCGCGCGCTGCGCCGGGCCTGTTGGCGGTCATCTGCTGATCCGTGTTCAGCCAGAGGACATTGCGGGGTCGGCTCATCCCGTCTCTACCCTTTGCGCATCATGGGCATAATGGTCGGAATGTGCCTCGCCCCAGATGCGGATCGCGGTGTCCGCGGACGTCATGGCGCCAGGTTCGGTGGCATAGCTCACAAGCAGGCTGCGTCGGTCGCCGCCTTTCGGTGCGGTGACGCGGTGCAGCGTGCATCCACCGCGAAAGAGTTGCAGGTCACCCGGCACCAGCCTGAGCGACCGCACGTTCGACAGGTCGCCATCCAGCACGTGCTTCACGCCCTCGTAGTTCTCATCGGTATCGCTGCGCAGGTTGGGCACGAATTCGAAGTCTCCGCCCGCAGCGGATTGCCTCAGCCCGAAGGAGACGGTGAAATCGTTGTTGTCGAAGTGCCAGGCGAATTCGCAACCTTCGGGCTGGACATTGACATTCACGCTGCCGAACGGGTCGTCATACGCATAGAGCGTGTCGTAGCCCAATGCGGTCGCCACGAAGTGGCACAAGTCGGCATTCTGGAAGATCGTCCAGATCGCACCCTCACGCTCGAACCTGTCGGCGCGGATCATCCCGTGCCGACGCGGTGAGAAGCGGTTCAGGGGATGGTCTTCGGGCGTACCTTCGGGCGGTTGCGAGAAATAGGGATTGAGACTGGCAGGATGGAACACGGCCTCGGCTGCGAGGCGTTCGGCCTCTTCCTGCATCTGCTTCAGGATGTCGGGCCGGACAAATGATTCCAACCGCGCGCAATTCGTCTCAGCAAGCCCGGCCCGTGCCTGCGTGACCAGCGCATCGAACTCCGCGCCACCTGGACGATCCATCGGATAGCGGCCGGTATCGAACAGCTGTGACGTGGTCAGTCTGGCCATCGACTTCTTCCCCCTCACCCTCTCTTCCTGATCGCCGGCCGGCCTCGCGAACAGGGCAGCCGACTGGCGCTCATCTCGAACCGAGGAGCCGCGCCATGATGATTCGCTGATTCCTGACGCCCGGGATCCAACAACTGCTTCAGCCCTCCGCCGGCGCACGTTCGCGCCATGGAAGGGCAACGTCACGAGCACTGTAGTTCAGAAACCTTGCAAGGGATTCGAACAATCTCAAGCCAGTGTCAAACCAGCCCGCTTCGCCACCCCGCACCCCATGCAATGGCGATGGAGGGTTCCTTGAGGCCGGCACGCGGCATGCGCGATAACTCCGAGCGAGACCTGACCAGCTCCACAGGCCCCGGTGATGACACAACCTGTGCAGGGGAGCCTACCACCAGCGTACGCGGGCGTCGGTGAGGAGTTCGCAGCCGTCCTTCGTGACCACGACGGTTTCCTCGAAGTCACCGACATAGCCCATGTGACGGACACTGCGTTC
>MPMV01000038.1 GCA_002238685.1 bacterium EF100-94H03 bin56
TCAGTTGCTTTCGCCGAGAACCGAGTCGGTCCAGGGCTTCCAGACGTCCTCGTTGTCGGCCAGCCACTTGGCCGCGGCATCCTCATGGGTCATCTTGTCGAGATCGACCAGAGCCGCCATGGAGCCGATCTGCGGCGTGTTGAACGTGAGTTTCGAGAACACCGTGTAGGCTTGGGGATGGGTCTTGGGAAGCTTGTAGTGTGCTCCCTTCTTCAGCCAGCCCTTTGGTGAGCCGCAACCGGTGGAACTGAGGTCGCCGCCATCGACGATGCGGCAACCGTCAAAGTAGGCCGGAAACTCGATGAAGGTGAAGCCTTCGGCATCCGTGAAGTTCGGCGTCCAGTTGAAGATCACCGTGCCGCGTCCTTCCTTCTTGGCGGCCTCGAGTTCGGCCCACAGGGCATCGGCAGCGCCGGCAAACTTGACGACCCAGGTGTCGTCGAGGCCCAGACCCTTGATGCGATTGGGCATGATGTCGCCATGCCAGCTCTGGGGACCCTCGAGCCAGCGGCCCTTGCCGCCGGAATCCGGGGTGGCAAAATTGCCATAGCAGTCCGCGAGCGCTTCCCAGGACGGAAGACCGGGGCACAGGCCCTGGTCGATCACCCAGTTCGGCACACCCATTTCCTCGAGCGTCTCGGCGTCATGGGTGCCGGCATCGATCAGGCCGCCCTTCTCCATGGCGCTGTAGTAGGCGTTCTGCATGGTCGACTGCCACACCTCGTGCAGGATGTGGATGTCGCCGACACGCACCGCCTCGAAGCTCGCCTGATTGTCGACAGGCACGTATTCGACCGTGGTGCCGATGCTCTCGAGGATGCCGCCAATGACGTGGGCCATGACGATCTGGCTCGACCAGTTCTTGATGGGAATCTTGATCGGTTCATTGCTGTCGGCTGCCGCTGTTCCGGCAAGCGCCAGGACCGCCGCCGACACGATTCCGGCGATTCCTCCCTTGATCTTTCGATTCACGCTTTTTGCTCCCTGTGTTGTGAACGCTTGAGTTGCTTCTGCCGGAAGGGCAGAACGCGGGTGGAGTGTGGTGGCAGCACCAACATGAGTCAACTTGGAGACTTGCCGACCAGCCCACGGATACTGGAGCGATCCACGCTCGAAGCAGGCCGCTCCCGACAAACGACGTTCACGCCTGCCGGTCAATCCATGTCGACCCGGATTGCCCGGTCCGGGCGCAGCCGCGGGCAAGACTTGAAGCTTGTGTCAGCAGAGGGCAGCCTTGCTGTCGCAGGACAACGAACCGCCGGGGAAGCGCCATGACATCGCTTGACGTTCGCCCGCCCGAGACCATGGGCGCAGTGGGGACCTTCGTTCCCGAATCCCGCGAACGCGTGGGGTCGGCGGCGACCGAGGCCTACAGGAAGGACGGGGTGATCTGCCTGCGCGGCGCAATGGGAGAGGACTGGCTCTCCGTCATCGAGGACGCGATCAATCTGTTCCAGGTCGAGCAGGCCGAGGGCGACGACCGCAACGTTATCGTCCGGGGCGAAGGCGACGACGGTGCCTTCCAGTACTCCTCGATGATGTGGAAGAACAACCCGCTGTTCCGCAAGGTGATCTTCGAATCGCATGCGGCCGACCTCTTTGGCAGCGTGCTCGGGACGCGCCAGCTCAACTTCTTCTACGACTTCCTCCTCATCAAGAATCCGGGCTGCCGCAGCGCCTCGACACCGTGGCATCAGGACATGTCCTACTATGCGCTTCACGGCACGCAGATCATCAACTGCTGGATTGCGCTCGACGACATCCCGGTCGAGACCGCCCTGCGCTTCGTCCGGGGTTCACACAGGACGGGCGAGATCTTCCGATCGATCCACTTCGATCCCGACAGGACCTATGACGGTCCGATGGAGGAGCGCCGCCTGCCGCCCGACTTCGACCGGGATGGCGAGGCCGACGTCGTGACCGTGGCCATGAACAGGGGCGACGCACTGGTCTGGAACGCCCGGACGTTCCATTCCGCACCGGGCAACCATCTCGCGCGGCGCCGCGCGGCGCTCTCGCTCAACTTCGCCGGCGACGACGTGTCCTACTTCGACATGCCGGGCGAGTCAGACCCGCCGGACCGGGGCGAGGGTCTCGTCGAGGGACGCCCCATCACCTGCGCGACCTTCCCCGTGCTGCGCTCCTGGTAGACCCGGCCGACGCGGCGTTCCCGGCTGTCTCCGGCACGTATCCAGCCCGCAGAAGCATGGCCGGCGTGCGAATCGTCCCGACGGGATGTCGAAAGCCCTCTTACCCGTAGTAGCCGGCGCGCACGGTTGCGCCGATGAAGTTGCAGATCAGCCGTTCGGCGTGAACCATGGTGATGTTGCCGACATCGTGGCCGGGTGCGATCTCCACCAGGTCCATGCCCAGCACCCGCCCCTTGCCCGCAAGGCCATGGATCAGCTTGCGGGTCTGCATCCAGTCGAGTCCGCCGGGCGTCTGGGCCATCACGGCCGGCATGATGGTGGGATCGAGTCCGTCGGCGTCGACCGTGAGGTAGTAGGGCCCTCCGTCGGGGATGCGATCAAGCACGGCGTCCATACCGATGTCGTGCATCTCGTAGGCGGTGACGATATCGGCGCCGTAGGCCTGGGCGTCTTCGACTTCACCGCGGCGTGCGCTCCCGATCCCGCGGATGCCGATCTGCGTGATGTGGCCGAACCAGGCCATTTCGGACGCGCGCCTGATCGGGCTGGAGTAGCCTTCCGGCTCGCCGTTGACGTTGTCGCGCCAGTCGAGATGGGCATCGACATGGACCAGCGTGATCTCCTCTTCCCGTTCCAGGGCCCGCATGACGGGAATCGGAATGCCGTGATCGCCGCCCAGCGTGATGAGTACTGCACCGGATGCCAGAATCTTGCGGGCGGCAGCCTCGGCACGCCGATAGTGCTCGGCATGATCGCCCATGTCCGCCGTCACGTTGCCGCAATCGACCACCCGGACGGGCCGGTCGTCGAGCAGGGGCCCGCCGAGATCCCAGTCAAAGTGGTTGCGCGTGTAGTCGCTCATGTTGGAACTCTGGCGTATCGCATCGGGCGCGCGACTCTGGTCGTTCGCCATCTCGTCGGGCCTGTAGGGCATGCCGTACGGGATGCCGAGGATGGCGATGTCCGCCTCAAGGCCGTCGAGATCGAGCGCCAGCGGAAAGTCGAGAAAGGTCGCCGGCGGCATGCCGGGCGGGCCGGTCAGGTCATGGCTCATGGCACGTTCTCCTCGATCAGCGCGCGACAACAGCAACTCGCCGGATCTTGCGGTTTCCGAAGCGGCAGGACTGTGCCGTACTCTTGGCCTGATGGTAGCTGGTACGGTGGCGAAGTCCACTGCGACCGGCGCTCCGGGAGCCTGATCTCTCCATCGTGCCACATCAGTTGATTGCCCGTTTCTGGCAATCTTTGGGAACGGCTCGAAGGCCGCCGTTTTCCGATTGGCCACCTTGCGAGCGGAGGCCAGGATCACCGGATCTCCCACCCTGCTGGAGCCGCGAGTCATGGTGGCAAGCAGGGTGCCGCCATGCGGCGACTCCACATGGGGGCAGCGCCCGGGCGATAGCGGCCTACTTCAGCCCGTCGCTGTCTATCAGCGAGCCATCCAGGATAGTGAACTCTTCGCGTACTCCCGAACCGAGTCGGGGCGCAGATTCACCCGGAGCACTGTCCAGAAGATGGAACCCGATGTCGGGCCGCGATACGACACGAACGGGATGCCACGCCAGACTCCCGCGATCGGGAGACGGCTGCCAGTCGCAATTCCTCAAGTTGACCATGACGCGGCCATCGAGATTCGAGCCAGGCTTCAGGGAATCCCGGTCGCGGTTCTCGACCATCAGGCCGGTGGTTGTTCCGCCTTCGAGTCGCAACGCTCGAACGGTTCATCCCGGTCGGTTCGAGGGAGGGGTCGACCTCGCGAGTGTCGCCGTTCACCTCACTGATCGGTGTAATGGTGATCGCCACTCGGGTTAAGAACCTCGATCAACGAGGCGATTTCGTTGTGTCCATGACCGAGGTCGATGCCGGCTTTGACGATACGTTCGATGGCTTTGGCCAGTCCGGTGTCGACCCCGATCTTCCTGCAGTAGGGCACCACCTGATCGCAGGCATGGGCGTGAGTCTCGAGCGTCCCCTCCCGGACGGCGTAGTCGCCGCCCTTGAGCACATCCGCGGTAACGCTGTCCGGAAGCTTCCAGTCCCAGTCGTCGACCATGAGCTCCAGGTAGGCGTCGAGCGGGATGCCGGCGGCGCGACAGATCGCAGCACCATGCAAGAGACCCAATGCATGTGCGTAATAGAAGGCGAAGAAGGCCTTGTCGAACGCCGTTGCGATGCCCGGCTGGTCGCCTACGAGACGCGGTTTGGATCCCATGGCGCCGAGCACATCATGACAGGCATGAAATGTTGCAGGTTCGCCGGAGTAGACGATGACGCAATCGCCTTCCCGGACATCCTTCGGATAGCCGAGAATCGATCCCTCAAGGTAACCGATTCCGTGGTCAGCCGCCCAGGCCGCGAACTCCAGGGACTGTTCCGGCATCGCCTGGCTGAGCTGGACAAACGTCTTGCCCGCGAGAAGCCGGCCTACTTCCGGCGTGATCACCCTTTCGATCACGGCGCTGTGGTCTGCGAGGCAGGTAATGATCACATCACATTCACCGGCGCCATCGGCCACCGAGGCCGCGTGCGTCGCGCCGGCATCGACGGCGGGCCGGCACCGTCCGGGTGTCCGGTTCCAGACACTGACGGTCATGTTCTCCCGCAGGAGTGCGTCGGCCAGGGCCGAGCCCATCAGCCCCATGCCGATGATCATGGTGCGCATGTCGGGACCTCCTCTGGGTCGATTGGCCTGAATTCAGAGTGGGTGTCGGCCCGATCGCGAAACTGCCGCGCGGCGCCCAGCCGAGACGACACGAGCGATGTCGGGAGCGGAAGGCAGTTGTCCGGCACGGGTGATTGACCTCTCGTCGTCAAGCAGGATCAACAGTCTAGCGTGCCGGTCGGCATCCAGACCATGCAGCGCGCGAGAACGGGTTCCGATGGCGGCGGATCCGCCGTCTTGACGGACCCCAGGCACGGACCCCAATCTCCGGGAGCCCTTGGGAGACACCGTGTCATGATGGACGGACTGGCGACGGTGCGCGCGGCGCTCCGGCGCGCATTGGCGAGCAGCCACCACGAGGCCCGGGCCATGCCGGCGGCGTTCTACATCGACCCGGACCTTGCGACCCTCGAGGTGGAGCATCTTTTCAAGAAGGAATGGCACTGCGTCGGCCGCGTTGAGGAGGTCGCCGAGCCGGGCGGGGTCATGCCCTATCGCCTGGCGAACGAGCCCCTCGTCATCGTGCATGGCCGCGACGGGGCGATCCGGGCGCTGTCGAACGTCTGCCGCCACCGCGGTACCATTATCGTCCGTGAAAAGGGCCGGTGCCACCGGCTGCTGTGCCCCTACCATCATTGGGCCTACGAGCTCGACGGCCGGCTTGCCGCGGCGCCGAGGATCCCGGAACGCGACGACTTCCGCATCACCGATTGCCGCCTTCCGGAGTTCCCCTGCGAGGTCTGGATGGGCTTCGTCTACGTCAACCTCGATCCCGCCGCCGGGCCGCTTGCACCGCGCCTTGCCGACCTCGAGGCATTGGTCGCACCGTACCACATGGAGGAGATGTGGCTGGGCTGGCTCGGCGAGGAAGTCTGGGAGACCAACTGGAAGGCCATGGTGGAGAACTATATGGAGGGCTACCACCTCACGCCGCTCCACAGGAACACGCTCAACAACCTCAATCCCACGGGTCTCGCCAGGCACATCCCGGCGGGCGAGCACTGGTTCGGCTACGAGGTCGGCTTTCCCGAGGATCTGCCGCGTGTGACGGCGGGACATCCCGACCTGACGAAAAAGCAGTCCGACACCTGCATCATGGCAATGGTGCAGCCGGGCAGCGGCATCGGGCTTGCCGCTGACTACAGTTCGTTCCTGTGCCTGCAGCCCGAGGGTACAGACCGGGTGCGCTACAAGGCGGGCATCCTCTTCTGGGGAGACGCATGGCCGCAGCGCGCGGTCGACAGTGCGGTCGAACTGTTCCACAAGACCATGGCCGAGGACCGCTCCGTGCTGGAGCCTATGATGCAGGGTTACCGCAGCTCCCACCACGAGAGTGGCCCGCTCGCCCCACCCTCGCTGGAAGGCCCGCTTCTCGATCTCGCCCGGTATGTCGGCCGACGCCTGCTGCCAGCGATGGGCGAGGTCGCATGATCGTTGGCGACAGGCTGCGTCTGGTCGAGGGCGACATCATGACGTTGGGGGTTGCAGCCGTCGTGAACGCTGCCAACGAAGCACGCGCCGTCAGCGGCAGCGGAGTCGGCGGTGTGATCCACCAGGCGGCGGGGTCCGGCCGCCGTGAGACCGGCGCGTGCCCCTCGAACTCCATCCGCTCAGCACGCAGCTTTCCAGGGCCCTCTGCACGCACTCTGCAGGTCCTGGCGGTTGTGCTCCGGGACCGCATCCACTCCATCGTCGAGGATGTCCCGGCAACGCGTCGGCGGACCGTGGAGAAGGACTGCCCCGGTCATGGCATCACCTCGTGGCCTGTCTGATCCCGTCCGCGGTGCGGCGGATGGCAGGAACACGCTCGTCCAGTGCCGGGTGGGTCGACAGCCAGGACGGCACGCCACTGTCGTCGGACAGGTACTCGAACAGATGCACCAATGCCTCGGGGTCATATCCGGCTTCGAAGGCAAGGCCGATGCCGATGCGGTCCGCTTCCAGCTCCTGATTCCGGGAACGGCCGAGTGACAGCAACAGGGCGCCTTCCAGCAGCATCTCCTCGACGATTGGGCCGACATCTCCGGCGATGAGGGCCACAAGCAGGAAGGTCCCGATGCTGCGGTAGACCCGTTTCAGCCCGTGCCGTTCGCTGACATGGGCGATTTCGTGGCCCAGGACCCCGGCAATCACGTCGGGATCGGGAAAGGTCCGGACAAGCGCATCGGTGACGATGATCGTCCCTCCGGGCAGGGCGAAGGCGTTGGGTCCCAGTCCGGTGATGTCGCGAAAGAGAAGTGTGTAGGGAGCGAACGGCGGTTCCGGAGCCACGGAAACAATGTCCCGGAATATGAGCCGGACCTCATCCTTCTCCTCGTCGTCCAGGGCGGAGGGAACAGCCATCACCTGATCGATGAATGCGACATGACCAATATCGATCCTCTCCGGCAGGCCCGCGGGAGTCAGGGCCACAGCCAGGGCAACGAGCAGATCGAGACCCCAGCGCCAGATGAGGAAGCCACCGGCGAAGGCTGGGACCATCACCAGAACGAGCCGCAAGCGCCATGCTTCCCACCGGTGCAGGAGATTTCGCCGGTCCGCACCGACCAGCCTGTCGATGGCGTCATGGTCATCACTGCGGAACTGCCAACCCGAGGGAAAGGTGAGGCACGAGGGAAGGCTGCCCAACCGCGCTTCGCGGTAGAGTGACGGGGCTCGCGCCCGCGCCAGCACCCGTCCGTCATCGGCCGCCACCAGGTTGACGAACCCTGCCTGCTGCGACATCACCATGCATGCCGCAAGGCGTTGCGACCTCCCTGGTACCCAGGCATCTCCCCTGGCGGACGGACGGTCAGACGGCGGCGCCGACATCAATGCCATCCAGATCCATCCACGCGTCTCCCACGGCCGTCTCCCGGCTGCGGGCCTCGTCGATGATGTCGTCCAGCGAACCGGCCGGAATGAGCCAGGTCCTGGCACACAGGTAACGCGCCATGCGGATGCGGGCCCAGGGAAGGAGCATGCCGAGGGAGCAGGCAACCGCGGCGGCATTGCTGACGATGATCCACACGTAGAGTGCCGGTGAGATTGCGGAATGAAAACGGTGGCCGTTCTCCAGGGCCGTTCCGGCATAGATGGCATTGCGCAGGAACGCGGCATAGAGCATCGAAAAGGGAAACAGTGCGAACAATGCGACGAGAAGGACAACGGTCATCCAGGCCGAATGAGCCGGGGGGAATTCCATCTGACCCGAGAAGATCGCAATCCCTGCCGCGCCAATGGCGACGAGGACGAGAATTCCGGCCACGATGCAGGCAACAACCTGGAAGAATGCGAACCAGAACGGGGCCATGCCGCTGGTGAACGTGAAGTCCGAGACGCCAAGCCTGTGGCCGCCGATCGTGTAGCGCTTCGTCGCCCGGGTGGCATAGGGCAGAAAGAGGCCCAAACTCACGATCGAGAGGAACGGATAAACCACGAAGACAACAAGGCCCGGCCAGTAGGACCCGCGGAAACCGAAGCGAACCGTGGACCAGCTGGTCATGACCGCGTTGAACCTGAGGCCGCGGTTGATCAGCCATGGCATGGCCAGGAGGAACAGCACGCCGACAATGCCACTGACGACGGGCGAGACCAACGAGACAACATAGGCGCCGGCGAGGAAGGCGACCACGACAAGGCGCGCGAGGAGAACCTGAAGTCCCCTGGCATGGTAACCGAACGGCCGCCCGTCAATGCTCGTGTTGCCGAGAATGTAGGCCCTGTTCCGCACCTTGGCCCAGGCAGACCAGATACCCAGTGTGGCGATCGACAGCGCCAGGTTGACGATCCAGATTCCGAAGTACTCGCGTGCCGTTCCCGTAAACGTCACGGCTATCGCGCCGTCCGGCGTCTTCATCGCGACACTCCTGGTCCATCACTGACGGCCATCCACGCCCAGCACCGCAAGGCGAAGGGGTCATGGGTTCTTTGCGTCAAGGGGGAGTCTTGGGCTCAAAGGGACAGGTGCTGGCGATGACACACTGCCAACATTTCGGGCGGCGGGCCGTGCAGGTGTAGCGCCCGTGGAGAATGAGCCAGTGATGGGCACCCTTCTTCCACTTCTCGGGCACATCGCGTTCGAGGGCCCGTTCGACGGCTTCGGCGGTCTTGCCTCGCGCCAGACCCGTGCGGTTGGCGACCCGAAAAACATGGGTGTCGACAGCAATGGTGGGGGCGCCGAACGCCTCGTTCATGACAACGCTGGCGGTCTTGCGGCCGACGCCGGGAAGCTCCTGCAAGGCCTCCCGGCTTGCCGGGACCCTGGAGTCATGCCTGTCGATCAGCATCCGTGACAGCCCGACGACATTCTTCGCCTTGGAGTTGAAGAGTCCGATCGTCCTGATTTTCTCGCGGACCCCCTCCTCACCAAGGGCGACCATCTTCTCCGGCGTATCGGCGACAGCAAAGAGAGCCGGCGTTGCGTCGTTGACACTCTTGTCCGTTGCCTGTGCCGAGAGCACGACCGAGACCAGCAACGTGAAGTGATTGCCGTAGTCGAGTTCGGTCTGTGGCTCGGGGATTTTCCGCGCCAGAGAGGCGAACAGCCGGTCAATGTCGAGGGCTTTCACGAAGCGCCCCGGCCGTCCTGTTCGAAGACCAGGGCCACCGCCCGCACCGGGCATCCGGTGCCGTCCTTCATGGCAAGCGGAAGGCAGACAAAGAGGAAGTCCTCGCCCTCGAGGGCCCCGAGATTGCACAGTTGCTGGACCATGCACACACCCTGGGTGTTCCAGACCGCGTGGGTCGGCCACCACCATTCGGATGGATCGTCCATGCCGATGAGGTCGGTGCAGAAGAGCCTGATGCCGCGGTCCACCAGCCACTGGGCCGCGTCGACCGGGACAAAGGGCCGGTTCATGGCAAAGTCGTCCTTGCCCCAGTCTTTCGAGGTCCCCGTCCACACGATGCAGGCAGCATCCGGGCCGATTGTGCGGGAAGTCCTGCTTTCCGCCTCCTCGAGATCGGCAATGGTGATTGCCTCGCCGTTCTGCCGGTGACGCAGGTCAAGCAGGTGGCCCGGCAGCACCAGTTGTTCCAGGGGAACCTGATCGACGCTCAAGCCATCGGCATCGCTGTGCCTCGGCACGTCCAGATGGGTGCCGCAGTGCTCGGGCATGAGGATCATGCGACTCTCCATCGCCATCCTGCCGCCGGTGATCTGCGAAAGATAGGCGTGATCATCGAGGGGGAAGAATGTCACCTGGCCGCCGATGTTCGGCATGTTGGAGTACATCGGATGACTGAGATCGACGATCCTTGTAACGGTTGGCAGCATGACGTTCTCCCATCTTGCCGTTGACGGTTTCACCACATGAACGCTCACCGGAATAGACAGTCACGGGCGCCCTGTCCATGCGGCGAACCCTCCCTTGCGGAGCCAGTCCAGAACACCTTCCGCGTCGGCCGCCACCGGACCCTGTGGAACGGCGGGACGGCGTATCATGATCACCGGGAGGTGAAGATCGCGGGCGGCCCTGATCTTGGCTTCGGTCGCTCCACCACCGCTCGCGCGTGTCACCAGTGCACCGACGCGGCGATCCGTCATCAGAGCCTTTTCCCTTTCCACGTCAAACGGTCCCCGCTGCAGCAGGACCTCCATGGCCGGTTTCGGCAAGGGTTCCTTCGGGGGAGCGATCATGCGGAAAATGAGTCGCATGCCATCGATGCCGCGGAAGGACTCGATGGCACGGCTTCCCAGAGTGATCAGGGCCGCCTGCGGGGCGAGTGTCTTGAGGGAATCGACGGCAGCATCGATATCATCGACCACGATCCAGCAGTCACCGGGCATCCTGTTCCACATCGGCCGTACCAGCTTGATTCGCGGCACACCCGACCGGCAGGCCGCCGTGCAAGCAGTGGTTGCCATGATGCGGGCGAAGGGATGGGTCGCATCGACGAGAGCGTCGATGCGTTCTTCGTCGAGATAGCGGCTGAGGCCGTCGGCGCCCCCGAATCCTCCGCGCCGCACGCGTCCGGGAAGATCCGGTGTATCGTCAAGGATACCGGCCAGCGACGTCACGACATCGACTCCGGGCGCCCGTGCGGCGATGCCATTCGCCAGCGCCACGGCTTCCGCGGTCCCGCCGAGGATGAGGATGCGGGTCACGGAGCCGCCTGGCCGACGATGGTGCCTGAACGATCGATGACGATCACGTCCACCGCCACTCCGCCAGCCAGAGTGGCCAGTGCCGTTTGCCGGGCGCCGACGGCCACCTGACCAGCCAGGGGCAGCCCGGCCTCGCGTGCCAGGCCAAGGGCCTCTCCGGCGCTTGTCGATTCGGCCACGCGCCGCGCCAGGCAGGCATCGGCGCCGGCCTCCCTCGCCATGGCGGCAAGCAGGCCAAAATCCACCTGGCTCCTCGCTGAATGAAGGTCGAGGGCTCCCTGTGCCAGCTTCGTCATCTTGGCGAACCCCCCGGCGAGCGACACCCTGGGAACCGGATGGCGGCGCAGGTACTTCAACATGCCTCCGGCGAAGTCGCCCATGTCGATGAGGCTGGCCTCGGGCAATGAATGGAAGTTCCGGACGGCCTCCTCGGAGGTTCTTCCCGTGGCCCCGGCAAGATGCTCAAGGCCTTCGGCACGGGCGACATCGATACCCCTGTGAATGGCATGGATCCAGGCGGAGCAGGAATAGGGGATGACGATTCCCGTGGTCCCGAGAATTGACAACCCCCCCTTGATGCCGAGTCGCGGATTCCACGTCCTGAGGGCCAGCGCTTCGCCCTTGACGACACCGATGGTGAGAACCACATCATCGGTTCCGCCATGGCGCCACGCAAGCTTGCGAATGGCCTCGGTCATGATCTCACGAGGCCGCGGATTGATTGCGGGCTCGCCAGGCGCGACGGGCAGTCCCGCCTTGGTAACAATGCCGACACCCTCTCCGGCACGAAAGACCACGCCGCTTCCCGCCTCACCGGCCGTCACCGTCACAACGATTTCCGCACCGTGGGTGACATCGGGATCATCGCCGGCATCCTTGATCACCGAGGCCCGTGCCTCACCATGACCGAGATGGCGCGTTGCCAGCGGAAAGCCTGCTTCCCTGCCACCTGGCAGGGTGATCCTGACCGGATCCGGAAACGTGCCGGTGGTCAGCGCCTCGTAGGCCGCCGCGGCCGCCGCGGCGGCGCAGGCTCCGGTGGTCCACCCCTTGCGCAAGGCATCTTTCGCCATGTCTCCAGCCGCACCGGACATCCGTTGTGGTGGACATTGTGTCGTGCGGTGATGAATTCGCAAGAAAATGCGGTTATGGATCACTTGTCGCACCATTGTTGCGAGGGATGATTGATGCCGCATTCCCCGCTGCCGCCCATGCCTGCCTTCGAGCCGGGATGGGTGTGGCTCGCCGGTGCCGGTCCAGGCGACCCCTGCCTTCTCACCCTTCTGGCGCACCATGCCCTGGGCGAGGCCGACTGCGTCGTTCATGATGCCCTCGTTGACGATGGCGTTCTCAAGCTGACACGCCCTGGAGCGCAACTCATCCATGCCGGAAAGCGCGGCGGCAGGCCGTCTCCCGGGCAGCCCGACATCTCTCGCCGGCTCGTCGAACTCGCTCGATCGGGAAAGAAAGTCCTGCGGCTCAAGGGTGGTGATCCCTTCGTCTTCGGACGGGGCGGCGAGGAGGCTCTCGCCCTTGTTGCCGCCGGCATTCCGTTCCGTGTCATCCCGGGGATCACCGCGGGCATCGGCGGGTTGTCCGTGGCCGGCATTCCGGCAACGGATCGCCACACCAATCATGCCATCACCTTCATCACCGGACGCCTGGCGGGTGGAGACATTCCCGACGGCCTCGACTGGAACGCCCTCGCCGCCCCCGGTCACGCGCTCGTCATCTACATGGCGCTGGCGCGACTCGCGTCCATCGCCGACCGCCTGATCGCGGCGGGCCTCGCCAGCGACACGCCCGTGGCGGTCATCAGCCGAGCCACCACCCGTCATCAGAAGGTGATCGAGACGACGCTGGCCAATGCTGCCTTCGATTCGCGGGGTCTCGAGGCTCCGGCGATCGTCGCCATCGGCGCGTTCGTCCGGCTGCGCGCCGGCCTCGACTGGATGGGCGCCATGGAGGGACGCATCCTGGACGCAGACCCCCTCGGCACGGGCACCTCCAGGGAGGCCGTCTGATGTCGGCGCGCGGTCTCATTGTCTCGGCGACCGGAAGTGGCGGCGGCAAGACCATTGTCACGTCAGCCCTCATCCGGGTGCTCGCCCGGCGGGGCCATGCGGTATCGTCCTTCAAGGTCGGACCGGACTACATCGACGGTAGCTACCATGCCGCTGCATCCGGCCGCGCCAGCTACAACATCGATCTGTGGGCCATGAGACCGGCCACGGCACGTGCCGCGTTCCGGCGCTGTAGCGACGGAGCGGATCTCGTCATCGGCGAAGGCGTGATGGGCCTCTTTGACGCCAGTCTCTCGGGCGAAGGGTCCACGGCCGATGTCGCGAGATTCCTTGATCTGCCGGTTGTTCTCGTCATCGACGTGACAGGACAGGCGCAATCGGTGGCAGCCACCGTCGCCGGGTTCCGCGATCACCGCCCCGATATCGACATTGCCGGGGTGATCTTGAACCGGACAGCAGGTAACACCCACAGGGAGATGCTTGCAGGTGCTCTCGAGGGTGTTGCGACCGTCTTCGGTCACATCGACAGGGATGACCGGCTCGTCGTGGCGCATCGGCATCTCGGCCTCGTCCAGGCCCATGATGGCGATCCCGGCATCATCGACGAGGCTGCCACGCGCGTCGCGGCCTCCGTGGACGTGGACAGCATGGTCGCACTGGCACGGCCCGTCGCGGTAACCGATGGCGCGGGTCCGGTTCCCATGGCGCCCCCGGGCCAGAGGATCGCTGTAGCCTGCGATTGCGCCTTCTCCTTCCTCTATGCATCCCTGACAGAGACGTGGCGGGATGCCGGAGCCGAGATCGTTGTGTTTTCCCCGCTCGCCGACGAGCCTCCCGACGCGACGGCCGATGCCGTCTATCTGCCAGGCGGCTATCCTGAACTCCACGCCGGCAGACTGGCCGCCAGCCAGACCTTCCTGACGGGCCTGAGAGGCGCCGCGGACCGGGGTTGCGTGATCTACGGCGAGTGCGGCGGCTACATGGTGCTGGGCCAGCGCCTCACGGACATGGAAGGCCACACCCATGCCATGGCCGGTCTGCTACCGGTCACCATCTCCATGCATGCACCCCGCCGGCACCTAGGATACCGGCGCATGGTCCTGGCGTCCAACGGGCCGTTGGGGAAGGCCGGAAGCACCTGGCGCGGCCACGAGTTCCACTACGCCTGCGAGACCTCCCCGGCAGCGCCCCCTCTTTTCTTTGCCACGGATGCAAACGGGCGCGAGCTTGGCGCGAGCGGCGCCGTCAACGGAACGGTCGCCGCTTCGTTCATGCACATCATCGACTGCGAGGAAGGGCCAGCGTCATGACGGTGCCGGCAAGGGCTGACGTCGTCGTGATCGGAGGTGGCAACGCCGCCCATTGCGCGGCACTCGGCGCCCGCGATGCCGGCAGGGATGTCCTCATGATCGAACGTGCCCCCGCCGGGGAGGCCGGCGGCAACAGCCGGTTCACGGCCGGCGCCATGCGGACGGTCTATGACGGTGTCGATGACCTCAGGTCGCTCATGCCCGATCTTTCCGACGAAGAGATCGCCCGGTCAGACTTCGGCACCTACAGCAAGGAAGCCTTCCTTGACGACATGGGCCGCGTGACCCGCTACCGCTGCGATCCCGACCTGGTCGAGTTCCTTGTGACGAGAAGTCGCGAGACCCTTCTCTGGATGCGTTCCAAGGGCATCCGGTTCCAGCCGATGTGGGGACGCCAGGCGTTCGAAGTCGACGGCCGTTTCCGGTTCTGGGGAGGACTTTCCGTCGAGGTAACAGGCGGTGGCGAGGGACTGGTGGCCGGTCTTTCACGGGCCGCCCTGAAGGCGGATATCCGTCTCGTCCACGATGCAAGGGCCGTCGAACTTGTCAGGAAGGACACCACGGTCACCGGCGTGAGGGTGCTGCACGGCGGCGCGTTCCATACCATCGCTGCGGGAGCGGTGGTGTTGGCCTGCGGCGGATTCGAAGCGAACCACGAGTGGCGAGCCCGCTACCTCGGTCCGGGCTGGGATCTGGCACGGGTACGCGGCAGCCGTTTCAACACCGGCGACGGCATCCGCATGGCTCTCGACATTGGCGCCGCGCCCTATGGCCACTGGTCGGGCTGCCACGCCGTCGCCTGGGATCTCAACGCCCCGGAATTTGGCGACCTTTCCGTCGGCGACGGCTTCCAGAAGCACTCCTATCCCTTCTCCGTCATGATCAACGCGAGGGGCGAGAGATTTCTCGATGAAGGCGCCGATTTCCGGAACTACACATATGCCAAGTACGGGGCCGAGATCCTGCGCCAGCCGGAACAGCTCGCCTGGCAGGTCTTTGATGCCAAGGTGTCCGGCCTGCTGCGTGATGAGTACCGCATACGCCAGGTGACACGGATTCGCGCCCCGACCCTCGAGGATCTCGTCGAACGCATGGAGGATGTCGACGGCGCAACGGCGCTGGCCACGATCAGAGCCTTCAACGCCGCCGTCCGGCAGGACATCGCCTTCGACCCCACGGTCAGGGACGGACGATCCACCGAAGGGCTGGCCATCCCCAAGTCGAACTGGGCCAACACCATCGATGAGCCTCCCTTCGAGGCCTATGCGGTGACCTGCGGTGTCACGTTCACGTTTGGCGGTCTGCGCATCGACACGACCGCCAACGTGCTCGACGGCGACCTCAGGCCCATCCCTGGCCTCCTTGCGGCAGGAGAACTCGTTGGCGGCCTCTTCTACTTCAACTATCCAGGTGGCACCGGTCTCACGTCGGGTGCGGTCTTCGGACGCCTGGCCGGTCAGTCGGCAGCCAGCGCATCGTGACCGGGGGCCGTGCGGCCGGAGCCATCAGACCCTGGAGCCTCGCCACAGCACCCTTCGACCAGACCGCATGCACCCTTGTCCGCGCGGCGCAAGGCCCGCGCCCCCGGATCCGCGTGCCGGCGCCACCGAAACCGGGGATTTCCCGTCAGCAACCGGGTGCTGCCTTCAACGGAACACAGAGATCGGTCAGCAGATCGGCGGGCGGGGTATCAAGCGGCGAATTGCGGTAAATCTCCATGTCCGGGCGATTGTCGATGTCCTCGCCGCTTTGCGGCAGCCACAGCGAAAACATCCGCCGGTACGCTTCCGCGATACCGTCGTAGGGACCACGATGAGTGTGGATGGCATAGCGACCGGCAGGCAACGTGTCGAGGGTGATGTCCGGCGGCGGCGATGCATCGGTTGTGAGCTCGAGACAGGCATCGGAACGCAGGTTCTCCGGCGCAACATCGCCGGGATCGTCGAGCGAGAGCGTGAGAACACGGCCCGGCGCCGCGCCAACGCTGGCCGCCCACTCGAACAGGCGGTGAAAGCACCCGCCCACCTCGTTGTAGGGGCCGACATGGCGGATGCGGGCCACGTTGATGTTTTCGATGGTCTCGATACGGATATCCATGTTGATGTCTCCTGTTGGCAGATCAATGTCCAGGCGTTCCGCACCAGGGTCGTACCTGACCCGCAACGCCGGACCGGTGAACGACGGAGGCGATGAAGCGGTGCGGTAGCGGCCCGGGCTCATCCCGTACGCGCGGCGGAACGCTCTCGAAAAGGCCTCGGCCGAGTTGTAGCCCGCATCCAGGGCAACCTCGAGTACGTCGACCCTCTCTTGACGAAGGCGCCAGGCGGCCCGCTCCAGGCGCAACCGCCGAACCAGTCCGGCGATCGATTCACCGGTCATGGCGCGGAAAATTCGCTGGCAATGGAAGCGCGAGAACGCCGCTTCGGCAGCCACCTCCTCGACCGTCCATGGATGATCGAGACGCTCTGCAACGGCTTCAAGAGCCCGGATCAGCCGGTGATGGGTCACGGAACGCATGAACACAGCGTCGCACGGAACCGGGACACCAGGCATGACCGGATGTGCGGTTCTTCACCGCCTGCCTGGTCTCAGGCTTTCGCGAAGAGGTCCTTCCTCAGGCTCTGGATGGCGTCGGGATCGACGTCGACATGGATGACGGCCGGCTTGTCCGACTCGAGGGCGGATAAGAGAGCTCGTGCGGTCTCGCCCGGCCGCCTGGCACGCCAGCCGTTGGCGCCGACGAGCCGGGCATAGTCGGCGAAGGGTGGATTGAGGAGATCGGCGCCAACGTAACGGCCATCGAAGAAGTCCCGCTGGTAGGCCTTTTCGGCACCCCAGGCGCGGTTGTCGAGAACGATGGCGATCACCGGAAGACTGTGCTGCACGGCCGTCGTCAGCTCGATCATGGAGAGACCAAACCCGCCATCACCCATGATGGCGATCACCGGTGAACCGGGTGCTGCCGCCTGCGCCCCCAGGGCAGCGGCATAGCCGAAACCCACGAGTCCGAAATCAAGTGGTGTCACGAGGCCCGGACAACGGCCAAACCTCAGGCGATCGGCCGCCTGCAGGCAGACGGCGCCCGTATCGAGAGTGACGATCGCATCGCGGGGAAGCGCATCGCGAATCTCGCCCAACACCCTCGTCGGCGCGAGCGGCATGCCCGTCAGCCGAGCCTCTCTTTCGCGCTCGGCCTCGATGAGGAGCCGTTCGTCATGAAAGGCTCCTGTCCAGGCCTGCCAGCGCGCTGCCGCCGGGACAGCCGCCAGGAAGGCGCGGGCCGCCTCCCTTGCATCGGCGACGATGCCCAGCGTCACCGGAAAGTGACGTCCAGGCGCCATGGCATCGATATCCACCTGCACGATGGCTGCGTGCGGGTTGACGTAATCGGCGCTGTGAAAGGTCGAATTGAACCCAAGGCGGGTGCCCAGTGCCAGGATGAAGTCGGCTTCGCGTGTGAGCCTGGAGGCAAGACGGTTGCCGCGCGGACCCGCCTGGCCGGCCAGCAACGGGTGGTCCGTCGCCAGCACGTCGTGGTGACCGGTCGCGGCGACGACGGGGATGTCGAGTGTACGGGCGAGGTGATCGAGTTCAGATGATCCTCTCGCCCACTTCAATCCGCCACCGGCCACGATCACCGGCCGCTCGGAGACGGCAAGCAGGTCCTTCACCTGTTCAATGTGCCAGTCCGCCGGCGCCCCCGCCGTGATGGGCCCGCAAGGTCGCGGCAGATTCCCGGGAACCGATGACGCGAAGAGGTCTCGCGGCACATGGAGGACGACGGGACCGCGCCTGCCGGTCATGGCGACACGCAGGGCCTCGTTGAGGAGTTCGCAGAGCCTGTCGGCATGCGGCACCCGGATCGAGCGCTTGGTGACCGGCGCCAGGAGCGCCTCCTGGTCGATTTCCTGGAAAGTGTCGCGCCCTGACTGGCTGCGCGAGATGGCTCCGGCGATGGCCACCACGGGAGAATAGGCGAGATGGGCCTCCGCAAGAGCTGTCGCCAGATTGGCAACTCCGGGGCCGGCCTGGGCGCCCAGCACGACACCCGGCCCGCCGGTCAGGCGTGCTGCGGCGTCTGCCATGTGACCGGCAGCACGCTCGTCGCGGGCGCCGATGTAGGAAATGGGGGAATCGTGGAGCGCATCGAGGAGTTCGAGCATCGAACCGCCGATGACCCCGAAAACCGTGCCGACACCGGCACGTTCGAGAACACGCGCCACAGCCTCACCGGCGCCGATGCGTGAAGATGCCGGCATCACAGCCTCCAGGCTGCCTCGAGACCCTCGAGAACCGCCTCTTCGGCGCTTCTCGGAGCGAGGCAGTCGCCGACCCGCGTGAAAGACCGGCCGGCCGCTTCGAGAGCCAGGCCGAGATCGTCGTGTGGCACGTGACCAAGTGACAACACCAGGGAATCCATCTCCTCAAGGATGATCGCCTCGCCCGTCAGCGTGTCCTGGAAGTAGGCCACGTCGTCGTCGGCGCCGAAGAGGCGCGCATGGGTGATGATGTCTACGCCCAGCCTTCGCAACCGCCCGACATGGTGGTTGCGGACGTAGAGCTGCAGGAGTTCTCCTGCCATGGCGCCATTGACCACGAGACGCACCCTGTGGCCTGCCTCGGCCAGCCTCTCCGCCAGGCCCAGGCCGGTCCAGTCGGCGCGCCCGTCGGCAATCACCACGGAATGCCCGACGTTGGCTCCCTCGAGCAGCGAGATGGCTTCCACGACATGGGCCTCGCCCTCGATCGGTGGCGTCCACGGCCGGGCGCCGGTGGCCACGATGACGGCATCGGGGTCGCATTCCTCAACGAGGCGGGGAGTCACCGTCGATCCGGTACGGATCTCCGCGCCGGCGCTTCGGACTTCGTGCTCGAGATTCTGCACCAGGCCGCCGAACTCCTCGCGTCCCGGAAGCATGGAGGCATGACGCGCCTGTCCTCCCGTCAAGTCTCCTGCCTCGTACACCGTGACCCGGTGCCCTCGTGCGGCAGCAACCGCCGCCGCCTTGAGTCCGGCCGGACCGCCGCCGGCCACCATCACGGACCGAACGACGGGGGATGGGACATGCGTGCCGTAACGGCGTTCGCGCCCGGAGACGGGATTCTGGATGCAGGAGATGGCAACTCCCTTGTGCGAATGCCCGATACAGGCCTGGTTGCAGGCTATGCAGGCACGGATATCGTCAAAGCGCTCTTCACGCGCCTTCAGCGCCATGGCGGGATCCGAGATCATTGCCCGGGTCATGCCACACAGATCCGCATCGCCTGACGCCAGGATACTCTCGGCAATCTGCGGCTGGTTGATGCGTCCGGTGGCGATCACAGGCACTCCGGAGACCTCCTTCACCCGCCTGGCAAGGGGAGCGATGTAGCCTGCCGGAATACCCATGGGCGCGGCGATGTGGACAGAGGCGCCGAGACTCGACGACATGCCGGCGACGACGCTGATGTAGTCGAGGCGGTGCGCCAGGGCTCTTGCGACGGCTTCGACATCATCGGCGGTGAGGCCCTGGGCCGGGTCAAGTTCGTCGCCGGATATCCGCATGCCGAGTATCGCATCACCGATTGCAGCGCGCATCGCCGACAGTGTCTCCTCGACGAACCGCAGGCGCCTGTCGAAAGACCCTCCCCATGCATCATCCCGATGATTGAGCCGGGGGTTGAGGAACTGCGCCGGCAGGTAACCATGGCTGGCGACCAGTTCCACGCCGTCGAGGCCGGACTCGGCAAGAAATCCGGCTCCCCGGGCAAATCCCTCGATCACCTCCTCGATCAGATCACCGGACATGGCCCTCGGCATGATGTGAAAGCGCTCGTTGGGAATCGAAGAAGGAGCGACGGCGGTGGCCATGAGGCCATCGGTGCGAACCTGGATTTCCCGGCCCGGGTGGAACAGCTGGCCGAAGATCCGCACGCCGAGCCGTTGCACCGCACCGGCGAGGCGACGGTATCCCGGAATACAGTCTGCCGAGCGGGCATCGAGGCAGTTGGCGGCGAAGACGCCAGTGTCGTGAACGGTGGCGATCTCGACGACGATGAGACCGGCGCCGCCGGCTGCCCTTGCCTCGTGGTATGCCACCAGGTCATCGCTCACCTCTCCGTCAGCAAGGTGGGTGTGATGACCGGTGAAGACGATCCGGTTGCGGATGTCCGTCCTTGCGATCGTCACCGGCGAGAACAGGTGGGGCAGCATCATCGAGGACGAACGGCCTCCAGCGTCAGGCAAATTGGAAAGCGCTCGCGCAGACGCCGGTCGAGTGCCTGGGGAAAGTGATCCGCCCGGTGATCCCGGAGGATCCGCCGGGCTTCCTGGCGTGCCCTCTCCCGGATGTCGAGCGCTCCGGCTTCCTCCCATGCGCCGGGCGATTGACGGTCCGCCAGGCGGGGGTAGAGATAGTCCCGGGTCATGGCGCCGAGAGTCTGCGAGTGGCCCAGATAGTGTCCCTCTCCGTTCACCACCTCGGTGACCGTATCGACCGAAAGCGTATCGTCATTGACCTCGATACCGCGAACCGTCCGCATGATGGCGCCGAGCATGTCGTTGTCGATGAGGTAGCTTTCCGGGGCGGCGCCGAGCAGGCTCGCGTGCATGCCGCAACTCTGGGTGATCATCGAACAGCCCGCCTGGGCAGCGAGGGTGACAGCGCAGGCCTTCTCGTAGCCGGACTGGGCATCGGGCACCTTGGCATCCGTGATGCCGGCCATGACGCTGCACGGCAGGCCATAGTGGCGCGCCATCTGGGTAGCCGCGGCAGCAGCGACCGCCTGTTCCCCGCTGCCACCGCACATGGCGCCGGTGCGCAAGTCCGAGACCAGGGGCTTGGGTCCGATGATGGCGACGCAATCGGGATCGATGAGGTGGCAGTAGACCAGCCCGGCAAGCGCCTCGGCAACCGCCTGGGCCACCGCGCCAGCCAGGGTCGCCGGCGCCGTGGCGCCTGCCTGTCCGGCGGAGACCAGCATCACCGGCATGCCGAGAGGAATGGCCCGTTCGAGAACCCACAAGGCTTCCTCGGCAAAGCGCAGGGGCGGAACCACGTGGCACGAAAGCAGCATGGCAAAGGGTCGTTGACGATACCGCCCCTCACCGCCTGCAATGGCGTCGAACAGGGCGACGACAGCCTCGACATTGCGGGCTTCGGTGATGCTGGTCCCGACATGCTTTGAGGTGCCAGCGAGGATGGCGTAAGCCGTGTTCACGTCGAAGGCGAGGGGGTCCTCAATATCGCAGGCAACAAGCGAACGGTCGTAGAAGTGGATGTTGTCGAGGGTGTCGACGATGCGGGCGATGTCGTGGAGATCCCGCACCGTGGCGCTCCGGTAGCGCCCCGTCTCCAGATCGACGATGTTGGGCGACGCACCCCCGGATCCGAAATGAACCCGGCCGTCGGCAATGTCGAGATCATGATCGCGGGTCTGCCCCCAGGCGACAAAGGAGCGCCGGCTGCTGCGCAGCACCTCCTCGACGAGGGTTGCGGGAAAGTGGAGGCGTCCATTGCCACACACCCTGCCGCCCCGTGCGGTGACGCGCTCGACCATCGGGGGAATGGCGCCCGCGAACCCGACTTCCTCCATCAGGCGCATCACACACCGATGGATCGCCGTCACATCACTGTCGGACAGCGGTCTGTAGCAACCGCCCGGACTGCCGGGCGACACCGCGGCAGCCGGCGCCTGACGGCGCTCCTCCCTGCGGCGGTCCCGACCGCGTCTCCGGGTCATGCGGCGCCGCACCCCTCGCCAGGGGACCGGGGAGTGACACCACCCAACTGGTCCTGAAGCAGAACGCGATTCACGCGCAGCTCCGTCAATGGCGACTCCGAGTATCGCCGCCTCGCCGGATGATGCAATGCCCGGTCGCACCTTGCCGTGGAAAGAAATCACGGCCACCATCCTTCGTCCGAGCCTGGAGACAGTCATGACCGGCTTTTCCATCAACCGGCACCTGACGGGAGAGAGCCGGTGGCGCCTGGCGACACCGGCCCTGCTGCTGGATCTCGATGCCCTTGAACACAACATCACGGCTCTGGCAGCCCACTTCAGCCGGACTCCAGCCGGCTGGCGGCCCCACGCCAAGACCCACAAGTGTGCGGAAATCGCAAGACGCCAGCTCGATGCCGGAGCGACGGGAATCTGTGTCGCCAAGCTCGGCGAGGCCGATGCCCTGGTTCGTGAGGGTATCGGCCGCATCCTCATCACCTCGCCAATCGTTACAGCCGACAAGCTCGAACGGGTGCTGGCACTCAATGACACGGCAGAGGAATTGATCCTCGTGGTCGACAACACCACGGTCGTCGACCGCCTCGCATCCCTTGCAGCCGGTCGCCAGAAGCCGATGAAGGTTCTCATCGACCTTGGCATCGGTCTCAACCGCACCGGAGTCGCATCGATTCCGGATGCCGTCGCCCTGGCACGGGAGATCGTTCGCCGACCCTCGCTCGACCTTGCCGGATTGCAGTGCTATGCTGGCGACATCCAGCACATCGCCGACTGTGCCGAGCGCGAGGGGGAGGCCGCCGAGGTTGCCGCCTATGTCGACGAGGCACGCCGCGCCGTCGCCCCGGTCGCCGGTGCTCCCGGGATCGTCACCGGTGGCGGCACAGGTACCTTTGACCACGATTCGGGCTGCGGTGTCTTTACCGACATCCAGGTGGGTTCGGCGATCTTCATGGATGTGCAATACAATGGCGTGATGCGCCGGGATGGCACTCCCGGCCCCTTCCGGACCGCCCTCTTCGTGCAGTCGACGGTGATCTCGGCCAATGTGGCCGGCGCCGCCACCATCGATGCGGGCATCAAGGCCTTTGCCACGGACGGACCCGTACCCGACATCTCCGATGGCGCCCCGGAAGGATCTCTCTACGAATTCATGGGTGACGAACACGGCAGGATTGTCGTCAGGCAGGGAGCCAACGGACCCGCCGTCGGCGACGTCGTGACATGCGTCACCCCCCACTGCGATCCCACGGTCAACCTCCACGACGTCTACCACTGTATCCGTGGCGACCGCCTCGTCGACATGTGGTCCATCGAGGGTCGGGGGCGCACCTGGTAGGCCGACAACGCAAGGATCGATTCACGGACGCGTGACGCTCGCGCCCCAGTTGCGTGCCTGTTCGCGTGATCCCGAATTCGACTGCGAGGGTCCTTCTGGCCCCGGACCGGCATCACGCGAACGGAGTCACTCCCTCGGCCGCTGCGGCTTCGTTCAGTCGCCGATCGAGGCTCACCAGTGCGCACTCTTCGCGGATCGCAAGCGCCAGATAACTGGCGTCGTAGACAGTCAAATGGTGGGCGCGTGCCAGTGCCAGTAAGTTGCCGTCGTCGGTTTCGTCCACGCGTTGAATACGTAGGCGGCGCAACCGCACCATGCAGGTTTCGGCGTATCCTCCTGCGATACGTCCACGACGCTCGGCCGAAAGAAGCAGATTACGCAACTCGTGCCAAAACACGTCCGGAACCTTCGCGGTCTCTTCCTCCAGCCGTTCCAGCGCGCGGTCGGCGAGCGTTGCCTGTTCGTCCGGAAGAACCCAGGCGGCCACCACCGAGGCGTCGGAGACAAACGCCATCAGCGCGTGTGCCCCTCGTGACGCCACGACAGAATCTCAGGCGTCGTCACCGCCTTCTGTTTCGCCCGTTCCCGGCGCAGTGTCGCGCTGAGCGCGGCATGCTCGTCTGCTTCGGCGATCCGCGTCACATGGGCGATCGGCGTCGTGCCGCGGCAGATCACCAGATCTTCGCCGGCTTCCACCTCCATCAGCAATGCAGACAAGTGCGTTTTTGCTTCGCCGATCTTCACACGTCGTGCCACGGTCTCTTCCTCCTTGTCCGATCTGCCCGAATCGTCACAGCAGCAGGTCCGCAAGTCAGCAGGATAGCCCCCGCATCGCCTTGGTCAAGTGCTTGGTCACCCCAACGCACTCGTGCGATTGGATGATCGGGCTTGACGGTTTGACTTTCGTCCCATCAAGGATCCCGACCGTATCCGGCAGTGCGCCTGGCCTTCAGCGGTCGATGAGATTGCGAATGGCCTCGTCGAGGAAGTCGTGGAATGCCGGCACCGCATGGCCGCTTGCCACGCAGTGTCCCCAGACCGTCGGGTAGACCCTGAGTTCGGCGTCGGGCATGCCCTTGACCTCGATCTCGCTGTCCTCGGGCGGGAAGTAGAGATCGCTTGAAGAGGGCATGACGATGGCGCGCGGCGTGATGGCGCCGAGTGCACGAGCAAAGTCGCCGCCATAGAGGTGATTGGCGCTGATGTCGCCCTTCTGCCAGGTCCAGAGCTTGTGGAGCAGGTTGTTGGCGTCCCAGTTGTCGACATGGTCTGCTTCCCAGTCGGCGAGGACGTCTTCGATGCTGTCGAAACCAAGGTCGCGGTAATGGGCCTCGCGGTACCATGTCTGCGAGTAGGCCCAGCCGGCATAGACCCGGCCGAAGGCCTTGAGACCTGTGACCGGCGGCTCCGTGTAGTCGCCGTGCGACCACGTTGCGTCGGCGAGGAGTGCGGCCTTGACCCCTTCAAGGAAGACGACGTTGTGAGGCGATGTCCGCGCCGATCCGCAGAAAGGCAGTATGGCGTCGACCATGTCGGGATACTGGGCGCCCCACTGGAAGGACTGGCAACCTCCCATGGACCAGCCGGTGACAAGGCGCAGGCGGGAGATCCCCAGCGCTTCCGTCAACAGGCGGCGCTGGCAGGCGACATTGTCGAAGAACGTGATCCGCGGGAATCGCGGGCCATCCTGGGGAGCAGGATGGTTGTCCGGTGACGATGACAGCCCGTTGCCGAAGAGGTCGATCGAGACGATGAAGTGCCGTGCCGGATCGAGAGCGCGTCCGGGACCGAAGTAGGCCTCGTTGCTGCGGTGGGTCCCTGTGTAGTAGGTGGGAATGAGGACCGCATTGTCACCGGCCCGGTTCAGGGTGCCCCAGGTGCGGTAGGCAAGGTGGGCGCCCCTGAGAACCTCTCCCGATTGCAGCGTGACATCGCCAAGGGACCACGTCTCGAAGGACCCGGTCATCAGAACAGCCTCAGGTACTCGCGAACCTCCCAGTCCGTCACTTCCTGATGGTAACGCTCCCATTCGTCGAACTTGTAGGCGAGGAACGAGGCGTGCATCTGCTCGCCGATGACCTGCCTGACGAAGGCGTCGTCCCGCAGGATTTCAGCGGCCTCGAAGAGATTGCGCGGCAGGCGTTGGGCACCCGAACGGGCGAGATCCTCTTCGCTGAGACTGTAGAGATCCTCGTTCAGCGGTGGCCCGGGGTCGATCCCGGAGACGATGCCTTCGGTCATGCAGGCCGCGGTCACGCCCAGGGCCAGATAAGGGTTCATGCACATGTCAGCCGCGCGGTTCTCGATGCAGTAACGGTTCTGCGGCATGCGCAACATCGCCGAGCGGTTGTTGTCACCATAGGTCATGTGAGTCGGCGCCCAGGTGACCGTGCCGCCCTCGAAGCCACCGACCCGGGGAACCAGTCCGTTGTAGGAGTTGACGGTCGGACAGGCGATGGCCGTCAGTGCTCCGCCATGCTGCAGCAGGCCGCCGATGGCATGGCTGACCTCCGGCGACCAGCCATCCGGAGATTCGAAGAGATTGGTCTCCGGCGACGTGGTACGGCGCATGGAGGTGTTCATGTGCGCACCCGAGCGCCAGTCGCCCGTTGTCGGCTTGGGCATGAAGGTGATGAACATGCCGTGCTTCTTGGCGATTTCCTTGAGCAGGATTCGCAGGAAGACTAGGCGGTCCGCCATGGCAAGCGCGTCGGTGTAGCCGAAGTCGAGCTCGAACTGGCTGTAGGCCCCCTCACAGACCACGTCGTGCAGATCCCAGCCGAGTTCGCCGTCGAGTATGTCGATGAGTTCACCCAGAAACCCCATCGAATTGATGGAGTACTCGACGTCATAGCCGAAGGCCTGGCGGCGAGGACGCAGGCCTTCGCCCGCCTCGAGGTCGTCATCGAATGCCTTGACGGGCCTGCCGTCCTTCCAGCGCATGGCGATGAACTCGGGTTCGACACCGGCATAGACCAGATAGCCCTTGTCCTCGCAGTCGGCGAGGATCCGCTTCATCGCACCCCTCGGGCACAGATTGTAGGGCTTGTCGGACCACCAGAGATCGGCAAAGACCCAGGCCATGGTCCGGTCCCAGGGGCACAGCGCCAGGGAATCGAGATCGGGAACCATGATCTGGTCCGGGTCCGCGGCACCCAGTTCAGGGACAAACGATACCGAATGCACGGCGAACTGCGGGCCCATGCCCCTGGCGAGCCGCTCCCAGTCGCTGAGTGGGACCGGCTTGGTCTTGGGCTGCCCCAGAAGGTCGATCCAGCAACACAGGATGTACTTGACACCATGACCTGACAGCCACTCGCCGGTCTCGCGGATCCGGTCGTCCGTTGGCAGTGCCTCGTTCATGGATTGCGGGAGTCGGGCCATGGTCAGGAGTCCTCCGTTCAGCGGCGCTGACATTACCGCAAGCCTGTTCAGGATCAATCCGCCGGCGGTGGACGCCCAACAACCGGCGGTCTAGTGTGCGCCGGCTTCCCAAGGATGAGCAGCGCCAATGGCCGGTCCCGGACACCCGAGATTCGATACCCTTGCCCTTCATGGAGGACAGAAACCCGATCCGGTGACCGGGGCGCGTGCCGTTCCCGTCTACCAGTCAACCTCCTTTGTCTTCCCGTCGACGGACCATGCTGCCTCGCTCTTCAACCTCGAACGCGCCGGTCACATCTATTCGCGCATCTCCAATCCGACCGTTTCGGTCTTCGAGGAACGGATCGCCGGTCTCGAGGGCGGTGTCGGCGCGGTGGCCACCGCAAGTGGCCAGGCAGCGCTCCACCTTGCGGTGGCCACACTCATGGGCAACGGGGATCACATCGTCGCTTCCGGTTCGATCTACGGTGGCAGCCACAACATGTTCAACTACACGCTGCCGCGCTTCGGTATCACGACAACCTTCGTCAACCCCCGGGATCCGGATGCCTTCCGCCAGGCCATCGGCCCCCGCACGCGGCTTCTCTTCGGCGAGACGCTTGGCAACCCCGGTCTCGAGGTTCTCGACATCCCGGCTGTCGCCGGAGTCGCCCACGAGGCCGGCCTGCCCCTCATGATCGACAACACCTTTGCCTCACCCTTCCTGTCTCGCCCGTTCGACCACGGCGCCGATCTCGTCATGCACTCGGCCACCAAATTCCTCGGCGGACACGGCATTGCCATCGGCGGCGTGCTCGTCGACCGGGGCGCCTTCGACTGGGAGGCAAGCGGGCTTTTCCCCACCCTCACCGAACCCTATGCCGGCTATCACGGCCTCGATTTCGCCGAGGAGTTCGGGCCGGGCGCCCTCATCATGCGGGCCCGAGCCGAAGGCTTGCGCGACTTTGGCGCCTGCATGAGCCCGACCAACGCCTTCCACCTGCTCCAGGGCGTGGAAACCCTGCCGCTGCGCATGACGCGCCATGTCGAGAACGCCCGCACCATCGTCGCCTTCCTTGCCGGACACGATGCTGTCAGCAGTGTCCTGTGGCCCGAACTCCCGTTCCATCCCGACCACGAGCTCTCGAAACGCCTGTTGCCGAAGGGGCCCGGCGCGATCTTCAGTTTCGAACTGAAGGGGGGCCGAGAGGCAGGCGTGAAGTTCATCGAGGCATTGCAGCTCTTTTCTCATCTCGCCAACGTCGGAGACGCCAAGTCACTGGTCATCCACCCCGCTTCAACGACCCATCAGCAGATGGATGAAGCCGCCCTTGAGGCAGCCGGCATCTCCGAAGGACTCGTGCGTCTGTCCATCGGTCTCGAGGACCCGGACGACCTCATCGGGGATCTCAAGCGCGGTCTTGCCGCCGCTTCCAGGGCCTGAAGCGATGTCACTGGAGCTGACCGTCGACGACCGTGCCGTCTTCGCAGCCACCGGTGGCAGAACCTTCGATTCGGCATTGCCGGTCGTCCTCTTCGTCCACGGCGCCTCCATGAACCGCACGGTCTGGTCGGCTCAGGCCCGCTGGTTTGCCCACCATGGCCACGCTGTCCTCGCCGTTGACCTGCCCGGACACGGCCGGTCGGAAGGGCCGCCCCTGCCATCGATCGGCGCCATCGCCGACTGGCTCATGGGCGTTCTCGATGCCGCCGGTGTGACCACCGCCTCCCTGGCCGGCCATTCCATGGGCTCGCTGCCCGTTCTCGAGGCCGCCTCGCGCTACCCTTCGCGTTGCACACACATCGTGCTGCTGGGCACCAGCGTGCCGATGCCCGTCGCCGATGTCCTGTTGGACAACGCCAGGGCCAACAGCCATGCCGCCTACGACATGGTGACTGTCTGGGGACACAGCCGCAACGCCCAGATGGGAGGCTCGGACGTCCCGGGGCTGTGGATCACCGGGGGCGGCATGCGTCTTCTCGAACGCGGCGGAGACGGAGTCCTCTACAACGACATGAAGGCCTGCAACGACTACACGACCGGGCTCGAGGCGGCCGCCAGGGTCAGCTGTCCGGCGACGCTCATCCTCGGCGACAAGGACATGATGACACCGCCACGCAATGCCCGGACCCTCGTCGACGCCCTCCCCGATGGCCGCATGATCGTCCTCGAGGGATGCGGCCACATGATGATGGCGGAGCGCCCCAACCGGACGCTCGACGCCCTCATCGATGCACTGACATAGATGGAACCGCTGGAATCACACCTCGCCGTATTCATGACCTGAATGCTGCAGATTCAAGTCCTGACCCCACAACCATCTGCCATGACAGGTTGCAGAAGACTCTGGGCACAACCGTGAAGGATGGTCCCGGACGGGTTTGGTGAAGGCTGCGATCTGTCTCGTCTTCAACGCTTGGCAGGCCTCCTTGACAGCTATTGGATATCATTCCATCTTCCGGGGTACCCACTGGCGATAGGGTTACATCAGGGCCGCAGTTCCGTCTTCACGGAGGATCGCGTGACTCTGGTTGCCCCTTTCCCCTTTGATCCTGCGTCCGGCTACGAGCGGACGAAGGTCCCGTGCCGGCGCCGTGGATTCTTTCCGCCATTTGCACGCCCCTTGAGGAGGCCGTGGCAGGCGCGCCTGCGCAGATTCCTTGCGGCGCATTTCGTTCCGCGCGCCTCAAGGGGGAAGATTACGCGCTACTCTGCCCTTGCCGGGCGATGAGCGAGAAGATGGCCTGCCTGAAGACGACGGCGTTGCATCCCGAGTTTGGCGTGGAGGTGCACGATGTCGATCTTCGCGACGTCACGGCGGATTGCTTGTACCCGGCGATCCGGGCCTTGTTTGAACAGCATTCTCTGTTGTTGTTCGCGGAACAGCACCTTGACGACCACGAGCACCTCGCCTTCGGTCACTTGTTGGGCCCCATCGAAGACCGCTCCAACGCGCATGGATGGCAAGCCGCGCATATCCTACGGCGTCAGCAACGAGACCGAGGGTGGCGGCGTCTACGATGAAGACGACCTGCGCCTGCTTGGCTTGAAAGCCAACATGCTTTGGCACACTGACAGCACCTTCCTGCCAACGCCGGCATTGGCCAATGTGCTGCAGGCGCGAGTCGTGCCAAACGAGGGCGGTGCGACCGAATTCATTTCGACCAGGGCCGGGTTCATGGCGCTCGAGCCAACCCTGCAAGAGCGGCTGCGCGGACTGACATTTCGTCATCGCTACAGCCACTCACGGGCCCGGATCGCCCCGGACCTGGCCAAGCTGGAACTCTTCACCATGTGGCCGGATACCGAATGGCGCGCGGTGTGGCGCAACCCAGTGAACGGAGCCGAGGCAGTCTATGTCGCTTCGCACGCCTTTGCGGTGAGCGACATGGGTGCCGACGGGGGCCAGTGGTTCATCGACGATCTGATCGAGCGCATGACCGGACCAAGCCATGTCTATGCCCATCGCTGGCGGCCGGGGGATGTGCTGGTGTGGGATGAGCGCGCCACTCTGCACCGCGGCACACCGTGGCCTTATGATCAGGCACGGACGCTGGTGAGCTGTTGCATCTCGGCCGGTGATGCCGATGGCCTGTCCGCGGTGCGCCCATGAAGCAGGAACTGTTGTCGGCGCAGGCAGGCGAGCCCTTTGCCCTGCGCAATCTGCGCCTTCCCATGGGAACGGTGCCGACGGCCAGCCTGACGCAGGCCGGCGATGGTCTGCTGGATGCCGACATGGTGATTGCCGGTGGGCGCATCGACTGGCTCGGCCCGCCGGCAAGCCGCGACGACCTGCCGAACGGCCTCGATATGGCCAAGGCCATGGCTTGGCCAGGGCCGGTCGATTGCCACACCCACCTGGACAAGGCGCTGGTTTGGCAGCGTTCGCCGAATGCGGACGGCACCTTCGACGGTGCCTCGTCCAGCGCCGGTCGGGATGCGGCCGCCTTTCACTGCGCGGACGATATCCGGCAGAGAGCCGATTTTGCGCTCAAGGCGGCCTTTGCCCACGGCACCACGGCGATCCGCAGCCATGTGGACTCCGGCCGTGCCTCATTCGGGCAGGCCTTTGCCACCCTGTGCGAACTGGCCGATGACTGGCGCAATCGGATTACGCTCCAGGTCTGCCCCTTTGTGGGCCTGGACGAGGGCCCTGACTGGATCCGCAAGGTGGCAGAACGGGCGTGCCACGACCATGCCGGCATCCTGAGCGTTTTCGTGCCCACGCGCCCGGAACTCGATGGTGCGCTCGATGATGTCATGGCGATCGCCGGGCGATACGGCTTGCAGCTTGACTTTCACGCCGACGAGATTCTCGATCCGGCGTCCAGGTGTCTTGACGCCATCGCTCGCGCGGTGTTGCGCAACGGGTTCGATCGGCCAGTGCTGGTCGGGCATTGCTGCGCCCTTTCGGTGCAACCGCGGCAAACGCTTGAGCGCACGCTCGAGCGGGTGGCAAAGGCCGGCATCGGCATTGTCTCCCTCCCGCTTTGCAATGCCTATCTCATGGACCGCCGGGACGGCGAAACGCCACGCTATCGCGGCTGCGCCCCGGTGCACGAGATAAGGAAGCACGGCATTCCGGTGGCCATCGCGTCGGACAACGTACGCGACGCGTTCCATGCCTATGGTGATCACGATGTTCCGGAACTCTTCCGTGACGCCGTGCGCATGATGCAACTCGATCACCCGCTCGGCGACTGGGCGGCGGCCGTGACGACGTCCGCGGCGGACCTCATGGGTCTGCCCGGTCGCGGCAGGCTGGAACCCGGCGCGCCGGCCGATCTCATCCTCTTCACGGCGCGCAACTGGAGCGAGTTCATTTCCCGCCCGTTGTCGGATCGCATCGTCCTGCGCGACGGATACCCCATCGATACCACACCCCCGGACTATCGACTTCTGGACGCCATGAAAGGAATGCGAGTATGAGCCGCATCAAGGCGCTCACAGAGAGAATCGGCGACATTGCAATCACCACGCGCGACAACGTGGTCCGCGGAAAAAGCCGCGATTCATTCTGGTATTCGCCGGTTCTCAAGGAGAAACTCAAGGATGTCACGGCGGAAGCCGTCGTCTCGCCGCGCGACGAGGAGGAGCTGCTGCGGGTTCTGGCCGCATGCTGGGCGCTGGACATACCGGTCACGCCACGCGGCGGCGGCACCGGAAACTACGCCCAGGCCATGCCCCTTGCAGGCGGCGTCGTGCTGGACATGAAGCCGATGAACCGAATCCGGTCGATCGGCGATGGCGTGCTTGTTGTCGAACCGGGCGCCGTGTTGAGCAGGATCGAGGCGGAAACGCGCAAGCACAGCGGGCAAGAACTGCGCATGCATCCCTCGACGCGCGAAACCGCGACCATCGGCGGCTTCATTGCCGGCGGGTCGGGTGGCGTCGGATCGATTCGCTGGGGCATGCTTCGCGAACCTGGCAACATCCTGCGCCTGCGCCTGGCGACTCTCGAGGAAAAGCCTCGCCTGATCGAGCTGACCGGCGATGAGATTGCGATCGTGCATCATTCCTACGGCGTCAACGGCATCATCACCGAAGCCGAACTGCCCTTGGCTCCGGCGCAAGACTGGGTCGAGCTGCTGGTCGCCTTCGACGACTGGATGAGCGCGGTGCGCGCGGGCTGGGCGGTCGCCCATCATGAAGGCCTGTGGCTGAAACAGCTCGCGGCCATTCAGGTGCCTGCTCCGCACAAGTACTTCGCGCGCCATCGCAGGTTCCTGCGGGAGGGCGACAACCTGCTGTGCATCCTCGCCGCGCCCAACGCCGTGCAACCGCTGCTCGACCTCCTGCAGAAAGAAGGCGGCCGGGTCGCCTTTCGCTCCGACAGGGCAAGCGACGAGGACAAGAAGGGGCTGCCGCATCTCTATCACCTGACCTGGAACCACACGACTCTGCAGGCGCTGAAGATTGACCCTGCAATGACCTATCTGCAGGTCGGCACGCCAGAGGAGGATCCGCTCGGCGTCGTGGAGGAAATCGCGCGACTCTTTCCCGACGAAATCGTCGGTCACGTCGAATACGTGCGCGCTGCCGGCCGACTCCATGCGAGCCTGCTGCCGCTCTACCGCTACAGCAGCGAGGCGCGCCTCATCGAGGTCGCATGCGATCTCGAGGCCATGGGCTGCACCTGCTACAACCCGCATGTCTATACCTATGAGGAGGGCAATCACTGCGATGCGGACCAGGCCAGGCTCGATCTGAAGAGACGCACCGACCCGAAGGGAATCCTGAACCCCGGCAAGATGATTGGCTGGGAACATCCCGACTATTCTTACGACCCGGCCGGCACCTACGAGTACGCCGGCCTGCGCAGGGCTGCGCCATGAGAAGCCTTGACCCCGCGGTGATCCGGCCGCCATTCGCCGCCTATTCCCACGGCGTCGAGGTCAGGGCCCGGCGCCTGGTGGTCACCTCTGGTCAGCTCGGCATCGGTCCGGACGGGACCATTCCCGAAACGGCTGAAGCGCAGGCCAGGCTCTGCTTCGAGAACCTCGACGCGATCCTGGCCGAGGCCGGTGTCACGCGCCAACACATCCTGCGGCTCAACGCCTACGTGACCGACCGAGCCCACATGGCCGGCTACATGGCCGCCCGTGACGCCTATCTGGCGGACAGGCCCGACAAGCCGGCCTCCACGCTCATGATCGTCTCGGGCTTCAGCCGGCCCGAATTTCTTGTCGAAGTCGAAGTCATCGCCGCCGAGGAGGACCAGGGTGCCTAGCAAACGTTTCTGGCGTGAGATGCCAACCACCGAATTCGATGGCGATACCTCCCAATGGATCGCCGTCCTGCCGCTTGCCGCGGTCGAGCAGCACGGGCCGCATCTGCCGGTCGGCGTCGATGCCTTCATCGCCGAAGGCATGGTCGAACGGTGCGCCGCTGCCTTGCCGCCGGAAAGTCCCGTCACCTTCCTGCCGCTACAGGAGATCTGCAAGTCCAACGAGCACCTGGGATTTTCCGGAACGCTGACTCTGGACTGGGACACGACCGTCCGCGGCTGGCTCGAAGTCGGCGAATCTGTCGCGCGGGCCGGCGTCCGGAAGTTCGTCATCATCACCAGCCATGGAGGCAATGTTCACCCGATGGAGATTGTCGCGCGCGAACTGCGGGTCAGGCACGGCATGCTCGTTGTCACCACGAGCTGGGGGCGCCTCGGCAAATGGCAGGAGATCTACAGTTATGGCCCGGTCTTCACGGACATCCATGGCGGTCACAGTGAAACCTCGGTGATGCTGGCGCTGCGCCCCGATTTGGTCGACATGTCCAAGGCCGAGGACTTCGCAAGCACGCAGTCGGACATGAAGGCGCGGCACCGCCGGATCGGCTATCACGGATCGGATGCGAACGTTGCCTGGATGTCGCAAGACCTGAATCCCAAAGGCACGGTGGGCGACGCTACGGCCGCAAGCGCCGACAAGGGCGAACGGGATGTCGCGTCCATGGTCGCCGGCTTCTGCGAACTGATGAAGGAAGTCGATGCGACCGCACCACCCAGGCCGAGGACCTGAGCCGGGACATTGAGCTGGGGAATCGACATGGAAACGATGATCGCTGTCGCGCAAACCTGTCTGACCGCCTACCTGGGAGCCTGGTTGCTGCTCGGCGTCCGGGACAACATTACCCGTCCCTCGATGAACGCTGTGGGCACGACGGAGGTGCTGGAACTCAAACGACTGAAGGATGCCTATCCCGAGGACTATGCGCTGATCGAGGGCCGGCGTGTCACCAGCCGCACGCTGCAGTGGGCGGCATTCGTCTTCATCGTCTGCTGCGAGGTGCTGGTCTGTGTCGTGTTGTGGGGCGCCGTCATCTGGATGGTGCTTGCCATGTCTGGACTTGCAGATCTGGAGCAGGCCAGGATCGCTGCGCTGGCCGGCGCGCTCGGCTTTACCTCCATCTGGTCCGGGTTCCTGATCGTGGGCAATCACTTTGCCTACTGGTATTGCCACCAATGGGCCCAGAACACGCACTTTCAGATGACGCTGTGGGGCATCGGCACCATGGTGCTGCTTGCCGTGCCTCAATAGAGCAAGAGTGTCGTCAGGCTTGCAGACAAACTCAGACAGATCGTCTTGTCATGAAGCGCGGAGTGAATACGGTTCTCTGCACGTGACCAGCCCCGAGGTTCGTTACCGGAAAGCAAAGGCAGCCCGAAGTTCTCCCTGATTCCCTGAAGACAAGCAAGTCAACTTGCTGATTTGGCGTGGTTTGTCTGGCCAATTTGTAATTGGAATGTACCCATGTATTGGGATGCTTGTTGCTTTATGCAGGAGTGAGACACACGCTTGGCCTCACGCGCTGGATGTCAACGGGCACAGGTGCGAGGTGCGGGCGAACAACGCCGTCTGCTGGGACGCCCTCGACCGCGCAGCCGCCGATGCCTCCCACAGAATCTTCGTTGAAGCCCGCCGGCAAGTGAACCGGACCTCGGTCTGCGTGGCCGACAGTTGGACGGGGACGACCCGGGTGCCGGACTACAAGGCCGCGCATTCCACGGCCGACGTCATCTTCGACGAAGCGGTCCGCGCCATGCCCAGATCGGCCAGCCGCATGAACAGGCGTCACCAGTCCGGTGGCGTACCGTTTTCCTAACGATTGGCCTTTGTCGACCATCCCCGGCTTGGCAGCGAAACCGTTTACCCGAATCTGGCAATTCGAAGGGATGTTTATCAAATAAACATAATAAATACCAAATATTCCACACATACTTCACACAACACTTGGTCCAACTTGATAAGATCAGGCGAACGTGGCCCCGCGCGTTGCGGCACCGGGGCCATGGCGCGAGCGGGAGAAAACCCACGTTCGGACCGCATGGAGGTGGCAGTTGTACTGAAAGCCCATCGCCACCGCTCTTGTCGAATCCGGGATGACTTCAATGCCGAAGGAGCCAGCCGCCATGACCAAGCGTACGATACCTGTCATTGCCTTCCTGACGGTCGGGATTCTGCTGTGCCTGCAAGCCGACCTCGCGGGTGCCCGGAACCGCACACCGGACAACGAGTACTGGTGGCCGAACCGGTTGGACCTCGATCCACTGCGCCAGGACGCTCGAAGATCGAGTCCCCTTGCGGAGGATTTCGACTACGCCGAGGCGTTCGAAAGCCTCGATCTGGATGCGGTGAAAGCTGAGCTCGAAGAGCTGATGATGACATCCCAGGATTGGTGGCCGGCGGACTTCGGTCACTACGGCCCGTTCTTCATTCGAATGGCCTGGCACAGCGCGGGCACCTATCGAACCCTGGATGGCCGGGGCGGAGCTGATGGGGGCCAGCAACGCTTCGCGCCGCTCAACAGTTGGCCCGACAACGCAAATCTGGACAAGGCGCACCGCCTGCTCTGGCCGATCAAGAAGAAGTACGGCCGCAAGATTTCCTGGGCCGACTTGCTGATCCTCGCCGGAACGGTGGCCATGGACTCGATGGGCTTCGAGACCCTGGGCTTTGCAGGCGGCCGCATCGATGCCTGGGAGCCCGACGACGTGAACTGGGGCCCCGAGGGTGAGTGGCTGGCTGCGGACCGCCGCGACGAGAGTGGAGAGCTGGATCACCCCTTCGGCGCCACCCAGATGGGCCTCATCTACGTCAATCCCGAGGGCCCGGGCGGCAACCCGGATCCGCTGGCGGCCGCCCGCGCCATACGCGAAGCGTTCGGTCGCATGGCGATGGACGACGAAGAGACAGCTGCGCTGATTGCAGGTGGACATACCTTCGGCAAAGCCCACGGCGCGGCTGATCCGTCCGAGTATGTGGGTGTTGAACCCGAGGGAGATGTCGTCGAGGCACAAGGATTCGGATGGCGTAACAGCTATGGCGACGGCCATGGCAAGGATACCATCACCAGCGGTCTGGAAGGCGCGTGGACGGTCGCTCCCGCGGCCTGGACCCATAATTTTCTGGAGAACCTCTACGCCTTCGATTGGGTGCAGACACGCAGTCCGGCCGGCGCCATCCAGTGGAAACCCGCAGAAGGAGCGGCATCGGAAATGGTGCCGGATGCGCACGATCCGTCGGTGTTGCTCGCGCCCATGATGCTCACCACCGACCTTGCGCTGAAGGAGGATCCCGCATATCGCGAGATCACGTCGCGCTGGCTCGAGAATCCAGACGAGTTCGAAGACGCCTTCGCCCGAGCCTGGTTCAAGCTGACCCATCGCGACCTGGGTCCGACCTCCCGCTATCTGGGCGATGACGTGCCCGACGAGCGCTTCGTGTGGCAGGACCCCATTCCCGAAGTGGATCACACCCTGATCAACACCCGGGATGCGGCCGCACTGAGGGCTGCAATTCTCGCTTCCGGATTGTCTACCGCCGAACTGGTCCGGACAGCGTGGGCCTCGGCGTCCACCTTCCGCGGGACCGACATGCGCGGCGGCGCCAACGGGGCGCGCATTCGCCTCGCACCCCAGAACGAATGGGCAGCCAATGATCCGGAGGAACTGGCCCGCGTGCTGGAGACCCTCGGGACTGTCCAGCGTGATTTCAACGCGGCGCAATCGGACGACAAGCGGATCTCTCTTGCGGACCTGATCGTTCTGGGCGGTGCCGCCGCCATCGAGCGGGCCGCCGCAGAGTCCGGGTTCGAGGTGGATGTGCCCTTCGCACCGGGTCGCATGGACGCATCGGCGCGGCAGACCGACGTCGCCTCCTTTGCCTTGCTCGAGCCAAGGGCGGACGGGTTCCGCAACTATTTCGCCGACGGCAACCCCCAGTCTCCGGCGGAAATGCTGGTGGAGAAAGCGGCATTTCTGAACCTGACGATCCCGGAGATGACGGTGCTCGTCGGCGGCATGCGCGTGATGGACGCCAATGCCGGGGGCTCGCCCCGGGGCGTGTTCACGCACCGTCCCGGGACGCTGAGCAACGACTTCTTCGTCAACCTGGTTGACATGTCCACGCAGTGGTCCGCTGCGTCCATCAAGGGGGTTTACGAGGGTCGTGATCGTGTGACCGGCGCGCTCAGGTGGACGGCGACTCCGGTCGATCTTGTTTTCGGCTCGAACTCGGAGTTGCGCGCGGTCGCGGAGCACTATGCGGCCGACGACGGGCAGCAAGCATTCGTGGAGGATTTCATCGAGGCTTGGACCAAGGTGATGACCCTGGACCGCTTCGATCTTGAGCGGTAGTGGCGGGATCGCAACCGGCCTCCGCACTCCTGAGCCTCTATGAGTGGCGCACAGGATAACGGCGGCTGACAACGCGCCAGTTTCCGTGGCTGTCCGCGTGTCTCACAACATGCCCTGGCACAATGTGGCCGGTCGGCAGTGTGCCCGGCAGTGCGGGGGTCAATGCAACGTCCCCGGCATTGCCGCCTTGACGGTCGCGGCCAGTTCGTTGACTGCTCCCAGCTTTGCCACGGCGTTTCTGATGTGGAGATTGACCGTCGACTCTGAAATGCGCATGACTTCCGGAATGTCGCTGGCCGTCTTGCCGTCGCCAGTCCACCGCAGCACAGCACACTCCTGCTCCGTCAGTCGGATCTCACTCTCCGGAAGCAGCCTGGGTGTCGGGCACTGCGACATCCCCAAGCGGGTGGCCTGAGTGAGCCGCGCCATCATCAGGCGCCTGGAGCGCAGTTTCGATTTGGTCAGCAGTTCCTCGGACCGCGCCAACGTCAGCATTCCGGCAACGGCGTTCGCATCGTAGCCCACGAACACCGCCATCGCGCTGGGGGCGAGCGCAAGACCGTGCAGCATCTCGTGGTGGTCGCCGTGACCGAGACTCGCAGCGCCCAGATGGCCTTCGCCTTCCGCCTCAATCCCGTCTCACTCTCGGCATGGTGCCACGGAAAAGGTACGATGCGTGGCACCATGTTGAGCGGACGCTCGTAGGCGTTCGCGGACTCCGACCGCAGTGACGAACGGGCTGCGTCGATGTACACCCTCATTGTTGACAGCCAGACTCGAACGACGTCGCCCCGCGGGATTGCCTCGCTGATCACATCGCCGTGGAACTGGAGCAAGAAGCCGCACCCACCTTCGGAGAACAATTCGAGAGCAAGAATCGGGCTGCATGGCAATGCTGACACATCAGAGTGCCCCATGGCAGTGCACGGCCCACAGGGACGGCCAGCACCAAGATAACCGAAGGAGCAGACATCATGCCCGATGTGCAGACGATGCGAACGTCGATGGCGAGTGGTTTCAGGAGCGACGACGAACGCTGGGCAGCGGTCGTAGACCGCAATCATGCCGCCGTCGGAGAGTTCGTCTACTGTGTCACAACGACCGGCGTCTATTGTCGTCCGGGCTGTGCAGCCCGGCACCCGCGGCGCGAGAACGTGCGCTTCCACACTTCATGCGAGGACGCCGAGAATACCGGCTTTCGGCCATGTCGACGCTGCCGCCCGAACGAGCCGCCCCCTGCCGAACGGCATGCGCGGTCGGTAGCGGCCGCGTGCCGCCTCGTGGAGACGGCGGAGGAACTGCCGGATCTCGACGCGCTCGCGCAGGTCGCCAGCATGAGCCGGTTCCACTTCCACCGGGTCTTCAAGGCCATTACCGGTTTCACGCCGCGTGCCTACACCGCCGCCCATCGCGCGGATCGCACCCGCGAAGCACTGCGGACGTCTCGAACGGTCACCGAAGCCATCTACGACTCCGGCTTCAACTCGAGCGCTCGGTTCTACGCCGCATCGCCGGAGAGGCTCGGGATGGCTCCCGCGGTGTTCCGGGGCGGTGGCACGGGCGAGACGATTCGGTTTGCCGTCGGCGAGTGTTCGCTGGGCTCGATCCTGGTGGCTGCGACAACCAAGGGGATTTGCGCGATCCTGTTTGGCGACGATCCAGCAGCATTGGCGCGTGACTTGGAGGACCGTTTTCCGCGGGCTGAACTCGTCGGGGGAGACGGGTGCAAAATCCTGGCGCATTTGACCGCGATTCCTACGACATTTGACCACGATTCCTGCCGCACTTGACGGCGAATCCTACGACACTTGACGGTGATTCCTGGGCATTTGACCGCCCAGGTCCGGAGCTGTCCCTGTCTTGCCGGCTGGTGTGGCGAAGCCGCCACCGGACCAGCGAGGTGCCCTGTCACTTCCATCCCTGTCAGACCGGTCCGTGTATCGGACCGGGAAGGCAGGAGCACGATGAAGAGGATCGGCATGATGAACATCAAGGACATTCTTCGATACCGTCACGATCACGCATTGTCGCGGGCACAGATCGCCGCGGCGGTCGGGGTGAGCACGGGAACGGTCTCGCATGTGCTTGCCCGGGCCCAAGCAGCGGGACTTTCCTGGCCGCTGCCGCCGGATCTCGACGACGAGGCCCTGCGGGCGCGGCTCTACCCGGTGCCGGATCACCCCAGCGACAGGGTGCAGCCCGACTGGGAAGCGATCCTTGAGGACCTCGAGGCGCCGCGCCAGCGCCGCCGCACCCGCCTGACGCGTCATCGGCTGTGGTCCGAGTACCGCGACGAGGCTCTGGCTCAAGGGGGCAAGGCCTACACCTACAGCCGCTTCTGCGCGCTCCTCAAGGAGCACCGGCAGGGCCGCCCCGGGCAAGCCCAGATGCGCTTCCACTACGCACCGGGCCTCTACGGTCTGTCCGACTTCTCGGGCAAGACCCTGAGCCTGCGCAGCGGTCGTGGCGAGAAGGATGTGGAGATCTTCGTCGCCATGCTGCCGCACTCGAACATGATCTACGCCGAGGCGGTACCCGACCAGAGCGTACGCCACTGGACGATGGCCCACCGCCGTGCCCTCGAGGCGTTCGGGGGCGTGCCCGAGCGCTGGATCATCGACAACCTCAAGGCCGGTGTCACCAGGGCCGACCGCGAGGAGCCCCAACTCAACCCCAGCTTCCGCGAGTTCGCCAAGCACTACGGCCTAGCCCTACCGTGTCATGATAAATATGGCTGACAACATGCTATTCGTCTTCGCGCAGGACATGCCGTTGGCCGGCCTTGAACCCGATGCGGTGTCCCAGTGCGGCGCTTGTGAGCCGGGTCTGGCCGTGCC
>MPMV01000039.1 GCA_002238685.1 bacterium EF100-94H03 bin56
AGTGGCTGAAATGCAGCTTGTACTGCCAGAAGTCCGCGCCCAGCAGCTCGCCGAAGTCCAGCGTCTCCTCGACTTCGCCTGCCGCCATTCCGGCATGGATCACTCCACCCCGATAGCCGGCCCGGTTCGATCCCGCATAACCGTGATCGTCATCGAGCCCGCCGAAACTCTTGAGCATGGCGCGCACGCGCTCCTTGTCGTCCGGCGTCAGCTCCGCGTCCAGCGCACCCCGATCAACGGCCTTGGCAAGGAGTTCCGCCACGTAGCCGCGCATGTCGGTCAACACCCGCCGGGCGACGACCGGCCTGCCGCCGAAGCTCCCGCGGTTATGGAAGAAGGCGGCCCGGTTGTCGTTCGTGAAGATTTCAAGATCGATGCCGAAGGCCTTGCAGTATCCGAGCACCGTGCGGTGATGGTAAGGAATGCGCGCCGGGCCGCGGCTGGCGTCCGATGACGCCGCCGCCCCGATCAATCACTGCACCGTTCGGGCATCAAACTGGCGAAAACCAATCTGCATGCTCGATTGTTAACGGTCATCACGAGCCCGAATCAGCAGTGTCCAGATGAAAGGTCTTGGCTACATGTGTGGTTGATCCTTGACCCAAGCCAACCGAAGCCGAATCCCTTCGCATTCCCGTTCCTCGGACACCCGGTTCACGGCCTTCACGGGAATTCCCATCAACCTGGAGAACGATTGAAAATCGGGAAACGACGTATCGATCACGCTGAACGAGTGCACCAGCATGACTGCCCGCCTTGCCCGATAGCGCTGCGACTCATAGATGGCGGAGGCAGTTCGGTGCAGCAGCTGATAATGGATCGTGTCTACAGCGGCGATCCCGAGCCCGAGCGACGCACAAAGCGCCTTCAACCGACGCTCCTTGCCGTGGCTACCATCGTTCCAGGTCGAGACGAGATCGCCGAACGGCTCGTCCACCTTGCCCTCGACCGCGATCACCGCGTTGCCGTGGGCAGAATTCACAAGAGCGAGCAGATCGGTCTGGCTCTTGCGCCCGGGTGTTCGAAGGGCTACAGCACGCTCGAACAAGCCCTCACCCAGGGTAACGCCCGCATAGTCGTCGCAAGTGTCCAGAACCGAGCGAACCGGCGCCGGAATGCCACCGGCGTTGACCCAGGAATGCGCCAGTTCATAGGCCGAGTAGCCCCGCTTCCAGTGTCGCTCCTGCTTGGCGAGAAACGGGATCACGTCTTCGGGATTCGCGATCTCCTGGGCGTGGAAGAAACGACTCACTGGGCCTCCTGCGGTGCCCCATCTTATCACCGCCGCTCACTCCGCGCACCCGATCGACGGGTTCGCAAGGGGACGAAGCGGGAGTACCCAGCAGTCGCGTGAACACAGCCCACGAATCAGTTTCCGGACCCTCTCGGCAACGTCGCCGTCGCGGCGCCTCGGGCCGTGTGCTATAGCCCCGCGGACACTGCGCATCGACCAGGAGGAACCACCTCGTGAAGGAGATCTATGCCTGGGCGCCCTACTTCAGAGAACTCGCCCGCAAGGTCGCCGACGGCGGCGAGCGCCATCTGATAGACACTGCCAAGCGGGTAGCATGGAAACAGGAAGGACCACGATCGCCGTTGCTCAACTACGGTGATCAAAATATTGACCCGTTTTCGTTCTTCTACACAATCGCCGCCAACAGCCCCGCGGCCGTGAGCAGGACGCGGATATACGAAAGCCTTCGCGTCATTTACGACATGGACTCGGAGCTTCCCATTGAGCTGGACGAAGCATTCGTGTTTCCGACCCCACCCAGAATCAATACGCTCTTTCATTCTGGTGGCCAGGGGGATCCTGCGCTTCTCTGGCGACTGTTCCGAAGCGCCGTATCGGGGTTCGAGCACCTCGACGCCGGGGACTTCGGAGGCGCCCTCGCGATTGGCAACGTCGCGCTCAAGAAACTGACGCAGACGCTCTTTCTGATCAACGCCGACAGTTTTCTGCCGATCGACGATCATACCACCTCGCTGGGACTCTTCCGGTTCGATAAGCCGCCGAATCGCGTAACCCTTGCCGAATACGCGAACCTCATCGAACTCATGCGGAATGCGTTACCAGGTTGCCACCTCTTCGAGATAAACCTCTTCGCCTATCTGCGGTCGACCGGCCTTGCTGTCCGACCGGGCCATTGTTTCCAGATCAGCACCAACGTCTATGACGAAGCACAAGACCACTGGTCCGACTTCAGGGACGGCAACAGTGTCTTTACCGGCGGCCCTGGACAGAACAATAGGTATCCGCTCGGCAAACCTGAACCGGGCGATGTTGTCCTGGTTCGATACGGTAGACGGCAAGGCCGCGGAGTCGCAGTAGTGCACCGCAACGATTACCGTGAAGGGGGTTGGGCCGAAGACAGGAAGCTCCATGTGCTATGGCTGAACAAGATGTCCGCAAGTCTCCGCGAAAATGCTCCAGTCATCGGCTTCTCGGAGGCGGGACCTTCGACACGGCACGCATTTCGGAACGCCGATGCCTACGCAGCGACGTTCGAACTGCTGGAGCGGCTTTCCCCGGCTGAAACGGAAAGGAGCCCAGCAGATGTGCGCGTGGAACATCCACGCAACCGAATTCTGTACGGACCGCCGGGTACCGGCAAGACCTGGCATGCGGTCAACCATGCACTGGCTATCGTTGACGGTACGGAAGTCCACGCCCGGATCGAGCGAGAACGTTTTGATGAATTCAGGTTCGAGCCGAAAGAAGGTAGCGGACGGATCGCGATGGTCACGTTCCACCAGAATTTCGCCTACGAGGACTTCATCGAAGGCATCCGCCCGGCGCTGGATCGAGACAACATCGCCTACAAGATGCACGACGGCATCTTCAAGCTCATCGCCAAAGCGGCTGAGAAACAACCGAACCGGCGCTTCGTCCTCATCATCGACGAGATCAACCGCGGCAACATCGCGAAGATCTTCGGCGAGCTCATCACGCTGATCGAAGACTCCCGCCGCATTGGCCGGGACGATCAGACATTGGTCACGCTTCCGTATTCGGGCGAGACGTTCTCGGTGCCGGACAACCTGTACCTCATCGGCACGATGAACACCGCCGATCGATCCATCCAGTTGCTCGATACCGCATTGCGCCGCCGCTTCACCTTCATTGAAATGATGCCCAATCCACGGCACGAGGGAGTCGCAACGGACATCGACGGGGTCGACTGCACGCGAATGCTCGCCGCGATCAACGAGCGGATCAGCGCCATGCTCGATCGCGAGCATCAGATTGGCCACACCTACCTGCTCCATGTACACGACATGAACCAATTGGCGGAGGCGTTCCGGAACCGAATATTTCCGCTGTTGCAGGAGTACTTCTTCGACGATTGGGCGAAAATCAGGGCCGTTCTGGCGAATAACGCGTTCGTAGCGGTCCATGAAGTACAAGGTTCGCGAGCGCTGACCGAACTCCTCGATGAGGATCGGAAACTCTACGAACGGCTGCCCAACGACGATTCTGCGTGGCGAGACTCCGCTGAGTACAAAAGGATCTACGAAGCGGACGACGCGGATGAGCCGGAACACTCATGATGCATGCCGTGCACACGTTCCGCGAGCACGAGCAATTTGTCGGGCTCAGCCCGGAGGATCACTCCGACCTCGTGGAGTTTGCGCGGAAGGTGCTCAAACGCAAGGACGGCGACCTCGCCGCGAGCAACCACGTCGGCGTCGTCACGACGAGGCGCGGCACGGTGGTGGAGATCTTGCCGAAGATAGATCTTGGATCAGGATCGGGAACCGATACCGACGAGACGACGCGCCGGTTGTTCCTTCGCATGCTTCGCTGTTGGCGTCGACTCGGGGAAACACTGCCCGACAGCGCAATTCGCGCCATGAGACGCTTCCCCATGCTCGAAGTCTTCGTCCATCGTTTCCTGAACGATCTGGCCGCGCTTGCCCGCAGCGGGCTGGCCAGACGATATGTCCCGGTCGAAGAGAACCTGCCCTGTCTTCGCGGCCGCATCCTCTTTCGCGAACATGTCCGTGAGAACCTCGTCAACCAGGCGCGGTTCCATGTGGTCTACGATGAACTCAGCGTCAACCGGCCCGCCAACCGGTTAATCCACAGCACCCTGGCCAAGCTCTTGCCTCGGGTCTCAAGCAACCAGAACAGGCAGTCCTTGAGGGAATTGCTGGCAGTGTTCTCCGACGTGCCGCGCTCAGCTGACTTGCTCGACGACTGGCGCAAGCACCACATAGACCGCTCAATGCATCAGTATGCGCCGGTGATGAGCTGGGTGCGCCTGTTCTTGTTCAACCACGGTCTCGCGACCTATTCCGGAGCCCATGCCAACCTGTCACTGATGTTCCCGATGGAGCAGGTGTTCGAGGACTTCGTTTCCCACAGCTATGGCCGATACCAGACCAACTTCGCCGTGATCCGCCAGGGCCCGCAACGGCCAATGACAAGAATCGGCGATCGCAACGCGTTCATGATGAAACCGGACCTCTCCCTCATGGACGGCAACCGCGTCGCTTTCGTACTCGATGCGAAGTGGAAACATATCAACGCGCCAGGCAACGATCCGAGACATGGCATCGACCAGGACGACCTGTACCAGCTCTACGCCTACGCCAAAGCCTACGAATGCAATCTCGCGGCGCTTGTCTATCCCCGCACTCAAGCCTTCAGATGTCCGCTGCACTACCGCTTTTTTGACCGTGCCGGATTAGTCTGCTTGCCCTTCGACGTACAGGATCCCGAAGGCAGCGTCCAAACGTCGGTGCGTACACTTTGCGAATTCGCCCCATGACTGTCATCGCCCGGCGCTCATCACACCGCGCCGGGCATTCATGGACAGGCACCGCTTCCCGGAGCACGGCATGACGACGCAAAGCGAGTCGACGCCTCGCAACATTCAAGCGCTGGCCCCAATTCACCCGTGCATGGCTCTCGTCCTGCCGGAAATCGGTGTGTCACGATACTCCAATTGACATTCGGGCGGTAACTCTCGCCCTTCTCTATTGCCAAACCGTTATGTGCGGCCCTTTGCCGGACCGCCTGCTTTGTGCGGGGATCATACCCTAAGGCACAATGACCGTGTGGCGAACGGCTTGGCACCCGTCGGGACGATCCGCTGCCGCTTGAGGAGGAAATCATGCGCATTTTTCTCATTGTGGCATTCGTCACAATCATAGCGACAGCGATCCCCGCTTCCAGCCCTGCGGATGAAGGCGCTTTCCGCGATCCACTTGGCGGAATTCCGTTTGGGTATCTTGAGATAGAGCCTCTGGACAAGGCAGCAAAGGACGCTGGGTTAACCCAACAACCCCTGTATGAAGCCGCAGAACTCACTCTGTGACATTAGGGACCTTCTGCTTGCGAGCAGCAATCGTACCGACACTCGCAGGCCAACATTTGATCCCGCCGGCTGGCCCGCGCAATCACACGCCACCCTCCATCGTTCTTGCCTTATGCAACGTGCTGCGCTGGGCGGAGACGCCAACGCCGCTTATCCCGAGAGTGCCTGCACATAGGACCGCCGACGGCTATCGAGCCAGTCTGCGATCTTGTCCCAGTTTCCGCGGTCTCTGAAATTGATCTTGAGTGCTGAGTAACACGGACCGAAATCGCTGTCCCGCACTTCGTAGTCGATCAGTGCTTCGCGGATGGTCACGGCATACGGTTCGATCCTGGTCTTCGCAGCCTCGTGCGATTCGCCCCAGCGACCGCTCAGATAAACGCCTACGCGACCAGCTGACAAGAATTGCACGATGCTTATGTCAGCACCTTCGATTCGGTGCCACACATTGCTTCCGGCGTAGCCGGGCCGCAATCCGGGCGCATCCGGAATCCGCGAAGCAAAATGCGCCCAAAATTCTCGCCGAAACCTGCCGATTTCACTGAGTTCGCCACTTCGGCCGACCTCTTGGGCTTGGCGTTGCCACTGGTTCGGGCGCTCGAGTACATCAAACACGGGTGCCGACAGCGAATCTCCGATGCGAACGACCTCCAGCTTGACCGCAAAGAAGGCAAACGGGTCCTCCGTATGTTCGTTCAGCCAGCGGATTGCGGACAAATGAGCTTCATCGAAATCAGTCGCGATCCAAACGACGATCTCGGCCTCCAGACCGGCCAAATAGGCGAGAACCTGCCCCAGATGCTGAAGATTGGCTCTTTCGAGCTGATTTTCGATGAGTACCCGGGTGCCGTCCTGCGGTATGCGCGCGACGATATCCGCCCGGTACGGCCCAACCTGCACCTCGACGCCCTCCCGTTCGAGATCGACGTGCAATACCGTGGACAACTTGCCGAGGTTCTCGGCCAGCCATGGGGTGAAGTCTTGCGCTTCGTGCCGCCACACTTCCCGGACGTCGACCTGTTCAAGCGCACCTAGTTTGAGTTGGTTCATTTTGCTGTTTGTATCCCTGGTTCCTGCCCCGAATGAAGTTGAGTGGTTTGAAGGAACTGCGATTCTGTCCGGTTACGAAGTCAAACCGGACCACAAATGCCTGGAGCGAAGCCGCCCGCCGGGAGTATCGGCGCGTCTGCCCGCGTCACGCAAGGGAGTGGACCGACTGCGAGTAGCGCCTATCGAGACCTTCATGCTGCCGCGGAGCCGTATCGGCCGCCACCACCCACGGTATGAACCGCGGTGCGGTCCCCGACCTCTTCCGGCCGAGGATCCCGGAGCCGCGGCGGCCCGGATCGTGGAGCTGGTGAAGACACGCATCCCGCAACGCTTCGGCTTCGATGTTATGCAGGAACTCCAGGTGCTGCGCCTTGACGAACCGGGGCGGCGCAAGCGCCCGCTCGCTCTACATTGAGTTCCCGACCGCTCTCAACGCGGCAGGCGACCGCAACATCGAGCGTTTCGGCTGAACCATTGCCGCCGGCGACAAGGTGATGCAGATCGAGAACGACTACGTCAAAGAGGTCTGTAGCTGCGACATCGGCCTCGTCGCGGAGGTAAACCCGGAGGCCGGCGAGCTTACCGCTCGGTTCGAGGGACGCGATCTCTTCAACGGCTTCGGCGAACTCGACACGCTGGTGCCAGTCTATACCGCGAAGGGTCCACAAGAGCCAGGGCCCGGAGTATCCGGCGGTAGTGATTCCGGTTTTGACGCAGCACTACGCGATGCTGAAGCGGAACCTGCCGGGGCGACGACGTGACCTAGTCATGGACGCAGACCAACTTGAGAGGTATAATGGTGACGCTCGAGGAGGCGGACACGGCGCCGGCGTGGTTGGCCGACGGAACAGGGTGCTTTGGTGGCCGTTGCGCCATCGGCCTGGGTTGTTGCGGAGCTTGCGATCTGGACGCACCGCGACCCCCTTGAATGAGTCGTCGGGTCAGGGATGGTAATCCTCCGCGCCGCCCTTTGATCCAGTCGCTGTGAGCGCGGACAGCCCTAGCCGTTGCCGGGCCAGTCACGTCCATCAGGCAAGCCGAATCGTTTCTCGACGGTGAGCATGACCGCCCGCGCGTTTTCCGCTTCATCCTGGGCTATCCTCAACTCGCCCGCGAACTCTCCTGCATCGTTGTATTCGAAGTGCGCCTTTTCGTGGACGAGCTCCCGCCTCACCTGTTGCAATCGATCGACATGCCTCAATAGTTCTTCATCCCAGCAATCGAGCAGGTTCAGTTTGTCCCTATAGCCGGAGTGGTCGACCTTGTTGGTGTAGGCGTTCCTGCCAATGTTCCCGACGATCAAGAGATGCAACGTGGCTTCCAGCCAGACGCAGGTAAAGACGACCGAAATCATCGCCTGCTTGAACGACAGTTGCTCGGGATCGAAGATCTTGACGACACAATCGCTTCCCTCCCGCCCCGGCCGGACGTTCGCATCCATGTCTGCCCACATCTGCTTGTAGGCGTCATCCGCGATCGATCTGTAGACTCTGACATTCGTCAGAGTCGGCCTGTACTCCGCATTCATGGTCCCACCCCCCTCGCCCCAACCGCTGTAACGACATTGCGCCGCTTCCGGTACACCAAACACACCCGCCAGGCGGAAGACCGCCATGTTGTCCGATGCTCCCGGTCACGGCTACGCCTCCTTCCTGCGCAGACCCAGCGATAGCCGGGGCTGCGCAGCAACCAACAAACGCTTCTGCCTACGGACACTCCAAACCGCCGAACGGCAGAAAGAAATCATTAAAACTTCAGAAGCAGAACACTAGATTCTTTCTGGAAACTCGTCAGATGCCTTCTGCATGTCCACCAATGACTGGTTTCGGAGCGCGAGCGTCTCGTGCCACTCCTGCGCTTCCCTATCCTTGAAAAAACTCGCATCAGGAGCAAGTGTCCTAACTGCGCTCTCGATCTCATCCAACGAAACTCGAAAGAACTCCTTTCGGAGATTCGATGCGTTAATGCGTCGGTCGGAAAACTCCTTGTGTAACGCCGCCTCCAAAGCAGGCGCATCGTCCGAGTAAATCATTGCATGCGTGTCGAATGCGAAAGGATCACTAGCGTCGCCGAGCTCTCGGACTCGATCGTCAGGATCAAGACGTCGTGTCAAGCCAATCTTCACTACGTCGTCGCCGAATGAACCGATGTTAGAAACAATGTAGACGTACCCAGATCGGGTCATCTGAGCCATCGCACGAGCTCGCTTGCTCTCAGCCTGAGCCTCGGCGAGCTTTGCTTCCAATTCCGCAATGCGGCTACCGTCTACGCCAGCCTGCTTTCTCGCGCTGCTGAGAAGTTCGGCAAACTTTCGTTCTTCTCTCTCAGCGGCATCCGCGTCCGCCAGCAATTTCTTCTCTTCCCGTTCGGCACGAGCCCGTTCTGCGCGCTCGTCCTTCTCAATCTTGAGGCGTTCCCGGAATTCGTGTGCTAGGTGCAGTTCGTCGAGCTTCAAGGCAACGTAGTCCTCATGAATCACCAAGTTCATGGAAGTGTTGGTGGTGTCGATCTGTTTGGCGGCATTGAGAATGCGCCTTTCCATGGCGACCACGTTATTCCATCGCGTATTGGCGATCGCTGCCTCGCACTCGTTGTTGAAGGCCCTCATTGTGAGGCGGGTCTGTCTATTGATCATGGTCTGACCCTTTGAGCGACTGCCATCTACCGTCCAGTCGGTGGGACAAGCTGTAGCCGATTTGGAAGAGACCATTGCCTTCTGGCGGCCACGCACTTCCTTGATGCTGGCCTTGTACGTGTCGCTATCTCCGAAGTCGAAATGTGGTTCATAAACTCCAAGTTCGGCGAACGCAATGCGTTCGTCATAGATTGCAACCTGCTGTTCGAGTTTTCTCAGGGTGGAGCGTTTCTCGGTGTATTGCGCGCGGATGTCATCAGTTTCCTTTCGGGCTTCTTCGGCGGATAACCGAAGCTGGTCCAGTTCCGACTCGATGGAGATGATAGGAGAGTATTTGCTTTTCAGCTGCTCTATCTCTCGCTCATGGTTCTCAGCGGTCGTCAGGGAGGTCTTGGCCCTCTTTCTCGCTCTCAACCAAAGTACGAGCAGCACGATTGGCAGAATGAGCCAGATGAGCAAAGCAATGGTGGACGGGGTCATCGAGCCTCCTATAGGTGTGAACTCCTACTCCGACGTCCGACCGCCGATTGAGAGTGGGGTCGCCGTCGCGCAATTCGATATCCTCCGACCGACGCGCCTACTTGATCTGACAGCGCTCAGTACCGCATGTGAGCATGGAAGCATCGCTGACCCAGATTTTGCATCCCGCACCGAATGTGCCGCGTTCCGTAGGAGTCTAAGAGAACGTATTTCCAAACCTATAATGCCCGACGATGAGGCGTTCGACTATTTTACAACACAAGCCATAGGGAATCGTCACGTGAATCATCCTTCCATGACTGCGGCTCCGCACCTGAGGAAAGAAGAGGCCCGGCTGTTGTTCACAACCACCGCATCCGCAGGCCGCGAGAGCGTGGTCGGGTCTCTGTCTCGCGGAACGTCACGGCCATCCGTTCCGCCCGCAGCGCAGCATCGCCCCAGGAGCGCGGGCGCTTCAGCGCATGATATGGAGTCCTCGTTCCCTGAACGATCCCCGAATCGGCCTCGGGCGCGGCCTCCCTCCCCCGGGAATAGACTGCCCTGAGCGTTACCAGGTCAACGGCGGAGGGATAACCGGGTCGGACAGCCTCGACCTGGGGTGTGTCGCCTTCAATGTAACCTCGCCCGAGGGTCGGATCGCGCACCAGAACCCAGCACATCGCGGTCGAACGGAATCGGACTAGATCGATCCTTAGAGAGGCCTCAGGATCCCGCGCCCGATGTCATTATCTCTGCCATTGCGATCCCGACACGTTCCGCTGCCTCCTCAACTTCCCGATCGGCGACGTGGGCGTACCGCAGGGTCATCGAAACCTTCCGATGTCCGAGCAACCGCGCCACCGTCGGCAACGAAATGCCCCGCATGACGGCGTGGGAGGCAAAATTGTGGCGCAGATCGTGAAGGCGCATATCCGCAATCCCGGCCCGCTCGCGAACGAGGTACCAGACCTGGCGAGTTTCTGGCGATGGCTGAGACGGGTCGTGTGGCGACGGAAACACATATGGGCTGTTGATACGCGGCTGTCGCCCGATGATCTCTCGTGCCCTGCTGTTGAGATAGACCGTTCGCGGACCTGTCTTGCTATCCGCGAGGTCGAGCGTTCGGACACCGACTTCCCTCCACTCGAGGGTCCGGATCTCGCCGAGACGGCATCCCGTGCAGGACAGGAGACGGATGATGTCCGCCTGGACGGAACGTGACGGCCTCTCCACCACACAGCGATCCAGTTCATCGTGCAGACGGCGGATTTCATCACCGGAGAGGAAACGGTTGAACTTGCGCCCTGGGTTTCGGCGGACACCGCTTGCAGGATTGGTCACGACGTGACCATGGACCCTGGCGTGGCTCATGATCTGACGCAGCACGTCGAGCGTACGGTTGGCACCGCCAGGAGCAGTGGCACTGCAGCGGTCGAACCAGAGGTGGATGGAACGCCGGTCGATCCGGTCGAGTGGCACGCCACCGAATGCCGGCAGGAGTTGACGTTCAAGCCGATAGTCGACACCGCGGCGGGTGGAAGGCTTCAGGCGCTCGTAGCATTCCGACTTCCAGGCACCCTCTACGAAATCCCGGAACAACGGAACGGTCGAGGCAGGTTCCTGCGGTTCCAATCCGCCGGACTGGATGTCGAAGCACCCGGCACGAGCCTCCTCGACAGTCATCAACGTCGCCTGACCGAGTGTGTGGCGCTTCGATGATCCGCCACGGCTGTCGAGGTGGATGAATGCCCGGTGCCCGGATGGCCGGACACGCACGCCGAGACCTGCGGTCCTTGTGTCCCAGACTGTATATTCCGACCTCTCCGCGCGCAGACGTGCAATGTTGCGGTCGCTGAGCCGCATTCGTCGGGGCATGGCTCAGTCCTCCCCGGCAAGGACGGGCACCAGGGCTTCGGCGGCCTCGTGGACGGTCGCATCGGCAAGGTGCGTGTATTTGAGGGTGGTCGCCGGATCGTTGTGGCCGAGAAGCCTGCCGATCGTGGGTATCGTCTCGCCATGGGCGAGAGCCACGGACGCATAGGTGTGACGAAGGTCATGAAGGCGCACATCCTCGATACCCGCTTCGGATCGCACTCTCTGCCAGAAGTCATGAAGCGTCTGTTGCGACAGGTGGCTGTCCCTGCGAGGGGACGGAAACACCCATGGACCTGACCGTGGCAGGCCATCGAGGATCCGCCGCGCCAACGATGACAACCACACCGTGCGTGGACCGGTCTTGCTGTCGCGCAAGCAGAGCTTGCCTTCACGGTAGTCCGACCACTTGAGTGTCAGGATCTCGGACCGCCGGCATCCCGTCAGGAGAAGCAGACGCACCATCGATGCCTGTAGGGGGTGACTGTCATGATGGGGATCGAGGACCGTGCTCAACCGCCGTATCTCGTCGGGGTTGAGGAACCGTTCCCGGCCACGCCTGCGATTGCGCCTGATGCCGACGCAGGGATTGGAGCCCTCGGGACGGTAGCCATAAACTTCGGCCTGCCGGAGGATGACCGAGAGCACCGGCGCCGAACGGTCCGCGGCCACAGGCACTGCATGGAGCGACGCAAACCACTGCCGAACGTCAGAACGCGTGATGTCGGCAATCGCCCTCCCCTCGAACCAGGGCAGGATCTGGTTCCTGTAATAGCTGAGATTGACCGCGAGCGTGCCCGGCTTCCAGTGCCGCCGGTAACGCAGGAAGACCTCCTCGGCCACGGTCTCGAACGGAACTGGCTCGACAACCACGGGATCATCGCCGCGCTGCCTCGACGCCAGCAAGGATCTCGCCTTCGAACGGGCGCACTCCAGGGCGATGTCGCCGGCGTCACCGATGGCATGCCAGACGCGCTGGCCGCCGGTCTGGAGTTGGAGGAAATAGCGCTTGCCACCCGAAGGCAGGATCCGGACACCGAAGCCCTTGAGTTCCCTGTCGCGGATGTTACGGGTTGTCTTGCCCGGCTTGAGGTTGTCGACTTGATGTTGCGTGAGACGACTGTTCGCCATGCTTTCTCTCCCTTCCCTGTTGCACTGGGGGCAGTGAAACGTCTTGTTTCCGTGCCCAGCTATGGAATCGCGAGAGAGAAACGCGTGTATTTTCCGCTAGTTAATTTTTTCGTTCAGCACCGAAGGTGCGCGTCCGGTGTAGGCAAGATTCACCGGGTTCACCTGGTTGCGGACGTCGAAATGACGGCCATAGTTGGTCTCCCTCACGTGACCGAAGAGATCGACGACGCGAAAGAGAGCGCCTGGCACCGCCGGTCCGTTGATCACCCGCGCCACACCATAGCGCCGGACGTGGCCCAGCCAGTCGCGCAGTGCCGTGCCGCCCGTCTCCAGAGCCCCCAGGTCCGCGGCCGGCACCTCGCCCAGGCGGGGGCCTGTCCACGTGGTGATCGCCGGGTCCGTCCAGCCACATCCGCCGATGCCCGACCGGTCGTAGGCGTTCCGGGCCAGCCAGGACAGTCCGAAGGCGATCGTCCTCATCTCCGGTGCGAAGTCGACCATGAGCGTGTCGTTGTTGATGGCCGCACGGGCGATACGGATATCGGACGGGATGGCGCCTGGCGCAATCAGCCGCTGACCGTTGCGGGAGTCACGGGTCTGTGGATCGGCCGCATTGTCGCGCAGCCAGATGGCGTGGAAGCGCCCGGACTCCAGGGTCAGGAAAGTTCCTGAGGGATCGACATTGACACCCGTCACGGGAGAAGACCGGCATCACGTTCCCGGGCGAGGCGGCTGATGGCGTCTTCCATTGCGGCGATCGTCCGGGTGATGTCCTCGTCATTGATGGCCGTGGAGACATAGATCTTGGAGTCCGCCTTGAGAACGCCGCTTTCCCCGAGGAGAGCATTGAATCGTTTCAGCATCGCGGCGTTGCCGGCCAGCATGTCGCGGTGATTGTTGACGGCGCCATGCGTGAAGACAACATCGAAGAGAGGAGGTTCGCCGACCACCCGGGCATCGATGCCGTTGGCAGCAAGGATTCCCTCGAGGGCCGCCATCAGGCGCCGGCCGGTGTCGAAGAGGCGATCAAAGGCGCCGGGGCGCGACAGAACATCGAGTGTTGCAAGACCGGCGACGGCAGCCACGGGATTGCCGGAGAGCGTGCCGACCTGCGGCACGAACCGCCCGGTGCCGGCCCGGTCACTGTCAAAGGCGGCCATGATGTCATCGCGTCCGGCGATGGCGGCGAGCGGGAAGCCACCACCGATCACCTTGCCGAGCGTGCACAGGTCGGGAACGACGCCGTAGTATTCCTGGGCGCCGCCCATGCCCAGCCGGAATCCCGTCACCACCTCGTCAAACACAAGGAGCACATCGTGTTCTCGTGTCAGTTCCCGCAAGGCGGCAAGGAAGCCGGGCTGCGGAGGGATCAGCCGCTGCATCGGCTCCAGGAACACCGCGGCGATCTCTGAGCGGTGCTCCCCGAGGAGGCTCTCCACGGCGCCGGCATCGTTGAACGGCGCCACAAGGATGGTGTCTCTCACCACGTCCGGTATGCCCGCGGAATCGGGAATCGGCCGTGGCGAGTTGCCGGCGGTCTTCGGCGCGAGGCTCATCAGTCCATAGTCGCTGTAACCGTGGTATCCGCCCTCGAACTTGAGGATTTTCGGACGCCCCGTATGGGCACGGGCAAGGCGCATGGCAAAGGCGTCGGCCTCGGCGCCGGTGCTCGTGAAACGCACCTTCTCGGCGACCGGCACGGCATCGATGATGGCTTCGGCGAGAGCGATGCCTTCGGGATTGCTGGCAAAGAACGTTGTCCCCGTTTCGAGCTGCCTGCGCACGGCGCCTGTGACCTCGGGATGGGCATGCCCGACGATCATGGGGCCCGATCCGATGAGATAGTCGATGTACTCGCGGCCTTCATCGTCCCACACGCGGCTGCCGCTGCCCCGCGCGATGACGAGATTCCCCGATACATTGCCGAACGTGCCGCCGGGAAGAACACGCGAGGCCCTCTGGCGAATGGAGGATTGCGCTCTTTGTGCCATGCCTGCCACCGCGGTCGTGTCCGACAACAAGGCGCACGATATCCGCGAATCCGTGCTACACAAGAGGGAACCCGAGTCCACAATCCACAGTCCATATGACGTCCCTCCCCCTTGCTCTCTACGACGCCTTCAGCGACACCGCCTTCGGGGGCAGCCAGGCGGCTGTTGTCTGCGATACCGGAGTCCTCGATGAGGCCGCCATGACGCGGATCGCCGGCGAACTCGGGTACCCCGCCGTGTGTTTCGTTGCTACCGCGAACAGGGAACGCGTCGAGGCGCGATTCCGCTCGACCGTCATGGAGCTCCCGATGTGCGGCCATGGCACCATCGCCCTCATGACACGCTTGGTCGAGCTGGGGCACGTCACCATGCCTGCGCACGTGGAACTTCATCTTCCCCGCTCCCGGGCGCGTGTCACCGTCTCTGCCGGTCTGGACGGCAGGCCGCTGGTCATGCTTGAGGTCACCCCGCCCTCGTTCCGCCACGACGACATCGACCGGGATCGGCTCGCCCGTCTCCTGGGTCTCGAGCCGGAGACCATCGCAGGGGATCATCCCCTGGAAACCGTCTGTGGCGACTTCGTGCATCTCGTTGTGCCGCTGCCCGGACTCGAATCCATGCAGCGCGTCAGTCCAGATTTTCCGGGGCTTGTCGCCCTGTGCCACGACCACGGAATCGAGACCGTGGCGCTTTTCACGACCGAAACCCTGGATCCGGCGTCGACACTCCACGTCCGGGACTTCTGTCCCGCCGTGGGAGTGGCCGAGTCCGCTGCCGCGGGGACCACCAACGCCGCCCTTGCCAGCTATCTGGTGCGCCACCGCATCGTGTCGCCGGACCCTGACGGGCGTGTCCATGTCAGAGCCGAACAGGGTGTCGAGATCGGCCGGGCAAGCAGGATTGTCTCCCACGCCCGGATCGAGGACGATGCCGTCATCCATCTCGAGGTCGGTGGCGCGGCCACCAGGACCATCGAGGGTCTGCTCCATCTTCCGCCATGACTGACAGCAATCTTTCCGCTTCCAGGGTCTTTGCCGCCGCATTCGCCCGCCACGGGGTCGATACCATCTTCGGCCAGTCGATTCCCTCGGCCTTCTTTCTGGCCACCCCGGAATTCGGCATCCGGCAAATGACCTATCGCACCGAGAACGCCGGTGCCGTGATGGCCGATGCCTACGCCCGGATTTCCCGAAAGGCCGGTGTTGTTGCCGCACAGAACGGACCGGCGGCCACACTGCTGGTCGCCGGGCTGGCAGAGGCGTTGACGGCATCCTCCCCGGTGGTGGCCCTGGTCCAGGACACTCCGTCCTTGTGGCGGGACCGCAACGCCTTCCAGGAACTCGATCATCCCGAACTGTTCAAGGGCTGCGCCAAGTGGGTGCGCAGGATCGAGGACACCCGGCGCATCGACGACTACGTCGACATGGCCTTCCGTCAGGCGACCGGCGGGCGTCCCGGTCCTGCCGTTCTTCTGGCGCCGGTCAATGTCATGGAAGCGCCCCGGGCGTCGAGTTCCGGGCGCCAGCAGTCTCTCGGCCGGATGCCCCTGGACCGGCCCGTCGCCAACCGGAATGCGATCGCCCGGGCAGCACGGCTGATTGCCGGCGCCGCGAGGCCGGTCATCTGGGCCGGGGGTGGTGTGCATCTGTCCGGCGCTGCCGACATCCTCGCCACACTCCAGGAAAAAGCCCATCTTCCGGTGGCCACCACGACCATGGGAAAGGGAGCGGTGGATGACGCACACCCCCTCACAATCGGCGTGGTCGGGTATTACATGGGCAAAGGTTCCGCGACACACCGGCTCGCCTCGCTGATCAGCGAGGCGGATGTCGTCGTTGCCGTCGGCAACCGCACCAACCAGAACGGCACGGATTCCTGGCAGTTGCTGTCGCCCGACACCACGCTCATTCACATCGACATCGATCCCCAGGAAATCGGCCGCAACTACGAGGCCGTGCGCCTTGTCGGTGATGCCCGCGAGACGCTCGCTGCCCTCGCATGTGACCTGCTCGCCGGCGATCTCGCCCGGAGGGCCCGCTGCCGACCAGCTCTCGAAGCCCTGATCGCCGACGCACGGCACAGTCATCGCGAGGAGAACGCACCCCTTGCCACATCGGCGGCACGACCGATAAGGCCCGAACGCCTGATGGCCGACCTCGACCGGCAGTTGTCGGAGGACCACATCCTGGTGGCGGATGCGAGTTATGCCTCGATCTGGCTGTGCAACAACCTTGCCAGCCGGCGGCCAGGCCAGCGTTTCCTCACGCCGAGGGGCATGGCCGGTCTGGGCTGGGGTCTGCCCATGGCGATTGGCGCCAGGCTGGCCAGGCCCTCCGCACCGGTATTCACCCTCGTTGGCGACGGCGGATTCGCCCATGTCTGGGCCGAACTCGAAACGGCACGACGGCTTGGCACCCATGTCGTCATCACCGTGCTCAACAACGAAGTCCTCGGCTACCAGAAACACGCCGAGCTTCATCGCTACGACGCACACACCGACGCCGTCGCCTTCACCAGCGTCGATCACGCCGCCATCGCCGAGGCCACCGGTTGCCGGGGAGTACGAATCACCGATCCCGCGGACTACGGACCGGCCCTGGCAGAAGCCTTCGCCCTGACGGACCGGGTGACAACGGTGATCGATGTCCTCACCGAACCCGACGCCTTCCCACCCATCACTGCCTTCGGAGAAGGGCCGCTCACCTGACTGTGCAAAGGAATTCCGCACGGTTCCGGTAACGCTTGCCGGCGGCATGACAACCTTCCTATTTTCAACGTTGAGGCCATGGGATCATCCAGGCACATGCGGCACCGTTCCCCCGGCGACGCAACGACAGACCCGGGCGGCGGTTACCGGAACGCACCCGTCACCGCAATCGGTCTGTGGCTGTTCGCCACCATCCTCTTCATGGCACAGATGGCGGCCCTGAAGTGGCTCGCCGCGGACTACCATTTCTCGCAGATCCTGTTCTTGCGCTCGGTGGTCGTGGTGGCCGGCACCACACTCCTGCTGTTGCGCGGTTCGGGCCTCGGCACTCCGTTCAGGACCCGACGCTGGCGCATGCATGTCCTGAGATTCCTCTGTTTCTTCGTCGCGCTGAGCTGTTTCATCGAGGCGGTGCGCCACATTTCGCTTCCCGACGCCACGGCGGTCGCCTTTGCCTCGCCCCTGCTGATGACGGCACTCAGCGTGCCACTGCTCGGGGAGCGGGTCGGACCGCGCCGCTGGGCTGCGGTGGGCATCGGCCTGTGCGGGGTCCTCGTCATCGTCAATCCGTCCACCGGCATTTTCCACATCGCGGCGTTGTGGGCGCTCTGCTCGGCTCTCGCCTATGCCCTTGCCATCATCGTGACGAGGATCGTGAGCCGTACCGAAGAGGCAACCACCACGGTCTTCCTGCTGAATGGCATCTACGTGCTGACCATGCCCGTGTTCGCTCCCTTCGAATGGATCATGCCTTCAGCCGAAGCCCTTCTCGTCATGGTCGCATGCGGGGTCACGGTCATGGTCGCCCAGCTCACCGCGGTCCGGGCCTGCGCCCTGGCGCCACCCCAGGTCCTGGCGCCATTCGACTACACGGCGATGATCTGGGCCATCGTGTTCGGCTATCTCATCTGGGGCGATCTGCCAGACTGGACCGTGGCGATCGGCGCCGCGGTCCTGGCGACGAGCGGTCTCTACGTGCTGTGGCGCGAGGCCCAGGTCCAGAAATCAGGGCCTGTCATGAAGTCCGCCAAGGGACTAGATTCTGCGGACAGGCAAGACGGAAGGGCATCATGACAAGGAGTGTTCACACGCGGATCGACGGTCACATCCTGGAGATCACCCTCGACAACCCGAAAGCCAACGCCATCGGGGCGGCGACCAGCCGGGAAATGAACGATGCCTTCGAGATGTTCCACGAGGACGCGAACCTGCGCGTCGCCATCCTGACCGGCGCGGGTGACCGGTTCTTCTGCACCGGCTGGGACCTCAACGAGGGCGCCGAAGACGAACCCGACAGGGATTACGGACGCTGGGGTTTCGGAGGGCTGTCGCGCAATTTCGATCTCGAGAAACCCGTCATCATGGCCATCAACGGCTACTGCGTGGCCGGCGGATTCGAACTTGCCCTTGCCGGTGACATCCTGGTGGCATCCCGGAATGCGGTCTTTTTCCTCTCGGAGGTCAATGTCGGATTGACCACCGGCGTACCGAGTGTGCCGCGCCTGCTCTCCAGACTGCCGCGCAGCGTTGCTCTCGAGATGCTCTTTACCGGCCGGCGGATGGACGCCCAGGAAGCCTTCGATTTGCGCCTGGTGAGCCGGATGACTGCGGAAGGCAAGGTCATGGATGCGGCCCGTGACATCGCCCGCGACATTGCCGCCGCCGCGCCGCTGTCGGTGCGCGCGGAAAAGCAGATGGTCAACATGGCCGGCGACCTGCCGCCGCAGGAAGCGGCACGGCTCGACTCGCAAGGCCGCTTCACAATGGTTTCGCGGGTTCTGGAATCAGAGGATGCGAAGGAAGGGGCACGTGCCTTCGTCGCAAAGCGCCCGCCCGTGTGGAAGGGTCGCTGAGGCAGGATTTGCCGCCGGCCTCGAGGCGGACTAAACAGGGAACGGTTCAAGGGAGGAAAAAGATGCTCGTCGTCGTGTCGCCTGCCAAGGCCCTCAACTTCGAAGACCCAGATCCCGGGATTGCCTGGACCAGGCCACTGCTGATGGCCCAGACCCGCGAACTGATGAAGACCACGCGCACGCTCAGTGCCGTCGACCTTTCGGGCCTCATGGGACTCTCGGAGAATCTCGCCGATCTCAACCGCGACCGTTTCCGCGCGTTCCGCCTCGAGCACACGCCGGGGAATGCGAAACAGGCTGTCCTCGCCTTCGCAGGCGACACCTACCGCGGACTCGATGCCTCCAGCCTGTCATCCGAAGATCTCGACCACGCGCAGACGCATCTGCGCATCATTTCGGGCCTCTACGGCCTGCTGCGGCCGCTTGACCTCATCCAGCCCTACCGCCTGGAAATGGGAACACGACTCACCACGCCCCGGGGTCACAGTCTTTACGACTTCTGGGGCGACAGGATTGCCCGCGCCCTCAATCGCGACCTCAAGCAGCAGGACTCGCCGGTTGTCGTCAATGCTGCCTCGAAGGAGTATTTCCACGCCATCCCTTCGGACCGGTTGAAGGCTCCCGTCATCACGCCGGTGTTCAAGGAGATGAGGAACGGCGTGGCGCGCACCCTGGGATTCACCGCCAAGGTGGCGCGCGGCATGATGGCGCGTTATGTCATCCGCAACCGGATCGACAGCATCGAGGACCTCAAGTCCTTCGACGCTGACGGCTACCGCTTTGATCCCGGTTCATCGTCACCGTCGACCTTCGTCTTCATCCGGCAACGGCCGCACTGACGCATTGCCCGAAGACGGGTTCCGGACGCGTCATCTCCCCAGGGTACCCAGGAGCTTTGTAGCGACGGCAAGCAGACCCGGCCAGTTGTCGGCCCAGCAGCACCCGTGATCGTAACCGGGGACCTCGATCACCCGGCCCGGCGACGTCACCGGCATGCGGTCGAGGTAGCTGTCGATGACGTCCCGCCCCACAGTCGTGTCGAGCTCCCCGAGAAAGTGAACCTGGGGAATGTGCTGGACTGTGTCGGCCACATCGGCTGCGTTGAGAGAGCCGGTGAGTGCGGACACATCCTGGGAGACCGTCCATCGCCTGTGATCGAGATTGCCGCCAACGGTGATGATGCCGGCGATGTCGTTTCGTCGCGCCGCGGCAAGAACGGCCAGCTGTGCGCCTCCCGAATACCCGACCAGGCGAAGTCTGCCGGCACCGGCACGGTGCTTGAGGGTATCAAGGGCGGCATCGATGGCTTCGACAACGTCCTCCCCGTAGCGCGCCAGGGACCAGTATCGTTGATGGCAACCCGCGAGTTCGGCGGCATCGAGGTAGTGGCAGGGACGCGCCAGGTAAGCTGCATCGCCTGGATCGCTCACCGCCAGCTTCAGAACCCGTCCGTTGCGGGGAGTGGGATCGTCTGCCAGCTCCTCGCGCGAAATCCAGGATCGGCCGTCCCCCTCGATGTAGACCGTCAGTTCACCTGTGCCACGCCACTGGGGTGGCGCGTATGTCAGGAGACTGAAGCGGCCCGCTTCCAACCAGGAACCTGTCCAGTCATGGAGACGTGCCAGTGAATCGGCCGCGGCCTTCGTGGCCGATTCGCTAGCCGACGCGCTTGCGCAGGCAAGGAGAGAAACGACGGCCAGGAAAGCGAGAACCGCCGCCTTCATGTGCCCAGCGGCGGAACCACTCCCGTGGTCTCGACAATCAGCCCGTAGTGTTCGGTGCGCCTGTGGGCGGCAAAGTTGAAGACACTGGCCTTGATGTAGGCGCCCGCATCGAGATCGCAGTCGGCCACGATCAGTTCGTCATCGAGACTGCTGGCCTGAGCAGCGATCTCGCCATTGGGGGTGACGATGGCGCTCGAGCCCATCATGTGGACTCCATCTTCGAGACCGGCCTTCGCCACGCCGACCACCCATGTCCCGTTCTGGTAGGCGCCGGCCTGCATGGTCAGGAGATTGTGATGGATGCGCAGGTGCGGCGGCTCGAAGGTCTGGCCATTGAGTGTCGGCGTGTTGTAGCCGATGAGAACCAGCTCGACTCCCTGAAGGCCGAGCACCCGAAAGGCCTCGGGCCAGCGCCGGTCGTTGCAGATCAGCATGCCGATCCGCCCACCCATGGTGTCCCATACCCTGAACCCGAGGTTGCCGACATCAAAATAGCGCTTCTCGAGATGCTGGAACTGGCGCCCGGGATCGTTCTCCGCGTGGCCCGGAAGGTGGATTTTGCGGTACCTGGCGGCAATCCTGCCGTCCGGATTCACCAGGATCGCCGTGTTGAACCGGCCATCCTCGGCGAGTTCGGCGTAGCCCAGGTGAAAACCGATGCCGAGTTCGCGCGCCGTCTCGAAGAGCGGCATGGTCTCGGGCCCCGGCATGGATGCCTCGTAGAATCCCGCCAGTTCCTCCTCGTCCTCGATCAGCCAACGCGGAAAGAACGTCGTCAGCGCCAGTTCCGGAAAGACCACCAGCCGGCACCCTCTCGCATGGGCCTGGCGCATGAGATCCACCATGCGCGCCACGGTCCTCGACCGGGGATCCGAGCGTGGAACCGGCCCCATCTGGGCGCCGCCGACTGTCATGATTCGCGTGTTCAAGGGGGAGAGCCTCCTTCCTGCCGTGTCCGGGACCCCGTTGTTGCAAGGGCGTTGAGTGCCAGCGCCGTTGCCGCCCGCGTCGGCTCGATGACCGGCAGGCCAAGCCTTGCCTCGAGACAGGCGTGGTAGCGGGCCATGCCGGCGCAGCCCATGATGACCACGCCGGCGCCGTGATCGTCCCTGAGTGACAGGCCGGCCCGGGACAGGCGATCGAGCACCAGGTTCTCCTCGGAAAGTTCCGTCACGGCAAGGTCGATGGCAATGTCACCGGCCAGATGACCGGAAAGCCCCAGGGAAGCGACATGGCGCCGGTGCCGGGCAACGGCCACGGGCAGGATCGAAATGATGCCGAACCGTTCACCTGTTGCCAGGGCCGCCGCGTAGGCTGAACCACCGATGCCGAAAACCGGTCGTGGTCGTACCTCCCGGGCGGCATGGAGGCCCGGATCGCTGAAGCAGGCAATGACATAGGCGTCAGCCTCTTCCTCTTCGATGGCACGGACAACGAGGCCCGAAACCTCGGCAATGTGGCGGTCGGTCTCGACACCGGGCGGGCCCTCGTCGAGGGTCACGCAGTCGATGACGGGTCCGCCGGCGAAGCGGAATCGGTCGAGAGCCTGCGACATCGCCCCGGTGACGTCTCGGCTGCTGTTGGGATTGATGACGAGAATGCGTCGTGCCATGGCTCAGACCGGTCTGACGAAGACGCCGTCTCCGGGGCGCGAAAGAACATTCCGGCCGTCGAAGACCCTTTGGCCACGCAACCAGACCTCGCAGACCCGCCCCGAAAGCTCCATGCCGTGATAGGGCGTCCAGGGGGCCATCTGACAGTGAAGCGTGGCATCATCGTGGTGGTAACCGCCGCGTTCGACGACAGCAAAATCGGCATCGGCTCCCTCACGGATGGCGCCTTTTGCCGGCCACAGTCCAAAGTGGCGGGCCGGGCCCTCGCACAGCATGGAGGCGACAAGACCCGGACCGTGGCCACGTTTTTCCGCCTCGCTCAACATGACGACAAGCAGGCACTCGACCCCGGGGGCACCCGGCGCCGCGGCGAAGATGTCGTCATCGGGCTTGCGCTCGATGGGCCACGAACAGTGGTCGGAGGAGACGAAAGCAGCTTCTCCTGCCGCCACGCGCAGCCAGATGGCCTCCTTTTCGTCGGGCCTGATGGGCGGGTTGACCTTGCCCCGGGCACCCATGGCCAGCACGTCCGCCTCGGTGAACGCCAGATAATGGATGCAGGTCTCCGCAGTCGCCTGGTAGCCCTGGTCCCTGTACTGGCGCGCCATGTCGAACCCGCGGGCCAGTGAGGAGTGGACGATATGGGCCCGGGCACCGGTCGCGGCCCCGAGTTCCAGAATGACGGCGTTGGCGAGGAGTTCGGCGAGTGGCGGCCGGCTCGGATGATGGAGACGGGCGTCCCGGTGCCCTTCGTCCCGGAACACACTGATGGCGTGATCGACCACTTCCTGGTCTTCGTTGTGGACCGCCACCGTGAGGCCGGTGTCGGCAATGGCCGCAAAGGCCCGAGCCATCTGGTCATGGGGAATCCGTGGAAACCGGTGCGGATTGGATTCATAGGTCGACATCTTGAATGCACACACGCCGCCCTCGGCCAGGCGTGCGATCTCATCGGTCTCGACCACCTTCTTCACGGAACCGTAAAGCGCCACGTCGACATGGGCCACACGGTTGGCGGTGACAATCTTGGCGTCAAGCAGATCGCGGCTCCACACCGGATCCGGCTCGTCGAAGGGCATGTCGACAATGGTCGTCACGCCACCTGCGGCGGCGCTCCTCGTCAGATCCTCGAGTCCGTCGAATCCGGCGATCGAACCAGCATGGGTCTGGCCGTCCACGACCCCGGGGAATACCAGCTTCCCCCTGTGGTCGACCGTCTGTCGCCCGGGAGGGGGATCGTTCGAACCGGTCGCGGAGATGACACCATCGACGACACCCGCCCAGCCTGTGTCCACCACTCCCGCGGGCGTCACGAGATCGCCCCTGATGACAAGATCCATCATCACCGGTCTCCGCTCTGTTCGCACATGCGATTGACATGCCATGGCCGTGACATGAAGCACACACACAGGTCAGCCACGACCGGCTCGAGGGCCTTCACCGCCTCGCGCCTTTCGCCTGATGCCGCGTCAAGGCGTTCCATGGCGCGGTTGATCCGTGCTGCGAGGACGTCGATGTCGATGGTCGTGAACCGCCGGTTTTCGTAGACAAGGCGTCCGTTGATCATCACATGGTCGACCGACCCGCCATCGTCGGCATAGACCAGCTGGTTGAGCGGATCGTTGAGGGGCAGCCAGGCGAGATCGCCCAGATCGATGAAGACGAGATCCGCCAGATATCCCGGCGCGATCCGTCCCGTTCGGCCATCGAGGCCCATGGCGCGGGCGCCACCCAGGGTGGTCATCCGGAAGGCTTCGTCGGCCGACACCCATCGGGAAAGATCGTGTGTCATGACCCGCGACACATAGGCGGCAAGGCGCATCGCCTCGAACATGTTCTGGTTGTCCGAAGAGTTGGAGCCGTCCGAACCCACGGCAACATTGAGTCCGGCCTCGAGCATGCGGCGCACCGCGGCAAGGCCCGACCCCAGCCGCAGATTGCTGCCCGGATTGTGAACCACCGAGGCGCCGCGATCGGCGAGGAGACGCATCTCGTCGTCATCGAGCCAGACACCGTGTGCCGCCGTGAACCGCTCGTTCACCAGTCCGATCCTGTCGACATGGCGGGTGAGCGACATGCCGTAGGTCTCATGACCGAGAATGGACTGGAACTTCGATTCGGCCATGTGCATGTGCACGGGAAGGGAATACTCCCTGGCGAGATCCCGGCAGGCCTCGAGAAAGGCATCCGTGCAGTGCATCGGTATGGTCGGGGCGAGACCGGGGCGCACCATGTCGCTGGCAGAAGACCACTCCCGGACGATGTCGCGACAGGCGTCGATAGCAACCTGCCAGGGTTCGGGAGTCCATGTCTTCACGGTGTCACGCAGCCCGGGCTCCATGGCCCCGCCAAGACCCGGGACAAGGTCGTGAAAACCGATGTCTGCGACCATGGGCGCGACGACGGCGCGCATGCCGGCATCCTCATAGGCCCTGGCCACCTGGCGGATTCCGGTGGGACTGGGGTGCGGCAATTCAAGTGTCAGGTCATAGGTGGCGGTGCACCCCCGACGGATCATCTCCGCGGCATTGAGCAGTGTGGCAAGGTACATGTCTTCGGCGGTGCGTTGCCCGCTGATCCACACGCCGGCATTGAGCAGCAGTTCCAGCGACCAGCGGTCGCCACGGCCCTTGCCGAGACTGCCATGGCCATGGGTGTGGCCATTGACGAGTCCCGGAATGACCAGATGGCCGGACACATCCCTCACCGGCACTCCTTCGGGGCCGGCGGAACCGGGCGGCATCACGTCACGGATGGTTCCGTCGCTGACGAAAATGTCGCGGTAGGGCGCGTCCCGGGTTTCGGCATCGAGGATGCGCCCTCCCTTGAGAATCATGGTCATGAGGACGCTCCGGCAGAGGCGATGACACGGGCAAGATGATCGGCCCAGCAATCCTCGGGTTGCCACCCAAGGACGTCCCTGGCCGGCCGCAGGTCGAAGGCGCTGGCGCGCCGATGGCGCCGGTAGAGTTCCGCATCACCGATCGCCGGCCGGCGGCCGCACGACCGCTCGATGGCATCGGCAGTCTCCAGGGCCGAGCAGGTGTCCGGGCCGGTGACATAGAAGCTGCCGCACCGGATGTCGCGCACCGCAAGGGCCGCACGGAAGGCACGCGCCGCGTCATCGGGTGAAACGAAGGCCCTGGTGACGCCCAGCGGTTCGCGCAAGATCCGCCAGTCCGCCCCGGTGGTGTCGGGCGGCGGATCGGTTCCATCGGCCTCAGCAGCTGTCTGCGCCATGGACCACGTGATGTCCGGCTGGGCCACAAGACTGGGTCTGAGCGAGATCACCTCGAGGTGGCTCCGGTCAACGAAGGCGCGGGCGAACTGCTCCGCCACCTTCTTCGTCATTCCGTAGGCCTGGCGGGGCCGGAGTTCGGTCTCCACCGGCAACGGCAGCACGCGAGGAGGATTGTCGGCGCCAATTCCCAGCGCGGCCACGCTCGAGGCCAGGACCACGCGCGACAGGCCGAGTTCCTCGGATGCCTGCAGGACGTTCCACGTGCCGCGCAGGTTGACGTCAACGTAGGCCTCCTCCTCCTCGACAACGCCGTCATCCAGGGCTGCAAGGTGAACCACTGCCTGGCACCCCTGGAGTGCTCCCCGCACGGCGCCGATATCGCGCACGTCACACAGGATCGTCCCGCCGTCACCGGCTTCGATATCGATGACGGTAACATCGCAGACCGGTGCGAGATGCCTCACCACGTAGCGACCGAGGCGGCCGCTGCCTCCCGTGACCGCCACGCGGGAATAGGGAAAACCGCCCACGAAGGTCTCTCCCATCAAGCATCAACCCTATCCTGTACGCCCCCTTGCAGGCGTGTCAAAGGCGGCGCTCCGGCAACGGGTACTCGTGCGTTCCGTCGTTGTCGGCACCTCCCGCACCTGGATCGGTGGAGCGCCTCAGGCGTCAGGCTTGTGAGGTCGCAGGCAATCCGGCGCCAGTTCGGCCCGGTGGCGGTTTCTTCGCCCCATCGAATTGTCCGATCCGGACCGTACCCGAAGCACCGTCAGGCCCCCGTTCGAGGCGTACGGGTTCACTGTGCATGCGGCATTCGACTCCCCCGTCGCTGTCAGGTGTGGTCTCGTGTGCCACTCCGAAGGGATCGGGGCCGAGTTCGTGGCGACCCGTCTTCAGCGCTGACATGGATCAGGGAAGGCCGCATGAAAGAATGAAGGCGTCGACTGCCTGGCAGCCCTGCGGTCAAACGATGAGCGGGTGGATGTCGAGTTCAGCAAGGCCATCGCCCGGGGCACCGATGGCCGCGCGCCTCTCACGCCTTCGGGAACTGCCGATCAGACGAGGGGGTTCGTCCAGCGCAACCCACGAAACCGGGCCATGTCCGCATCCGTTGAGTGAAGCTCTGCCTGGTGCTCGATCGCAAGGGCGGCGAGATGCGCGTCCGTCGTCAGGTTGCCGGCCGATCCGACGTTCTCGAGGAAATTGAACAGGATGTTCGCATGACGGTCTCCAGGGTGGATGAGCATCGTCTGGGGACGGGCGAGCCAGGACCGGACACGGGAGCAGGCGCTGCTCACAGGGAGGGGGCTGTCGAGTATTTTCGGATGGTTTGCAATGCGAATGAATCCCAGGATCACAACCCAGGAAAGACCGACTGTGCCTGTCCCGTTCATCAGTTGTTCCCACCACGCTCGTGCCGCTTCGTGCTGGCGGGACTGCGAGTTGTAGGCATGCACCAGGAGATTGACGTCAGGAACGATCACCGAGTCAGCTTTCGAGCGAACTCATCGGCCTCCAGCTCGTCGACCAGCTGATTGAGCCGGTCGGTATCGGTTCCGGGCTTGAAGCCGAAGGCATGGGATTCCACCTTGAATGAAGGCATCCGGGGTGGCTTGCCCCGCGTCCCGAGACCGATGCGCAACGCATCGTTGACGGCAGCTTTCATGCTTCTGTTTGTTCGCCGCATCTCCCGTCACAGGAGCAGTTCGACATCCGGGTCGACGGTCAGTGTGGTTCGCATGAATGACATCAAGATGATCTTCCAATTGATGTCAAGATGCCATAGCGCCACACGTCCGGGGTGCCCGCCATGGTCCGCTGTCACCTGCGCAAACAGGGAAAGCAGGTCTTTCCCGTCAAGGTGCCTATCCGTGTGTGTGCCTGCCCTCTCGGTCGCCTTCCTGCCGCGTGCGCGCGGCCATTCCATTGCAACTCCAGGGAACCCGGGCTCGCTTCAGATGGTGTGGCGCAATCGTCGTGGTCACGCGGATCGCTGGCTTCCTTCAAGCAAGACCTGCTCGTGCTGCGGCTCGGTCAAGGCCGAGCTGGCGCAATCGCAGAACGGTCACAGGCGACGATTGCACGCACGATGTCGGGTGCGACCACATCGCGGTCTCGCAACCTCCCACACCTGGCCGCAAGCTCTGAGGTGCCAGCCTGTGAAGAGGAAGGCCCCGCGTGAAACCGGGCTCGTTGAAGCGGGAACCGGACAGCATCGCTGTCCAGGAGCCTTGAGAGGCTCCAGGCCCATGTACGCAAGCTCCGGAGAAGGGAGATTCAACGGCCCTCCTTGAGGATCAGGGATGGGCGCATTGAATGACGAGGGCGTCGACCGCCTGGCAGCCCTGCGGGTGGACGATGAGCGGGTTGATGTCGAATTCGGCAATATGGTCGCCCAAGGTCGTGGCGATTACGGAGAGCCTGGCGACGACGTCAACGAGGGCTTCCACGTCCACGGCCTCGTTGCCTCTCACGCCATCGAGGAGCGGCCGGCAGGCGAGCTGATCAATGGCGCGGCGTGCGCTTGCCCTTCCTGCCGGAGGAAGAATGAACCTGCGGTCCGCGTGTGTCTCGATCAGGACCCCTCCTGCGGCAATCATGACCAATGGCCCGAACTGGCGATCGATAACGATGCCTGCCGCCATTTCCACACCACGGGGCGCCATCGCCTCCACCAGCACGCGCGGTCCGAGCCTCCCTGAAATGTCGTGCCAGGCACGCAGGAGTTCCTTCTCGTCCGCGATCGCGAGGATGACTCCCGAGACGTCGCTCTTGTGGGCCAGTCCGCGAGCCGCCGTCTTGAGGGCCACGGGCCAGCCGATGGCATCGGCAGCTGCGGCGCACTCGTCGGCCGATGCCGCCATCCGCCTTGCCGGCGCGGCCATACCGAAGCTCTCCAGCAGGGTGAGACCCTCGTGTTCATCGAGCGCCTCGGTCCTGGCAAGCCGTTGGCGCCAGCGTTCGATCACCGGCTCGGCGGGAACGGGCGCCATGTCGCCAGGGGAATCATCCACCCTGTCTCGCCGCTGCATGGCAAGGTGGACCGCGGTCAGGAAGGTCTCGGTGCCATCGATGACGAGAACCGGGCTTTCGGCAGTCCTCCTCGTCATCTCCGGGTCCATGGCACGACTCCAGTGCTGACAGAAAAAGACCGGCTTTTCCGTCTCCTGTTCGATCTTCTCGCAGAGTTCGAGATACACGGCGCCACCGGTGTCGCTGTCGCCAAGGTCCGCGAAGATTCCCGTCATGGCCGATGCGGGGTCGTCGGCCAGCGCCTTCATGGATCCCGTGTAGACATCCTGCCAGTCCCGGCCCGAGCCCCACACATCCGTTGGGTTGACCGGTTCAAGGCCGTACTCCAGGAGACCGGAGAGCGTCTTCACCGCGCCGTCGCCGATATCGGCGAAGGGAACGTCCATTCTCGCGGCAAGATCGAGCAGCATGCCGCGGGCGCCGCCCGAATCCATGATGCCTGAAAGGCCTCCTGGAGCGATCTCCTTGTGGTGCGCAAAGAGGCGGCTGGCAGCGGCGAGTTCATTCCAGGTGTCGACCCGCAGCACGCCGTAGTGATCGAAGACCGCTTCATATGCGGCGTCGTTTCCGGCGAGCGCACCGGAATGACTGCGCGCCAGCTCGGCGCTCCGGCCGGTCCGACCCACCTTGATTGCCACCACCGGAACGTCCGCCCTCGCCGCCCGGTCGAGAGCCGCCCGGAAGGCATCGGGATCACGCACCGTCTCGAGGAAGAGCGCGATGACCCTCGTGCTCTCCTTGTCGAGCGCGTAGTCAATGTAGTCGGCCGCTGTCACCGTGAGTTCCTGGCCTGCCGAAACACACAGGTTGTGACGATGCCTGGGATCGACGAACTGCAGGGTCAGAAAGCAGGTGCCCGAATGGCTGATGAGGGTGATGTGGCCCGGATCAAACCAGCCGTCTTCCGGCACGTTCATCCACGTGACCCTGGCGCCCGCCGTGTAGTTCACGAATCCCATGCAGTTCGCGCCGATGACGAGAAGTCCCGCCTCTCTCGCGATCCCCTGCAGGCGATCCTTGAGATTCGATCTGTCCGTGTCCCCGTCGAGATAGGCGCTGCCGAAGATCGTCACCGAACGGACGCCTGCCTCGACGGCATCGACGAGGGCTGCTTCGATACGGGCGTTGGCGACCGAGAGAATGGCATGCTCGACGCCTCCCGGAACGTCGCCAAGCGAGGGATGGCAGTCAATGTCGTCAATCCTGTCGTAACGAGGGTTGACCGCGTGAATCCTGCCCCTGTAGTGCGGGCTGGCAAGGTTGCGCAAGGTGGCGTATCCGAACGAATCGGGACGTGCCGAGGCGCCCACCAGGGCGATGGAGCGGGGTTCGAGAAGGGGGCGAAGGCGGTGTTCTGTCATAGCGGCGACCGTACCCTGCATCATCGGGCCAAACCAGTTAGCATGACGCCGTTCAGCCTCCGGAGGAGAGCGGCGATGGTGGACGCCACCCGACGCCCGCCGAGCGTGGACACGATTTTGGGAATGCCGGCCATGGCCGGCATTCAGGATCTCTTCGGGCGGCGCCTGGTTAAGGAAGGCGTGCGCGACATCATTCGCCACCATTCCGGCGTCGACTGGACGACCGGCAGAGGTCCGGCCCTCGTCGAGGCCTTCTGCCGGACACGCATGGAGTCGGGCCCACGTCGGGTCTTCAATCTCACCGGCACGATTCTTCATACCAATCTCGGACGCGCACCGCTGGCGGCCGCGGCCATCGAGGCCATGATGCGGGTCGCTTCGGGTCCCTCGGCGCTGGAATATGATCTCGCAAGCGGCCGGCGTGGAAACCGTGCGGCCGATGTCGGACTCCGTCTTCAACGCCTGACGGGCGCCGAAAGTGCGCTTGTCGTGAACAACAATGCAGCCGCCGTCATGCTGCTTCTCAACAGCCTGGCCCTGAGACGCCAGGTCCCCGTCTCCCGGGGCGAGCTCGTGGAGATCGGCGGCGCCTTTCGCATGCCGGCCATCATGGCGAGGGCCGGCGCCCGGCTGGTCGAGGTGGGAACCACCAACCGGACGCACCTCGCCGACTACGAAGAGGCGCTTGGTCCGGGAACCGGCCTGCTGCTGAAAGTCCACACGAGCAACTATGTGATCGAGGGATTTGCATCGGCAGTGAAGGAAGCCGAGCTCGTGCGTCTCGCCAGGACCCATGGCGTGCCGTTGGCCGTCGATCTGGGCAGCGGTGCGCTGGTCGATTTCAGCCGCTGGGGTCTGCCGAGGGAACCGGTAGTTGCCGAGATCGTGTCGCAAGGAGCAGACCTCGTGACCTTCAGCGGCGACAAGCTGCTGGGAGGCCCCCAGGCGGGAATCGTCGTTGGACGCGCCGATCTTGTCGGACGCATGGCGGCCAACCCGATGATGCGGGCGATGCGTCCCGACAAGATGACACTGGCAGCGCTCGACGCAACGCTGGCTCTCTACGAGGATCCCGACAACCTGCCCCGAACACTCCCGGCCTTGAGCCTGCTGACGCGATCCGTTGCGGACATCACCGGCCAGGCACGGGACCTCGAGAGCGACCTCGCCGGCGTACTGGCACCCGCCTTCACGGTCGAGGTCGTTCCCCTTGAAAGCCAGATAGGCAGCGGGGCACAGCCTGTCACCACCCTCGCCAGTGCCGGTTTTGCCATCCGTCCGGCAGGCTCCGGACGCGGTTCCGACCGGCGCTTGCGTGCACTCGCAGCCGCCCTGCGCCACCTGCCGCGGCCCGTCATCGGATCCATCAGGGACCGCGCTCTCTTCCTTGACCTGCGCTGCCTTGACGACAGGGACACGTTCCGCGCCGGACTGCGGGATCTGAATCTTCCATGATCATCGCTACGGCCGGTCATGTGGACCACGGCAAGACGTCGCTGGTGGCCGCGCTGACGGGCGTCGACACCGACCGGCTGGCGGAAGAGAAGCGGCGCGGCCTCACCATCGATCTTGGATATGCATGGCTCGATCTGCCGTCCGGGCAGCGTGCCGGTTTCATCGACGTGCCGGGCCATGAACGATTCGTGCGGAACATGGTGTCCGGACTCGCCCGGGTCGATCTCGGTCTTCTCGCTGTCGCGGCCGATGATGGCGTCATGCCGCAGACTATCGAGCACGTGGTCGTGCTCTCCCTTCTGGGTATCCGGCAGATGGTGATCGCCGTCACCAAGGCCGACCGTTCCACCGATGAACGCATCGCGTGCGTCGCCGGCGAGGCGCAGGCACTGGCGCGCGATCACGGCTTCGATGTCAGGGCCGTGATCGCCACGTCCGCGTCCGACCAGAGAGGCCTGGGCGAACTGCGTCGCCATCTCGAAGAGGCGACGCAGTCCGTGGCAGAACCGCCGACGGGAGGCGGATTCCGGCTTGCTGTCGATCGATCGTTCATCATGAAGGGCGCCGGGCTGGGGGTGGCAGGGACTGTCTGTGCGGGGGGGGCATGGACGCGGGGCGCCGGGCTGGTGGTGACAGGGACTGTCTGTGCAGGGGAGGTATGCACCGGCGACGCTCTCACCGTGCTGCCTGCCGGCCTCGACACTCGGGCGCGGGCGCTTCACGGCCAGGCCCGACCGGCAGAACGGGCCATCACGGGCGAACGAGCCGCCATCAACCTCGCCGGGCTCAGCCGCGACGAAGTCCGCCGCGGGGACTGGATCGTGACGCCGGACATCCTGGCGCCGTCGCACCGGATCGACGTGATGGTGTCGATCCTGGAAAGCGAACGCCGAACGTTCAACCATTGGCAGGCCGTGCACGTCCACCATGGAACCGGTCACGTGACGGGGCGCGTCGCCCTTCTCGAGGAGTCCGCGATTGCCCCGGGCGGCAGCGGGCTTGCACAACTGCGCCTCGACGGACCGCTGGTGCCGGCCTGGAATGATCGCCTGCTCCTGCGAGACATTTCGGCACGCCGCACGATCGGCGGGGCGCGGGTGCTCGACGCAAGAGGGCCGGCACGGGGACGGGCCCGTCCCGAACGCCTGGCACACTTGAGAGCAGCCGATTGCAACGATCACGAAGAGGCGCTTGGGGCCCTTGTCGCTGTCGCTGCTACCGGTCTCGACCCGGCAGCCTTCTTCTCGTCACGCAATCTGGGGGCCGGTGCCTGCCCGCTGCCCGGACCTCATCGCCGGTTCACCCGGAACGAACGCGAACACGTGATCCACGAACGTCACTGGAACGATCTCGCCGGCCACGTGCTCGACGCAGTCGACGCCGATCATGCGTGCCGGCACGACCGGCTCGGGCCCGCGGCCGGGGAGCTCCATGTGCTGGTTCCCGGACCCGCCGATTCCGTTCTCGTCGGCGCGGTCATTGGCGATCTCTGCCGCAAGGGTACGCTGATGCGGCGCGGGGCCGTGGTCCACCGTCCGGGACGCAAGGCGAAACCGGCGGCGAAGGACCGGGACCTGTGGGCCAGGACCGTGACAGCCATCGAGGTGACGTCGGGCTCACCGCCATCGCTCCATCCGCTTGCCGCCGTACTGGACATGGCGCCCGATGACCTGCGCCGATTTCTTGAACGGATGGCGGCCTTTGGACTCGTGGTGAGAATCGCGCGCAACCGCTATCTCACTCCACGGCAGATCGCCGAGGCGGAATCCACCGTGCGTCACCTTCTCCGGGAGAACCCGGAGGGCATCGGCGTGGGCGACCTGCGTGACGCCCTGGGTATCGGGCGCAATCATGCGGTGGATCTTCTGGAATACCTGGATCACACGGGCGTCACATGGCGCCGTGGCATGCTGAGGTTTGCACCCGAACTCAGGGGTGAACCGGGGCGGTTCTCCAGAACGGCTCGAGTTCCGTGAACGTACGCCACCTGGCTCTCGCGTCGCTTTCGAGGTGTTCCCCCCTTGCCGCCCACCAGCCGGCAACGAGGCCCCTGGCCCGGGCAAGAGGGCGCTTGCCGGAAGCCGACCCGGTGCAGGACCTGATCAGGTCACCGGCCACGGCTGCATCGTTGGCCGCGCCCAGCACATCCTGCAGATCCGAGAGCGCCTGGAGCCAGGGGCCTGTGCCGCGGAAGACCGGGCCGACAAACTGGATGGCATAGCGCAGGCGCTTGATGCGCAGGCGGAGTTGATGACGCGCGACGGGGCTCAGGGTATCGAAACCCTCCCCGCGGGAGAGGACCTGCGCATACACCTCGCTCAAGGCTTCGCTGACATGGGGTTCTGCCGGGCCGTCAAGAACCGGATCTCCCGCAGACCAGCCGCGCTCATGGATCCACTGGCCCAGTGTGAGGACAGCGCTCGTATAGCGTGGCGAACCAACGGCCAGCACAAGCCGGCGGCAGGCTTCCTTTCTGCGGTTTCCGATGCACTCCTCGAGACGGGCGAGGTCACCGTCACCGCGAAAAGCCTCGCGCAGGGGCGCCAGGGTGACATGACTCAAGACATCGAGATCGCGAACTGCGGCGAGACTGGCGGCAATCCACTTCACGTCCGCGGTGAAGCTCGCCTGGCTGCCATCGTCGAACCAGGGCGCAAACAGCTCCAGAGCCGCCCTCAGCCGGCGCAAGGCCACACGCATCTGGTGCACACCCTCAATGTCGCGGCCGTCAAGGGCTGCCGCCTGATTGTTCATCCAGTGCCCGTAGCAGCGTCCCAGTGTCAGGGCGATGGCGTCATCGAGACTCGTTCCGGGGTCAAGAACGAAGGCGCCGGCCTTGCTCCAGGCCGGCGGCAGACCACCACCGAGTGCATAGCCGCGCTGGGACTTCGTGAAGGCCTCGATGGCCAGGGGCGTCTGGCGATGCATTCCGAGTGCCAGGCTGTAGAGATCGCCGATCCCGCCTTCCATGAGTTCGAGCTCGATTTCGCTCAATGGCTCCCTGGCGCCCGACGCTTCGACGAAACCGTTGTCGATCGCCACCTCGACTCTCGATCCCCTGCCCTGATCCTCCAGCATGAGTACCCGGCGGTTGATCCTGGTACGGAAGGCCGGCACGAGATCGCCATCGGCGATATCCGCATACCCCGAACCGGCGGCCTGGCGAAGCAGGGCGGCGCATGGCCGAGGTCCGGCGACCGGATCTTCCCGTTCAAGGCGAAAGGCGGTGTGTCCGGCCGGATCGAACATCTTGGCGGTCTGCACGAAGGAATCGCCGAGACTCCGCACACGCAGTGCAATGCCGTCCTTTTGCAGACGGCCCCCCGCTGTGTCGAAGTAGCGTGAATCGATGCAGCGCTCACCGAGATCCCGCGCCATGCGCAGCGGCGGCTGGTTGAGAAGAGATCCTGCGGCTTCCGGCGAGACGGCGAACTTGAGCTCGATCTCCGACGCCCAGCTGTTTCTCGTCGCGGCCTTCATGGAGGCATCTCGTCGTATCGGGCAAGGTGATCGGCGAAATCGTACCAGGACGCCCTGGAACCGACATAAACATGATCATCGGCCTGTCGCCCGGGATCGCTGTCAAGGGAACCGAAGGGAATCACTGCAACCATGCGTCCGCGGTCATGGCGGGGCATGACGGAACCGCAAAGGGCGCAGAACGACTGGGCGAAATACCGCGCACCGGGCAGATGCCAGATTCTGAGGTGGTCTTCGCCTCGTGTGAACCGAAGGTCCCCGATATCAAGAAAGCCGTTGGTCGTGTGGGCCGCGGCGCGCGCCTTGCGGCACCGCGAGCAGTGGCAGTTGTGCACCTGCGTGAAACGGGGTGCGGCCTCGTAGGCGATGGCGTTGCACAGGCAACTGCCGTGAAGGACATCGGCCTCCGGCGCGGCCCGTGCCGGCATGTCGATGACCGGTCCATCAATCTCCTCGCCCCAGATGTCGTGACGCGGCAGACCGTCGGCAATGATATGCCACGGCGCCTGGAAGGCGGCAAAGATGTGCGCTTCGGGCCTGGCGCCGGGATCGCCATCGAGACCACCCACCGGCACCTCCGGATCTCCATCGACCGGCACCACCGATCCACACCGGGAGCAAAAGGAGCGAACAGCTCCGGGGGATGATTCGAAGACGCCTGTCTGGTCACTGCCGGCAAGGAAGGTCACGGACTCCGGATCCACCGCGGCATAGGTGGCAAACGGCGCCCCATGGGCCTTGCGGCACATGGAGCAGTGGCAATGCGTCATTCCGGTGAGCGGGCCGTCGATACGCCAGCGCACCGCTCCGCACAGGCAGCTTCCTGTGACCATGACCTTGATCTCCCTCCCGTTCCGTCAGGCGCCCTCGATGATCCTGCGCGCATCGCTCACGACGCGGCCGTATCCATCGAGAAGGGCCGCGACATCGTCGCAAAGCGCCGCGAAGGTCAGGCCGATCTCTCTCGATGCCTCCATGTCCCCGGTGGTGTAGACGTTCATGCCGAAGTCCTTTCCGGTCTTGCGGCACGCTTCGGCAACCCGGCTCCGGTCACGCATGTCGGCGGCGCCGAACGCGCCCTTGCGGCCCCGCGCCATGTTGAGATCCGCCGGCCCGAGAAAGATCCCGTCGACGCAGTCGAGTGCCAGAATGGCGTCGACATCCTCGAGAGCGCCGACGGTCTCCACCATGGGAAAACAGCGCACGCGGGTGTTCTCGGCAGCATAGAACGCTTCGTCACCACCACCGTAGCCGAAGGTCCGGCCGCCCCCGACGCTGCGGTCACCCATGGGCGGATACTTGGCGAAAGCCGTCACCTCTCGCGCATGATCGAGGTTGTCGACATGGGGGATGATGACCCCGGTCGCTCCGGAATCGAGCGGGTTCTGGACCGCGATGCGCGTCGGTTCGGCAACCCGGACAAAGGATTGAAGGCCCGACTCGCGAGCCAGCAGGATCAGCCGGTCGACGTCGCTGCGATCGAAGACGCCGTGTTCCATGTCGATGGTGATGCCATGGCACCCGTGGATCCTGGCCGCTTCGACAGCGGCCGCATTGGCGCTGGCAAGCCACAACGTATAGGTGACCGGTAACCGGTTCATGATGTCCTTCCCGATGACCCCCCCTGGAGGGATCGCAACCTTGAGCGGTTTTCGCCATAGTGGCGCAAGATGCTCAGGCAATTCAATGGAGTTGACGCCATGCCAGCCATCGCCATGGAAGACGATCGCCCCATCCTCACCGACGGGGGCATGGGGGAGGCCCTTGCCGGCATGGGATTGCGCCAACCCGGCTCACCCTTCTGGTCGGGACGCGCACTCATCGAGGCACCCGATGCCGTCCTGGGACTGCACCGCGACTTCATCCGTGCCGGTGCCGATCTCATCATCACCAACACCTATGGTGTCGTGCGGTCCTTCATGGCGGATCTCGGCATCGAAGAGCGGTTCCGTGAACTCAATCTCAAGGCCCTCGAACTCGCCCGCCATGCCGTCGACGCCGAGAAACGCGACATCCTGATCGCCGGCTCACTGCCGCCACTGTCGGACAGCTACCTCCCCGATGAGGTTGAACCGGAGGAAATCCTGGCGGAACGCTATGCCGAACAGGCTGGCATCCTTGCCAGCGGTGTCGATCTCTTCATCTGCGAGACACTCACCACTCTGTCCGAGACCCGTGCGTCCGCGGCGGCGGCGGCGGCCACCGGCAAGCCCGTGTGGATTGGCTGGTCGCTCCACGAAGACCGGGAGGCGTCACTCAAGGACGGCACCAGCATCGCCGAGGCCGCTCGCAGTGTCGCCGATCTGCCGGTCAGCGCCTTCATTGCCAACTGCTGCACACCGGAGGCGGTGACACGGGCCCTGCCCGAACTGATGGCCACCGGCCGTCCCACTGGTGGCTACGCCAACACCTTCGCACCGATCGATCCCGGCAACACTTCGGTCGGCCACCGCCATGACCTCGATCCCGAATCCTACCGCGACCATGTCGCCCGGTGGCTCGCTGGTGGTGCGCGCATCGTCGGCGGGTGCTGCGGCACCCTGCCCCGCCACATCGCGTTGCTGAGATCCCTGATCGATGACGGTCCACCCGGGTAGGACGGTCTCCCTGCCCTATTGCAGGCTCACGTCAGGCATGGGCGTGTAGGCGTGTCCGCCGTCTTCCATGGCAGCCTCGCGACCACCGAGTTCGGCGATCTTTCGCGCCTGGTCGGCGAAACAGCGCCGGTTGACCGCTTCGCAGTCCACAATGGCGCCGAGGCGCTCCTCGCAGGCAGCCCGTGTGGCGTCATGAGACGGATGCCGGCCAAGATCGGCGGACTCGACGGGATCGTCGGCCATGTCGAAGAGCTGCGGTGCGAATCCCGGATAGGCGACGTACTTCCAGTTCCGCCAGCGCATCATGAACATGCCGGTGACGGCGCCGCGCTCGTGGTACTCCGAGAGGACGGCCCGGTCATGGTGACCGCCGGCCGCAAGATCCTGCAAGGCGACGCCGTCGAGGCCACCGGCACCGTCGAGTCCGTGGGCCTTCAGGATGGTGGGCTGAAGATCGATGTGGGAGGCCGGTGAGGCACAGCGCTGTCCCGACGGCATGCCGGGTCCGGCGGCGATCAGAGGGACAGCCGACGATTCCTCGTACATGTTCATCTTCGCCCACATGCCGTGGTTGCCGAGCATTTCGCCGTGGTCGGACACATAGATCACGAGAGTGTTGTCGGCCTCGCCGGACGCCTCGAGGGCGGTGAGCACGCGCCCGACGTTGTCATCGAGGAAGGAGACGTAGCCGTAGTAGGCATGCCGCGCCTCGACGACATGGTCATCGTCCCGGAAATGCCGGTCGTAGTCCCAGATCGTCTGGCAGACGTCGAGAACCGGATGGTCCGGCCGCTCTCCCGGTGCCCGCAGACGCGGCAGATCGATCTGCCGCCTGTCGTAGAGATCATGGAACGTGTCGGGAGCCACGATAGGATGGTGCGGCGCCACGAATGAACAGAACAGTGTCCACGGCTGATCGGTTCCCGGAGCGACATCGCCAAGCCATGAGCAGGCAAGCTCGGTGACCTTGCGGTCGTATCGCGTGTAGCGCGATTCACCCCGGCCGATATCGAGGGCAAAGTCCGCGTTGCTGGCATAGGATTCAAGGCCATCGCGCACCATGGACGAGGTGAAGCCGGTCCCGTTCAGTATGTGGACCGGGATGATCTCCTGCGTGAAGCCGTTGTCGTCCTCGCTCGAACGGAAGTGGAGCTTGCCGATGGACTCCACCCTTCGCCCCTCCTCCTGGAGCCGGTGCCCCCAGCCTCTGAACGAACCGTCGTAGGGCTCGGCACTCGACCATGTGCCAAGCTGGTGGACCCAGCGGCCGGTCTGCATGGCGGCGCGGGCGGAAACACAGATGGGCGCCGCCGAATAGGCGACATCGAAGACGGTGCCACGTCGTGCCAGAGCATCGATGTTGGGCGTGAGAACCAGAGGATGTCCGTAGCAACCCGCCGCGTCGCGCCAGTGCTGGTCCGAACAGATGACAAGAACGTTGCTGGTCATGGTCCCTCTTTCGGGTCGTCCCGCTTGAGTCTGCACACCCTTGTGGTCAAATGACCACCACCCCGCTACCACAGGCCTCCCGAGTCTTGAAGACGCTTCCCGCCAAGCTGCAGTTCCAGCGCACGACCCCGGTCTTCACCGAGGAGACGGTGCCATCGGGCCTGCGGACGGCGCATCGGACGAAGGCGGGAACCTGGGGCAGGATCATTGTCCTGGAGGGACGGCTCCTCTACCGGATTCACACTTTGCCCGACGAGGAACACATCCTCGATGCGGACACCCCCGGCATTGTCGAACCTGAAGTGGAACACGAAGTCGCGCCCTTGGGAAAGTCAAGGTTCCGCGTCGAATTCTTCCGCTGAGTGCCGTGGTTGACGCGCTGACGGCGAGTCGGAACGCCTCGGCGCGGCGCGGCACATCCACGACCATCGCGACTGCGGCGCGGGCCGACAAGCGACCACGTGATCCTGCCACTGCTGTTCGACATGGCGCCAGCACATCCCTCTCGGATGCAGCTTTCCTCCAGATACGGGCTTCGGGAACCATCCGGTCAGGGTGTCACGGAGCCGCGAAAGGCGTCGATGGTGTGACGAAAAAATTATGACTATCACACCTGTATGAACTCACCAGTGGACAACGCGCCCCTCTCTACTCGGCTGTAATTACATCACAATAATGCCTCTGTCAAGCACTCCTGACGACATATGGCCTGTACTAGATTGCATATCCGGCATCGCGTAGTTGCATTCGGGGAAGTAATCGATACCATTTCTCCAGTGTGCCAAATACGGCGGTACCCCGCCAGTACATGGCAAACACGAACAATGGGAAACAATGAGACGCATGGAGGTTTCATGATGTATCAATCGTATATGCACCTCGTCACGCCTTCTGACTGATGCCGCCATATGTCGTCCCGCTCACCGGCGCCTGTGCGAATGATGGACACGAAGGAGCCGAAGCGCAAGGCGCGTTCCATCATGGCCTCCGACAGCGAGTGGGCACGGATCGGCGAGCGCGCCCGTGCCCTCGACATGCCCATCTCGCGCTTCGTCGTGCAGCAAGTTCTCGGCACCACAACCAGACCACAAGATGTGACCACAATGAGGCCACAAGACGTGACCACATCCGGACCACAAGCAATGACCACATTCGGACCACAACTGCCTGGCCTTCCGACCGATCTGCAGTGGCGCCTCGCGCACCATCTCCTGGTGCTCGCCCGCATCGAACGCTACCGCTTCGAACGCGCCGGCTCCGGCGAGGCCTGGCAGGCGATCGAGGAGGAGGCCAAGGCATTGCTGGAGGCCGAGGCGCTGCTCGACGGGAAGGGGGAACACCGATGAGACGCAATCAGAAGTTCAGCGTCAGCGCCCGCCCGAGCGACTGGCAGGAGATCGGCCGGCGGGCGAAGGAGGCGAACATGACGATCTCGGACTTCGTCGTCGCCTGCGTCCTTGAGGACGAGGACGACATGCGCCTGGCGCTCTCGGAAGCCAAGCAGCGCGATCTCCCTCAACCGGGTGAACCGGACCCTTCTGGTTCTCGAGGACCTGCTTGCGCCGCTGCCGGGGAGTGACGTCACGGCCATGGAGGCTCTATCGTTTCTCTTTTCCGCGGCCCGGGACTTCCA
>MPMV01000040.1 GCA_002238685.1 bacterium EF100-94H03 bin56
AAATTGAACCGAAAATCGGTCCGAAATACGGCAAAAATCCACCAGCAGAGTACTCAAGGTGATCATCGCTTGCGCCCCGGGCCGAATATGAGGCTATCGTTCCCCTTGGTGATGGATGCGGGCTAGCGTCGCCGACTTTGAGTTCGGCGCATTCGCTGACGGCAACGACCCATTTATGCAGAGCGACCTTGCCGCCGTCAGCGGCACGGCAACCTACTTAGGCGACGCGATCGGTGTGTATTCGGCGCGGGAAGCTGGAGCTACCGCCGTCGGGTACCTGGATGCAGATGTCCGATTGACCGCCAATTTTGGCGACGCGAACGGCCTCGGCACGATCAGAGGATCGATGACCAATTTCTTTGTGGATGGCGCACCCCATGCCGGCACACTGAACCTCGGCACAGCTGACATCGGCGCACAGAACAGTGGCTTCTTCAGAGGGTCTGTAACCGGAGCCGATAGCCAACGCAACTACACCGGACGCTGGGGCGGCCAATTCTTCGGAAACGATCAAGCCGACGGACGACCCGGATCGGCGGCCGGAACGTTCGGCGCGCATTCCTCAGACGATGCCATCAACTTAGTCGGCGCGTTCGGAACCCATAAGCAGTAGATTGCTCACCAGTTCGCTTCGGAAACGGCAGAAGGGCAGCCTCGGGGTTGCCCTTCTCATTTGCGTACGATTCCCGCCTTGCTGTGCCGCTTCGTGCTTCCTGTAGCGCCGGCTGGAAGCTGTGGCGCGTATTCGAAATTCGGAACATTCGACACAACGTCGCGACGCACCACCCAACCCCCTGGCATCGCCAGGGAGCCGACGTTCAATCGCTCTTGCCTTGGCGATGCTGGAGACGTACCGCGATGAAAAGCGTGAGGAGGCCTGCTCGAACTGCTGAAGGGCAAGAACAATGTCAGGAAGGTTCGGGAAAGAACTCGTGTTCCCAGCGACTCGCGCGGACTCCACGACATATGGACTGAGAGGCCAGTTCAACGAAACTGCGCTGACGCTGTTCCGTCTGTGGTCCCCGGAAAGCGGCATGGCGTTGGCCCAGAGCGGTGGGCGATGGACCGCCGATTGCGAGAGGGTCGAGCACCCTGATGCAGGCGTCGGTGAGGGTGATCCTGAGCATCGTCGTTCTCCCGATCGTGTTGCAGCCGGGGGCGGCGGAGAGGCACAGAATGCGGGAGAAAACCGACATTATCTCAACAAATTCGCACCACAAGAGTGCGGAGCGGCTGTGACGGTCGCATCGGCGGGTTGCGTGGATTCGATGTCGGCGGCGATGGCGTCGCCTGAACGGGCCCACCGGGCGCCCATTTCTCCAGTCGAACCGTAACCGCTCCAGATCCTGAATCCGAGGAGCTGACGCAGGCGTTCCGGTGCTTCATCCACGATCCCGGAACGGGTGCCGAGCGTGAAGTTCATGAGTGTCCGCATCTGCGGCGCGGCGTAGAGCGTCGGCATCCCGTATCGCGTCTCGTTCGAGGTGTTGGGGCCCGCCGAATGCCAGGTACGGCCCTCCCAGATCGCGATCGTGCCCGCCGGTCCTTCGGCGGCGACCGAAGGGACCACGTGAGGCACGGACTGATCCGGCTGACTGCCGGTCATGTGGCTTCCCGGAACCAGGCGGGTTGCGCCGTTTGCTTCCGTGAAATCCGAGACGAAGAGCATGGTCTGGGCGACCAAAGGCGCCGCGATCGCCTGCGTCGCCTTCCTCAGTGGCCCCTGAACGGCGCCTTCGCGGGTGATCGTGCCGCCGGGCAAATGACGTTCTCCCGGCATCACGGTTGGCGGCATCCACCATTGGTCCGTGTGAAGCGCCATAGCCGGGTTGCCGGGACGGGTGAGGTGCGCGGACGATTCGCTCAGCAGGTATTCGGGACCCAGAAGTTGCTCGAGAATTGGCCGGGTGTCTGGATGATCGACGGCACGCAGGAACACCTCGCCCTTGTTGATGAGCATGAGAACCCACTGGTTGTTGCTGTCAGCGGCATTCACCTTGTCGGCAAAGACATGGTCACCCCTTTCAGCCTCGGTTTCGGCGAGTTCCTCGAGGCGCTCGCGCATCTCCCGCAACATGTCCCCAGTAACCGCCTCGGCAATCATGCAGTACCCCCACCGGTCCATGTCACGCTTGAGCCGTGACGAATCGCGTGTGGGTTTGGGGAGGTCGCCTTCGTCCCAGAAGATATTGCGCTCGTCGGTCACTGGTTCCTCCCGGGGGCGTCCCTGCCATTGGTCATTGTCATGGTCCGTTCCGGCGCCGGTCAAGGGATACGCCGACCGGCAATGGTGGAAAATGGATCGTCTCGACACCGGCCTGCCGGCGGTGCAGGATTTCGTGATCGTGGCGCGGGACACCCCATCATGAAGGTCGCATTCATCGGGTTGGGCAATGTGGGGGGCAAGCTGGCAGGAAGCCTCCAGCGCAACGGGTTCGATCTCGTGGTGAGAGATCTCGACCGCGATGCTGCACACCCCTTCCTCGAGAACGGCGCCGGCTGGGCGGAGAGTCCACAAGTCATGGCCCGTACATGCGACGTGGTGATCACGTGCCTGCCGTCTCCTGCGGCATCGGCCAGGGTCATGGAAGCGCAGGACGGGATCCTCGCCGGCCTGCGGCCGGGAAGCATCTGGGCGGAAATGAGCACCACCGACGAGGCGGAAGTCCGCCGTCTCGGAGCGCTTGTCGAGGCGGCGGGCGGCGAAGCGGTCGACTGTCCCGTCTCCGGTGGATGCCACAGGGCGGCGACCGGCAACATTGCCATCTTCGCCGGCTGCGAGCGCGGTGTCTTCGAGCGCATGCTCCCCCTGCTGAAGGCGATGGGCCGGCGCATTCTTCACACTGGCCCGCTGGGATCCGCATCCATCCTCAAGGTGGTCACCAACTACCTGGCAACGGCCAATCTCGTTTCCCTTGCCGAGGCCCTCGTCACCGCGAAGATGGCCGGCATGGACCTCCCCACCACCTACGAGGCGATCCGCATTTCATCGGGCAACTCGTTCGTGCACGAGACCGAAAGCCAGGTGATCCTCAACGGCAGCCGTGACATCAACTTCACGATGGACCTGGTGTCGAAGGATATCGGAATCTTCCAGACGATAGCCGAACGGGCCGGGATCCCCGTCGAGATTGCACCTAAGCTGGTCGAGATCTTCCAGGATGGCGAGGCGCGTTACGGCCCGAGGGAATGGTCACCCAACATCATCCGCAGACTCGAGGAGGCCTGCGGTGTCTCGATTGTTGCCCCCGGCTTTCCGGCGGAGATGATCGATGACGAACCAGAAGAGCCAGGCCGGGAAGTGATCCCGAGAGGAGAAACCAGATGAGCACCATCATTGCCAATCCCGATCTCGTTGTCGGCCCGGACCAGCGGGAAGCATGGGTCACCTCCAGCCGACGGCGCCGGGGGTTCCACAATCTGTGGCGCCTGACGCGCTACGGATTTTTCCTGAGGAGCCCCGACGTTCTCACGCTCAAGCGGCGGATCGACCGGCGGATCGGCGACATGCCCGAGGTGCGGCGTCTGACGGGCACCACCTACTTTTCCGCCATGGTGGTGCTGCGCCACGACGAGCTTGTGTTCGAGGCTTACGCGCCCGACTTCGGTCCCGACCGTCCCCACACCTGCATGTCCATCTCGAAGACGGCCATGAACCTGCTGGTCGGCCGCCTCGTCGAGGAAGGGCGTCTCGACATGCAGTCACGCGTCGTCGATCACCTGCCGGAGATCGGCAGCGGCTACGCCGATGCGACCGTCCAGGACGTCATGGACATGAACATCGTCAACGACTATGCGGAGGACTATTCCGATCCGATGACGACGGCCCTCGCCGACCATGGAGTCGCCATGGGCTGGCGCCTTCCTGCTGATGGAGCAGAAGAACCCGTCAACAGGTCGTTCCTGTGCGGCATTGCCAGTGATGACCTCGCCAACCGTTCGGGTGAACCGCAGTACAAGTCGGCGAACACCGATGTCGTCGGTTGGGTGGCGGAGAGGGTGGCGAAGAGACCGCTGAGGCATCACTTCATCGACGTTGTCGAGGGTGCGGGCATCGAGGACACGTTCTGGCTTTCGTGCGACCGCGACGGCGTTCCCAACCTCAACGGCGGAGTTTCGATGAGCGCCCGCGACCTCGCACGCTATGGTCTCATCTTCGTTCGCGGTGGCCGGGGAATCCACGGCGAGACGATCGGCAGCCAGGCCTTCATCAGCGCAACCCGTGCCCAGACCGGACCGCGCTATGCGCCGCCGGCAGATCACATCACCTACGGCAACCAGATGCGCACCAACGGCCGCTGGATCGGCCATGGCGGCTGGGGTGGCCAGTTCCTCTTCATTGATCCGGACAGCGGGACGGTGGTGGCATTCTTCAGTGTCCTCGAGGACGACAGCGCCGCCGATTTCTCCTACCAGCTCGAAACCATCGCAATGGCCGAGGCCATCTCACTGATGGATCCGGTCTGACCGCCCGCGCTTTCAGCCCTGCCGGACAGACATCGCCGGCATGAACGACCATCTCGCCCGGATCATCGCTGTCGAACTGCCGGCAGCGGCCCGGGGATCCGAATGCCGCCGACCGCTTCGGACCTCGGAAATGTTGGCACGGGCGCCCTTCCGGGACGAGGGCCGTCTGATGGCACCGGACATCGAGGCAGTCTCGCCGATGGTGCCGGGTGGCACTCTTGCCGAACCGGTAGCAACAGCACTCGATTGATCTTGCCATGCTTCGCTTCCATGGGCCTTGCGGAGTTCCCCAGGACTGCCAGGGAGTGGACCTGACCTGTTCGATGGCGGCCTTTGTTCGAGCAGTATGCCGTTCGGATTCTTAGTTGAGACGGTGGACTTCACCGGAGTCAGGTGGTTGTCTGGACTTCGGCACAGCAGGGATCCGAACCATGGCGTCGTTCGTTTCGCGAATTCTCAAGAGCCTCACCGGACAGTCCGGCGACGAGGAGAAGCGGCCCTCCGAAAGCGACAAGACGGAGGCCTACAAGGGGCTTGTCATTCACCCGGCGCCGGAACGTGAAGGACAGCAATGGCGGATCGCCGGCGCCATTATCCAGCAATGCGAGGATGGCGATCGGGAACGCACCTTCACCCGAGCCGACACATTCTCAACGCGTGAGGAAGCCGTGACCAATTCGGTTCGCAAGGGAAAGCAAATCATCGACGAGCGGGGACCGAAGCTCTTCGATGACGGCAAGGCAACCGGCAGGGCCTGATTCCTCGTGACCGCTCCTCAACTCCTGGCGCGGGCACGCTCCCGCAGGTAGAGAAAGAGTGGCAGTCCGAGTGAGACGCCAACGCAGATTGTTCCGAGTACGGGCGCCCAAAGCCCCATCACGCCGGCACCCACAGATCCCGAACAGAGCGACGGCGGCAACGATCACCACCGGCCGATCCGGTTTCCAGCCATGCGCGTTCCGAGGCGTCATCCGCAATGGCATCGTGGCACCATTCGACGAGTTCCCCGAGCGTGCAGCTGGGGCGCGTTCGGCGCACGGCATTTGGACGGCCTTCCTCGATCCCTGTATCCATGCCGGGACCAACATGACGTTCCAGGACATCAAGGAAGTTCGTCATCATCGGTGGTGGCTCGGTGCCCTGCGCGCTGACCCGCCTCGGCTGGACGGACGCGGTCCTCCAGGAAGCGGGCTGAGCAGCCATTGGCGGTTGCGGTCCCTGCGGATCAGCTCACCGACAAACTCTGTTTCAGGCACTCACGCAATCCGACAGGCACATGAATCTGTCGGCAGATTGTGGTGTCTCAGTCTCATTGCGGGCGGGAAGGCGGAGGATTTCGCCGGTGGCCCAGCCTGAATGTTCCGCATCCCCCTTGGCCATGCCAAGGGGGATGCGGCAATGGTTGGGGATCAGCTGTAGCGGTACGGCTTGCCCGCCTGGGCCATCACCTCGTTGTACTGGCGGAAGATGCCGACGACACGGGCGGCACGCTCGCTGGTCGCGGCAATCTCGTCCCAGAACTTGACGGCTTCGGCCTCGACCTGGGCCCACTCGTCATCGGGAATGGAGGTCAGCGACATCTTGGTCCCCTGGGTCCGCAAATGGGCCTCGCCGCCCCAGTACCAGTACTGGCGGTAGTAGTGCGACGAATCCATGGCCAGGCGCCAGATGGTCTTCAGATGGTCCGGCAACTCGTTCCAGCGATCTTCATTGGCGAAGAAGTGGCCGATCCAGGCCCCGGAAATGTTGTTGGTGAGGAAGTAGTCGGTGACGTCCGCCCAGCCCACCGTGTAGTCCTCGGTGATTCCGGACCAGGCGACCCCGTCAAGTTCACCGGTCTGCACCGCCACCTCGATGTCCTCCCAGGGAAGGGTGACCGGAACGACACCGAACTTCTGCAGGAAGCGGCCGGCAGTCGGGAAGGTGAACACCCGCTTGCCCTCGAGATCCGCCAGCGAGTGGATCGGATCCTTGGTGGCGAAGTGGCAGGGATCCCAGGCGCCGGCGGAAAGCCACTTGACGCCGCCCACTTCCGAATAGGCCTCATCCCAGATCTCGCCCAGACCGTACTGACTGAACAGCACCGGCACATCGAGACTGTACCGCAGCGCCAGCGGGAAATAGCCACCGAAGACCGATACATCGGTGGGCGCGGCGATCGAGTCGTCATCGGACTGCACCGCATCGATCGTTCCGTTCTGCATGGCCCGGAAGAGTTCGCCCGTGGGAACAAGCTGGTCGGCAAAGAACAGCTCGATTTCCATCTCGCCGTTGGCGGCCTTGTTGAAGGCGTCAACCGCGGGCTTGATCACGTGCTCGGCAAGAGCCGGACCGGCATAGGTCTGGAGCCGCCAGCGGATCATCGACTGGCCATGCACGGCGGGTGCGGCAAGGGCGGCAGCGCCAGCGCCGACGGTCGCCGCGGCGCCGGTCTTGAGGAAGGAACGTCTTGACTTGGTCATGGTGTCAGGCCTCCTGTTTGTCGTGGGTTCACGATTATCAACGAGGTGGTTTACCTGACAAGCAGGCTGCGCACCACCAGCGCCCGGGCCGAACGGCATGAACGATGAGGAGTGTTGCGTTCAGGGGCGGGCCCGCAGGTCCGCAGCCAGTTGACGCACACTTATGGCCTCGATGGTTCGGGACACGGGATAGCGATCGTCTCCGGCATGCACGACAAAGGCACGCTCGGGCTCCAGATCCCCGCAGGCGACATGGAAGCCGCGGCTGACCCGGGCGGAAAGCGAGCGCTTGATCTCCACGGCCCAGCGGGTGCCGTCCTCGTGTTCGATGACGAGGTCGACTTCGGCACCTGCACTCGTCCGGTAGAAATGAGGCCTGGAGCGCGGCGGCAAGGCGGCAAGCAACGTCTCGATGACCCAGCCCTCCCAGCTTGCTCCAACGACCGGATGACCGGCGAGCTGTTCCAGTGAAGCGATGCCGAGCAGGGCATGCACCAGGCCACTGTCCCGCACATAGACCTTCGGCGCCCTGACAAGGCGCTTGCCGACGTTGGCGTGGAGTGGCGCCAGCCGGCGGACCAGAAGAAGGTCAGCCAGAAGGTCGATGTAGCGGGTCACCGACTGTGCACTCACTTCCAGCGCCCGTGCAAGCGTGGACGCATTGAGCATCGTTCCCTGGAGGTGGGCCAGCATCGTCCACAGTCGTTCCAGCGTGGCAGCGGGTATGCGCGGGCCGAACACAGCGACATCGCGTTCCAGATACGTGCGGATAAAATCCCGGCGCCAAGCCATGCTGTCCGTGTCGCTCGCCGCGAGATAGCTCTGCGGAAACCCGCCACGCAACCACAACCGCTCGCGCGTGCTGCGGTCATCCTCCACCTCCAGCGCCGAGAGTGGCGCAAGGTCGATGTATGCGATTCGGCCGGCCAGCGTCTCTCCTGACTGACGCAGGATGTCGATGGACGCCGAACCGAGGATGAGGAATCGGCCCCTTCCCTTCGATCTGCGGCGGCCTCTGTCGATGACCCCACGCAATGCCTGGAAGATGTCCGGCAGCCGGTGAATCTCGTCAAGGATGACAAGCCGGTCTTCCACGTGATCGAGGAAGAGCGCAGGCTCGCCGAGCCGGTTGCGGTCGTCGCGGTCTTCCAGATCGAGATAGAGCGAGTCTCGTGATCGGGCAATGTCCAGTGCGAGCGTGGTCTTGCCGACCTGCCTTGGTCCGATGAGTGCCACGGCCGCCTGGCGAGCGAGAGCATTCCTGACGTCAGGTGCGATCATTCTCGGGATCATCCTTGTAATTTATCCAGTTTGTAGATAAATTGCAAGGAACACTCCGCGTCGTTCCTGGCACATGATGCGACACGACACCGGAGTGACGGCTCCGGGGAACGGGCTTCACGCGATGAAGGGCGGTCCCGGGACCTCGTCAGTTGCCGTAGACCAGACCAGGCAGCCAGAGGGCAATCTGCGGGAAGGCCATGACGAGGGCCAGCGCCAGGACCATCACGAAGACGAACGGCGTGATCGAGCGGTAGATGTCGACGAGGCGGATCTCCGGGGGCGCCATGGCGCGCATGAGGAACAGGTTGTAGCCAAAGGGAGGTGTCATGTAGGCGATCTGGCAGGTGATCGTGTAGAGCACGCCGTACCAGATGAGATCGAATTCCAGGGCCCGCACCAGCGGCACATAGAGCGGGGCGACGATGACCAGCATCGCTGTGTCGTCGAGAAAGGTCCCCATCAGGATGAAGGACAGCTGCATGAGGATGAGGACTTCCCAGGGTCCCAGCCCCAGCCGGTCAAGGAAGAATCCCTCGATGGCCCGCACGGCGCCGAGGCCATCGAAGACGGCGCCGAAACACAAGGCCGCCATGATGATCCACATGAACATGCAGGACACGCCCAGGGTCTTGCGCAGGCTCGTCTGCAGGACCTCGCGTGTCAGACGGCCACGAATCAACGCGGCGATGGTGGTGGTGATGGCGCCGACGGCCGAACTCTCGACCAGCGAGGTGATACCGGCGAGGAAGAGGCCCGTCATCGACGCGAAGATGAAGAAGGGGAGGATGCCGGCCCTGAGCAGGCGCAGTTTCTCGGCCACGCTGACCTGGCGGTCCTTCGCCGCCAGCGGCGGTCCGAGGTGGGGCTGGGCCTGGCAGCGCACGGCGATGTAGATGATGAAGAGCGCCGCCATCATCAGCCCCGGCAAGGCGCCTGCCAGCCACAGCTGGCCAACCGGCTGACGGGCGATCATGCCGTAGAGCACGAGGACGACGCTTGGAGGCACCAGGATGCCCAGCGACGAGCCGGCCTGGATGACCCCGGTCACCATGATCTTGTCATAGGACCGTCGCAGCAGTTCCGGCAGCGCGATGGTGGCGCCGATCGCCATGCCGGCGACCGACAGTCCATTCATCGCCGAAATCACCACCATGAGGAGAATGGTGCCGATGGCAAGACCGCCCCTGACCGGTCCCATCCACACGTGGAACATGGAGTAGAGATCGTCCGCAAGGCGCGACTCGGAGAGGATGAATCCCATGTAGATGAAGAGCGGCAGGGTGATGAGGGGGTACCACTTCATCAGCTTCATCGCCGCGGAAAAGCCGAACTCTCCACCGCCCGTGCCATAGAGCGCCAGGGCCGCGGCGACCGCCACGAACCCGATCGCGCCGAAGACGCGCTGGCCCGTCATCAGCATGACCATCATGCTGGAGAACATCAGGATGGCGATGAGTTCGTAGTCCATCAGAACTCGATGCCGCGGACGCTGGCGATGTCGCGCAGCATGACCGCCGTGGTCTGCAGGATCATCAGCACGACACCCAGACACATGAGGATCTTGATGGGAGCCATGTAGGGTGCCCAGGCCGAATAGCTGCGTTCACTCACGACGAGAGCATAGGTCGTGCTGTTGATTCCGCCGTAGAGAAGGACGCCAAGGTAGAACAGCAGGAACAGCACGGTGACGACATCGATCATCGCCTTCGTGCGCGGTGACCAGGTCGAATAGAGGAGATCCATGCGGACGTGCTCGCCCCGCTGCATGGAGTAGGGGCCACCGAGGATGTAGTAGGCGACCATGGTGAACTGGGCCATCTCGAGCGTCCAGAGCGCCGGCAGGAGGAAGGCCTTGGAGAACGCGGAATAGAGGAGGATGGCCATGAGCACGAAGACGAGGTACATCGCCGCCTCGCCGACCCGCCGGCTAGTCGCCTCGACAAGGAGGACGTAGCGCTTCAGGAACAGGGGCATCGGGCCCTCGCCACGGGATCCACGGCCAGGCAGGCCGTTTACTGTTCGAGCATGCGCAGCGGACCGGAGATCATGGCCACGGTGATGCAGCCTTCCGACGAACGGGAGAAATGCGCACTGCCGGCGGGCAGGCTGATGCAGTCGCCCTCGACATAGGTCGTCCCGTCGGGATCGGTCAGGGTTCCCTGGAGAATGGCGAACTCCTCGATGCCGGCATGCTCGTGCGGCGTCGAGCAGCCGCCCGGTTCGAACCTGACAAGATAGAACCCCTCTCCGGTTTCGGCGTTCGCCCGCACCGGCACCCAATGGATGACGTCGGAATCATCAGGCAGCGAGGGATAGGGCACAAAGCCGCCGTCGTGCCAGTTCACGATGGTGCGGCCCTCGCGCATGGCATCCAGCTCGTCATCCCCTTCGATCGTTGAGATGGGGCCCGCGATGCAGGCAAGCAGGGTGCAACCCTTGGGCGAGTGCGTGCGATGGCGGGTTCCCGGCGCATAGCTCACGCAATCGCCTTCCCGCAGCACGGTGCCGTCGCCGTCGACAAGTTCACCCTCAAGCATGATGAACTCTTCGCCGGCACTGTGGAGATGCAACGCCGCGCCGCAGCCTGGCTCGGCCTTCAGGAGATAGTAACCGTCACCACGCCCGGGTATGGCGCGGATGGGGCACCAGGAAAGACCGGGTTCCGCTCCGTCAAGCCCGGGATAGGGCTGCCAGTCGCAGGTCTTCCAGTTGACGATCCTGCGGCCTTCGAGATTCCACGTCTGCATCATCGGCTCCCTTTCCTGTTGCTGGCCATCACGCATGCCATTTCGAACATGAGATTGGCGACGTTGACGAAGGTGATGCCGACCGGGTCGTGAGGCGGGGACACCTCGCAGACATCGCCGCCAACGGCATTGAGTCCGGTGAAGCTGCGCAGGATGACCTGCATGTCGCGCATGGAGATGCCGCCTGGCTCCGGAACCCCGGTTCCCGGGCAGTCCCGCGGATCAAGGCCGTCGATATCGATGGTCAGATAGCAGGGGCCGTCGCCCAGAACGATGCGGGCAAGGTCGATGAAACTCTCGCGTCCCATCGCCTCGTACTCGTCCATCGGCACCATGGTCATGCCGACCTCGTTGCCGTAGTCGATGTCGTCATCGCCGTAGCGGGTACCGCGCAGGCCGACCTGAATGGTCCTCGCCGGATCAATCAGCCCTTCCTCGACGGCGCGGCGGACAAAGGTGGCGTGATTGATCTTCGTTCCCATGAAGCTGTCAAAGGTGTCGGCATGGGCATCGACATGGAAGAGACCCAGGGGCTCATCACGAGCAATGGCGCGCAGGATGGGAAGCGGCACCGTGTGGTCGCCGCCGATGGCAAGGGGCCAGGCACCGGCGTCGTGTATCCCGGCGAAGAACGCCTGGATCATGTCGCAGCTTTCCTCGACCTTGAGGGGATGGGTCGGTGCATCCCCGACGTCGGCAATGTTGCACAGGTCAAAGGGCGCCACCTTGGTCGCCGGATTGACCGCCCGGATGAGCCGGCTGGCCTCGCGCACCGCCGCCGGACCGTGGCGGGCGCCAGAACGGAAGGTGACACCGGTATCGAACGGCACGCCGACAAGGGCAATGTCGAGACGGCGGGAGACCGGGTGACGCTGGGCGCGCATGAAGCTCGCGGGCTCCTGGTAGCGCGGGACAGCCCCCGAATCGAAAGGCTTGAACGATCCTTCCCCCGACATGATGATTTGTGCCCTGGTTGATTGGTCCGCCGCGCCATTCTGGCAGACCGCCAGCGATGGTAAAGTTCATTCTGGGCTTGCCAACGGCGCCTGTCGCCATTACCTAGTGGCGCCGACACCTCACGCCTTCTCCTGAGGATGGCGGTCGGTGATCCGGCAGTGGTGTCTCCTGCGGTCCCCAATTCGAGATGCAGCCTCCTGGAGGTTCTGGTTCATGGCCCTGAAGATTCGCCTGTCACGTGGTGGCGCCAAGAAACGCCCGATGTACAGAATCGTTGTCGCCGATTCGCGTTCACCGCGCGATGGCCGTTTCATCGAACGTGTCGGCGTTTACCGGCCATTGCTGGCGGCCGATGATCCCGAGCGCGTCATCATGGATCAGGACCGGGTTCGCTACTGGCTCGGACAGGGCGCCAAGCCCACGGACCGGGTCGCCGTCTTTCTCGGCAAGGCCGATATCATTCCCATGCCGGAGCGCCGTGGGGGCAGCACCGGCGAAGTGACGGACCATGCGGAAGGGGACGACTCCTGACATCCACCCGGACTGGGTCTGTCTGGCCGTCATAGGCGCGCCGAAGGGGCTTCGGGGCGCCGTCCGTCTTTCATGCTTCGCCGAGGACCCGGCTGCCATCGGCGCCTACAACCCGATGCATGCGGAACCCGGTGGCCGCACCCTCGATCTCACCGTTCTTGAGCATCCCCGGCGTGGGCACCTGGTGGTGGCTATCGATGGAGTCGCGGACAGGCAAGCGGCCGCCGCCCTTGCAGGCACCCGCCTCTTTATTCCGCGTTCGCGCATGCCGGAGGTTTCCGCCGACGAATTCTATTACCACGACCTGATCGGCCTTGCCGCCTTCCATGTCGACGGCTCACCACTTGGCCGGGTGCGCGCCGTGCACGACTGGGGAGCCGGCGACACCATGGAAATCACCGGTGAGGGACCCGGAAGCGACTTCCTGGTGCCCTTCACCGAGAACAATGTTCCGGTGGTCGACCTCGAGCGTGGCCGGATCATCGTCGATCCGCCCGACGGCATTCTCGCAAGGCAGGAGGGCTGATCATGGCCGCACCTTGGACCGCCACCATCCTCACCCTGTTTCCGGAGATGTTTCCCGGTCCTCTGGGAGCTTCCCTGCCGGGTCATGCGCTGAAATCGGGCCTGTGGGCACTGGAAACAGTGGACATTCGCCAATATGCGTGTAGTAAGCACCGCACCGTCGACGATGCACCCTTCGGCGGCGGCAACGGCATGGTCATGCGGCCCGATGTCCTGGCACGGGCCATCGATTCAACGGCCACTGGAGGTGAAGACGAAGCACTGATCCTTCTCACGCCCCGCGGCGTGCCGCTTACCCAGGAACGCGTGCGCCGACTCTGCAGGCAGCGGCGTCTGGTCGTCGTTTGCGGACGCTTTGAAGGGGTGGATGAGCGCGTGGTCCAGGCACGCGGCCTTGAGGAGATTTCGATCGGTGATTATGTCCTGTCGGGCGGCGAGCCGGCGGCCATCGTGCTGGTGGACGCCTGTGTGCGACTCCTCGAAGGAGTGGTTCACGCACCCGAAGGGCTTCTTGACGAGAGTTTCGAGACCGGCCTGCTCGAGTATCCGCACTACACGCGGCCTGGCACCTGGGAAGGCCGCACGGTGCCGGAAGTCCTGCTGTCGGGACACCATGGGAAGGTGCGCCAGTGGCGGCATGACGAGGCCGAACAGACAACCCGGGAGCGCAGGCCTGACCTTTGGTCCCGATACCAGGCATCAAGAGGCTGACGCAGGCCAGCGGAGGATGAGAGGAATGAACGTTCTGGAGACGATGGAACAGGAGCAGATCGCGAAGCTCCTGGAGACAAGGGAGATTCCCGAATTCGGGCCCGGGGATACCGTGCGCGTCGCCTTGCGCGTGGTCGAGGGAACGCGCGAACGCATCCAGAACTACGAGGGTGTGTGCATCGCGCGCAAGAACCGCGGTCTGAACTCCTCCTTCACGGTCCGCAAGATCTCCTACGGCGAGGGTGTCGAGCAGGTGTTTCCGCTCTATTCGCAGCGCATTGCATCGATCACCGTGGTGCGACGCGGCGCCGTGAGGCGGGCGAAGCTCTACTACCTGCGTGGGCGTACCGGCAAGGCGGCGCGCATTCCCGAAAAGCGCGACGACAGGGCGAAGGCAGCCAGAAAGTCCTGATCCCGCGACGCCTCGCAGAACCCCTTGACGCCAGATGACGGCATCTTTCGACCATGAACGCACCGAAGACACTCTACGACAAGATCTGGGACAACCATGCCGTTGCCGACATGGGAGACGGCACGACCCTGCTCTATGTCGACCGCCATCTCGTCCACGAGGTGACCAGTCCCCAGGCCTTTGAGGGATTGCGCCAGAGCGGCCGGCATGTCCGGCGGCCGGCGGCAGCGCTGGCCGTTGCCGACCACAATGTGCCGACAACGGACCGCAGTCAGGGGATCGACGACGAGGAAAGCCGGATCCAGGTCGACACCCTCGCAGAGAACTGCGAGCGCCACGGCATTGCTCTCTTCGGGATGGACGATCCGCGCCAGGGGATCGTCCACATCGTCGGGCCCGAACAGGGTTTCACCCAGCCCGGCATGACAATCGTCTGTGGTGACAGCCACACCGCCACCCACGGCGCCTTCGGCGCTCTCGCATTCGGCATCGGCACTTCCGAGGTGGAGCATGTTCTCGCCACGCAGACGCTGGTCCAGAGGCGTTCGCGCAACATGCGCATCACGGTCGAGGGCATGCCGGGCCCCGGAGTGACGGCCAAGGACCTCATTCTCGGCATCATCGGTGCGGTGGGTACGGCCGGTGGAACCGGACATGTCATCGAGTATGCCGGTCCGGCGATACGCGCTCTTTCTATGGCCGGACGCATGACGGTATGCAACATGTCGATCGAGGCCGGGGCCCGCGCCGGCCTGATCGCACCGGATGACAAGACCGTCGCCTGGCTCGAGGGACGACCCTTCTCGCCATCGGGCGAGGACTGGAACCGGGCTGTGGCGTGGTGGGCGACCCTGGTGTCGGATCCAGGCGCCGCCTACGACCGGGAAGTGGAGATCCGGGCCGGCGACATTGAACCTCAGGTCACCTGGGGAACCAGTCCCGAGGACGTCCTGCCGATCTCCGGTGTCGTTCCCGATCCCGGAGAGGCCGCGGATGATGAACGGCGTGCGGCGATGGAACGCTCCCTCGACTACATGGGTCTCGAGCCCGGTACCCGGCTGAAGGACATCCCGATCGACCGGGTCTTCATCGGTTCCTGTACCAATGGCCGCATCGAGGACCTGCGCGCCGTGGCCGATGTCGTGGCGGGCCACAAGGTGGCGGACGGCGTGCACGCGATGGTGGTGCCGGGGTCCGGGCTGGTGAAGCAGCAGGCAGAGGAAGAGGGGATCGACCGCATCCTCACCGAGGCGGGTTTCGACTGGCGCGAGGCCGGGTGTTCGATGTGCCTGGCGATGAATGCCGACAAACTGCTTGCCGGTGAGCGCTGTGCCTCGACCTCCAATCGCAATTTCGAGGGACGCCAGGGGCGTGGCGGCCGCACCCACCTGGTCAGTCCGGCAATGGCGGCGGCCGCAGCCATCCGCGGCACCCTCACCGACGTTCGCGCGCTCGGGGGTTAGGGCCATGGAACGGTTCACCACGCTGACCGGGATCGCCGCACCGCTGCCGATGATCAATGTCGACACCGACAAGATCATCCCGAAGCAGTACCTCAAGACCATCCGCCGAACCGGACTCGGCCGCCATCTCTTCGACGAGATGCGTCACGATGCGGAAGGTCGCGAACGCCCGGAGTTCGTCCTCAACCGCGACCCGTGGCGCCAGGCATCCATTCTCGTGACGGAAGACAATTTCGGTTGCGGGTCGAGCCGCGAGCATGCGCCGTGGGCGCTTCTCGATTTTGGCATCCGCTGCGTCATCGCACCGAGTTTCGCCGAGATCTTCTTCGGCAACTGCGTCAACAACGGCATTCTTGCCGTCACCATGCCGCACGAGGACGTCAGGCGGCTGATGGACGATGCGCGGACCGGACACAACGCGAGACTGACTGTCGACCTCGAGAGCCAGACCGTGACACGTCCCGACGGCAGCCGGATCGCCTTTTCCATCGACGAGTCGGTGAAGCACCGTCTCCTGAACGGACTCGATCCGATCGGCATCAGCCTTTCCAGGGAGGCTGACATCGCCGCCTTCGAGGAGCGCCGCGCCGCTCTGCAGCCGTGGCTTTGAAGGAGGGGCGAGGACGATGACCGCAAACAGGTCATTGCTGCTGTTGCCAGGCGACGGGATCGGACCTGAGGTCATGGATGCCACGAGGCGCGTGATCGACTGGTTCGACAGGGAAAACCGTCTCAATGTCGATATCGGGGAAGCCCTCGTCGGTGGCGCCAGCATCGACGCCCATGGCACGCCGCTGACCGACGACACCCTTGAGCGGGCGAAATCGGTTGACGCCGTTCTCTTCGGCGCCGTCGGCGGTCCACGCTGGGACGGACTCGACTTTTCCATGCGGCCCGAGCGCGCCTTGCTGGGCCTGCGCAAGGAGATGGAACTCTTCGCCAACCTGCGACCGGCGGTGGTCTATCCCGCCCTCTCCCACGCCTCGTCGCTCAAGCCCGGGATCGTTTCGGGTCTCGACATCATGATCGTTCGCGAACTGACCGGTGGCATCTACTTCGGGGAGCCGCGCGGCATCGAGGACACCGGTGGCGGCGAGCGCCGCGGGGTCAATACCCTCGTCTACACGACACGGGAGATCCTGCGCGTCGGACGCGTGGCCTTCGAACTCGCCCGAAAGCGCAATGGCCGGGTGTGCTCCGTCGACAAGTCCAACGTCCTGGAGTCGACGCTGCTGTGGCGCCAGGAGATGACCCGCCTGGGGGCCGAGGAATATCCGGACGTGGAACTCACCCACATGCTGGCCGACAACGCGGCCATGCAACTCGTCCGTGACCCCCGCCAGTTCGATGTCATGGTCACGACAAACATGTTCGGCGACATCCTGTCGGATTGCGCCGCCATGCTGACGGGATCGCTTGGCATGCTGCCGTCGGCCTCTCTGGGCGCCCGCTCCGGGGACAGGATTCCGGCTCTCTACGAACCGGTACACGGGACCGCCCCCGACATCGCCGGCACAAATCGGGCCAATCCGCTCGCCATGCTCTCGAGCTTCGCCATGATGTTGCGGTACAGCTTCGATCTGCAGGATGAGGCGACCCTTGTGGATGCGTCCATCGGCGCTGTCCTGGAGAGTGGCCTCAGAACGGCCGATATCATGGAGGACGGGGGCCGCCAGGTGACGACCACGGCCATGGCGGAAGCTCTCGTCGCGGAAATCGAGAAACGGGCCTGAACCATGAGTTACCGCGTTGCCGTCGTCGGCGCCACCGGCGCCGTCGGCCACGAAATGCTGCAGACACTCGCCGAACGGGAGTTCCCGGTCGACGAGGTGGCGGCGGTCGCCTCGTCCCGCTCGACGGGCAAGGAAGTCTCCTTCGGCGATGTCACCCTCAGCTGCCGGGACCTCGAATCCTTCGACTTCCGCGGCTGGAATGTCGCCCTCTTCTCACCAGGGGCAAAGGTCTCCGGCCGCCATGCACCAGGGGCCGCCGAAGCCGGTGCGATGGTCATCGACAACACGTCGCGCTTTCGCTACGACGATGATGTGCCGCTCGTCGTTCCGGAGGTGAACGCCCACCACCTGGACATGGCGTCGCGCCGCAACATCGTCGCCAACCCGAACTGCTCGACGATCCAGATGGTGGTCGCCCTGAAGCCGCTGCACGACCTCGTCCCCATCCGGCGCATCGTCGTCTCCACCTACCAGTCCACAGGTGGTGCCGGAAAGAAGGGTATGGACGAGCTCTACGAGCAGACCAGGAAGCGGTACTGGAACGAACCTCACGCGCCGGAAGTGTTCCAGAAGGACATCGCCTTCAACTGCATTCCCCACATCGACTCCTTCATGGAGGATGGCTCGACCCGGGAGGAATGGAAGATGGTGGCCGAGACCGCCAAGATTCTGGATCCCGCCATCAGGGTCCATGCAACCTGCGTGCGCGTGCCCGTGTTCGTCGGTCACGCGGAGGCGATCAACGTCGAGTTTGCCGGACCTCTCGACGAGGATGACGCCCGCGATCAACTGCGCGAGGCCGACGGTGTCCTCGTCATCGACGAGCGAGAACCAGGCGGCTACATGACCCCGCGCGAGTGCGCCGGCGAGGATGCCGTCTACGTCAGCCGCATCCGGAAGGACCCGACCGTGGAGAACGGTCTTTCCATGTGGGTGGTCTCCGACAACCTGCGCAAGGGCGCTGCACTCAACGCCGTGCAGATCGCCGAGGAACTCGACCGCCGCCATCTGCTGTAGCAAGCCCTGCCTCTGACGGCGAACATGGTCCTCCCGGGTGCCGGCACTGTGACCACGGGGCAAGGTGCTCGGGGTCATCCGCATACCCCATGCCAATGTGAGAAGGGGGGACCGAAGGACAGCATGGCCCTCCACCACGGAACATCAGTAGACCGGTTGCGGTGGCCGGAGTCTGTCGACAGAACAAAGTTCAGCATGAGAAACGCGAATGATGTGGATTCTCATCACCTGAATTGACTAGACTGGTCTACTGGTCTGATAGGGATGATGCCGTGCAAACAATTGGTTCGTATGAAGCAAAGACGCGCTTACCGGAATTGCTGAGGTCGGTCGAACAGGGCAGCACCTTTACGATAACACGGCGGGGCGTGCCGATTGCCCGCCTCGTGGGAATCACCCACCTCGACCCGGACGACGTAGAAGGAGTCATCGCCCGTATGAAACGGGCTCGGGCGGAAAGATCATCGGTAACGAAAGAAGACATCATGTCGGCCCGTGATCAGGGGCGCCTGCCCTGATGCCGTTCGTCCTCGATGCCTCGATCACTGCAACATGGTGTTTTCCGGACGAGACTGACACGTGCGCTGATGCGGCGATGCACCGGCTTGTCGACGACCAGGCGATCGTGCCTGCGTCATGGTGCATCGAGATACGCAACATTCTCGTCGTCAACGAAAGACGAGGTCGAATCGAACCGGCGGAATCGGATGTTTTTCTGGACGAATTGACCCGTCTGCCGATCCGTATCGACAACAACCCGGACAAGAGTCTCGTCCTGTCACTCGCACGCAAGCACGGTCTGACATCATATGATGCCGCCTATCTCGATATCGCTGTGCGCCTGACCGCCCCGATGGCAACATTGGACCGGGCTCTGGCAAGGGCCGTAAAGGCAGAGCAACTGCCGTGCCTGGGGGTGTAGACGAACTCGAAGCGGCCCCAAAGCGCCTTGGCCCGTGCCGGCGGGTAAGCTTCGCAGAGTGCGCCGGGATCATGCGGAGTGTCGTTGTCTTGCCACAGTCCGAAGGGCCGACGAAGGACATGAACTCGCCTCGCCACACACTGAGGTCAAAATCATCCACGTCAACGATGCCGCCGGGATAGGCCTTGCGCAGTTGAGGCCGACATTGAAAATCACGTGGACCTGTGGACATGGGACAAACGGGAGGAGCCGTACGGCCCATTCCTCAGGTGTCATCAGGCGCTGAGGAAGTCGTCCCACTTCGAGATGAGATGATCGTAATGGTCGGGCCACTGGTGCCAGTACCTGACGTGACTGGCGCGTTCTTCCAGCGAGCCGCCATCGCGCAGGTCGCCTTCCTGGATGCCACGATCCGGGGCGCCAACCCAGGGCTTGCCCTCGTACCAGAAGTCGTACCTGGCCGCGTCCATGACATCCCTGATGTTCGTGGTCGGCGAATAGTAGCCCTGCTCCGACACGGCAATCGCCGGCGGCCCCGAGAGCCAGTAGTCGCTATAGGCGATCACCGCCTCGGCGTTCGGCGAGTTGGCGATGAGCGCATTGCCAACCGACCATGCACGGTAGCCTTCCGCCGGCACCGCATAGGAGCATGGTACACCCCGGGCCTTCACCGCCAGCACCGCCGGTTGCCATGCGTCGGCGAGAACCATGTCACCCGAAGCCAGCAGGTCGACCAGCTCTGCGATGTCCCCCCACAGGGCACGGAACTGGCCTTCCCTCTTCTTCGATACAAGAAACCTGGCCGCCTCGTCGATTTCCACGATGCTCGGGTTGCCCGGGTTTTCGTTTTCCAGCATGCCGAGCGCCGTCATTGCCAGCACCGTCTGCCCGAAGGCGACGAGCGGATCAACGTTGAGACCGGTCTTGCCCTTGAACTTCGGATCGAAGAGTGAGGTCCAGGTGCTGGCCTCCTCCGCCGACACAAGGTCCGGACGGTAGCCGATCGAATCGAAGTTGTAGACGGTCGGCACCATCCACAGTTCGGTCCTGGCCTCGTCAGCCCAGATCTGGCCGGAGATCTGGGCGCGCTCTTCCATGCGCGGATCTATGTCGGTGAAGGTCGGACGGATGTTGGACCAATTCTTCAGTGCACTGATCGGAATCGGCTTGATCGTGCTGGTGACGGTCATCGCGGGCAACCGCTCGCCGGTGGTCTCCCAGACATCGTAGGCACTCGAGCCCGAAAGGAGTTCTGTCTGTGTGTTGGGAAGGAGGTCAGCCTTGCCGGAAACGGAACCTACGCCCGACTCTTCCTTGAAGGCATTCAGGATGCGGTCCTGCACCGTCACCGACAGGCCGACGGAGCGCAGTTCCTGATCGGCAAGGTGGCCGCCGGCCAGTACCATCCGCGGTGTGGCCAACGCCGTGGTGGCTCCAAGCGCCACAGCGCCGGCCATGACGTCCCGACGGGTTGGATTGTACTGACTCATCCCAAGTCTCCTTGTCGCAGCAACCGGTCCCGAATCTTGTGGCGAGCGACGGCCGTCCACTGTCACGGCCTGACCGCATCGCATGCGAGGATCAGGATGCCTTCAGCGGCTTCTCCGAGTCCACCCGCCCGGCCCATCGGCATGAAGGATGCCGTCCTTTCAGGACTCTGGGGCCACGGTGCGTGTTCGACAGCACCTGCACGACTTGGCGATGACCGGGCGTCAGGCCGCGCCTTCTTCACCCGGTCATACCGGAAGAAGGCCCGTCGCCTGACGGATTGCAGACTCGGGATATCTTGCCGGATCCCGCGCTCGGCGAAGGGCGCGTGCAGCCTTCCAGGGTCCGAACATTGCGATGGATCCGGCATTGTGCAGCGTGCGCTGCATCGTCGGGCGGCGTTGGCCTGCGCAGGGGGGCCGCCGGGAAGGATTTTCCGCGGAGGTCTGTCGTTGCTCTGGAGCATTTGAGGAGCGGAAAGGCGCAGCGGCCCGCTCCCGGCTTGCGATTTGCGTACCACGCGGCCGCCGTCTCGGCGTAAGGTGCGGTCAGGCCGGGTTCGGGAGCCGGGCGCAGGCGGTTGGCGGGAAAGGCGATGATGCAGACGTTGCGCGGGTTGGAGTCGCGGCTCGGCGGCTGGGCCATCAAGCGACGCTGGCCGATCATCGTGGCCGCTCTGGTGCTGTCCGGGATCGCTGCGACCGGCACGGCATTTCTCGAATTTTCGGCCGACGACCGGATCTACTTTTCCAAGGACAATCCCCAGCTCCTCGCAAGCGAGGCGATGGAGAACACTTACGGCGAGACCGGCAACGTCTTCTTCGCCGTCGTTCCCGAGGACGGCGACGCCACATCCGTCGTCGCGCTTGAGGCTGCGCTCTGGCTCACCGAACAAGCTTGGCACATTCCCTACGCGACCCGCGTCGACTCGCTGACCAACTTCCAGCACATCACGGCCGACGGCGACGACATCGTGGTCCGCGATCTCGTTGACGGCAGCGCGCCCGGGGATGCCGAAGAACGGACCCGGGTTCGTGGAATCGCGCTGGCCGAACCGCTTCTTGCGGGGCGCCTGATCGCGCGCGACGGCGGGGTCAGCGGCGTCAACGTCACCGTCGGGCTGCCGGGCGAGGACGAGATGCGTGAAGGGGCCCGGGTCGCCGACTTCTCCTACGGGCTCGCCGACCGGGTCCGCGAGCGTTTCTCCGGCATCGATGTGCGCGTGACCGGCCTGGTGATCTTCAACCAGGCGTTCATGCAGGTCTCGCTGCGCGATCTCCAGACCCTGGTCCCGGCGATCTTTGCGGTCATGACGCTGATGCTGCTGTTCTTGACTGGCGGCCTGGGAGGGACGATTGCAATCATGTTCGTGGTCGCGCTGTCGGTGATGGCCGCGGTGGGTCTCGGCGGTTGGGCGGGGCTGCCCATGACAGCGCCTTCCGCCATCGCACCGGTCGTCGTGCTCACGGTCGCGATCGCAAGCTGCGTCCACATCTTCTCGAGCCTCGTGCACTTCATGCAAGGCGATGCGTCTCGAACGCCGGCAGACCGGGATACGGACGGGCCGCTTGCGCCCCGTGGAGACGGCGAGCTCAAGCGCAACGCGATCGTCGAGGCGATGCGGGTCAATCTTCAGCCGGTGTTCCTCGCCTGCCTGACCACGGCGCTGGGATTCCTGAGCATGAACTTCTCCGAGGTGCCGCCGCTCCGCCATTTGGGGACCTTCGTCGCGTTCGGGGTCGGCGCGGCGTTCGTGCTGTCGGTGACCCTGCTGCCGGCGCTGCTCTCGCTGCTGCCGGTCCGGGCGCGGAAAGCCGGGGACCGCCGGGATGCCGCAATGGCCGCGCTCGGCGAGTTCGTGATCCGCCGGCGGCGCGTGCTGGGATGGGGGTTCGGTGCGATCGTCCTGGCGCTCGTCGTTTCGATACCCCGCAACGAACTGAACGACGTTTTCCTCCACTATTTCGACGAGAGCATCGAGTTTCGCCGTGACGCTGATTTCACCGTCGAGAACCTCACCGGCATCTACACCCTGGAGTACGCGCTCGCCTCCGGCGAGCCGGGAGGGATCGTCGATCCCGCTTATCTCTCCGATCTCGCCGCGTTCGCCGAGTGGTACAGGGAGCAGCCCGATGCGATTCACGTCAACGTCTTTACGGACACCGTTCGACGGCTCAACAGAAGCATGCACGGCGACGATCCGGCTGAATACAGGCTGCCCGCGAACAGGGATCTGGCGGCGCAACTCTTGCTGCTCTACGAGTTGTCGCTTCCCATTGGCCTCGATCTCAACAACCAGATTTCGGTGGACAAGTCGGCCACCCGGATGACGGTGTCGACGCGGACGCTGTCTTCGAATCAGGTGATCGCCCTCGACCGGCGCGCCCTGCAATGGCTCGCGGACCGCGCGCCGAACATCGTGCGTGCAGAGAGCGCTGGCGGCACCTTGATGTTCGCCCATCTCGGCCGGCGCAACATCGTCGCGATGCTGCTCGGAACCACGATCGCGCTCCTGGGGATTTCGTTCATCCTGATCTTCGCGCTGCGATCCTTGCGACTCGGGCTCGCGAGCCTGGTCCCGAACCTGGTTCCCGGTGCATTGGGTTTCGGGATCTGGGGATTGACGGTGGGAGAGGTGGGGGTGTCGCTTTCGATGGTGTCCGCCATGACGCTGGGCATCGTGGTCGACGACACCGTGCACTTCCTCAGCAAGTACCGGCGCGCCCGGCGCGAACTCGGTTGCACGTCGCCCGATGCGGTGCGCGTCGCCTTCCGCACCGTGGGCCGCGCCCTGCTGACCACCTCTCTGGTGCTGGTGGCCGGCTTCATCGTGGTCAGTCTCTCCAGCTTCGAGATCAATTCCGGAATGGGCAAGCTCACCGCGCTCGTCATCGCGCTGGCGCTGTTCGCCGATTTCTTCCTGCTGCCCCCGCTGCTCATGAAGATCGACGCGGACGCGCCCGCACGGACGCCGGGCCGCTCCCTGTGATACCGCCGGTTCGGGTTGCTCTCAGCCGTTGGCGGAACGTGGCCCCTGCTTCGTGCCTGATGCATGGCCATCCGGGAGAATTCGAGGTCGTGGTCAACATCAAACCATACCATCCGCCAGATTGAGGCTGCTTGAGATGCACATGTCCATTGGTGTCGTTCTGTTCCCTGACTTCGAGATACTGGACGTTTTCGGTCCCATTGAGATGCTGGGAATGCATCCGGAATTGTTTGAGTTCCGCATGGTCGCCGAAGCACGCGGCGCAATCGCCAGTGTTCAGGGCCCCAAATGCCTGGCGGAAGATGAGTTTGGCGACAGCGTTGCCTACGACGCGATCCTTGTTCCAGGCGGACAAGGGACACGGCGGGAAGTCAACAATCGTTCGATGGTTGAATGGCTCCGACATCGGACCAGGCAAACGCAGTTCGTCACATCGGTCTGCACGGGTGCTGCGCTGCTTGCGAAGGCGGGAGTACTGGACGGACGGAAAGCTACAACCAACAAGATGAACTTCGACTGGGTAGCCTCTCATGGACCGAGAGTGCTTTGGCAGCATGATGCTCGATGGGTCGAAGACGGCAACATTTTCACATCGTCAGGTGTATCTGCCGGGATGGACATGGCCCTTGCGTTCGTCTCCCGGATGCTTGGAGAAAAGGCGGCGGAAGATGCCGCACTCTGGGCCGAGTACACCTGGCATCGGGACGCCGCCGTCGACCCATTCGCAAGAGCATGGCGAGCAAGATAGCACCCGCTTCTTCAAACCGATGCACTGCCAAGACGGTTCGTCGGCTGTCGAAGCGCGTAGGGTCGCCATGGTCGAGCACCGCCGCGGCGTGGACCATGTTCGAGTGCGGCAGCATGACTACGAGGATTTTCACGTCTGGTGAGTCGGTCCCGGTTCCATCTCCACCATCGATGGAACACAGGAAGGGGTGCGGTGCTTTCAAGGCGGGAGTGAAGTACGAAGCGAGCCTGGAGACATGATCCCTGTCCTTCTACGTGATGCGGTTCACGACGACATTCCCGCGATTGCCGACATCCTGATGCGCTCGTCGCGCCTCGCCTACGCCTTCATGCCGTTGAATCACAGCGACGACGATTTTGCCGGGTTTGTCCGTGCGTCCTTCGACGAATGGGACGCGGCACGCATCGCCCAGGCACGCTGCGGGCCCGTCGGCTTTCATTGCCTTTGCCAGGATGTCGTCGATCAGCTGTTTGTCGCGCCCGAGGTCCAGAGGCGCGGGATCGGATCGACCCTGCTGCGCGACGTCATGGCTCTGAGAACGACCGGATTCACGCTGCGCACTTTCCGCGCCAACCGGGCAGCCCGCGCCTTCTATGAAGCGCACGGCCTTGTCGCGATCGATTTCGGCCGTAGCGAAGAGGAAAACGAGCCCGACGTCACCTATCGCTGGAACCCGGCCTCCCTGACCTGAACCCGGTCTCGCGCGTGAGCGTCCATCGACGGCAGGACAATTGTGCGGGACTGCGTAGCGCGGATGAAGCGGTGCCTGCCCGCTACAGGGAAACAGTCTGCTGGCCCATCCCGATGGCGAATGAGAGGCCTCTCCGGAGGCGATCAGGGGACGTCGATGAGCGTCACGTCGACGGGTTGGCCGGGATTGACGATTTCGTCGCGGCCGGACACGAGGGCGAGTTCTTCGGCGCCACATTCTGCCGTCTTTCTCATGATGCCGTGCGTTGCGGCGAGGGCATGGGCCAGGGCGTCGGGAAGCGCAGCACCCCGCAGGGTCGCCGCCGTGAACACTGCCGCGATGAGGTCGCCGGCGCCATCGACCGGGACGTCGAGGCGTTCGACGCTGGCCTGGCAGGCGCAGTGACCGTCAACGGCAATGACCGGAATCGTCTCTGGAAACCCGGCACGGGCCTCGAGGGAGGTGACGAGCACCGTGCGAGGCCCCATCGCCTGCACGTCCCGCGCGGCCCTCAAGGCATCATCGATCCCCTCGATCCGCCGCCCGGCGAGGAATTCGAGTTCCATGTGATTGGGAAAGAGGATGTCGGCCCTCGGCACGATGTGATCCTTGAGGTACTCGGGCACGCCGGGCTCGACAAAGAATCCGTCTTCGTTGCCCATCACCGGGTCGCAGGCATAGAGTGCGGAGGGGTTGGCCTGGCGCAGCACATCAAGGGCGTGGAGCACGGTGTCACCGAGTTCCGGCGAGCCGATGAATCCCGTCAGCAGGGCACGGCACTGGCCAAGACCACGGCGCGCGACGCCGTCGATCACCCGCGTCACCCAGGCAGGTTCAAGGGCCCGTCCCTCATAGTCCTGCCAGCCCAGGTGATTGGAAAACACCACCGTTGGCACGGCATCGACCTCGAAACCGAGAAGTTGCAGGGGCAGCACCGCCGCGTTGAGACCGACATGGCCCCGCGCGACATGAGACTGGATCGTCAGGATATCCATGGCTTTTCCCGCCCCCGTCTTCTGCCCGGTGCAGGCCTTTGGACAAGGCACGAGTGATAAGCCGTGCGGCCTTCCTGTGCAACGCGGGATCGAGGGTGGTCGACTCCCTGCGAAGACAGGTGGCGGCGGGTGGGAGGACTGGCGCCGTCATGGAAAACCGCTCCGATGGGTGCCACCATGGAGACCGTGACGGGAGTCGACCGCCGTGAATGAAACCTTCGATTACGTGATTGTCGGCGCCGGTTCGGCGGGGTGTACTCTTGCCAACCGTCTTTCAGCCGACAATGTCACTCGTGTGCTTGTGGTTGAAGCCGGTGGATGGGACCGCGACCCCCTGATTCACATTCCGCTGGGATGGGGCAGGATCCTGCAGAACCGTCTGCACGACTGGATGTACTTCTATGAACCCGCAGAGGGGTTTGGCGGCCGCAGCGTGGAGTGCGCCAGGGGAAAGGTCATCGGCGGGTCGTCCTCGGTCAACGCAATGGCCCATGTCCGGGGGAATCCACACGACTACGACACCTGGGCGGCCGGCGGACTGGCCGACTGGTCCTGGGCCAACATGCTTCCCTACTTCAAACGCCAGGAGAACTGGGAGGAAGGCGCCAACACCTGGCGCGGCGCCGGTGGCCCTCTCAACGTCCAGTTCTGCAAGTACCAGGATCCCCTTGTCGAAGCCTTCGGCGAGGCCGGCCGCGAGGCCGGCCATGCCTGGACCGACGACTACAACGCCGCGCACCAGGACGGTTTCGGCCGTCTGCAGATGACCATTCGCCGCGGTCGCCGCGCGAGTGCCGCTTCGGCCTACCTGCGTCCGGCGCTGGGCAGGCGTGGACTGACCGTGGTGGTGAACACCCAGGCCACGCGCATTCTCTTCGAGGGCGCGAGGGCTGTGGGCGTGGAGGTGCGCCAGGGCGGACGGACGCGCACCATCCGGGCCGATCGCGAAGTCATCGTCTCGTGCGGGGTCATCAACTCACCAAAGCTCCTCATGCATTCCGGCATCGGTGATGCCCATGCCTTGCGTGAGCGGGACATACCGGTTCTCGTCGACCTGCCCGGTGTCGGCAGCAATCTTCAGGACCATGTCTCGACGATGCTGCTCTACCGTCGCAGGGAACCGGGGCCCTTCGCCAGGGCCATGCGCTATGACCGTATCGCGCTCGCCATGCTGCAGGCCCGGCTCCTCGGCAGCGGTTTCGCCAGCGACGTTCCAGGAGGCATCACCGCCTTCCTCAAGACCGACGCCGCATTGCCGGCGCCCGATATCCAGCTCCTCTTCACGGCAGCACCGCTCGGCGTCGGTCCATGGTGTCTCAAGCCCTTCACGGATGGCTTTGCCTGCCGCATCGTGCTGCTGCACCCCCGGAGCAGGGGGCGGGTCACGCTCGCCGACGACAACCCTGCCGGGAAGGTGTTCCTGCAATCGAACTTCCTTGCCAGGGAAAACGACTGGAAGGCGATGCGACGCGGTATCGAACTTGCCCGCGACGTCGCCTCGCAACCCGCTCTCAAGCCCTTCATTGATGCCGAAACCGCACCGGGAAGCGGGGATGTCGACGACCACATTCGATCGACCGCAATCACCGTGCATCATCCGCTGGGTACCTGTTCGATGGGGCGTGACGGCGATCCGGCAGCGGTCGTCGACCGGACCCTGAAAGTCCATGGGACCACGGGCCTCAGGGTCATCGATGCTTCCGTCATGCCGCGCCTCGTGAGCGGCAACATCAACGCCGCCGTCGTCGCCGTGGCGGAGCGTGCAGCCGACCTCACCCTGGGCAAGTCTCCACTCGCTCAGGCAGCGGAGATCATTGCGGACGGCGGAGAGCATCCTGTAGGCTTCGCACCCTGATCCGGCTCCCTGGCCCACCGGGGAACGAATCCACCTGACAAGGGAGATCCCCATGAAACAATCCGGAAGAAAGTTCATTGCCGGGCTCGCGGCGGGTGCCGTCATGGCCTTTGGTGTCGTCCAGGCCGGTCTGGCCGACGACGTCACGAGCATTGCGGTCCTCGTTCCTGAACAGGGCACGGACTTTGGCTGGAACCAGCAGGGTGTCGACGCCGCACGTGCGGTCGCTGAAATGCACGACCTCGAGTTCATGCCGGCAGAGGGCCTGGGCTATGGCGATGTCCGCCCGACGCTGCGCGAACTCGCCGAGGAAGGCGCCAGCCTGATGATCGCCCATGCCAGCGGTTACAACACGGCTGCCCCGGAAATCGCTGCCGAGACCGGCGTGCCGGTGGCCATTGTCGACAGTCCCGATGCCATCCAGGAGGGTCTGGTGGCCGACTACACGCTGCACGGGCACGAAGGCGCCTGGCTCGCCGGCGCCATGGCGGCGATGATGAGCCGCTCGGGAACCGTGGGCATCGTCGTTTCCGGTGAACCGCCATCATGGAACTCCCAGTCCGCCGGATTTGCCATGGGCGCCCGCGCCACCAATCCAGACATCAACATCATCTACGCCGTCATCGGCCCGGCCGCATACGGTGACGTCGCCGGTGGACGCCGTGTCACGGAGACCGTGATCGCTGCCGGCGCCGACATCATCTTCGGACAGGGCAACGGTTCGAGTTTCGGCATGATCCAGGCTGTCGAAACGACCGCTGCCGCGGACGGGGACAAGGTGTGGTTCATCGACGTGATCGGCGACAAGACATCGCAGGCCGCCAGCCACCTCCTCAGTTCCGTCCTGTGGAACATGGTTCCGGTCTATTCCGCCATGGTCGAGGACCTCAAGGCGGGCACGTTCGGAACCGTGGGATACAAGATCCAGCTGGCCGATGACTCCGTCCAGTTGCTGAAGACCGACAACATTCCGGATGATGTCTGGACGTCGATCATGGCCAAGCGTGATGAGATCCTCTCCGGCATGATGATCGACCTCATCACGGATGCCCAGGAGGTCCGGGCACTGATGACGTCGATCGATATCGGCGAGGGCTGATACCGGACACCACGCCAAGAGTCACAACGTCGGGAGCGTCGACGGGTGGAGCCTGATCCCGTCGGCGCGCCTGACGGCGATGCCGCCCTCGCGCTCCACGACATCACCAGGCGATTCCCCGGCGTCCTCGCAAATGACCGGGTGTCGCTGGTCTTCCGGCGTGGCGAGATCCATGCCCTTCTGGGCGAGAACGGCGCCGGCAAGTCCACACTCATCGGCATCGTTTCCGGCATGGTGCGCCCCGACTCCGGTTCCATCGAGGTCGCCGGCGCGCCGGTGCGGATCACGTCGCCTTCCGCTGCCCTGCGCCTGGGTATCGGCACGGTCTATCAGCATGTCCTCCTCGTCCCGAGCCTGACCGTCCTCGAGAACCTGATGCTGGGAGGCTCGTGGTCGCGCACCCTTGACCGTGCCGCCACGTCTGAGCGATTCACCGAACTGGCCGAACTGCTCTCTTTCAGGGTGTCGCCGGACGCCCCGGTGGGCAGACTCTCCCTGGGGGAACAGCAACAGGTCGAGATCATGCGCGCCCTGTGGCACGGCGAACTGGTCCTCTTCCTCGATGAGCCTACCTCGATGCTGACACCCCAGGGAGTCGATGATCTCGGTGTCGTCATGCGCCGGCTGCGCGACCATGGTGTCGCCATCGTCTTCATCACCCACAAGCTGAAGGAGGCCAGCGATCTCGCCGATCGCATATCTGTGCTGCGCCAGGGACGCGTTGTCGGCGAGGTGAGTCCCGGTGAGCTGCGCACGATGTCGCCGGACGCGATCATTGAACGCGTCGTGGCGATGATGTTCGGGCACGGCGGGAAGGCGGAAGACCTCCGGGCCACCCTCGTGGGCGACGCCGCGGAACCACAAGCCAGGCAGAACGCCGTTGCCGGGATGGAGCCGCTTCTTGTGCTCCGTGGCGGGCGTACTGCCGGGCAACGCGGCGAGTGCGCCCTCGATGGCGCGGATCTCGAGGTCAGACCGGGAGAAATCATGGGCATAGCCGGCGTCGACGGCAATGGCCAGAAACACCTGGCCGAGGTTCTCGCCGGCCAGCGCATGTTGACGACCGGATCGATCTCGCTTGCCGGCAGGGAGATTGGCCATCTCGGAGTTGCCGGCCGCCGTCGCCTGGGGGTGCGCTACATCACCGACGATCGCCTCGGCGAAGGAACGGCACCGCGCCACTCGCTGGCCATAAACCTCGTCATCAAGGAGATCGGCTCACCGCATTTCTGGAAGGGGGGCATCACCCTGTGGAGGCGTATTCACGACCATGCCCGGAATCTCATCAGGACCTACGGCATCGTGGCGCCGTCGGAACGGGCATCCCTTGCCGGTCTTTCGGGCGGCAACATCCAGAAGGTCCTGCTGGCCAGGGAGTGGACCGGCGATGCCCGGCTCCTGGTCGTTTCCAAGCCGACCTACGGACTCGACCTGCAGAACACGCGCCGGGCGCGGGACTGGATCAAGAGCATCGGCGGAAACAGGGATGCCGCAATTGTCGTCATCTCCAATGAACTCGAGGAACTGATCGACGTGTCACATCGCATCGCGGTGATGGAGCGCGGCCGCATTGCCGGCATCGTGAAGAACCGGCGCGGTGCCAGGACGGCCATCGGCCGCCTGATGGCGGGGGTCGGGGATGCCTGAGATGAACCGGCAACACCCCCTCGTTTCCCGGCTTCACGGCACGGTCTCCGTGCTGCTGCCGGTCGTTCTCGCCCTCACCGTCGGCGCCATCCTGCTGCTGGCGCTCGGCAAGGATCCCATCGCCTACTACGGCTACGTCATCAGACGGGGGCTGTTGAGCCCGACGGGTCTTGAAGCCTCACTCACACGCACGGCACCCCTGCTGCTGATCGCTGCCGGACTGATCGTGGCCTTTCGCAGCGGTCTGTGGAACCTGGGCGTGGATGGTCAGCTCCTGCTCGCCGCCGTGGTGACGGCTGCCCTGGCGCCAGAACTCGCAGACCGGTTGCCATCGGTGCTGGTGATTGCCGTCTGCTTTGCCGTGGCCATGGCCGTTGGCGCCGCCTGGTCGCTCATCCCTGCCCTCCTCAAGGCGCAGTTCGGCGTCAACGAGATCATCTCGACCCTGATGATGAGCTTCCTGGGCGTCAGTCTCGCCAACGTTCTCATCAAGATCCCGTTCAACGATCCGCTGACCACCGTGCCGCAGACCGCCACCCTCGCCGTCGAAGACCGCCTGTCGCGGCTGGCGGACACGACCATCCACTGGGGGGTTCTGCTGGCGCTCGTGGTGGTAGTTGCCGTCCACCACGCGATGACGATGACGGCGCTGGGGATGAGACTGCAGATTGTCGGGGCGAACATGCGCACGGCCGTCCACGCAGGTCTCCGGTTGCGGCTTCTCGTGATCGTCGCTTTCGCCATCAGTGCGGGTCTGGCGGGACTGGCCGGCGCCGTCGACGTTCTCGGTGTCCACGGCACTATCCGCGCCGACTGGAATCCGGCCTACGGCATCGTCGTCATCCCCCTGGTGTTCCTGGCGCGCTTCAACGGCTATGCGGTCATTGCCTTCGTCTTCGTCTTCGCCGTCCTCGTCATCGGTGGGGAAAGCGCTGCCCGGCGTCTGGACGTCCCGACATACTTCGTGCTGGTGCTGGTGGGTCTGGTGATGCTGTTTATGGCCATCACCGAATTCATGGACCACCGCCGGCGCCTGACGGCAAGGGACTGAAACCCGTGGACGGCCTGCTCAGCGAAGCCTTCATTGCCTCCCTCTTCTTCGGCGCCGTCACTGCCGGCGTGCCGCTGCTCCTCGCCGGGCTGGGCGAGCAGGTGTCCGAAAAGGCAGGCGTCCTCAACATAGGCCTCGAGGGCATGATGCTGGCCGGCGCCTTTGCCGGATTTGCCACCGCCTATGCCACGGAGTCGTTTCTTGCCGGATTCTGTGCCGGCATCCTGGCTGGCATGGCCGTGTCGCTCATCATGGCCGTGCTGTGTGTCGTTCTGGGCATGAACCAGATTGTCGTCGGCATCGCCATCACGCTTGGCGCCGAGGGCATCACCGCCCTCCTGCACCACGTTCTCTATTCCCGCTCCTATCCACGGCTGTCCAGGGTCGAGACCTGGACAATTCCCGGCCTGGCGGACATCCCCTACGTGGGACAGGCCTTCTTCGACCGGAACGTCCTCATCTACCTGGCCTTCGCCCTGACCTTCTTCATGATCTGGGTGTTCAGGCGCACCCAGGCCGGACTCAACCTGCAGGCGGCCGGTGATGCCCCGGCGGCCCTGGATGCGGCGGGCGTGAGCGTGACGGTGACGCGTTTCGCATCGGTGCTCGTGACCGGATGCCTCGGCGGTCTCGGGGGAGCCTACATGGCGACGGTCGGAGGCGGCCTTTTCCTGCCCTTCATGACCGGTGGCGCCGGCTTCATCGCCATCGTCCTTGCCATGCTGGCGCGCGGCAATCCCTTGTGGATCCTCTTCGGAGCCTTCCTGTTCGGCGCCAGCCTTGCTCTCACCACCGCCCTGCAGGTGGTCGGCGTCAACATTCCGACCGACGTCATCCAGATGCTGCCCTTCGCCATGGTGATCGTTGTTCTGTTACTGTTTGCCAGACACAGTTACCTGCCGCCGGCACTGGGGCTTCCCTATCAGCGCGGAGCGCGCTGACGGCATCACCCACCAAGGAGGGTCCATTCATGGCCGATACCAAAGTCCACCTTCTCGATGGCGGAACCCTGGTGATTGACGGGTTCCATGCCTTCTGGAACCGGGGACCGGGGGGTGAACTCCGGTTTCCCTGCTATGCCGTTCTCGTCGAACACGAAGACGGCCTCTATCTCTTCGACACCGGCTACGACTACGAACACGTCATGAAGGCGCTGCCCTTCGAGAAACCGTTGCAGACACCCGAGCAGACCATTCCGGGAGCACTTGATCTCGTCGGTCTGAAGCCTTCCGACATCAACTACGTCATCAACTCGCACTATCACTTCGATCACTGCGGCGGAAACCGGCACCTCTCGACCGCCTGCACGGTGTGCCATGCCAGGGAACTCGAGGCGTGCACGCACCATCAGCCCTTCGAGCACCTGGGGTATTCGGATCTCGGCTTCACGAAGGGCGAGGGCGGCGATGAAACCAGTTCAGTCGGTGGCTCAGGGGATCCCGAGCTCGATATCTACACACCGAGGTTCGAGACCCTGACCGGTGACCAGGAGATCGCCAAGGGGCTGTGGCTCTTCGAGACCCCCGGCCACACGGCGGGCCACTACTCGATGATGGTGGAACTGGCCAACCGGCGGCCCATGCTCTTCACCGCCGATGCGTGCTACAGCCAGAAGAACATGGACCTGATGTGCATCTCGAGTTTCCACCTCGATCCGACGGCCAGCCTCAAGTCCATGCAGCGTCTCAAGGAGCTGGCAGAGACCCATGACGCCGAACTCTTCTACTCCCACGATCCGGAGAGCTTCGTTGACTATGTGAAGGCGCCCGACGGCTACTACTCCTGATCGTCGATCACGGCCAGAGCGGCCTCGACTCCCTTGCCGACGTCGGCGGGAAAGCCGAGCTTGCGCATGGCGCCCCCCATGGCCGCCACGGCGATGAGTGCGAAAGCCGGTTCCGCGGTCGGGCCCATGTGGCCGATGCGCATGAGCTTGCCGGCGGTCGCACCCCGGCCCAGGGACATGACAACACCATAGTCCCGCCGCGCGACATCAAAGATGTCGGTGTCCTTCAGGCCTTCGGGAACAGCGATGGCCGTGGTGGTTGGCGAGGCGATCTCCTCGCGAGCCGCCCACAGCGTGGCGCCGCTGGCTTTCAGTCCCTCGCGGCAGGCGCGGGCAGTGAGAGCGTGACGCCGCCAGACCTCTTCGGGACCCTCGCGAAAGTAGTGGTCCACAGCCTCCGCGAGCCCGCAGACCTCGGCCGTGGAGGGGGTGAACGGGAAAGGCGCCGAACGGCTCCAGGCGTTTCGCCAGTCAAGGTAACTCAACGCCGACGCGCGCGGTGCGGCAGGATTGCGCTCCATGTGCTCCCAGGCCGCCTGCGAGACGGCAACGAACGTGATGCCCGGGGTGCCGCCCATGCATTTGCCCGGACCCGTGATGAAGATGTCCGCATGGCAGTCCCCGGGGTGGATATCCATGCCGCCGAACGAGGACACCGCATCGACGATGAGGAGCGCCCCGTGATCGGCCACCAGACGGCCGATGTCGACAATGGGGTTGAGGGTGCCCGACGGAGTGTCGTGATGGACGACGGATACCACCGAGATCTCCGGGTGATCATTGAGGGCCGCCTCGACAGCCGCCGGGCTGATGGCGTCATTGAACGGCACCTCGATTTCGACCATCGACTTGTGATAGCGCGCGGACCAGTAGCCGAACCCCTTGCCGTAGACGCCCGACGCGAGGTTGAGCACGACATCATCGGCCGAGATCAGCGAGGCGGCCGCGGCCTCGATGGCAACCGCCGGTTCGGCCTGCAGGATGAGGGCAGGTTCATCCTGGCGCATGGCGCGACCGCATTTGTGCGCTGTCTCCTCATAGAAGGCCTGGAACGAGGGATCGAAATCGTAACCGATCGGCCGCGCCATGGCCTGAAGCACATTGGGGTAGCTCTGCACCGGTCCGGCGCTCAACGTCAGAACCGGAGGTTTCTTCGCCGTCATGTCCACTCCCCGTCACGTCATTGTTGCGGTTGTCATGATATACGCCCTTGTTGCGTGCCGACACGACAACGGTGTCCGGATCGCGCTGTCCAACGCAACGAACGCCGATATCCGCTGCGTCGCCGTGCTGGCGCATTTTGTGACCGTGGATCTTCCCGTCATCGCCGCCGGCGACACCCACCGGTTCACCCTCGTTGATACCGGAGATGGCGGTCTCGCGTTTGCACGCCATGACATGGGCCCGATGATGCTGGAGAACCTGCTCTGTGGCATGCATGCCGACTGGAGCCGGAGTGTCGGCAACACCGACCTTTCCGCTGGCGGCGGTCATGACCGGACGTTCAGATGTGCAACCGACGGAGACCGCCTCGACTGCCGTGCTCCATGACAGGGATCGCCTGCTTCCTACCAGCGCACCATGCCGGCGTCCGCCGTCAGGGCCTGGCCGGTGATCCAGTGCGCCTCTTCGGACGCAAGGAAAGCGATGGCCGGGACGATGTCCCCGGGCACCCCGCGCCCCTTGATCGCCTGCAGCATGTCGACGAACTCGAAGGCGTTGACATGATCGGTCTTGCGCACGCCCTCGGTGTCGGTGAGGCCGGGGCACACGCAGTTGACGGTGATCTTCGCCGCGCCCAGTTCGGTCGCAAGGGCCCGTGAGAACGTCAGAACGCCTCCCTTGGAGGCGACGTAGTGCGCCATGTTCGGCGTCCCGGCAAAGATTGAATTGGAGCTGACCGAGACGATCCGGCCGTAGCCGTTCTGGCGCATGGCATCCGACGAGGCGCGGCACATGAGGTAGAGCCCGTCGAGATTGACACGCAGCACGCGCCGCCACTCCTCGAAGGTGAGATCGTCCCAGGCGACGAACGGCACCTGGGCGGCAGCATTCACAAGGACATCGATCTTGCCGCATCTCTCCAGCACCTCCCGGTGCAGGGCAGCGACCGACTCCGGTTCGGCGATGTCGCAGTGAAGGGCCAGGGCGGTTCCTCCGGCCTCGTCCGCCTTTGCAGCGGCGCCGTTCCCGTCGATATCCACAAAAACCGTGGTGGCCCCTTCGCTGGCAAGTCTGGCGGCAGCAGCCGCACCGATCCCGCTTGCCGCTCCGGTCACGATCGCCACACGTCCCTCGAATCGTCTCACCGTTCCATCTCCCCGGTTGTTCACCGTTTCATGCGCCATCCGTTTCCTCGCTGTCAAACATCCTCCGCGCACTTTGACGGTGACATTCCAGGGTGTGACCCAAAAGGTCATCACTGACAGCGCCACGAACACCGAACAACGCGCCACTTTCCCTCTCGCGAATACATCACGTTATCCGATAGATGAGCGGCCTGTCAACACCCTTGTTGCGCGGACTCAATGACCCCAAAATGTGGCTCATATATCGATCAGGAGTTGCATTTCCGGAAAAACACCATACTCAATACATGATACGCTGTGAGAGGGTCATTCTGCGGATCTTCGAGGCATCTGCCATCGCGTATGTCACTCCACCCTGGGTAGACACCCGGTAATCTTGCGCTTTCCTAAGTCCACGGACATGTTGCCAGTCCGCCATGTGGTCACCGCATCCGCACCCTTGCGGGCTGACGCAGAGCATCGATCCGTGCCATGATCACCTGACCATAAAGTGACAACAAGAACGAGGGTGAACGTCGAGGCCGGCCGGACCACAAGAAGGCCACAAGAGGGATCCCGTACCATCGCTCATGGTGGCCACAAGCTGACCATAAGAATGTTCTTGCGGCATCGGTGTGGGCGACCCCAATGTGACCATAAGAAGGGTCTTTCACCATCAGTCGCCGTGACCACAGCCTGACCACAGCCTGACCACAGGAGCAGCCCATGAAGGACACCACGAGGAAGCAGCGCACGGTGATGATGACCGATGCCGAATGGCAGGACCTCAAGGAGACCGCCGCAGCCGCCGGCATGCGCGTCTCGGCCTTCATCATCCACCGCCTCGCGGTGGCGAGCGGCACTGCCGACGACGCCCGCATCGGCGACACGCTGGCCCGCATGGAGCGCTCGCTCGCCTGTCTCGAGGAGATCGAGCGGCTGCGCCTCGCCGATGACCCGGACGCCTGGAAGGCCGTCAGCGAGAGGGTGGACGCCCGTCTCGCACGGATGAGGAGGCTCGACCGGTGACCGGCGACCGCGCCCGACAACACAACTACTACTGCACTGCGAAACAGCAGGCGATCCTCGCCAGGCGGGCGAAGAAAGCCGGCATGAGCCGTTCGGCGTTCATGGTCGCCTGCGCGCTCCACGACGAACCGGCCGGCGCGGAGCTGATGCCGGCGCCGGCGGAACAAAAGGCTCTCCTCGGACATCTCCCGGCCACGGCCGATATGGTGACGCGCCTGATGGCGCCGGTTCCGGATCTCGGCATGTCCGTCATCGACGCGCTCGAGTTCCTCTGCCGCCTGAAGACGCCGGAGACGGACCCGTGACGCGCCGTCCGAAGAGAGAGGGCAAGTACTCGCTTTCCTGCAGGGACGAGGACTGGGTGAGGATCAAGGCCCGGGCATCGCACGCCGGCAGCACGTCCGTCTCCGCCTTCATCGTCGAGGCCGCCCTGGCGGTCGATCCCACCCGGCCCCGCATGGATGTCGCCCTTGCCATGGAACAGCAGGAGACCATCACGGAAGCCGCCCGGCGGCTGATCGCGCATCTTCCACCGGAGAAGGCGACGCCGCTCTGGAAGACCCTCCACGGGCGCATCTCGTTTCTTGTCCGCATGGCGATGGACGACATGCTCGACCAGGGACGCCGGGACGTTCTCGAACGCCAACTCGACCGCCAGTTCGGCGCCGGCTCCGGCGCGCGCATGGTCACCGCCTACCTGGAGCGCACCGGGCACGACGACAGACCGGAATAGTCTCCGGCCGTTCACATGGAGAGACCGCCACCGCGGCGGCGCGACTGGGCGCGTACCATCTCCTCGATCTCCTTGCGCCTCTGTTCACGACGCACCGAGTCGTCCGGCTCGCCATGGGCGGCCCGTGTCTTCCCGAAGAGAGCGATCGCCTCCTCGAACGCCTCAACCGTGCCCTGGCCGTCGTGGAGAACCGTGCGGCAATCACCTCCGGTCAGCACCTTGCGGGCCCGCTCCTCAAGGCTCCGGGAGTCCCTGTGCCACCGGGCCCAGGCGTGGCTCTGCTGCAGGGGGAGAGCCTCGCTCCGTGCCGCCCCGTCGAGCGATGCCGCTTCAGCGTTGTGGGACTGCAGTTCGCCCAGCAGGCTGGCGACCCTGCGCCGGGTCTCATGGATCTCGTTGTGACGATTGATCTCGCCGCGAAGCACCGGGCGCCGCGGGTCCTTCCGCTTGAGGCCCTGCTCAAGGCGATACATCTCCTGCATGATCCCGGCATAGTCCGCCGTCATGGCCGGATGCACGGTGGCGCCTGCGGCGACCGCGTTGTCGTGGAGACGCAACAGCAGCCAGCCCGGCAAGCCGTCGAGGCGGTCGCTGGCCGCATATTCTGCCCTGACCCGCGATGCCACGCCGTTCTCGTCCACGCGGGCGATCAGCGCAGCGTCCGCTGCATCGATCTCCGCCGCCACCGCCTCCGCGGCTTCGCGCCACCGCTTCCATGCCTTGTTGAACCGGCGGTTGAGCGGCCGCGACGAGCGGCCCTCGCGTTCCAGCAGGGAGCGCCGCGCATCGTCGACCTCGGCGGCGCGTTCGACCAGCTCCCTGGCTTCGGCGACGGACCGCTCGTGTTCGGCCAGTCCTTCAAGGGCCGGACGGAGATCGTGCAGCATGATCGCATGGCGCGGGAGACCGTCCGCCAGGTCGCACAGGTCCTCCGCCAGGGCCGTGTCGTCCCGGTACAGGAAGGGGGACGTCGCGCGGCCGCCGATGCGGGCGATACTCCATCTATAGAGAAGGGCGCGGGCCCGTTCCTCGAAAGCGATGAGGTCCTTGAGGAGCGCGGCCGTCTCCGGGAGTGCCGGATCCGCTTCCGTCACCGCGCGCCAGGCGCCGATGGCCCTTTGCGTCTCGTGGCACCAGACCCTGATCCTGGTGAGCTCCGCCGCCGTCTCCTCCATCGGCTCGTGGCAGGCACGATAGTCATCGAGGGCCTTGGCAAAGCGCGCTGACGCCTTCTCCCGTTCCGCGGTCCGCGCCTCGTGGCGATCGAGTTCCTCCGCTGCCGCCTCAAGCGACGACAGCATCACCCCATGGCGGGGAACGCTGGCCTGCAGGGTGCGCAAGTTCGCGGCCAGGGCCTCGCCGCCCGGGTTGTGGAAGGGGGATGCCGCGCCGCCGGCGACGTCGGCATTGTTCCACCGCGCATGGAAGTCGCGGGCGCGCTCTTCGAAGGCGATGATGTCCTCGAGGACCGTTGCCTCAGTTGACAGCGCCGGATCCCTCTCGCCCGTCTCCGTCATGCCACGCCAGGCGCCGATGGCCCGTTCCGTCTCGGCACACCAGCCCCTGATGCCGGAGAGCTGCTCGTCAGTGCTCAGCATCGGCGCGTGACAGGCGCGATAGTCGTCAAGGGCTCCTCTGATCGCGGCGGCGGCTTTCTGCCATTCAGCGATCCTCATCTCGTGGCGGTCGAGTTCCCCGGCTGCCAACTGAAGCGACGACAGCATCACCGCGTGGCGGGGTAGACCGGACTGCAGCGAGCGCAAGTCCGCGGCGAGGGAATCGCCTTCAACCCCGACGAACGGGTTGGCCTTCCCGTCGTCGCCCCTGGCACGTCCCAAGCTGACGGCAACGTCGCGGGCGCGTTCCTCGAAGGCGATGATGTCTTCAAGGGCCGCTACCGTGTCCGACAACGCCGGATCCCTCCCGCCCGTCTCCGTCATCGCCCGCCATGTCTCGATGGCCTCCTTCGTGCGAGCGCACCAGCCCCTGATGCCGGAGAGCTGCTCGTCCGTGCTCGGCATCGGCGCGTGACAGGCGCGATAGTCATCAAGGGCTCCTCCGATCGCGGCGGCGGCTTCCTCCCGTTCGGCGATTCTCATCTCGTGGCGGTCGAGTTCTTCGGCTGCCGTCCGAAGCGACGACAGCAGCATGCAAGAGCGGGGGAGGCCCATCTGCAGCGAGCGCAGATCCGCGGCCAGGGCTTCGCCTTGCTCCCCGAGGAACGGGTTGGCCTTCCCGTCATCGCCCCTGGCACGTCCCAACCTGACGGTCACGTTGAGGGCACGTTTTTCGAAGGCGATGATGTCCTCAAGGACCGTTGCCGTCTCCAAGACAGCAGGATCCCTTTCAGCCGTTTCCGTCATGGCCCGCCAGGTGTCGATGGCCACCCTCGTCTTGCTGCACCAGACCATGATGTTCGAGGCCTGCGACCAGGGCAGGACATCAGACTCCGTGTGGCGGGACGCATAGTCATCGAGAGCCTCGCCGATACGCGCCGCCGCATTCTCCCGTTCCCCGATCCGGACCCGGTGGCGGGCGAGGATCCCGGTCAGGGCCTGAGGCGGGGTCTCGCCGTCCGGCGTGGCGTCGACGAGACGCTGGGCTCGTGTCAGAAGGGGAGCGTTCGTGGCGAGATCGAGTGCTTCCATGCCACGCTCGCCCGCCTTTTTCTCGAAAGCGGCCCAGTCGGCGAGCAGCGCCGCCACCTCGTCGTCAAACTTCAGAGCCTCTTCGAGACGGGCCGTGACGACGAACCAGGTGCGTTCCCGTTCACCTTCCCGGACTTCCGCCTGCTGCCAGGCGTCGATGGCGGCGACAGCACGCGCCCGCCATGCCTCGTAGCCCTCGGCCTGGTGAAGAGGCTGGCCCTGCGCCAGGTCCCTCAACGCCCGGCGTTCATCCCTCACGGCGCCAAGATTGGCTTCGACCCGGTCGAACAGGGCCAGGGCC
>MPMV01000041.1 GCA_002238685.1 bacterium EF100-94H03 bin56
CAATTGCTGTGATGTACACTGTGTAACCATGGGGATGGGAACTCCTGTATATGTAAGTGTCGGATAACACGTTCATATACCATGGATCCCATCCCCATGCAAAGGCTTTGGTGATCGATGCGGGCTAACGGTGGCAAGGATTCGCAGGCCATGGCCATCCTGCTGTCCCGGATCGTTCCCCGCGACCAGATCGTCGCGGTACACGCCCTGCTCGGCGAGGTGGGATGGCCCGGCACGGTCGAACATATCGAGGTGACCCGTTCCGCTGGCGTGCCGCTAGTATTCGCCCCCCGTCACATCCGGGGAGACCCTGCTCGAACGGGTCGAGGAACGGGGCCTCTGGCCGTCGAGCAAAACTCGCTGGCACCCTCCGCTTGTCGTCATAGTGTCCGTCCCGATCCAGCGGGAATTGAGCCGATATCGCAGGGTCCATCCCCGCTTCGGCGCGCGGTTCGTCAGCGCCATGGGCATGCGCGCGGAAAGCGCTATGGCGGCGCTACGACCGAATGAGCGTCGCCGGCCGCAAGGCCTTCGACTGGCTGCCGGTCTTCGATCTTTCAACGTAAGAGGTACTCCGCGTCATCCGCCATGCCGGCCAGTCGCCGCACTGAGCCCTACGCCACCGGCATGTCGAGTCTGAGTTGCAGCTTCTGCGTCGATCGTGTCCCGCGCCGATCTGCGCCGGGCGGCCCAGCTCCACCCGAACCTTTACCGCATCTACACAGAGCTTGAACGCCGCGTCGGTCTTACCCTAACCAGGGAAGACCTCGAAAGAAGACCGACAGTTCGACCCATTATCGAGAACGGAGACTTCGAACAGGATATCAGCGGCAGGGTGGCAGTTTGGCACGGTGGATTTCGGGAAGCGTTTCCTTCCGCCCTTGAACCTGCATCCCGCGCTACCATTTCCACTACTCTCCCGGCACCCGAATCAATGAAAAAGCTCCCTTCCGTCAACTCATGATGACCTCCGGCATCTCATTTCCCGAACCGCTCCGCGCAGCACTCCGCGACGGCCGGCTGGTGGTCTTCGCCGGCGCAGGCGTCTCGATGGGCAAGCCCGCGAGTCTGCCGGGCTTCGGCCCGCTTGCGGACTTGGTCGCCGACGGCACCGACAAGGTCCGCCGCACCGATGAACTCGACGACGCCTTTCTCGGCCGGCTCCGGCACCATAGAGTCCACGTCCACGAGATCGCAGCGCAGAACCTTCGGACGAACCTTTTCGGCGAGACCCCTGAGCCGACCGGCCTTCACCGGGATCTGCTGCGCCTCTATCCCGACCCGGCTGCGGTTCGCGTCGTCACCACCAATTTCGATCTCCTCTTCAGCGACGCCGCGCAGGACGTGTTTTCCGAGGCGCCCGAGATCTTCAGGGCGCCCGCCCTGCCGCTGGGAGGCTCGTTCAACGGCATCGTCCACGTTCACGGGTCCCTAGTCCGGCCCGAAGAGATGGTGCTCACCGACGCCGACTTCGGCCGTGCGTATCTCACCCAAGGATGGGCAGGGCGCTTTCTCGTCGAACTGTTCCGATCGTTCACGGTCATGTTCGTCGGCTACAGCCACAGCGACACGGTCATGAGATACCTGGCGCGCGCGCTACCTGTGAGCGAAGCCGGACGCCGGTTCATCCTTACGGACGATGCCGACAGCGAACGGTGGCCCTTCCTCGGGATCACGCCTGTCGCCTATCCCAAAGAGGCTGGTGACGACCATGTTCAACTGAGCAAGGGAGTCCGCGATCTCGCGAACGATGCACGTCGCGGCCTGCTCGACTGGCGGCATGAGATCACGGAGATAGCGCGGCGGCCGCCAACCCTCGACGATCGCGAAGCCGCCGTGATCGAGGAAGGTCTCTCCGATGCCGCCAGGACACGGTTCTTCATTGATGCCGCAACCGATCCCGAGTGGCTGGAGTGGCTCGACAGGCGCGAACATCTCGACCATCTCTTCGCTCCCGACAATCTCGAGGAGCGCGATCTCCTGCTCGCTGGCTGGATGGCCGATAACTTCGCCGTCTCTTGTCCGGACGCGGTCTTTCTGCTCATCGGCAGACACGGCATGGGCCTCAACCCGCATGTCTGGCATGACCTCGTTCACACGATCGCCTATCGCGAAGATCCCCCGCCGGACCGGGACACCCTGGCAAACTGGGTCTCCTGCCTCCTTGCCGCGGCCTCGCCGTACCTGGAGACGAATGCGATCTCGCCCCTGGCGAGGCGCTGCATCAACGCCGGTCTGGATCACTCCGCGATCGAGATATTCGATGCGATGGCCCGGCACAGCCTTCTCCTAATGCCGCCGTTCGGGAACTTCGAAGACGAGCTCTTCGGCCATCCCGACCACCCTCGATGCAAGATCAACATCGAACTCTCCCCGGAAGGCGACAACTCCGCGTTCCACGATCTTTGGGAGAACGGCCTCAAGCCAAGGCTCGCCTCCGTGGCCGGGACGTTGCTGACATCCGTGGCGGCACATCTGGCCGCACGGCACCGAGCGTTCATCGCCTGGCGGGAAGGCGATTGCGACCGGGACCCGGACAGTCTCGGCCGCGATACCATCGGAACCGTAGAAGGGGGCGCTCGTTTCAACCATGTCGACGTCCTGATCGACGCGGCACGCGATTGCCTGCAATGGTTGGCCTGCAATGATCCCGAGGCAGCGGCCGGATGGTGCGCGCAGTTCGCCGCCTCGGAGACACCGCTCCTGCGGCGACTCTGCGTCCACACGTTGTCGGTCAGAAACGACCTCTCCGCCTGCGGGACGTTCGATTGGCTGTTCGCCAACATCAGGCTCGACGATGACGCCGCGGCCGAGGAGGTGTCTCGAATCATGCGCGACATCTATCCCCAGGTGGACCTGCCACGCCGGCGCCGGGCCGTCGACACCATTCTTGCCTTCTCCTCCGCTGGCGATGACGACGACGAGGCCGGACACCGCAATGTCCGCTACCGGCTCCACTGGCTTCGATCGCTCCGCGACGCCGACCCCGATTGCGTGCTCGTCCGCCAGGCCATGGACGACCTTCTCATCCGGTACCCCGAATGCGCGTCTGCGGTCGAAGACCGCACCGGCCACGTCGAGTCCTGGACTGCCGACAGGCTGCTCTCCGGGGCGCCTGGCGAGTGGCTCGACCAACTCCTGTCGTTCCGACAGGAAAGCCTGCGCGGCCCCGACCGCCATGACCTGCTTTCCGCCGTCGCCATGGCTGCGCAGACCAGGCTCGAGTGGGGCAAGGATCTTGCCGCTGCTTTGACCGGGCGCGAACTGTGGGACTCCGATCTCTGGGCCTCCCTGATCCGGGCCTGGCGCGAGGCCGACGTTGACGAGGGGCAGATTGGAGATCTCTTCAACTTTCTCGCCATGGCCGGGGTGCTGAAGGCCCAGGACGCCCGCATCGCCGACCTGCTGCTCGCCTGGCTGGAAGACGCCGAGGCCCCGCCTGACGAAACGTCGCTCGCACAGGCCAACAGGATAGCTGTCCGCCTGTGGCGCCTGTTGGAGCGTGATGCCGCATCCGAGGGCAGCGAGTCGTGGCATTTTGCGGCCACGGGCCGGCCCGCCGGAACACTCGCACGCTACTGGCTGAGGCAGCGTGCCATGCTGCTCTCGCACCCGGACGCCCTTCCCCGGTCATGCGTTTCCGAGGTCCGCCACGCGCTTTCTGCGATCGTTCAGGATCCCTCGGCAGCGGGCCTTCAGGGAACGTCCGTCCTTTCGGGCCAGATCGCCTTTCTTCTTCATGCCGAGGAACACTGGACCCGGGCCAACCTCATGCCGCGGTTCAGCCAGCACCCGAACACGGCAGGCTACTGGGCAGCCTGGGACGGGTTTCTGACCGCCGGCCGTCTGACACCCGCCCTCGGCCCCCTCCTCAAGGACGCCTTCCTCGATGCGGTGCCCCGCATCCTCGCCCGGGTCGATGTCGGCAGGCGTCTCGACCGGTTCGTCAATCTCTACACGGGGATGCTTGCCTACTTCTCCGACGACCCCATCGGGACATGGATTCCCGCGTTCTTCCGGGATGCGAACCCCAGGGCCCGCCTGCGTTTCGCTGGCGAGATCGAGGCTCACCTGCGCCACATGGACGACGCGCGCCAGCGCGAATGGTGGGAACGCTGGCTCAGGCGCTACTGGACGAATCGGATCAAAGGCGTTCCCGAACCCTTCGACGCCGGCGAGGTCGCGCTCGTCTTTGGCTGGCTGCCGGCCCTGAAGACCATCTTCCCGGAAGCCGTCGACCTCGCTCTTCGCATGCCCCACGTCCCTCTGTCAGCATCCCCAACGATCCTCAACCTCTCCAAGGGGGAACACCGGCGCGAATCCCCGGAGACGGTCGCGAGGCTGCTGATTCACCTGGGCAAGGAGGCCTCGCCCGGTCCCGTCTGGCACAGCGCCGGCGACCTGATCGAGAGCCTTCTTGCCCGCGAGCTGCCAGAGGGCCTCAAGAAGCAACTGCTTGAACTTGCCGCCAAGCTTGGGCTGGGCGTTTCGTGATACCCATGCGCGGCCCATGAACAGGCAATTCACAGCTGCCTCGCTGCGCCATTGACGACATCGTCACGTCTCCAGCCGCCGCACGGCGGGACCAAGCCCGGTCCGCTCGTCCGGGTCTACCGTCGATTACATGAATGCGAACGTCACATCGGCCTGTCATCGTTCGCCGGGCCGGGGCACCAGTCAGTCCCCGGACGGCCTGTGGATTCTCACCAAAGGCGCGGGTCATGGCAGGTGATCGTATATGAACCCTGAAAGTGGGCTTTCTTCGCCTCGCAAATGTTGGCAATGGCGGTGCCAACCCGTTCCGCTGCGGCTTCGACCTCCTGATCTGCGACATGTGCATAACGCAGGGACATCGAAACCTGACGGTGACCGAGAAGACGCGCCACCGTCGGCAGCGGAACTCCCTGCCTTACGGCATAGGAGGCAAAGGTGTCTCAGGTCATGAAGGCGGACATCTTCGAACCCGGCTCGCTTTCGCACGAGATACCAGACCCGGGAAGTTCGTGTCGTGGGTTGGGACGGGTCGTGCGGCGACGGAAACACAAATTGGCTCTCGGTGTGCGTCTGCCGCTTGATGATCTCTCGTGTCTTGCAGTTGAGGTAGACCTTCCGCGGGCCCGTCTTGCTGTCGCTTAGAAAAAAATACATAAAGCACTGATAAAAAACGATAAGCCGTTAGCAATGGGAATCGAGAGATCATGTGGAATGCGGATGGCCTCACCCGGCTGGGTCCGGTCTGAGCCCGTGTGGCCCCTGGGGGGTAAGCGCTCGGTAACCGTTCGGGTCCCGGAGGATCGTAGGCTTCCATGGATTTTCTGACTGGTAACTACTTCACGCATGGCGGTTCTCGACGAGGATTTCAGCGCGATGTCCGGGAGACGGCGTGGATGCTGAGTGGGGTCTCGGCGAAGGTTTCGGTCGACACGGGCGCGGTGTGACGTTGCAGAGCGCGGCCAGTCCTCGGGCCATGGGCGCCGAACAAGCGCGAGGATCTGCGAGCTGAGGCAGCGGGGGCTCGATCCAGGGTAGAATGAGGAATCTCGCGTTCCCGCCCGCACTATACTGAGGTCTGACTCATGACGGCCGCCAAGCATACCCCGCATGCCCTGCGACACGGTCAGGCACTTGCGCTTCAATACGCTGCGCAAATCCTGATCAACGTGAACCAGGAGCCTCGGCTCGTTCAGCGCGTCCTGTCACCGGACCAACTGAAGGCTGGGAACGCTGTAGATACGACGGTCCTGGGCTGCAACTATGCCACGAAGGTCATGCTGCCCTTCATCGTGGAGTTGGCTCTCAAAGCCCTCGTCGCCAAGCACAACAATGATCTGTCTGAGGGCACGCACAGCCTGTGCAAGCTGTACGATGCGTTGGCTTCGAGCCTACAGGACGAACTGAACCGGGATTTCGACAATATCAAGCCCTCTGGGAGCTCTGCGGAAACGAGATCGTTGCGCGAGGTTCTGGTCGACCACGACAACGACTTCCCCAATTGGAGATACCTTGATAATGCCAAGCATCTGGTGGCCGCATCGATCGATGCGCTGCAATACGTCGCGTGCTCGGTGCTCAACGTTTACAACAGCAAGTGAATTGCTCTGCTTGTCGATCGGCGCGAATCCACCTTCGCCATCAAGCGCGAACCCAAATGACTCAGGGCGACGGAGGCGATTGCAACACTTGTAGCCTGTAGCCGAGCCTGCCACGGAACGCCTGTCGGTGCTGTTCCGCGATTCCCCCAGCGATCACTGCCGTCAGGCGCTTGCAGGCGTCCCGACCGGCCGCAAATTCACCCGCTCCGGCAAGGCGTTGTGCGATCCGGGACGACCAACTGGTCACCGCGGACAGGCGCTTCGTCCACCGTCTGGGCCATCGCAGATCACCGGCCCACCCGCCCCGCGAACACGAATGGCTCTGCTGATGATTGTCGCGCCAGAACCTTAGAAACGATGACTATAGCGAGCACTTGGCGCGCTATGCGGATATGAGGATCTGCGCGGTCTTTCCGTCCAGAATCACGAGTTCCGCCGAACATCTGGGTGGGTTACCGCGTGGCCAAGGTTTGTCCCCGCAATTCTCCATCCATTTCCCGATCTCCGCCGACCTGAATTCCGGACAGGTTGTCCAGAAGGTAGGCGTGAGCCGACAGCAGGGCTGTATAGCGTGACCGGGAAGCACCACCTGCACGTGCCGCAGCGCGTCCTTCAGGGGTAGAAACACCCGGCACCTTGACTCAGCATCGACACGCAAACCGGAAGTTGCGCCTTTCCAGCCGCTCAAGGTCAGTTCCTGGCGCGGCTTCATCCTCTCTGGGTCGATTTTGAACGCCGATTGACAGCGGGTACAGTTGGTTGGAACGGCGGGTGCCGTCGCACACGCCCGAAGCCGGAGCGATCGGAGACACGGCCTACGAGCCGACAGAGAGGAAGTCGAATGAGCGAACAAACGGGGAGCGGGAAGGCATCACGACCGAGGAGAAGATCGCACTTCAACCCCACCATCGTCGGCTGCATCGAAGGCCTGCGCCTAGCTGCTTGGACAATCGAGAAGACTCCGGGGATGATCGAATTGTACCGTGAGAGGAACGGAGTCCAGCCGCCGGAGCCGGACCCGTCGAAGGACGGGGCGTTGAAGATCACGGACCCGAGGGACCCGATATCCGGGTACCTGTGCGCGCGACTGATCATGAGGTCGCTGGGCATCGAGCTCGCGCTGAAGCAGATCGCGCTACTGTCGCGCGACGACAGCCGCGGGGCCCTGTGCACGCATGACCTTCTCGAGCTCTGGGAAGATCTGCCTGAAGAAACCCGCAACCTCCTGGAGAGGAGATTCCGAAGCGAGGTGAAGGTCCACCGCATCCGACGGGACAACCCGCGGGCATTCGAGACCGAGGAGCCCCCGACCATCAAGGAGGTCTGCGGGAAAAACCGTCACGGATTCATCGACGCCCGATACATCTCAGAAGCCCGCCCGAAGCCCTTCATGACGGACGAAGACTTGAAAGGGGTCCTCATGTTCCTCACTGACTGGATCCTCGGGAAGATGGGCTACGCCCCCGCGTGCATGCCCGCCGACGACGCCACACTCCAAGCTCGGTACGAGCCGAATCCGGTCCCGACCCAACAGGCCGAGAAACAGCGGACAGGACACACCACACGTCTGCGCCACTCCTGACACCGCCGAAACGGCCGCGGGTTCCGCACATCGCACCTCAGACGCGAAGGATAAGAAGAATTATGCGTCGATTGCCCAGATTGCGGGGGTATCGGTGTGGTCGTGGACGGGCTAAAGCGGGCTAGTGTTACGTAACAGAAAAGACTTTACAGTAAACACGGGTCATGACACAACAGTCGTGTGGAAGGAGGCTGTGTCATGGCCAATCATCATACACGGCAAGTCCCTGAGCTTTCCAACGACGAACGCCAGGAGTTGCAGGGATGGCTGAGACGTTCGAAAACGTCGCAGGCGCTGGCGTTGCGGGCCCGCATTGTGCTGGCTTGTGCCGAAGGGGTGAGTGACAAGGCGGTGGCCGAGAGGCTGGAGACGACGCGGGTCACGGTGGGCAAGTGGCGTCACCGCTTTCTCGAGAAGGGCTGTGACGGGTTGCTGGACGAGCCGCGTCCGGGTGCACCGAGACGGATCAGCGACGAGGATGTGGAGCGGGTGATCACGACCACCCTGGAATCGATGCCACGCGGGGCAACGCACTGGAGTACGCGTTCCATGGCCCAGGCTGTCGGTCTGAGCCCGATGGCGGTGAGCCGCATCTGGCGGGCCTTTGCTCTCCAGCCCCATCGTCACGAGACCTTCAAGCTGTCGCGGGACCCTCTGTTCATCGAGAAGGTCCGCGACATCGTCGGTCTCTACATGGCGCCCCCCGAACGGGCGGTCGTGCTGTGCGTCGACGAGAAGTCCCAGATCCAGGCGCTGGACCGCACACAGCCGATCCTGCCCCTGCGTCCGGGACTGCCGGAACGGCAGACCCATGACTATCGGCGCAACGGCACCACGTCACTCTTCGCCGCCCTCGACATCGCCACGGGTGAGGTGATCGGCCGATGCTACCGTCGCCATCGCGCCGTCGAGTTCCGCAAGTTCCTCAGCGTCATCGACAAGGCCGTGCCCCGGGACCTCGATGTCCACCTCGTGCTCGACAACTATGGCACGCACAAGACCGCTCTGATCCACACCTGGCTGGCCCGCCGCCAACGCTTCCACCTCCACTTCACACCCACCAGCGCCTCATGGCTCAACCAGGTCGAACGCTGGTTCGCCGAAATCACGCGCCAGCAGATCCGCCGCGGATCCTGGGCAAGCACACAGGCCCTCGAAACCGCCATCAACGACTATCTCGACGTCTACAACGAACAACCCAAGCCCTTCATCTGGACCAAGAGCGCAGACCAGATCCTCGAAACTATACAACGTTACTGTCAATCAATTAACGATACAGAACACTAGCCACCTCGCACCCGGTTGCGATCGATCGCAATGCTGGCGAGCTTCTTGCGGTAGATGCTCATGCCGTGACTCTTGACGGGTACAAGAACGCTGATGCCGATGTGCCGCCACATCCACATAATCCTGTCGATAGTCGGCGGATTGGGCAGCAGCCGCACCGTGTCGAACCTTCCTTCGGCGACATCGGTCAAGTATCGCATGTCGCCGTAATGTCTGTAACCGTTCAGCTTGTCCAGAAGCTCCTCGAGCTTGCCGAACAGGGAAGACACCGGAGGGACGAACCCTGTCAGCCACGAAGCGCCCTTGGCTGCATGTGTCAGTAACAGCATCACGGCGCCGGGAGGGACGCGTGGCACGATATCGCTTGAGTTGACGACCCTATAGACCGGTGTCTTGATGAAGCGGAAGAGTTCGTAGTTGCCGATTCTGGGCGCGCCGAAGGTATAGCAGGCACCGGTTACGTCGGATGCGACCAGCTTGGTCGCCAACAAGGCCAGGGCCCCGCCGAGTGAGTGTCCGGTAATGAACAGGGGTAGCGGATTGCCGTGCTCATCCTTCGCGTCTGACCCTCCGAGGATATTCCTGACCACCTCTTCCACCGTCCTTCCCTCGGCATCGACATTCTTGGTGAACGCGTCCAGAAAACCGGTATGCACCTTGGTCTTTCCTTCGACCGTCGGGACACATCGCAGGTCGGTTAGCCAGTCGGATATCTTCTTCTCGGTTCCGCGAAAGGCGAGCACCAGATACGGCGGTTCATCGGCGCTTGTCCTTTTGCACACGAATCCTTGGGTTTCCCGGACGTCGATAACGCCCACCAAGGAGAATGCAGAGTTCTCGAGAATATTTTGGAACGCACCCAGGCTCAAACGCCGCCCGCTCATGAGGTCCGTGGAGAATTTGTCCAGGAACTCTCGGATATCCTGATGTTCCGTGAGATTCTGTTCGAGGGCTACCTGAACGGCGTCCTCGATGAAGCCTCCTTGGCCTTCGAATCGGTAGTAGGCGAGATCGGACATCTCCGCGAGTACATAGGCCATCCTGTCGCTGTATGCGGGTCGCACCAGCGGTGGGGTTAGGAGTTCGGCTTCGGAGAAATATGGACCGGTGTCGCGTGCTGTCGACTTGGGACGGCGAACGTAGGTAAGGACAGCTGTTGCCACGGCGGGGACCACGACGCCGGTGACGTACGGCCAATAGTCGCCGATGAACTGCTTGGCGAAATCAATGTAGCTTATGTCCATCGGCAATGTTGGTCCGACGCTCTGTCATCGTCAAGTTCGTACTGGTTCGATCACGCTGGAGACCAGCAACACGGTAATGACTCGCGACTCACGATGCCTATTCGCTTCGCCCGAAGTCAACAGCGACGCTGGAACGCCCGATCGGCAAGCAGGCCCTAGAGCTTGAACTCCCAAGGGCGCACAGCGGCAAGAACGGCCGCCGAGAAATGGGCCCATGTCCGTCATCACGGGCCTCGAGGGCCTTCCGTCGTCAAAGGATCGGTAGCAGCGATTCAATTTGGCATTCCGCACAACAGAAACACAAAGTACGCGAAACTCACAGACCCACAATTCGTGAGCGGCGGCATGCCCTGTCGGTGAATGACGGCGGGGGGATGCCTTGCCCTGCGGCTTGCGGCCCCCCTTCTTCCCCCCCCCCCCCTCCCCCGGCGGGCCCCCCGCCCCGCCCAGGTGCGCCGCGGCGGGAACGCCGGGCGTCCCCGGGCGGCCTCCCGGACCCGCACGGTTGCGCCGCGACGGAAACGCTGCGCCCCCAGGAGCTAGAATTCGAACCGGAGCGCCGCGAGCAATGCGTGGGTCCGGTGGTCGGCGGAGGTCTCGTTGATCCGGACCGGGATTTCTCTACGGGCGCCGTCCTCGCGGTAGCGCACGATGGCGATGTCGCCGACATCGGTCCGGATCTCTCCCGCATCGGTATACCGGTAGTTCACATCGAGGTGGATGCTGTCGCCGATCGGTACCGCGATCCCGGTGGTCAGCAACCAGGTGAAGTTCCGCCCGCTTCCCCCGGGGAGGGCGGTGAAGGGGATCTCGCCGCCCGGACACCGGCGCAGGGGGCCCTGCGGATCGTCCGGTTCGGGGAAGCGCTGGATGTTGCCGCCGAGGCGGTAGCCGGCGATCCCGAGCCCGGCGCCCAGGAAGGGCCGCGCCCGGCGGCCAGGGGCGATCTCCCATCCCGGGAAATCGTGGAACCCGGCGAGGAGCAGCTGCCAGGTATCCAGCCTTGCCCCGGAAGGCTGACGGGCGCCCGAGGCCCGGTAGTTCGTGTTGCCCCGCCATTCGAGGCTACGCGCTAGGACGAATTCCAGCTGCGCGCGCAGCCGGCATGGCAGGCGGAGGCCCGCAGCCGTATGAAATTGCAGACCGTCGTCGAGGGCGCCAGAGTCGAAGAGTTGCGGGCTTCCGTAGAGCGCGGCATTGCCGGCGTCGGCACCATCGACGAACCGGGTGTCCCGCGCGCGGACCAGGGCCACGCCTGCGCTCAGATAGGGGGCGTACAAGGCGGCGTCCGCCCCCGCCGCGCGGAGGTCTTCGGCGGCAGCGGCGGTCCGCCCATGGGCGGCCAGGACCCACACGACCACGACAAGCGGCAGGAGCGCCGTCCGGAATCGTGCGCCGTCGATCCGATGCATGTCCGCCTCGCGCCCCGTGTTCGGCGTGCAGCACCGACCGGGCAGCGTCAAGAGGGATCGGCAACCTGTCGTGTCGTCGGACCGCGCGATCCTGCCGGTCCCGCCATGTTTCTGCCCCATGCCTTCCGGGACATGAGATCCGCGCGGACCGGCATTTTCATTTTGCGTGCCGGCGCGCTAACGAGGGGTAGCAGAAAGGGAGGACGCGGTGCGCCCGGGACGGCCTGAACGCGCATTTCCACGATCCGGACGGCCTGCGCCTGGTCTGGAGCTTGGCCGACCCTGTCTGCGGAGGCGGCTGAGAGTGCGCCCGGCTCCGGCCGATCGAGGCCCTGGTGCCGCATGTCCGACAGTTCGTCCGCGTGCGGCAGACGCTGGGGGCGGCCGAGGCCCTGGACGCCGGCCCGGCGAGCCTGCTGGAGAGCGATCGCATCGGCGCGGTGCAGCTGGACCGCGGCGGGCGGGTGCTGGCGGCGAACGCCCCAGCGCCGGAGATCCTGCGCCGGGCGAAGCGCTGGTCGACCGCGACGGCGCCCTGGACGCCGGGCTGCCAGCGGACCGCAGCTGCCTGCAGCGGCTCCTGGCGCGGGCGCTGCCGGACGCGTGGGGCACGGCCCCGGCCGGCGGCTCGATGACGGTCCGGCGCCCTTCGGGGCACGCGCGGCTGGCGCTGCACGTCATGCCGGTGGGCGACGCGACGGCAGACTTCGGGGGGCACCGGGTGGCGGCGCTGGTGCTGGCGGTCGATCCGGGCGCGGCATGCGCGCATCGACGCGCACCAGGTGGCGGCGGTGCTCGGCCTGATGCCGTCCGAGAGCCGGATGGCGGCGCTGCTGTCCGAGGGCCTAGGCGTTGCGCCCGGGCTCTGGATCACGCGCCATGACGACCAGCCCGGCGAGGTCGATCCCGTGGGACGGTCACTGGCGCTCTCGGTCTCGCGCCGCGCCGGGCCCGGCTGGCTGACGGCGGGCGGCACGCTCTCGCGCGAGACCGCGGACAGGAGCAGCCTGGACTGGCGCTCGCGGGGACTGAGCCTCGCCTATGCGGCGGATATCGGGGAGGACTGGAGCGGATCGCTCCGCCTCGGGCTGAGCACGGCTAGGTTCGACGAGACGGACGCGACGTTTCTCAAGCGGCGCGAGGACCGGACGAGGAACGCCGGTTTGACGCTGTCGCACCGCAAGGTCTCCTGGGAGGGCTATCAGCCGGTCCTGATGCTGGACTGGGCGCAGACCGAGTCGACGATCTCGCTCAATGACCGGAGGCTGATTCAGTTCCGGCTCGGGCTGAACAGGCTGTTTTGAGACCGGGTGTCGAAAGCCCGGCGCGGCGCCGGGCGCACGTGCGCTGGACGGCGAACCTGGAATTCGGCCATTCCATCGGCACTGGCGGCTATCGAAGGGGCGACTGCATCACGGAGTTTGGATGATACCGCAGGAGCAATGGTGCTGACCGCTGCGTGGGTCTGAGGCCAGACGACAGGCAGGGAACCAGATGCACTGCACCTCTGCTCCGGGGCGCCACCACCACAACAATCGGGGAGAACTGAGTCCATGGATACTGATGCAGCCAACCTCGCAACAGGCGATTTCATTCCGCTACTGGTTGCCGAGAGCATTCTTCTGATCATCGTACTAGTCGTACTTCCGGCATACGCAGCCTGGAGAGCACGAACGCGCAACGATGTCCCCCTGAAGGGACTTGCCCTGCCTCAAGGGTCCGTGAGATCCATGCTGGCGCTTGCCGTGGTCGGTTCCTTTGTCGTTTTCCTGGTGTTCGGGGCACGAGCGTTGCCTCACGAAGGTTCGCGTTTCACCGAGATTGTGGCGGCATTGACCGGTATCGCCGGAACCGTTGTCGGCTTCTACTTCGGTGGCAATGGGTCAGGGCGCAACGACCAGAACGAAAGCACCACGCCGACCTCAGGTTGATGAGTGAAGGCCGTGTCATTCATTTGCATCGCCGATTGCCGTGATTGCCACACCGATCCGTTCTGCCGCCGCTTCCACTTCCTTGTCCGCGACGTGGGCATAACGCAGAGTCATTGAAACCTGCCGGTGACCAAGCAGCCTCGCCACTGTCGGAAGTGGAACGCCGTTCAGGACGGCATGCGAGGCGTAGTTGTGACGCAGATCATGAAGACGCACGTCTTCGATGCCAGCCTGTTTGCGAAGGGTGAGCCAGAGTGGCATGGACCTCGATATCGGCACGGTGGGATCGCAGGGCGAGGGAAAGACATGCTCGCTGCCGGTCCGGGGTTGTCGCTCGATGATCTCACGGGCTTCACTGTTCAGATAGACTTTCCGCGGTCCCGTCTTGCTGTCCTGGAGATCGAGAATGTCGGCGCCAACCTCGCACCATTTGAGAGTCCGGATCTCGCTTGAACGGCAACCGGTGTAGTAGAGCAGACGGATGACGTCCGCCTGCGCGGCCCGCGCCGGGCGTTCGGAGACCAATCGGTCCAGTTCGGCATGTAGGCGAATGGCCTCGCCGCGGGACAGGAACCGGTTGAACCTGCGTTTCGGGTTCCGGCGTATTCTGGTTGCCTGGTTGGTTTCGAGATGGCCATGAACCTTCGCGTGACCGAGAATCTGGCGCAACGTGTCGAGAGTCCTGTTGGCGCCGCCTGGCGCCATCCCACTGTAGCGGTCGAACCACTTGATCACCTCCTTTCGTCCGATCCGGTCAAGCGGCATGTCGCCGAATGTCGGCAACAGTTGGCTCTTGAGCGCGATGTCGACGGAACGACGGGTGGTTGGCTTGAAACGGTCGTAACACTCAGATCGCCAGACTTCCGAGACAAAGTCGCCGAACCGCGGTACGGGAACAGGAAGCGTGTCGTTGAGAAGGTCCATGTCGCCGGACTGAATGGCCAGATACCGGGACCGCGCTTCGTCGACGGTCATGTGTGTCACGGGACCGAGGGTCCGGCGCTTTGAAGAACCATTGCGGTTGTCCAGGACGACGAACGACCGGTGGCCGGATGACCGGACCCTGACACCGAGACCCGTGATCCGGATGTCCCAGACCGTATATTCGCTCGCCGCCGCACCGAGCCTGGCAACGGCACGGTCGCTCAGGCGCATCTTTCGTGTCATGGGTCAGCCCTCCCCACCCAGAATTGGAACAAGGGCTTCGGCTGTCTCGTGGACCGATGCATCGGCAAGGTGCGTGTACTTCAACGTGGTTGCCGGATCATTGTGGCCAAGGAGTCTGCCGATGGTGAGGATCGTCTCGCCATGAGCGAGCGCCACCGAAGCGTAGGTGTGTCTCAGATCATGGCAGCGAACATCCGCGATGCCTGCTTCTGCACTCACGTCGCACCAGAACAGGTGGAGCGTGTCCTTCGAAAGCTGGCGACCCCCACGAAGGGACGGGAACATCCAGCAGCCCCGCCGGGGCAGACCATCAAGTATCCGGCGCGCGGGCGATGACAGCCAGACCGTGCGAGGGCCCGTCTTGGAATCGCGCAGGTAGAGCTTGCCCTCTCGGTAGTCCGGCCACTTGAGGCTGAGGATCTCGGACGTTCGACACCCGGTGAGAACTAGCAGCCGCACGACCGCGGTCAACAGAGGCTGCTTCGCAAGCCTCTTGTCGAGAACACGGCTCAACCGCCGGATCTCGTCGTCGTTGAGAAACCTCTCGCGATTGCGCCGGCGATAGCGCTTGATTCCGGTGCAGGGATTGGAGCCTTGCGCGCGGTAGCCATAGACCTCGGCCTGGCCAAGGATCACGGAAAGAACCGGTGCGGAGCGATCCGCGGCAACGGGTGTTGCGTGAAGCGAAGCGAACCACCGCTGGACGTCACGGCGTGTGATGTCCCCTATGGCACGGCCCCTGAACCACGGCAGAATTTGGTTCCTGCAGTAGCCGAGATTGACTCTCAATGTCCGTGGCTTCCAGTGCCGCTTGTAGCGCCGGAAAACCTCTTCCGCGACATCCTCGAAAAGGATGGTCTGGCCATCATCGGGAAATGCCCCGTCGTTCCGAGACCGTGACGCCAGCAGGGATGCCGCCTGTTCCCGGGCGCACTCCAGGGTCATGCTCCGGGCATCACCTATCGAGTGCCAGACCCTCGTGCCGTCGACCTGACGGTGGAGGAAGTAGCACTTGCGACCTGACGGCAGGACACGGACACCAAAGCCCCGGATGACACAATCGCGGATATCCTGGGGCTTCTTTTCTAGTGGTTTGAGGGCATCGACCCGACGTTGCGTAAGGCGGCTCTTCACCATGGCATTCTCCCCGGTTCATGTTGCACCGGGGGAAGCGGAAACGAGGTGAATCCGCTTCCCCGGCGAAAGTCCTTGAGAGAGAATGCGTTTTAATTCAATGTGTTACTTGTTCCGTTCAGCACCGAAGGTGCGCTCCAGGTGTGTTCGAAGGTGACGCGCGGCACCATGGGAAAGCGCCTGGAAAGGGAGTGGACGTGCTGACGCCGGACCGTCGCCAGATCGCGCCTGGTGATCATGAAGTCCGGCCGGTAACGCAGAGCCAGCCGGATGAGCAGCCTCTTGTCCCTCGTGTAGCGCATCGTCGTCCCGCCCAGGAACGCCGGAATGGTTCCCCAGTCTCCCTCGCCTCCCAGAGCCTTCTGTTCGGCATCGTCAAGCGGTCGGGTGAGGCTGGCGAACGTGTGGATGGTGAGCAGTTTCCGTCCGAGAAACCCGAAGGCGGAGGTCCAGCCGTTGGTCGCCAGAATGATCCGTGGCGCCGTCAACTGCCCGGTTGAGGTCACAAGGGTCTTTGTTGCGCCGTCATGGAACTCCCGCACCGGAGAATTCTCGAAGATCTCGACATTGTCCGGCATGGTGCGCGCCAGTCCTGTCACGAGCGCCGCCGGCTGCATCAGGACGCACCCGGGCGCAAAGAGACCATCGGCAAAGCTGTCCGTGCCGAGGAAGGCGGCGAGACGTCCGCGATCCCATCGCTCACAGTCCTCGCCAAGATCGCCGAGGCGAGCCTGCATGACATCGAGATTCCGGCGCGCTCGAGACGTGGCCGCCACGTGCACCTTGCCGCGACGGCTCCAATGGCAGCGTATCTGGTGGTGTTTCACGAGATCCCCGAGCCAGGCGATGGCCTGCCGGTTGATGCGGATCTGCCGGTGATCGTGTTCAGGCTGTTCGCGTGACAGCGCATGGGGAAGATCGATGATGAAGCCCGAATTGCGCCCCGAGGCGTTCTCCCCGATACGTCCCGCTTCAAGGAGCACGATGCGGTCACCGGGCCGCAACTCACCCAGGCGCCGGGCCGCGGCGAGACCGGCGAAACCACCACCAATCACCGCCCAGTCGGCTGTGCCCTCACCTTCCCAGACACACGCCGGAGGATGTTCCTCCAGGATGTTGTACCAGCCGTTCGAATGATCGTTCTTCGGGAAGCCGGTCACCCGCATGAAGCGATGTCAGTCCAGGGGAACCGGAGGCACGGGGACGTGGTGATGGGTGCTGCTTCCCGCTTTCGACTCGGTCACCGGAGCCACGGCAAAGAAGAACCTCGCCGGTTCACGCGCCACATAGGTAAGCCGGGTTCCGGCAGGAAGCCACATGATGTCCCCGGGGCCGATGCGGTGCCGTCCCTCGTCGGTGTGGATTTCCAGTTCACCGTCGATGCCGTAGATGATCTCGTCATAGGTCACGGTCCACGGAATGCTGCAGTTCTCGAACACTCCCATGCCACCTCCCAACGTGGTGCTGATCGCCGAGTTGACGGTTGCCACCACGTTGCCGCCACTGCCGTCAGCCACGGAAAGATCGAGGTCATGCCCACGGAACATGCGTGCGTCGCTCATGAGGTTACGTCTCCTTCCAACGCCTCTCTCACCCAGGTCTGGAAGGCATGGACACAGTGTTCGCTGTCTCCTGGTTCACCGTCCCGGGAAATGAACCTGCCCTGGTGGTAGCCCCGCGACACGATACCTCGCTGGACACCCTCATTGAGGGCCGCATCTTCAGGCCCGAGGGCTTCGTTGAACCAGGCTTCCGAAGCGCGCGTGGTCTCGTCATCACCGCGGCCGGGAACGTGGAAATAGGCATTCTCCACAACCGCTGACTGTGCGCCGGTGGCCCGCGTCAGGTAGGTCGAGATCATGTCGGCATGGGGCCAGGAATAGATGATCCAGTCCGGCCAAAGGTAGAGCGTGATGAAATGGTCCGTCTGGCCACCGGGACCGGACCGGGGGAAGGGATAGACCTCCGGCTGGTTCTTGCCCGGCGGTGCGATGATTGCCAGCCAGTGATCATGTACATGAAGCCTGGTGGTTTCCATGTCGATGATGTCGGTGAGTTCTCGGTGGGCTGGTCCGGAATTGGGAAAATGGTAGCCCTCGATGGCGTTCTCGACGGTCACCTTCCAGTTGGAGGCGATGGAGAAGTCCTTCTGGCCGCCAAACGTGACCGTCTCGAGATCGGGAAACCAGCGCCGGCACTCCTCCTCGAAACCCGGCGCCCACTCGTTCATCGGCGGCGCGTCGTTGTCCAGGTTGACAAAGATGAAGCCGGCAAACTCCTGGATCCGCACCGGCACGAGACCGAAGTCGGACTTGTCGAAATCCGGCACCCGGTCACACAGCCGGGCGTTCCTCAGTGACCCGTCGGTGCCATAGGCCCAGCCATGGTAGGGGCAGGTGATGGCGGCCTTGACGGAACCGCTTCCCTGCAACAGTTCGTGGGCCCGGTGCTGGCAGACGTTGTAGAAGGCACGCAGGCGACCGTCCCGTCCCCGGATGGAGACAATGCCCTGACCGTGAATGTCGACGGTGACATAGCTGCCGGGAGTGACGAGCGCGCTCCCGTGACACACGACACGCCACGAGCGGAAGAAGATCGCCTCCTTTTCGCGCTCCAGGATGTCCGCACGGTAGTACCACGGCGAAGGCAGGGTGAACGACGTCCGATGGTCACGGGTCATCCCCGCCACCGGCAGCGATTCAGCCATGACGAACCTCCGTTGTCCCGACGCCGGGAACCCTATGCGCCGCCCCGCTCCGAATCAACGCCCCCGGACCGCCCGGGTGGCGGCCGCTGTTCAGTCCTGGATGTACTTCTTGGGAACCGCAGCGCCGATCGTGTACTTGGGATCCACGAAGTTGCCCAGGCGCACCTTGCCGCACTGAGAGAGCATCATGTAGGCGTCCCACTGGTCGAACCCGTAGTCCGCCGCCATCCACCGGATCAGTTCACGGTAGGCAATGCGCGCGCTGTCCTCGAGCGGACGCGTGCTGCCGATTCCCATGATGAAGTCGTCCGCCTCCAGGCGTGGCCACTCGATCGGCCAGTTCTTAATCAAATCGACCGTCATGGTGGTGGTGGTCGCGAATTCAACGGCGACGCCGCACACCTCGCCGTCGCCCTGGCAGGCATGGGCATCGCCGATGAAGAGACGGCCACCCTTGGTGCGGACCGGCAGGTAGGTGATCGTACCCGGTCCCATGTCGGGAAGGTCCATGTTGCCGCCATGACTGTCGGGTGTCAGCGAATTGATCGAATCGATCTCGGGCGAACAGCTGAGCGTGCCGATGTGGGGTTTGTAGGGGAGTGTCACCCTGTCGCTCCAGTAGACCTTCTCCTCATCGAGGTTAATCTTGCGAACGATCTCGGGAAGCGGTTCGTTGAGTGTTGCCGTCAGGGTCGTGCCGGTCAGCGCGCCGAACTCCCGGATCATGCAACAGGTGCCGCGGGGGTTCGGGCCCCGTGGCGCCATGTGCTCGATATGAACGCACAGGACATCGCCCTTTTCCGCTCCCTCGACCATGATCGGGCCGCATTGGGGATTGAGCCAGGGCATCTCCAGGACTTCCGAGGGGACGTCGGATTCGCTCCTGATCTTGCCTTCGAACGCATCGCATGTCTCGACGACCACCCTGTCACCCGGGTTGATGTGGAGAACCGGCTCGGAATAGGGGCCAATCGTGTAGTGATAGACACCCTGGGCCTCTTCCGTGAGATGGTGAGTGACTCCCGTTGATCCGTAACCGACACCGCGCCGGTACATGATGGATTCCGTCACCCAGTCGTTCGGGTAGGATCGCATGATCATTTCCACGGCCGTCGTTCCCCCTTGTCAGCTCATGGGCCACTGCGTCAGACAGGTTGGGGACATGCCGCCATCAGACCGCAAGGCGGGTGGCCACATGTTCCGTGTCCAAGAGACGCTCGCGGTCAGGATCGTCCACCGTCCTGCCCTTGTCCAGAACACAAACGCGACGCGCCACAGTCCAAATCAGATCACCGGTCTCATCGACGATGAGCACGATCAGTTGCCCGGACCTGCTGGGTTCGCGGTCGAGGGCGCCGATATCATGGCCCGGTGAACATCAGGCGGAGATGGCAGGCGATGGTGTCGACAATGCGTGGTTCGGGCCGGGCCTCATCCATGGCAAAGCCGGACAACCGGGGGACTTCCGCATTCCGTCGAACGCGCCAGCGCCGGTCGCTCGCTTCGGCCAGTCCTGTAACCTGTCATGCGATCCACGAGAAACCCGGTCGTGCCAGTGGCCAGACTGCGAGGGCCTTCCGCTCGCCCATGCAGCATCTCGGCAAGGCGGGCCCGGCAACCGACTTTGGTGAACTGCCGGCCAGCCTGGCCTTCACCCCGTCGCTCTTGCTCGAAACCACCCGTGTCATCAGTCCGTCGCGTGGCACCGGGGCCGCCTTCTCACAGCATGGAGCGTGCGACCCAGCGGTGGAAGCAGTGCGAGGGTCCTTCGAGGACAGGCGTGAAGACACCACCTGAAAATCCCGGGGAGGCCCGCCCCTCCTGCATGCCCTGAACGGCATCCACGTCTTCCTGGAACACCTCGCGCCAGGTTTCGCGGACCGATGTCCTGAGGTCGGCGTGACCGGGTCCAGCGGCGCCCGTGCCGACGTAGTAGATATCGAAGATCTCGCGGCAGCGCCCCGGACCGTCGGGCAGTACGCGGACCGCCCAGAAGTGGTCGTAGTGGATGCCGAGCATGACGTTGGGATAGAGCGCCACGTACTCGGCTCGGGTCTGCCAGGGCTCCGGCAGGCCGGGAAAGCGCGACAGCTGATGACCATTGCGGTCGGGCTGGTAGACGAGGCTGACCTGCCCCGAAAAGGTCCCCTCCTCGATGTTGAGGTGATCCTCGAGGCGTGAATAGGAATTGAGTCCGGGATGCACCATGGGCAGATGATAGGCCTCGCAGAAATTCTCGATGGCCAGTTTCCAGTTGGCCTCGAGATCGAAGGTCAAGATCGAGTCCTCGCCGCCATGACAGAGCAGCGACTCATCGAAGCAGGACCAGCGTCGGGCGAGCGGACGGATGAAGTCGGCAAAGGACGGGGCATCGCCGGAGAGGTTGACGAAGACCTGATCGAACCACACCGCACTCGGCACCTCGTTGAGGCGGAAACGCTGCCTGTCGAACCCTTCGCATTCGTGGCGACCCGGCCCACCGATGTGGGGTGTGAGACGCAGGCTGCCCTCGAGACCGAAGGTCCAGTTATGGTAGGGACAGGTGAGTACCACGCCCGTCTTGCCGGACGTGCCGACGAGCCGCATGCCCCGGTGCGGGCAGACGTTGTGGAAGACACGAACCTGGCGATCATGGCCGCGCACCACGAAGAGGGGAACTCCGGCGAGATCCAGCGGCATGACATCGCCGGGCTCGGGAACATAGGACGCGGCCACCAGGCACACCCAGTTGCGCGACCACAGGCGGGCCCTCTCGCTCTCGAACCACGACTGCGACACGTAGGCCTCCGCCGGAAGCGGCCTTGCCTCTCCATAGTCGAGGGTCACGCTCTCGAGCGCCCGCGGGCTGAAGTCCCGTGCCGAAGGGAAGAAGGCTGTCTCGGTCATGTGGCGGTTCTCCGATGGCGTCCCGATCGTATCAATCCGGCTGTCACGCTGTCAGCGCCTGATTGACCAGGACCCTGAGCTGCTTGCGTATGGGATAGCTCCCCGAGGGGATGAGCTGGGTCATGAACACCACGGCCATGTCCTCGAGCGGGTCAACCCAGAACGCGGTCGAAGCCATGCCACCCCAGGCGAATTCGCCCGGTGAGGCCATGACGCCTGCGGCAGCCGGATCGAGCATCACCGACACGCCCAGTCCGAAACCGACACCGATGTAGCTCGTTTCGGCAAAGACCTCCTGGCCCATGGCCGCGAGGTCGCTGTCATCGGGGAGATGATTCGTCGCCATGAACTCGACGGTGCGCCGCCCCAGAATCCCGCGCCCTCCCTCCCGGAGCATGTCGGCGAACCTCAGGTAGTCATTCATGGTGGAGAGCAGGCCACCGCCGCCCGAACAACAGGTGACCGCGGACGCAAAACGGCTGTCCGCCGTGCCATCGACACGCCTGAAGCGGTTGTCGGGAGTCCGCTCGTAACAGGGCACGAAGCGCTCGACACGATCCTTGGGAAGTTCGAAGAAGGTGTCGGTCATGCCCAGGGGTTCGAAGATCTCCTCGGCAAGGTAGCGATCAAACGGCTTGCCGGAGAGGACCTCCACGAGGTAGCCGAGGACATCGATGGAGACACCATAGGTCCACCGTGCTCCCGGGTGATGATCGAGCGGCAGATCGCCGAGGCGGGTGACGACCTCGCCGAGTGTCCCGGCCCGGGGCCCGAAGTCGACCCGGTTTTCCCGGTAGAGTCCCGCCACGCCGTCGGTGCCGTTGAAACTGTAGGTGAATCCGGATGTGTGACAGAACAGATCGCGGATGGTCATCGACCGCCTGGCGGGCTCGAGATGCATGCCGTAGGGCGTCTCGCCCACCCGCACGGACATGTCGGCCAGTTGCGGGATGTAGGCCTCGACCGGATCCTCGAGTCCGAAGAGACCCTGTTCGTAAAGCTTGAGGGCAGCCACCGCGGTCACCGGCTTGGACATCGAGTAGATGCGGCAGATGGCATCGGGAAAGATCGCCCGTCCCGCCTCCACATCGGCGAGACCGGCAGCCTCCCGGTAGACGAGGGCGCCTTCACGGATGATTGCGGTCATGGCCCAGGGAAGCTTGCCCTCATCGACATAGCGCCTCATCCAGTCACCGACACGTTCAAGTCTCATGGACGAAAGACCTGCCGTCTCCGGTTCGGCCTTTTGGATGTCGGTCATGTCGGTCGCTCCTTCGCGATATCAGCAATAGATGGAGGCCCCGAACCGGGCCTTCTTCTCCGTCCAGGCGGGGAAATCGAGGACCACGATGCCATGGCGCTCGACCAGACGGTCGACGCCGCCACGCACCTTCTCGTGATATTGTGGCAGAATGCCGGGATAGATCTCGGCGCGGATTTCGCCTGGATCGAAGGTCAGGCGACCGGTGACTGCCGCGATGCCCGACGGACTCATGACGGTGATCAGGCGCGAGGCGCCATGACTGAACCCCTTGAGCCCGAAGAGTGCCGCGTCAGACGCCATGAACGTGTTCCTGGACATCCCGGAAGGCGAGATCCGGCGCATCGCTGATGGCCCTGTCGAGATGCCAGGCATTGCGCGCCAGAAACACCGGTCGGCCGACATGGTCGGTGGCCATCGCCCCGCGGTTGCGGTCGGCAAAGGTGCGGATCATCCGCTCCGACGGCGCATCGAGCCAGCGTGCCGTGTGGATGCCCGAGGGCTCGAATCGCACCGGCACCTCGTATTCGCTGCGAATTCGGTCGGCCAGGACATCGAACTGCAAAGGCCCCATGACTCCCACCACCCAGTCGGACTCGAGCACCGGACGGAAGACATGGGCAGCACCTTCTTGCGCCAGTTGCCGCAGGGCGCGGCCGAGGTGCTTGGACTTGAGGGGGTCCGCAGCGCGCACGTTCCGCAGGTGTTCGGGCGCGAAACTCGGAATGCCGGTGAACGTGAGGTCCCCCTCTTCGGACAGCGTGTCGCCGATATGGAGGTTGCCATGATTGGGGACGCCAACGATGTCGCCGGCATGGGCCTCTTCGGCCAGTTCACGGTCCTGCGCCATGAAGACCTGGGGGCTGTGAATGATGATGTGCTTGCCGGTCCGCGAGTGCTTCAGTTTCATGCCTCGCCGGAAATGCCCGGACACCAGGCGAACGAAGGCGATCCTGTCACGATGGCGCGGATCGGTGTTGGCCTGGATCTTGAAGACAAAGCCGGTGACCTCGTCTGAGGTCGGTTCAACCGTGCGTTCAAGCGCCGGCCGCGGACCGGGCGGCGGGGCGTTCCCCACCAGGCCGCCGATGAGTTCCCGAACGCCGAAGTTGTTGAGGGCACTGCCAAAATAGAGAGGCGAAAGGTTGCCCGCGAGGTAGTCCTGCCGATTGAAAGGGGCCATCAGCTCCCGGGTCATCTCGACCTCGTCACGCAGTTGCGCGACGGCGTGACCGGGAAGCAGTGTGTCGAGTTCGGGCGAATCGATGCCTTCGCAGGCGATGCCGTCTGCGATTGTCTCTCCCTTGCCACGCTTCATCAGAACAAGGCGGTCGTGCACCAGATCCCAGCATCCCTGGAAGTCGCGCCCCATGCCGATGGGCCAGCTCGCCGGTGCCATCTCGATCTGCAGTGTCTGTTCGACCTCGTCGATCAGATCGAAGGGATCGCGCCCGTCGCGATCCATCTTGTTGATGAAAGTCGTCACCGGCATGTCCCTGAGGCGGCACACTTCGAACAGCTTGCGGGTCTGGGCCTCGATGCCACGGGCGGCGTCGATCACCATGACGGCGCTGTCGACGGCTGTCAGCACCCTGTAGGTGTCCTCGCTGAAATCCTCGTGGCCGGGGGTGTCGAGCAGATTGAAGGCGCACCCCTGGTAGGTGAAGCTCATCACCGATGCGGTCACCGAAATGCCGCGTTCCTGTTCCACCTTCATCCAGTCGGAGCGCGCCCGGCGGCGTTCACCGCGCGCCTTGACCGCCCCGGCAAGCTGAATGGCGCCGCCGAACAGCAGCAGCTTTTCCGTGAGCGTCGTCTTGCCGGCATCAGGGTGGGAGATGATGGCAAACGTGCGCCGCCTGGCGACCTCGTGGTCGTGGGACATCATGATGACCTGGTGCCGCAATCAAACCCGATGTGTGCCGTCATCACGGCATTTTGTCCAGTTGCAAAGAAACGGGACATTTGATGCTTCAGGGTGATGCCTTATCCTCAGGCCCATGAAGCGCGCCCTTCCATTCCTTGCGGTCCTCATCGCGATGTCGCCGGCGCTGGCCGGCAGCGTCACCGGCGTCCTTTCCGCCACCTCCGTGCGGATCGAGGCCTACGTGAACCAGGGAAGGACTCTTGCCATCGCCCTTCTGCCGCCTCCCGAGGTGACGCTCTCCGGCACACTCGGGGTCGCATTCGCCCCGGCGGAAGACGGCCGGCCATGGACGGGTGAACTGCCGCGGGTGGTGAGGGTGGACGCCGACTACTTCGATGGCCCGGTTCTGGAGACATTCCCCTTCGACCGAGGCCGCCTTCATCAGCCGGCTGCCATCGCCGTCACCTTCGGCGCATGTATCGGCGAAGCGCGGATCTGCGTCCTCGAGGAAGCCCTGATCACGATCAGCCCGGCCACGGAAGGGCATGTGGATGTCGCCATCGCCCTCATCGGGCCATGAGTTGCGGGCCATCCGGCACAGATTCGGACGCCGTTGATGCGTGCTCAGTCAGGGATGTCGTGCCAGTGACCGTCCAGGCCAAGGAAGCGGTCGCCGTCGTGGAAGGTTGATGCCCCGGCATCCCTCGCAACGCGGAGCATTGCCGGCACCGGCTCTCCCGACCTTTCGAGAATGGCGGCCAGTGTGTCGTGTCCGATGTCGTCGATGAGTTCGAAGGGCCCTCTCTTCCAGGCGAACCCCCAGCGCATCGCGCGATCGATGTTGACGATGTCATCGGAAATCTCGCCTACCAGGCCGGCAGCGTAGGCGAGCACACCGCCCATGAGATCCCGAGCGAAGTCTCCCGCGGCACCCGAAGCGGTCATGAGTTCCCGTGGAGTCGCCGCAGTCCCGGCAATGTCCGGCGCGGTCGACGGACGCCAACTGGCGCCATCGAGATCAAAGGTCTCGCGCAGCCTGCCACCGTCCCCGGTCCTGGTGACCCTGTAGAAGCCGCCCCGCGTCTTGCGTCCGAGCTGGCCCCTCGCAAGCATCGCCTGCTCCTCTTCCGGAAATGTCGTGTAGAGGCGGCCCTTGTCGCCTTCGGGGAGATTCGCCGCCAGATTTCTGCCGACAAGGTCCATCACGTCAAGGCCGATGAGATCGATCAGCCCGTAGAGTCCCGTCGGCGGCAGCCCCACAGGAGCCGACATGAGGGCATCGATCTCCTCCATCTGCAGACCACCTTCGCGACGCGCCTTTCTGGCCTTGTGGAGGCCCGACAGCATCCAGAAACAGCCAATGCGGTTGCCGATGAAGTTCACGGTGTCCTTGGCATGGACGACGCCCTTGTCGAGTTTGGTCGAGCAGAATTCCGCCATCGCCTCGACCACCTCCGGCGCCGTCTCCTCACCGGGAACGATTTCCAGCAGTTTCATCACTTTCACAGGATTGAAGAAGTGGGTCACCACAACATCCCGGCGCAACCTCCCGGGCATGCCTTCGGTGATCGAACGCAGCGGGATGCCCGAGGTGTTGGTGGAGATCACCGAACCGTCGCTGCGCCAGTGCTCGAGCTTCGTGAACATGTCGCGCTTGGTTGCGAGATCCTCGATGACAGCCTCACAGATCCAGTCGTAACCCCTGATCATCGCCAGATCGTCGAAGGTGCCGGTCTCGATCAGGTTGGCGCTTTCGGGATTGTCGATGGCCGGAGGACGTCCGTCGGTGATGCGCTGCATCGCCGCATCCACGGTGTCGCGATCCACGTCAATGAGAAGGACCCTGCATCCCGCGTCCGCGCACTTGCCGGCGATGCCGGTTCCCATGGTTCCGGCGCCGATCACGGCCACCGAGTTGATCGTGCGTGTCATGCCTCTTCACCCCAAGTCTCCTGACGGGCCTCCCTATAGCACTGACCGGGGATGTTGCGCGACCGCGGCCACAACGTCCTCCACCGCGCGCGCCAGCATGGCGCCATCGTCCGCCAGAACACGCACGAGCAGGCCGCACTCTCCCGGAAGCGACGACACACCGGCATAGGCGCCGGATAGCGCCACCGCCACGCTCAGGGTATCCGCGAGGCCGGGCGCCGCAGCGATGCCGCCGACCATGCCGATCGTGCCATGAACCGCCACACCCGAGCACGCGAGATCCTTCCCGGACGTTCGCACGCGGTCGAGCACCAGCAGGGTGCCATCATCGGCCCGCACGACCGTCTCCGATTGAAGGGACGCAAAATGCTTCCCGGGTTCGCCCGCATCGTGGGGCAGGAAAGCGTCACACCACATGACGTCGGCGCCGTCATGAACCACCACTTCCAGCGATGTGCGGACCCGTGCGCCCGGGAACAGCACCAGCGGGCGTGGTTGCCAGACAAGGCGGCTGCCCGGATGCGCATCGAGACGGACATGCTGCAGGGCGTCGTCTGCCGGCATGGCGTGGGCGATGGTCGCCCCCTGCGTCCGGATGGTCACCGCGGTCCCCTCGCCAGCGACAATTCCGGCGGCAAACCGGTCGCCCTGGACAAGGCCGGCTCCGAGCGACTGGAGAATCACCAGCAGTCCGTCACCATCGTCAAACGGACGGGTGATGTGAAAGGGAAAGGCGACGTACTGGCGCTTCAGGAAAGTCCCGCCCGAAGGCGCTCGCGCAAAGTCCAGTGCCAGCTGCCTGCCATGTTCCGTCGCAAACCGGCTCATCAGCCGTCGAACAGCACGTTGCGGACAATGTGATCGACGACATCGTCGACCGCTTCGCCGGTCCGGCAATTGGTGACGATGACGGGCCTGCCGCGGCGCACGTCGCGGGCCTCCCTCGTCATCGCCGCGAGATCGACTCCGACGTGGGGCGCCAGGTCCGCCTTGTTGATCACGAGGAGGTCCGCCTGCAGCACACCTGGACCCCGCTTGCGCGGGATGTCGCCGCCACCTGACACGTCGATGACGAAGATCCAGTAGTCGACAAGTTCGGGAGAAAAGGTGGATGCGAGATTGTCGCCTCCCGATTCGAGCAGCACGAGATCGAGAGGGTGAAAGCGCATCTCGAGACGTTCCGCCGCATCGAGATTGAGTGTCGGGTCCTCGCGAATGACCGTGTGCGGGCAGGCGCCCGCCTCGACGGCCACCACGCGGCGGGGTTCAATCAGACCACTGCGCTGCAGCCGTTCGGCATCTTCCCGCGTCACAAGGTCATTGGTGATGACGGCGAGGCTGGTGCCGCGATCGGTGAAGGAGGGTATCAGGCGTTCAAGCAGCGCTGTCTTTCCCGAACCCACCGGCCCGCCGATTCCGACTCGTGCTGCAGAGAGTGGTTCAGTCACGTTGCCGTCATCCCGGTCAGTTGGCGAAGAGCCGCACATCTCCCCTTTCGTGGCGCATCACGGCGATGTCGGCCAGGGGAGTAAAGGCATGGGGTTCGTCCGGGGGCGGGGCGGCAAGGATGCCGGCGATGTCGTCCGTCACCTCGACCAGAATCGTCTGGGACTCCAGCGGTCCCGTCAGGGACAGCCGGATGGCAGCCTGGGCAATGCCGGACACCAGTGTCCAGGCCGAGAGGGTTTCGAGAATCTCGACCGTCATGCCGGACCCGGCCCACACCGCGCCCTGGACCACCGGAAGATGGCCACGGGCGCGGCCATCGGCAACAAGACGGCGCCATCGCAGGGCGACCTGGCTGCCGAGGCCCGCATGGGCGCGCAACAGGGCGCGCCCGGCCTGGCACGATCCGGAACGCAGTTCGCTGGCAAGGGTCATGGCGTCGAGCATCCGGTCGAGATCGCTCCACTCTTCATCGCAAGCAGTTTCGGCCGCCCGTCTTGCCATGACCCGGTCGGCGGTCGCCCAGCGGTTCCACAGCTGGCTCCTGGCAAACTCCAGGACTCCGGCACCGTCGTTCACCTTGCCGTCCTCGACCAGGGTTTCGAGACCCCACGAGAAGGCGAACCCACCCGAGGGGAAGGCACTGTCGCCCATCCGGAGGGCGGTGAGAAGGGTGCGGATGTCAGTCATTCACCAGGGTGATCCGGCCGTCGGCAAGAAAGGCATCGAGGCGAGCGAGATAGTCCTTCCGGGGCCCCTCGAGGGCAACGGCAAGGAGAGAGCCATGGAAGGCGACGCGCCAGTGAAGATTGCCTGCATGATAGCCCAGTTCGAGGGCAGCCGCCGCATCCTCAGGCTTCAGGTGCAGCCATGTCTCGACACTGGCCCTGATGACAATCGCGCGATCGGCTTCGAGCAACAGCACGGCGCCATCCTCCAGGGTGGTGGCGCGCGGCAGAGCAATGGCGCAGTCGGTGCCCTTGTCGGTGACGGTGCGCAGTCGTTTGCGCAGCATGTCACGGCGATCGAGGACGATGGTCTCGACCCTGTCTTCGTGGGCGAGGTCATGCAGTGTCCCGCCGAGATCGACATCGGACGCCATGCCCACGATCCCTGTCAGCTTCAGCATGCCTGGTCCCCCGGTACCCGTGCAGCCATGGTCACTATAGCTTGCATCGGGATCGAAGACCGGCGACGAATGTCCGTCAACCCGGCGCCTCCCTCCACTGATGAAACCTGTCGATCTGGTCATCGCGGTCACCGTGCCGGTCCTGTGGGGCGCAGGCTTCGCCGTGGCCAAGGGATCGCTCGACGAATTCCCGCCGCTCTTTCTCATGGGCATGCGCTTCACCTTCGCGGCCCTGATCCTCGTGTGGTTCGTCAGGCCGCTGTGGAACATGACCGGACGCCTGGCCCTGGTCACCTTCTTCGGCGGCACCCTTGCCTATGGACTGCAGTTCACGGGATTGCTTGACCTCGATGCCTCCACAGCCGTCCTCGTGGTCCAGGTCGAGGTCGTCTTTGCCGCCATCATGGCGAGTATCTTCTTTCACGACCACCTGTCGCGCCAGCAGTGGTGCGCCATGGTGATGGCCTTTGCCGGAGTGGCGCTGATCGCCGGCGAACCCCGGGTGCACACCGCACCCCTGCCCTTCCTCATGGTGGTGGCCGGGGGCCTTGCCTGGGCGGCCGGCCAGACCATGGTGAAGACCCTGGGACCGGTCGGCGGATTGCGGCTGGTCGCCTGGTTTGCCGCCTTCGCCGGTCCGCAGATGCTGGTGGCATCCCTTGTCGTGGAAAGCGGCCAGTGGCAGGCTGTGCGCCAGGCGTCGTGGTCCGGCTGGCTGTCTGTCGTCTATCTTGCCCTGTTCATGACAGCGACGGGCTACGCCCTGTGGTTCCGCCTGATCGGCCGCTACCGGATGAACCAGATCGTGCCGTTCCTCCTGCTGGTTCCGGTGACAAGCATTGCAGGCGGGGTCTTCTTTCTCGGCGAAACCCTCTCACCCTGGATCATTGCCGGTGGTCTGCTCGTCATGGCCTCGGTGACCTTCATCCATCTGCAACAGCCCCGCCTCCCGGCTGCCGCCGGCAAATCGACCCTTGAAGGAAGACAGGAATCATGAGCGAAGACATTGTGACGGCGACGACCGACGGCATCCTGCAGATCCGTCTCAACCGGCCGCAGAAGAAGAATGCGTTGACCCGCGCGATGTACGCGACGCTCGAGGCGGCATTCAACCGCGCCAACAACGACCGCAGTGTCAAGGTCATCTGGATCACCGGGAGTGGTGATTCCTTCACGAGCGGCAACGACGTCAGTTCCTTTCTCGAGGAATCGACGGGTGATCGCCTGCCCGGCGCCGGCGGCTTCCTTCACGCCCTGTCTGCACTCGAGGTTCCGCTTGTCGCTGCAGTCAACGGACTGGCGGTTGGTGTCGGCGCGACGATGCTGCTTCACTGCGACCTCGTTCACGCCGCGTCCGGCGCCACGTTCCGCTTCCCCTTCGTCGATCTCGGCGTCTTTCCGGAAGCAGCGTCCACGGTCCTGCTGCCGCGCCTTGCCGGCCACCAGCGCGCCATGGAACTGATGCTGCTCGCCGACTCCTTCGATGCATCGAAGGCCCATGACATCGGCATGGTCAACGATGTCTTCGAGGCGAGGGATCTCGAAAGGGAAAGCCTCGTCATCACCCGCCGCCTCGCCGCAAAGCCCGCCGCATCACTGCGCCTGACCAAGGCGCGCGTGAAGGCTGGCTACGGCGATCTCGGCGCCATCATCACCGAGGAGACCCCCCTGTTTGCCCGCGCGGTCCAGTCGCCGGAGGCGCGCGAGGCTTTCAACGCCTTCCTCGAGAAACGCCGTCCCGATTTCTCGCAGTTCGACTGACGCCTCATGCCTGGCCTGCAAGGGCCAGCCATTCCTCCTCGGTCATGACGGCGAGCGAGAGTTCGCGGGCCCTCTTCAGTTTCGAACCCGCCGCCTCTCCGGCAACGACGATGTCCGTCTTCGCCGAGACCGAGCCGGCCACCCTGGCGCCCAGCGCCTCGGCGCGCGCCTTGGCTTCCTGACGGGTCATGGTCTTCAGGGAGCCGGTAAAGACGACACTCTTGCCGGCGACCGGAGAATAATCCGCCACCCGGGCCACCGGCTCGATCGTGAGTCGCTCCAGGAGACCGTCAAGCACCGCCCGGTTGCCGGCGTCCGAGAAGAAGGCGACAAGAGAATCGACGACCGCCGGTCCGATACTGTCGATATCCTGCAGGTCCTCCAGGCCCGAGGCGGAATCAAGGGCCTGGCGCATGGTGGCGGGTTCACTCCAGTGGCGGGCGAGCAGCCTTGCCGTGGTCTCTCCCACGTGGCGTACACCCAGCGCATTGATGAACCGATCGAAGGCAATGGTCCGGCGGTCCGCGATGGCGGCATAGAGATTGCGCGACGAGGTTTCGCCCCAGCCTTCCTCATCGGCAAGCGCGTTGCCGACCTTCTCCTCGAGATCGAAGATGTCGACGGGACTGCTGATCCACCCCTTCTCCCGGAACTGGGCGATCTGCCTGTCGCCCAGCCCCTCGATGTCGAAGGCCTGGCGGGACACGAAGTGCCTCAGCCGCTCGACGATCTGGGCCGTGCAGCGCAATCCCCCGGTACAGCGTCGCACCACGTCCACCTGGCCGGTCCGCGCATTGGTATCGCGCACCGCCTGGCTGCCGCAGACGGGACAGGTTTCCGGAAAGACGAAGGGCAGCGCATCGTCCGGCCGCCCTGCCGGCACCGGACCGAGGACCTGCGGAATGACATCGCCGGCACGCTGGATGGTGACGGTATCGCCGATACGCACATCCTTTCGCCGGATTTCCTCCTCGTTGTGGAGTGTCGCCCGCTCGACAACGACCCCGCCGACATTCACCGGGTCAAGGACGGCCACCGGCGTCAGACTGCCTGTCCGGCCCACCTGGATCTGGATGTCACGAAGCACCGTGGTTGCCTTTTCCGCCGGGAACTTGTGGGCCAGGGCCCAGCGTGGCGCCCGGCTGACAAATCCCAGTCTCGACTGCCAGTCGAGCCGGTCAACCTTGTAGACCACACCGTCGATATCGAAGGGAAGTTCCGCACGCCGGTCGCCAATGCGACGGTGAAAGGCAAGAACATCATCCAGACCGCGGGCGACACGCACATCGGGCGCCACCGGCAATCCCCAGCCGGCAATGGCCTCCAGCATTCCGCTGTGCGTGGCGGCCGGCAGCGTGCTCGCCTCACCCCAGGCATAGATGAAGAGGCGTAGGGGACGCGATCGCGTCACCGAAACGTCGAGTTGTCTGAGTGACCCCGCCGCAGCGTTGCGCGGATTGGCGAAGGGACGCTCGTCCTGCGCCACCCGATCGCGGTTGAGCTGGAGAAAGTCCTCGCGGCACAGATAGACTTCGCCACGCAGTTCGATGAGGTCCGGAATCGCCTCGCCCTTGAGGCATTGCGGCACCTCGTCCAACGTGGCCACATTGGCGGTGATGTCCTCGCCTGTGTGACCATCGCCCCGGGTGGCCGCTCGAACGAAACGGCCACGCTCGTAGCGCAGGGACACCGCCAGCCCGTCGACCTTCGGTTCTGCCACGACCTCCACTTCCTCGTCGTCGCCAAGGCCAAGAAACCGTCTCACCCTGGCCAGGAAGTCGGCCACATCGGCTTCGTCGAAGGCGTTCCCCAGCGAGAGCATCGGCACCCCGTGTGCCACGGTCGCAAAGCCGCCCGCAGGGGCGGCGCCCACACGACGCGACGGACTGTCGTCACGGAGGAGATCGGGGAACCGCGCTTCAAGATCCTCGAGACGGCGCCTCAGAGCATCATAGGCGGCATCGTCGATTTCCGGCGCATCACCACCGTGGTAGAGCCGGTCATGGCGGCCGATGTCCCTTACGAGATCATCGATCTCCTTCTTCGCCTCTTTTCGTGTCATGCCCCCCTCCCGACCGGCAGCAACCTGCCCGACACGGGCCCCCCGGCCGGATCATCGATGGCCACACCGTCAGTGGCACCATCATGCTGCAGATGCGCCGTTCGAATGCGTCGTGGCGCGATCTGCGGTCTATCACCAACGGGCAAGCGCCGTGTGTCAACCCGCCGGCCTTGGATGGCCCCGACATGCTTTTTCGCGGTCCGGCCTCGTCCGACGGCGGGGGAGGCCGGCATCAAGATTGGGATCGATCCACGCTGTCGTCTCATGGTTTGAGAAGGCTTGCCGCGGCGGCGCGGGATTCTTCGGTAATGTGGGCTCCGGCCAGCATGCGTGCCAGTTCTTCCCGGCGGTCGTTGCCGGAGAGCGTTCGCGCCTGCGCAACGGCCGTGTCGTCCCTGGAAAGCAGGATGTGGTGGTCGGCATGCGCCGCCACCTGGGGGGCATGGGTCACGACGAGAACCTGGGTGCGCTGACCGAGGCGGCGCAGTCGTTCGCCGATCGCATCCGAGACCGCACCACCCACACCGCTGTCGATCTCGTCGAAGATGAGGGTGCCGGCCGGCTCGTCGCCCTGTCCGGCGACTCTGAGCGCAAGCATGAATCGCGACAGCTCACCTCCCGAGGCGATCCTGCCGAGCGGGCCGGGAGCGGCTCCGGGTGTGGTCACCACCGCGAACTGCACGGTCTCGGCGCCATCGACACCCCATCCGGCGATCTCGCGCGTCTCGAGGCGGGTGGCGAAAACGGCATGATCCATCCTCAGCGGCGCCAGTTCCGCGGTCACCGCGGCATCGAGGGAGCGCGCTGCCTTGCGGCGTCGTTGTCCGAGAACATCACAGGCAGTCCGGAATACCTCCACAAGGCGGGCCTCATCCTCTCTGGCGGCGACCACCTCTTCCTCGAGGCCCTCCATCGCTGCAAGGTCACGGGCGAGGTTCTCCCGCACCTCGAGGAGTCCGGCCACCGTTGTCCGGTGGCGCCGGGCGGCGCTCTTCAGGGCGAACAGGCGATCCTCGATCTCGTCGAGCCGGTCGGCTTCATCCTCGAGTCCCGCCGCCGCACGCGCCAGGGCGGAGGAAGCCTCTGCGGTCTCGACAAGGGCGCGGTCGACGGCGCCATGGGCCTCATCGACAAGGCCGCCGGCGACGTCCCTGACCCGCTCCAGCGCGGCGCTGGCGGTGGCGAGTCCGTCATCGACACCGCGCTCTCCGGCAAGCGCCGCGGCAGCGACGTCCATCGCCTCGGCCACCTTGCGGCTGTTGGCGAGCCTGGTTCGCGCAGTCGTGAGGGTGTCCTCCTCGTCCTCGCCTGGATCAAGCATCTCGAGGTCACGCAGGTCGCCGGCAAGGGTGTCCGCGGCCTCCCGTCGTCCGGCCTGGTCGGCCTCGAGCCGCTCAAGCTTCTGCCTTGCCTGCTGCCATGCCTTAAAGGCCTGGCCGACCCCGTCAACGGCCTCCCGGTTGTCGGCAAAGGCATCGAGCAGCGTCCGGTGGGTCGCAGGCCGCAACAGTCCACGCTGATCCTGCTGACCATGGCACTCGACAATGTGATCACCGATCTCCCTCAGGAGAGTCACCCCGATGACCTCGTCATTGGCATGGGCAAGACTGCGGCCGTCCACCCTGACCTGCCGACGGACGACGAGTTCCTCATCGCATTCGATGCCCCGCTGCCTCAGCATGCCGATGACGGCGCTCTCCCGGCCGATGCGGAACGTGGCCGTGACCGACGCCCTTTCGGAACCGGGCCGGATCATGGAGATGTCGGCACGGCGGCCGATCACCAGCCCCAGTGCATCGAGAAGAATCGACTTGCCGGCTCCGGTTTCACCGGTGAGAACCGTCAACCCATCACCAAACTCGAGATCGATGCGTTCGATGACCGCCAGGTTGCGGACACTGAGCGAGGTCAGCATGACAGTGACCGGCTCACCTCATGCGGCGTTGCGGAGCCGGGCATCACCGCCTCAGGGAAGCAACCGATGTTGGGCCAGCAGTGACCAGGCATCCTCGTACCAGATACTGCCGGGATAGTTGTGAGCAAGGACCGCCGCTGACTCACGCGCCTGTCGAACGAGTCCGAGCGACAGGTATGTTTCCACGAGGCGGAACAGCGCCTCTGGGACATGGGATGTCGTCTGGTAGTCGTCGATGACCGTGCGGAACCGATTGACCGACGCGATGAGGGCACCGCGACGCTGGTACCAGCGGCCAATGTCCATCTCCTTGCCCGCGAGGTGATCGAGGGTCAGCTCGAGCTTGAGGGTGGCATCGCGGCTGTAGGGCGAATCCGGGAAGAGTCGCAGCAGCTCGAGAAAGGCATCCCGCGACTCCTCGGCCATGCGCTGGTCGCGTTCCACGTCCGAGATGCGCTCGTAGTAGCTCTGGGCAATGAGATAGTAGGCGTAGACCGCGTTCTCGTTGCCCGGATGGGACTCGATGAAACGGGAGGCGGAGGCGACCGCCGCGTCGAAATCGCCCTGCAGGTAACTTGCATACGCGGACATGACCTGGGCATGCTTCGCCCACTGCGAATAGGGATGCTGTCGCTCGACTTCCTCGAATTCGGCCACCGCGAGGCTGCGTTCTCCCGCCTCCAGCAGGTTGACCGCATTGTTGTAGATCTCCTCGACCGGTCTCTCCACGTACGTGTCCGGGTCATCCGTACCGCAGGCAGCCAGAATCACCACGAGAACGAGTGCCAGAATTCCCCTTGCCGCAGCCATGCACATCCCTTTGCCTGCCGGCCTCACGATAGCACCCGACAAGGTCCGGCGCATCCGCACGCCGCATCCTGTCCGTGATGCCGGGTCACCGCGTCATCCGGCAACGCCAGCGAGCCCCTGGCGGTGAAGTCGGTGCGGAGATTCATGATCCCGTTCCCTTGTGAAGAGGTCGCATTGTTGACATAGACGCGGGCGCATGGTGCGGCAAGGGGTGAGAGAGACTCCTTGCAACCGATCCGCTTCATGGTGAATGTGCCTCCATGCCTCGTTCCGAAATGCGCCTTTCCGCCGTTCTCGGTCCAACCAACACGGGCAAGACACACCTCGCCGTCGAACGCATGCTGGCCTACCGCAGCGGCATGATCGGCCTGCCGCTGCGGTTGCTGGCCCGGGAAATCTACGATCGCGTCGTCGCCTCCAAGGGCAAGGGTGCAACCGCTCTCGTCACCGGCGAGGAACGCATTGTCCCCGAACGGGCCCGCTACTTCGTGTGCACCACCGAATCCATGCCGCTCGACATGGATGTCGAGTTTCTCGCGGTGGACGAGATCCAGCTCGCCGCCGACGCGGAACGCGGTCACGTGTTCACCGACCGCCTTCTCAGGGCAAGGGGAACGGAGGAGACCATCCTGATGGGCGCCGCCACCATGCGTCCCACCATCCGGGAACTCCTGCCCGATGCGAGGCCGGTGGTCCGGCCACGGTTCTCCGATCTCTCCTATGCAGGATCCACTCGCCTGGCACGTCTGCCGCCGCGCAGCGCCGTGGTCGCCTTCTCGATTCCCGATGTCTACGAAATCGCGGACATCCTGCGCCGCCAGCGTGGCGGCTGTGCCGTGGTCCTCGGCGCACTGTCGCCCAGGGCACGCAATGCACAGGTCGCCATGTACCAGGCCGGTGACGTCGACCACATCGTCGCCACCGATGCCATCGGCATGGGCCTCAACATGGATGTCAACCATGTCGCATTCGCCGCTCTGCGCAAGTTCGACGGCAAGAGGGTCAAGACCCTGGCAGCACACGAACTGGCACAGATCGCCGGACGCGCCGGACGCCACACCAATGACGGCACCTTTGGTGTGACCGCCACGCTGACTGGCATGGAACCATCGCTCGTCCAGGCCATAGAAAACCACAGGTTCGACGATGTCGGCTCACTCATGTGGCGCAACCCGGATCTCGATTTCCGCAGCTGTCTCGCGCTCCTGAAGAGCCTGGAAGAGCGTCCCCGCAACGCCTTCCTCGTGCGCGCCGGCGAAGCGGATGATCACCGGGCACTGGCCAGTCTCGTCCGCGATGCCGACATCACGCGCCTCGCCTCGCATCCCGAGGCAGTTCGCCTGCTGTGGGAAGTCTGTCGGATACCTGACTACCGCAAGGTCATGCACGATCATCACGTACGGCTTCTCGCCCACATCTATCGCCACCTGGCAGGGCCGAAGATGCGGTTGCCCGAGGACTGGGTGCATCGCAGCATCACCCGCCTCGACCGGACCGGCGGCGATATCGACCTGCTGATGAGCCGTATCGCCCATATCCGTACCTGGACCTACATCTCCCATCGTTCGGACTGGGTGGAGGACCACGCCAGCCTGCGTGAAGAAGCCCGCGCCATCGAAGACCGCCTGTCCGATGCCCTTCACGAGCGGCTCATCCAGCGCTTCGTCGACCGCCGCATGGCGTTGGTTGCCGTGCGACTGAGACAGGGCGAGGCCCTTGACATCCATGTCGATGGCGACGGTCGCATCATTGTCGAGGGAGAGTCGACGGATCGGCTGCAGGGATTCCGCCTGATGCGTCCGGCACGCGCGGGCAAAGCGCTTGATCGGGTGCTCGCCGGTGAGACGCGCCGTGTCGCCGCCCGCGAAGTGGCAGGCCGCGTGAAGGAACTGGTGGCAGGCGACGGCGGGAACCTTGAGGTGGACGGCGCTCTCGTAGTGCGCTGGCGCGGTGATCCTGTCGCCCGCCTTGCGGCAGGCCGTTCGATTGTCGAGCCGGGGTTCACGGTTCTTGCCTCCGAAATCCTGACCGACGAGGACGCCCGGAGGGTGAAGGCGGCAGTCGAGCGATGGTTTGCCCAACGTCTTTCCGGAAGCCTGGAACCACTCCTTGCTCTCACGACTGCCGGGTTCGAGGGAGCTGCACGGGGCATCGCTTTCCAGCTTGTCGAGGGTCTCGGGGTCTCGACGGAACACACCTGTCTTGACCTGGTCCGAGATCTCGATGACCCCGATCGGCGCCGTCTGACCGCGTTCGGGGTCCGTTTCGGCACCCGTGCGGTCTTCGTCAAGACGATGATGTCATCACCGGATCTCGCCTTGCGGTCCATACTGTGGGCTCTCGCCCACGACCACGGCATGGTGCCGGATGTTCCTTTGAAGGGCGAAGTCGCTCTCGCAGCCGATTCATCCCTTCCCGGTTCCTTCTGGCACGCGATCGGGTACACGCAACTTGGCACCCGAGTCCTTCGCGTCGACATGGCGGAAAGACTGGCCGCCCGGATGCGCAAGCTGTCACGCCGCGGATGGGCCCCTGCACCCGGAGATCTCATCTCCCTGTCGGGATCGAGCCGTGAAGCCTTTGCCGGAATTGCCGAGGCCCTGGGATTTCGCGTGCGTATCGATGACGGCGACGTGCTCCTCGCCCAGGTCCGACGGCGGCCGACCCGGCGGGATCTGCCCGATCCCTCCTCCCCCTTTGCCGGCCTTGCGGACATGGAAGTCGCCCGATGAACGGTGCCGCGATGCGCATCGACAGGTGGCTGTGGCATGCCCGGTTCTTCAAGACCAGGTCCATGGCGACACGACTCGTGTCGAGCGGCCGCCTGCGGCTCAACCGGCGGCGGGTCACCAAGTCCCACGGCACACTGCATCCAGGCGACATCCTCACCTTCCCGCAGAATCGCCGCGTGCGTGTCATCCGGGTGATCGCAATCTCGACCCGGCGGGGACCCGCCCGGGAGGCGGCGGAGCTCTACGAGGACCTGGCGCCACCTGACTGTCCAGCTTGACCGCGGTGGAGTCTTTCTGCCATGACGCACCCGTGATGTTCACCCGGATCAGAAAACTCCTCGACCTGGAAGCGCCCGACGCTTCCCCGACGCCATCACCGGATCACGAACTGCGCATGGCATCGGCCTGCATCCTCGTCGAGGCGGCACTGGTCGACGGCCACGTCGATGACCGCGAGATGCAGCACATCCACGACGTGCTCGGAGACCACTTTGGTCTCGGGACCGGGGAGGTGCAGGTGCTTGTTGACGAGGCCACACGGATTGCCGGCGATGCGGTGTGCTGGCACCGGTTCACCCGGGTTCTCAAGGCGGAGTTCGATGCCGAGGAACGGCTGAGCATGATGCAACAGCTGTGGCAGGTGGTTCTCGCCGATGGCGAACTCCACGCATACGAGGATTCGCTGGTGCGCAGAATCGCCGGCCTGCTCCACATCGATGACGGCGATCGGGCGCTGGCAAGGCGGCGCGCCCAGGCACACCTGGCGCGACTGGAGTCGCTTCCACCCACTTGACCGTTGACGTGGAAGTCCCAGATAAGCATGACAACCCGATCATCACCCTCATTCACGTCCAGGGCGTGGAGACCTTCATGACCTACATCGTTGTTGAGTCCTGTATACGGTGCAAGCTGACCGACTGCGTCGAGGTCTGTCCCGTGGACTGCTTCTACGAAGGCGAGAACATGCTGGTGATCCACCCGGACGAGTGCATCGACTGCGGCGTGTGTGAGCCCGAGTGCCCCGTGGACGCGATCAAGCCCGACACCGACCCCGGTCTCGAGGAGTGGCTGGAAGTCAACAGGGAGTACGCGGAAGTCTGGCCCAACATCACCCGCCAGAAGGATCACCCTGCAGATTCCGACGAGTGGCGCGACGTGAAGGACAAGAAGAAGTACTTCAGCCCCGAACCAGGTGACGGTTGAGGGTCCAGTCAACACCAGTTCGCGAATGCAACCCGAACAGGGAGACCGGCCCTGTTCAAAGTCAACCTCACCGATGCGCGCGTCAAGGCGCTCAACACCCGCAGAACTGCCACGACATCCGCGACGGCGCGCTCAGAGGATTCGGCGCCCGGGTGCTGCCGTCTGGGGCCAAGCGGCTCTTCGTTCACGGTCAGCATCGAGGAGAGCCCCTGTAAGATCGTCGCCGACGCCGATGCGATGACGGTGAATGAGGCGAGGACCCGAGCCGCCGAAATGCACGCCGCAATCAAGCGGGGAGAGGACCTGTCACGGTGGTCCTCGAAGGCGACCCTCGAGACCGTTGCCGAGGCCGTGTTCCAACACCATAGACGGATCTGGAAGGCACGGACACTGTATGCAATCCGGTGCTATCTGAAGAACTAGTGTTGTGTCCCAGAGATAACTTATATAATAATGAGCGTGCCCCACTCCTGGAGTCCGCTCATGCCCCGTGGTCGACCGGTTGCCCCCGTCCCGCTCAGCGAGGACGAAGAACATCAGCTGCTCAGCATCGCCCGCTCCCGCTCACTGCCCCACGCGGTCGTGCAACGCGCGCAGATCGTGCTGGCCTGTGCCCAAGGCGAGTCCAACACCGCCATCGCCAAGCGCGTCGGACTGAGCCACATCACCGTCGGCAAGTGGCGCCGTCGCTACCTCGAGCGAGGACTCGAAGGCCTGCACGACGAACTGCGTCCCGGACGGCCCAGAACCCATGAAGACGAACGCGTGGCCGAGGTGATCAACACCGCTCTCAAGGTCAAGCCGCCCGATGCCACGCAGTGGAGCGTGCGCAGCATGGCCGAGTACACCGGCATTTCCAAATCCACCGTGCAGCGCTGGTTCGACCTGTTCGGCGTACAGCCCCACCGGCAACGTCACTTCAAACTCTCCAACGACCCCTTCTTCATCGAAAAAGTTCGCGACATCGTCGGGCTCTATCTCAATCCGCCAGACCATGCCGTGG
>MPMV01000042.1 GCA_002238685.1 bacterium EF100-94H03 bin56
GTGCGTTACACGAAATGTGCGCCGCTCAACGCAGCTTAGATGCGTAGTTGAATGCCTTGTCCCACGCATGGGGAGACGACAATCTGTATCTGCGCCGGCGCGACAGGAAAATCCTCATGACCGTCGAACACCGCGCCGCCGCCGGTATCGGTGACATCGAGATCGAACTCGCCGATGACGCCAACGGACCCGCCCTGCGCCTCGTGACGCAGACACCCGGTCAGGATCCCGCACCACCCATCGAGAGCCGCGTCATCCAGGCCATCAACGAGGCAGACGCACCTCTCTCCAGGGCCGAGATCCGGGCCGCCGCCAGGGCCCGCAACGCAACCGTCGTCGACGCCATCGACAAACTCGCACGCCAGGGAGCCATCGTGCCCGTGCCCAAAGGACGCTGGCGCCTCGCACAACAATCCCGCGGCGACACGGCCGGCGATCCGTTCCCGGCACATCCTTGAGAGTTGCAGGGAACGGGAACGGGAACGTCTCCCTCTCACAGGCAGTTCCTCGCAAGGACACGGGACGCTCGTCGGAGCCCCTGTGACCCCCTACCCGACGGCGACCGTCACCCTCACCGAAACCGCCGTCCACGGCCTCGCCGCAATCAGCCCGATGGACCGCAGCGGGTCACACGAACGCCCTCATCCACAATGACCGCACAATCCGGGAAATCCAGGTCCCAGGCGCGCAAGATAATCCGGGGAATCAGTGGTCAAACAGTCCGCGAGACAACACCCGGATCGGAGGTGCGACGGATATCATGCGCTGTTGGGATCTGGCGGCGGCTTCCCGGCGAGCGGAAGCCTTCCCGCGGGACGGGTCTCGGGACACCGGTCTGGCGTGTCGGCAGGGATCAGCTGGTATCGGGTCCGGTGCCGGTCCGCACCAGACTTCTCAGGTTGCCGCTCCTCGACGCTGGCGTGAGCGAGGGCCATCATCCGAGGCTGGGGCGAGGTTGACCCGGGCTTTCATCTTGCCCAGGCCCCGGATGGTGTGGTGCCCGAAGCCGAAGCTCCGATCCAGACGGCCGTTGATGCGCTCCAGCGCCGAACGTTGAGCGATAGCAGCGTTGCCAGGTGAGCGAACTGCTCAGGTGTCGGGGTGAAGATCCGGCAATCGACGTCGAGAGGAAAACGGACGATACGGCCATGGCCGTTCGTGTGGCAGTCCCGATAGCCTCGCAGGCCTTCCGGCCCTGGCAGTCGAACCCATGAGCTGTCGCCGGACAACGGTCCTTGAAAGTTCCTCTCGTCGCCTCGAAGCCATGGAAGGCGAGATCACGTTCGATGCCGGTCCGGGGACAGATGCAGCGGACCTCGCCGCGTTCCGCGTAGACGATGGTGTCGGCCTTCCCGGCATCGAGCGGCCGGGTGATCCGTTTCTTCGGATCATGGCCGGGCTCCGCCTTCTCCTCGCGTCACATCATGCGCGTGTCGATGATCGGGCGGATTTGCCATGTCTCCCACAAGGCCTTCCTGAGAGAACCGCTGTCGCAGCCCCGGCCGGCGTCGGTGTCCTTGCAGCGCCGCGCCAGGTCAGGTCTTTCCTCGAACACCTAGCAACCCCTTGAGGGCCGGCCTCGGGATCGGGAAGGTTTCATGTCTGGACCAGTGGAACGGAAGCGCAGGTCGAGGGCGTCTGGCTCCGGAGCATGACTCTGTCGTCGCGTTCCACCGCCCCTTGAGACCAACGATGAAGTGGGTTTGGAGGCGACTGGCAACATCACGGCGATCATTCGACTGTTGAGCTTTCGCAGCGAGACTGGCGATTGCCAATCCGCCTCAGGCGCGTGTGAGCGCTCGGCGGAGTCAGGCCCGGGCCGTGAGCAAGAACTCCGGACACAACCGACAACGCCGGCGAAGCTTCGCCGAGGCTGGGCCGAGGATTGGCGACCATGTCCATTCCGGCGGTCGCCATGTCTCGTTTTCACTCCGGCGGGCCGCAAGCAAGGCGGTCGGGACCGGGTTCATCGTCAGGGAACTGTTCCGGACCAGCTGGGAGTCGGTGGCGCAGATGGATCCGGGGATCGACGCCGGCACGCTGAAGTAGCTGCGAAGAGATGCTCCACTCCAGTTATCGGACCGCCTTGTGGTCATAGGTTGTGGCGTCGTTATGGTCGCATCCTGTGGTCTCCTTGTGGTCACAGGTTGTGGTGTACTTGTGGTGTCGGAGATCTGCTTCACGACGAAGCGCGAGATGGGCATGACGCCGATCCGTGCCCACGCGCTGTCGGAGGCCATGATGGAACGCGCCTTGCGCTTCGGCTCCTTCGTGTCCATCATTCGCACAGGCGCTGGTGACCGGGACGACATATGGCGTCCGTGAATGGTGTGACGAGGTGCATATATGATTTATATATCATGAAACCTCAATGCCATTCATTGAATCCAATTGTTCGTGTTTTCCATGTGCTGGCGGATTACCGCCGTAGCTGGCTCATTGAAGAAATGGTATCGATGACTTCCTCGAGTGCAACTACGCGATACAGGGTATGCACTCTAGTACAGGCCATATGGCGTCGGAGGTGCTTGACAGGGGCATTATTGTAGCGTAGTTACAGACGACTAGAGAGGGACGCGTTGTTTGTGGGTCAGATCATACAGGTGCGATGTTCGCTATTTTGGTGTCACACCAGCGTCCCGCTCAGGCCCGCCGCCACCATCCGCTGCGTCATGTCACTCGATTGCGTGCCCGACGCATCCTCGATCTCGACCTCGCCCCAGCCATGGCCCGCCATCGCCCACAGGCTCATGCCCCCCGGCGCCTGCCAGCCCACGTAGGGATTGATGCTCGTCACCGTCGTCGTGAACTCCCCCGCCGAGGCGCCGGCGGACGTGTAGTCCACCGCCCCGCGCGAGCGACCCACCGACACGCCCGCCAGCATCTCCTCGCTCAGTTGGGTGTCGACCCCCAGGTTGGCGCTCAGCACGCTGCCGTCGTAGCCGACGCTCTCGGCATTGCCGCCGGAGATGGTGCGCCAGTCTCCGCTTGCCCACAGCGTCAGGTTCCCGAGCAGACCGCCGGCTCCCGTCCCCGACGCGCCGAGCGGCAGCGTGAAGGACGAGCCCGCGAGCAGCTGGCCGGGATCGAAGGTGCCGTTCTCCAGCGCCTGCCCGTGGGCCATCAGCATATCCTCGAGCGTCGAGGCGCCCCCCAGGTTGAACTCTTCTGACGCCGCCATGCCGGAACCCGCCTGCTCGATGCGGCTCGAGACCGCATCGACCGTGCTCGCCGTCATCGCACGCATCACCTGGGGAAGAATGGACTCGATCACCGTGTTGGGGTCGCCCGCGACCGACGGCGGGGCTGCGGTTCCGTAGAAACCCGACCCGACGATGAGGTTGACCGGGACGACGATTCCGTCCGGTCTCTCGATTTGGCTGATGAACTGCCGTGCATAGCCCACTTTGGGAACATCGGCGCTGTCGGTGTCGTCGGTGGGATCGTCGAAGTAGTACTCCACGAAGCCGCCGTCCGGGCTGCTTTTCGCCGCCTCGATGACCTGTGGCAGAATCAACTCTCCGGTCACCGCATCCCGCACGGTCGGCCGCAGAGGCCGATTCTCGAACCTGTCCGGGAACGCCGCGTGAAACGTGATGATATTGCTGACCGTATCCAGGACGTAGAGATACACGGAACCGTGCCTCCATGGCCCGTTCGGATCGCGCAAGGCAATCCTGGCTTTCGACAGGTCAGCTGCATCGCCGGTCCTCTGGAGATCACGCATGTAGTTTCCCGCTTGCGTGACGAAGGCCTTCAGGGTCGCGCGGTCCACCACGTCGCTGGCCGTGATGGTGGGATTGCCGTAATCGATGGCTTCAGCGCTGATGGGAACCAGGTGCGCCTCACTGAGATCGAATCCCGCGAGCAGCACGATCGGAGCGCGAAGATCTGGCGAGACATAGACGCTGGCATAGCCCGAAGCACCGGGTATGGCTGGCCGTACGCCCGGCACGGGGACGGTGGCATCGAACGCGCCATCCGGTTCCTGATACAGCGTGGCAAGGATCGCGGCGAGGGCGTTGTTGCGCGTATCGGGATCGCGAGAGGCCAGGTTGGCCAGATCGGCCGGGGAGATACCCAGCGCAGCAAGGATCTCCGCATAGATCAGGGGATTGAGCAGCCTGCCCGCCAAGGCCATGTCCTTCGCGTGAAGGAACACCCTGCCGTCGGGCGTCAACATTACGATGTAGGTGGAACCGGAACGCCAGACACTCCCCTCCTGCCTGATGAGACATCCGACATAAAGCCCTTGTTCCACCGTCGTGGCCTGCAGGGCATGTTCCCTGGCCCGATCTCTCGAGGACAGCGCGAAGTCCCTCAGGAGACCAGGGTCGTTTTCCACCTGTTGCGCCGTCACAGGCGGGTCCGCGACGGGGTGAAGGCCAGCGGGAAGGGGACAGGCCTCCTGCGCCAGAGCCGGACGCACATCGTCGAGGACGAAACCCAGCACAAGGAGACAGAACATTGCAGACAGCGATGTCCTGATTCTCCACCCTCCAGTATTCATCTGGCAAGCTCCCCTCTGCCTGGAACGTCTGCACGGTGTATAGCAGGATTTGTGCAAAATGTTAATGTGGAGAGCGAATTACATAATGATCTGAAGGATTTCGAGGAAATGCCAACTGTGTGACGGCGCGGCAGAACCGCCGCCCGGCGCTCCGGTGTTGCGAGCACATCCAGAGGCCAGGTGACTGACACTGATTTGTCACACGAGATCACGCAAGAAAACACCAACGGATGTCAAGTCATCCATGTCATCTGCTTGTCAATCGTCAGCTACGTCATGGCCGGTTCAATGACATGAAGCTCGCGGCGGAACGGTACATCGCCGGGATCGATGTCCGTCCCGAGCTCGCGGGCATAGCGATGACCCTCGTAGACAGCGGTTGCGATGATGCCCGGCGCCTGGCAGTCGCCAACCCTGCGCAGGGTGCGAATGCCGGTATCGGGCGTGACATCGAGCGCCTGCACCACATCATGGTAGAGGCTGTCTTCCGGCAGTCGCGCTGTGATCATGACGACGCCGTCGACCGGCAGCGTCACCTCGCGACGCCGCAAGCTGTCATGGAGCAGCGCCTGACCGGTTTCCACGGCGAGAAGGGTCGTGTTGGCATGAAGGTTCACGCCGGCATCATGAAGGCGTTCCTGGTTCGCCTCGTGTTCCAGCGTGTGGGTCAGCCAGGCGGCGACCGTCGCCATCGGCGTCGCCAGGCTCACGTCGTAGCCTTCCGCGCTCAACAGCTCACCAAGCACGCTGGCCATGTAGTAATGATCGTCGTCGAACAGCAGCACCTTGCGTCCCGGTGGCCGGCGCCCCGCCAGAATGTCGTCGGGCGTGAGGACGTGTGCCGCGTCGCTGCCGGGCACAGGTGAGGTGAGACGGCGGCCGCAGCCATCGCGCCGCCAGGAAGCGCCGGTCGCAATCGCCACGTGATCGGCTCCAAGTTCGAGAATCTGGTCTGCGTCGAGGCGGCTCGAGCGGTAGATGTCGACATTGGGCATGCGCTGGATCTGGCTCATTCGATAGTCACGTACGCGGGCCCAGGCAGCGAGCCCGGGCAGCCGACTCTCGCGGGTGACACGCCCGCCGAGTTCTTCCTGCGCTTCGGCCAGTGTGACACGCAATCCCCGCAGTCCGGCCGCGCGCGCGGCCTCGAGTCCGGCAGGTCCGGCGCCGACGATGAGAAGGTGGGCGTCCGCTCTTGCCGGTGGCAGGGTTTCCGGATGCCAGGCCTTGCGCCATTCCTCGCCGAAGGTCGGATTCTGGGTACAGCGTGCCGGCGCAGTCATCTGGGTCCAGCCGATGCAGACATTGCAGCCGATGCACTCGCGAATGTCGTCAAGCCGGCCTTCCTCAACCTTCCTGGGCAGAAACGGATCGGCGATCGACGGTCGTGCGGCGCCGATCAGGTCGACGATACCCCGGCGGATTGCCGAGACCATGGCGTCGGGGGACGTGTAGCGTCCGACGGTGGAGACCGGTTTGGTCGTCACCTGTTTCACGAAGGCGACATAGTCCTCCTGGTAGCCCTCCGGTGCGAACCGCGACGTCTTCGAATCATTCGCCCAGTCGCTGACGTTGACATCCCACAGGTCCGGAAGCTCGGCCATCATCTCAACCGCCTCGCGACCCTCGGCATGCCATTCAAGGCCGTCCGGACCCATCATCTCGTCAACGGCAAATCGCACCACGACGCCGGTGGTGTCCCCGACCGCTTCGCGCGTCTCCTCGAGCAGTTCGCGAAACAGCCGCAGTCTGTTCTCGAGGCTGCCGCCATACTCATCGGTCCGCTGGTTGTGACGCCGTGCCAGAAAGTGACTCGGCACGGTACCGTCATGCCCGGCATAGACGATGACAATGTCGAAGCCGATATCGCGCGCCCGGACGGCTGCCCGTCTGTGGGCGCGGCGGTATTCGCGGATATCCGCGAGGTCCATGGCGCGCGCCTGGATCGGTGCAAGGCTCCAGTTCGCCGGCCGGTGCATCGGGCCGATCGGGATCTCCCGGCTGTAGAGATTCGGCGTGTCGTGGCCATTGTGGACGAGTTCGATGCCGGCGAGGCTTCCGTACCGGTGCACCTCCTCGACCATGCGGCCGAGATAGACTTCGTCGCCGGCGTCCCACATGTTCGTTTCGGCGTAGGGTGACGCGTCGCCGTTCGCCAGAAAGTCGCACTGTTCGGTGCAGACGATACCCCAGCCACCTTCGGCCTTCGCGCCCCGCATGCCGATCATGGCGTTGGGATAGACTCTGCCCATGCCGTTGCAGTGGGGTACCTGGTAGAATCTGTTGGGCGCGGTGACCGGGCCAATCGCGAGTGGTTCGAACAGGATGTCGTAGCGGGGATCGCGGGTCACAGCTCATTCTCCCGGGTTGTGGTCATGCCTCCTGGCGCGGCCGTTGTCCGCGCAGGTGGTGAGGGCAGTGCTCACCCGTTCCGAGAACCGCAACCATGGCTTTCCAGGTCTCAACCTGATGGTCGACGAACTCAACACCATATCTGTCTTTCAGATCAGTGCGTGCCGCACCCGTCAGAAAGTCGAGTTCACTGCGGCTCACGTCCCTGTACCACGCATTGCGGTTGGTCAGGCTCACGTTCACGAATCCTGCGCCCGTGAGGGCTGTCTCGTAGCGGTCCGGAGAGGCCATGGAAAAGTCGAGCCCCTCCAGTTCGATGTAACGCGCCATCCCGGGGCTCGGAGTGTCATCATGGGAGATCAGCCAGTCCGAGGCAGCGAACCAGCCGCCGGGTTCCAGGACGCGGAACACCTCGCGGGCAAGGAAGTCCTTGTCCGCGACATGGATGATGGCGTCCTTGGAAAAGACGACATCAAAGCTCCGGTCTGCAAACTCGAGCGGGCCTGGCGCCACCTGCTGAATCGTCACCCGGTCGGCGGCTCCTGCGTCACGCGCACGCTCACGCGCCGCAGTGCAGGCCGGCGCCTCGACGTCGATTCCGGTGACATGGCCCGCGCCGTGATCGAGCGCCAGCGAGAGCGTGATGCCGCCCGATCCGCAACCGATGTCGAGAATGCGGGCACCATCAAGGTCGAGACCCTCAAGGATGCGGGTGACCTCGTCCGGTCCCCCGGGCGAGAGGTATCCGCTCCCCCACACCTCCTCGAGAAAGGTGATGTAGCTGTCGTCGTAAAATTCTTCGTCCACGATCTCCTCCGTCAACCCCCGGACACGACGATTCATGCGTCCGGGTCAGGTATCGTTGTCGGGTCACTTCCCCGAGGCTTCCGCAATGGCGGCGTCATCCTCCGCCCTGGGCCCAGGCGTCCTCCATCGTACCCGCCGGGCTGCGGCCAGTCCGCCATGAGGGCTCCGGTGGCGTGCTGACCCACGCAGGACAGTCACCGCGGTAGTGGCCGCACCGGTCATCGCCGAAACCATGGGACATGTAACCCAGCAATGCCCGCAGGCGGGGTCCGTAACGGGCCGCAATCTCGGGTGGCGTCGTCAGGTACTGATTGACTTCCGGTCGCAACCAGCCGAGGCAGTAACTGTTGATCAGACCCAGACGTGGCGCATTGCTCCGGTTGCCGCCGCCGCCATGCCACGTCGAGCCGAGGAAGAAGAGTGCTGACCCCTTTGGCATTTCGGCAACGCTCCAGCGGGATATGTCGGGCAGATGCCATGAGCGGAGGTAGCGGTGGCTGCCGGGAATCACGCGCGTTCCGCCATTCTCCTTCGTGAAGTCGCACAGGGACCACATGACTCCGAGGACCAGTTCCATGCCGGCGATGTCGATGGGGTAGACCGTGTCGTCACGGTGCAGCGCCTGGTCTGTTTCACCCGGCATGATCTCGATCGCCGTCAGGCTGCTGATCCGGTAGGTCTCGGCAAACGGCAGGAGAATTCGGTCGGCGACAGCGACGACGAGATCGTGATCCACGAGTCCAGCCGCACCTGGCGCCGTGGACAACACGCCACCATAGCGGTGCGTCAGGTCTCCGTTGAAGGCACTGCGTGATTTCAGTCCCTCGGCATCGAGCTGGGGCCGCAATTCGCCGGCCACGGTGTCTGCCAGGTCCGGCGGAGCGAGTTCCCCCACGGCAACGGCACCGTCACGATGCAGGATGCGTGCGACGGTATCGGCATCGGCGCTGCGATCGAGTACGGCGAGGTCCATCGTGGTCTCCATGGATAGAGGCACGACATGCGCATGCCTTTCGTCCAGTTCCGGCCGGCAAACTATACCACGTCGTCACCAGCCCGGCACCGTGAACACATCCTGTCTTCCTGCGGGGCCCCTTGTCCTCAACCGTGTGCGACAGTGTCGTCGCCCGCCTCGCCTCCCGCGGGCCCCCCTGTCCCCAAGCGGTGGGCGACGGTGTCGCCCCCCGCCTCGCCCGCCAAAGGAGTTTCCTCTCAGTGGACTTGAGGCGATAGAGGGCGCCTGGGCAGGTCCCTCCACCGTCCTCATGCGAAGTCGGACATTCGGGCGACTTCCGGGTCCCCGCCAGGGAAAGAGCCACAAGGCGCCCGGGATTGTCGGCGCGGTCCATTCCCGTGATAATCGCCGCAAGGTGCAGCGCGGAGGACGAATGCAGGGCTACCACAGCGCGCAGGCAGCCAGAACGGCCGCCACTCTCGAGGTCATGTCCGCCATGGCGGCAGATGGCAACGCCGGATGGGTGACGCTACCGACAGATGCATACTGCAATCTGGACATCCATGCCCTTGAGATCGAGAAGATTTTCCGTGCGGGATGGATCGCTGTCGGCCGGACTGACGAGGTTCGCGAACCGGGCAGCTACCTTGCCCGCGAGATTGTCGGGACGCCGGTCGTTATGGTCCGCGATCGTGACGGGTGCCTCAGGGTCTTCGCGAACATCTGCCGTCACCGTTGGATGAAGGTTCTTGAGGGGAAGGGACGCAAGGCCGTCATCACCTGTCCCTACCACGCCTGGGTCTACGGACTCGATGGGTGTCTGCGCCGGTCGCCGGGCATGGAGTGCCATCCCGGGTTCGATGCCGCCGCCACCCGTCTGGAAGAACTCTCTTTCGAGGTTTGGCACGGATTCGTGTACGTTAATCTCGACGGTCGTGCCGGCCCTCTGGCACCTCGCCTGATGGGCCTTGAGGACACGTTGCGTCCCTACGGCCTCGACAGCTGGATCACCGTGCGCACCCTGGATCTCGGAGAGGCCCCCTGGGGATGGAAAGTGATGCAGGACAACGGCGAGTGTTACCACCACGCAGGCTTGCATCCCCAGACTTTCCAGACGGTCTTTCCCGGCGAAGAAACCGGCACGAGCTGTGGCGATGACTGGATATTGCAGTGGAGTCCGGCCCGGGAAGAGAGCCTGGAAACTCTCGCCGATGGGACCAGTGTCATGCCCGGGTGCTTCTTCGAACCGCTCGATGGCCTCGACACATTTCACCGCACCCATTTTGTCCTGGTCTACGTCCTGCCAAACTACCTGATCTACTTGCAGCCCGACTGCGGGATCATGATCCGCTTTCTTCCTGTCGATGCCGGACGTTCACACATGGAGGTCGATCTTCTGGTCCCGGAAAGCGCCTGCCGCCTGGCGGACTTCGACGCGCGGCTCGATCGCTTCGAGGCGTTCTTCCATCGCTTCAACGACGAGGATGTTCCCGCCAATTCGGCAATCCAGAAGGCCCTCGAGAGTGGCCGGGCCACCCGTGCGCTGCTCTCCCGTCACGAACAGCACAACCGACATGTCGCCTGGTGGGTCGCCAGCCGACTCACAGGCCCCCCGGTACCCTGACATCGCCCCCGTTGCCGGGGCCCGCCCGCGTCGTTCGTTCACTTCATGTCAACGCCGCGTCACGCTCTCTGAAGTGCGTGGTCGATCGGATCGCTGGGGCACAAGAAACGGGATCGACCGCTCCCTCCGCGCAACAGTCAGCGCCCGGCCTGTGCTGTCGTGAACGACCCACGGATCACAGTGGTGACCGATCTGCAGCTGGATCGGCTCAGGTGGTCTCCACGGCACCGTCGCCTGATCCGGGAAGGAAGTGAGGTTCAGGGATGGATGGTCACCAAGATGCAGGAGGCCCGGTTGGTGTCGTGGAAAACCGTCTGTGTCGCGACGACGGGGCTCGCACCCTGACCGAACGGTTCGCCGGTGTTGAGATTGCGGTCATAGCGGTTGAAGTTGCTGGATGAGACCTCGACGGCGAGACGGTGTCCGGGGGCGAGCGCATAGCTGGTTGACCACAGGTCAATGTCGAGTTCCTGGATCTCTCCCGGCTCCATCAGCTCCTCCCTTTCGATCCCGTTGCGGAAACGACAGCGCAGGATGCCGTCCTGAATGAGGTTGGCGCTGCCATCCTCCGCCACATCGGCGAGCGCCACGGTGACATCCGTATCCACCGCGCTGCTGGAGAAGAAGAGGTGGGCCGAGATGGGGCCGGTCAGTTCCAGCCCGTCGGCAAACGGTTCCGACATGTAGACGAGAACATCCTGGCGTTGCTGGACCTCGCGCCGGTCACCCATCTGCCCTGCCAGGGACCAGCAGTCGTAAGCCAGTGTCTCGGCCACCGGATCGGCGGGGTCATAGCGATAGCTCTGCGCCGGTTCGCTGCCGGGGGGATCAAGGGAAAGAATGAGAGCGCCTGCAGACCTCAGGTAGAAGCGCTGTTCCCGGCATTCCCGGGGCGGCCAGGTTCCGGTATCACGCCAGATGTCCCGCCCCATGACGTAATAGCGAATGGCGCCGTCCGCACCGAACCCGTTCTCCCCACCCTTGAGGTAGCGGTCGAAGAAGGTGGCGAACGCGTCCCACTTCGCTTCAGCCGTGTTGGAGTTGACCGGCATCAGGCCGACCCGGTGGCAGCGATCCGCCGTGCCCTCGTGGTCCCAGGGGCCGATGAAGAGATGCTGGTTGCCGGCGGCGCGGTTGCGTTCCTCCATGGTGCGCCAGTCGGCAATGGTGGGGCCGAGGTAGTTGTCGTACCAGCCGCCCCAGTGAAGCACCGGAATGCGGATGGTCTCGTAGCCGGGAAGGAGGCTGTGCTGCTCCCAGAACCGGGAGGGCAGGGGGTTGGCAATGAGTTCGTCGAAGTAGCGTGACGGGGCGCCGGCGGCATTGGCCATGTCGGCGAGCGGAAGATGCCAGTAGTCCAGCCGCGAGAGATCCTGGTAGGTCTGGTCCGTCATCGAGATTGCCCAGGTTCCCACCGTGTTCAGCTGCAGGCAGCCGTAGCGCATGGTGGCGCGATAGCGATCAAGGGAGATATCGCCGGGCGCGATGCACTGCAGGGCCGGATGGCCGCTCACGTCTCCGGCATAGCTGGTGAAACCGAAATAGCTCTCGCCCCACATGCCGACCCGGCGGTCGGACCATGCCTCGCCTGCAATCCAGGCGATCGTGTCATAGCCGTCAGGGACCTCGTTGTCTGCGAGATTGGGTTCGAAATACCCCCCTGACCCCCATTTTCCCCGGACGTCCTGGACCACGGCGGCATAGCCCTGACGCACCCAGTGACGGGCGATGGCGGGCATGAAACAGTAGGGTTCCGTCTTCCCGTAGGGCATGCGCGTCAGGATGGAGGGGAAGGGACCGTCGCCGGCAGGAAGATAGACGTCCGTTGCCAGTTCGATGCCGTCGCGCATGGGCACCATGATGTCGCTGATCACCGGACCCTGGGCGGCTCGTTCGGGCAGGGCCGACGGGATGGTGTGATAAGCCGGCGTCTCGTGTTTGTCCTTCCATGCGCGAAACCCATCCGACACGCCCATGGCACACGCCCTCCCTTTCACGTCGTCATCCGATGTTACCACGGTTGTTGCCCGGGAGCCGGTGATGGCTTGACGCCTCGACGATGGTGCGGCAGGGATGGTGCATCGCGACAAGGGGGGAAACCTGAATTCATGTACAAGGTCGATCCCCGGCGCATGGATCTCGTGGCGGAGTTCATGCGGCAGCCGGACGGACCCCACAGCCCGGAACTCACGCTCCTGGTCAACCGCCTTCGCCTGCTGCCGTTGGCCGCGCGTGTCATCGTGGTGAAAACCCGGGCGGGGAACGGATGGCGCCTGGCGCGGATGCCGGCGAGGGGTGAGCCGATCGCCTTCACCGACGCAACCGTGTTCGAAGACTATGACGACGCCTGCCGCGAGGTCTTTCGTCGGCGCTGGCAACATGTGACGGGCATCGATCCGGGCCGGGAGGACCAATGAAGACGATCGTCGGCTATGCCAACCGGTGGAGCGCCACGCCGGGCGACACCGTCGAGTTCAAGGTCAGCACCTATGGTGCGGAGCACTACCGTGCCGATCTCGTGCGCATCATCTGCGGCGACGACGATCCCCATCGCGGCCTCTATCACGAAGAGGAGATCGAAGCCTCCTTCAACGGCATTCATGAGGGGCGCCGCCAGGAGATGGCAGCAGGCTCATGTGTCATCGTGCCGCAGGCGGCTCCCGTGGAACGCCTCGCAAGCTTCACGGTCCAGGCATGGATCTACCCCACGCTGCCAGGCGGGCACGAACAGGGGATCATCACGCATTGGAATGGTGCGGCGTCTCGCGGGTTTGCCCTCGTCATCACGGCCGCTGGCGTGCTCGCGCTGAGGGCCGGAGATGGCGCCATCCATGAGCTGAGTCTCAATACCAGGCTCGAGCCCCGTCGCTGGCACCTTGTCGCCGGCACCTTCGATGCGGCGACGGGCACCCTTGGCCTCGGTCTGCATCGTCAGGCGAGCGAGGTCGAGGCCGGGCAGAACGCGCACGCAAGCGGTGAGGGCGGCTTCCGGCCCGCCTGCGGGGCGCTTGTCATCGCCGCCGGAGAGGCAGGCAGGAGCGGCCACTTCAACGGCAAGATCGATCGGCCGATCCTCACCGGACGGGCCCTTGATTCGCGGGAAGTCGAAACCCTGGCATGGTCCGGTTCTCCCCATGAACGTGAACCGGCTGTCGTTGCCGCCTGGGATTTCTCGCAAGACATCGGGCGTGCGCAGGTCACGGACGCCGGGTACCACCGCCTTCACGGTTCGACGGTTAATCTGCCTTCACGCGGGGTCAAGGGATTCAACTGGTCTGGCAGGGAACAGAACTGGCGCCACGCACCCTCGGAGTATGGGGCGATTCACTTTCATGAGGACGATCACTATGACGCCGGATGGGAGACGGACTTCACCTTCACTGTGCCTGATACCCTTGCAAGCGGAGTCTATGCCGCCAGATTGAGGGCCGGGGACGATGAATGGCATGTGACGTTCTTCGTGCGGCCGCCATCGGGAACCGCGACGGCCCGACTCGCCTTTCTTGCCTCGACAGCAACCTACATGGCCTACAGCAACTATCGCTGGCACATGAGTGAGCCCTTCGCGGAGGTGACCGAGACCTTCTGGACAACGCTGACGCCCAACGACGTCTTCCTTCAGGAACATGAGGAGTTCGGCCTGTCGACCTACGACACCCATGCCGACGACTCCGGTGTGCGCTACGCGTCGAGATTGCGCCCCGTCCTCAACATGGCGCCGCGCACACCCCTGTGGAGCTTCAATCCCGACACCCACATTCTGGCCTGGCTCGAGCACTGCGGATTCGCCTTCGATGTCATCACCGACGAGGATCTGCACCGCGAAGGGGCGGGTCTCCTGCAACCCTACTGGGCGGTGGTCACGGGAACCCATCCGGAGTACTACACGACACCGATGTGGGATGGCATGCGCGGCTATCTTTCACAAGGTGGCCGCCTTGCCTATCTCGGGGGCAACGGTTTCATCTGGCGCTGCGCCTTTTCGGACGAATGGCCAGGCGCCCTGGAATTGCGCCGCGCCGAGGACGGCATCCGTTATCGTGACGAGGAACCCGGCGAATACTACCTGGAGTTCACAGGAGAGTATGGCGGGCTGTGGCGGCGCCTGGGCATGGCGCCTCAGGCGCTCGTCGGTGTAGGAACCGTGGCCGTGGGGTTCGATCGCTCGGGATTCTACCGGCGGACCCCGGAAAGCCTCGGTCCACGGGCAGCCTTCATCTTCGAGGGCATCGGCCACGACGAGTTGATCGGCACCTTCGGCATCCAGGGAGGCGGCGCCAGCGGTTCGGAGATTGACGCCACCGATCCCCTGCTGGGCACACCCCGCCATGCCCTTGTCGTTGCCCGCTCGGAGGGTCATTCCGCCGACACCTGGCTGGTGCCCGACGAAACCGGCTTCCATCACAGCGCCATGGACGGAGTGCAGAACCCCGGGATTCGCGCCGACATGACATTCTTCGAGACACCCGCAGGCGGCGCCGTATTCTCCACCGGATCCATCGCCTGGGGCGCCAGCCTGCCGCATGCTGGCTGGCAGAACAACGTGGCGAGGGTCACCGGCAACGTGCTGAACCGCTTCCTTGACCCGGAGCCCTTCGCCATGCCTGCCGGGGCACCCGATCCATAGATCAGGCGGCAATCATGTAGAACTTTCGCAGGGTGTTGGTGATTTCCCAGGTGCAGGCGGCACCCTTGGGAATGAAGAAGGTGTCGCCCGGGGTATAGGTCTCGGCCTTGCCGGTTTCATCGGTGACCGTGACGGACCCCTCGAGGACGGTCATCATCTCGTTGACCGGATAGGCATCGATCTCTTCACGGCACGGTGCGCACAGCCACACTCCGGTCAGGATGCTGCCGTCATCGGCGGTCCAGGCATGGGAAATGAGTTCGGTCGTGTCCCCGGAGGTAAACGCTTCCTGGGCAATGAGGTCGGACGCCGTCATGCCTGCGGCATGTCCGTCGTGGTTGAGGCGCACGGGCCTGTCGGTCATGGGATGATCTCCGTTGTGGCTGGAGGGACGAGCATGATGGGCGGGACCGGCCGTCGACTCAAGCCTGGCCGCGAAGCCGGAGGAACACCCAGACGACATAGAGGCTGTTCGCGTCTCCGGCGAAGGCCTCGAGGGGGCCTGCGCTTTCGATGCGGCGGACGAGGCCTTCGGTCTCCAGGTCCCGCGCCTCCTCCTCGAATCCACCCTCATCCATGCCTTCGAGACGAACGGAGAGGACAAGATGCCCGCCCTCCCTTGTGAGGCGGACCATCTCCCGGAAACCGCTGGCAGGCGCGTGTGTGATGCCGAAGGCGCCGGCGGAGGCAACGGCGGCAAAGCGGCCATCCGGCAGGTCGATCGGCCGTCCGAGTTCACCGGTCTGGACGCCGCTGTAGACACCCCGGCAGGCCGCATGCTCGAGCATGCCCGGTGACATGTCGAGGGCAAGGAGGTCGCCGAATCCGGCCAGCGACAGCCACTCCCCGAGAAGGCCGGTGCCGGCCCCGGCATCAAGGATGGTTCCGGCACCGGTGGTGACATGACGCGCCATGAGGGCAGTGATGATTCCGGGTAGCCTGTATTCCTGGCGTGCGATGTCGTCATCATAGTCGTCGGCCCAGATGTCATACGACTGGCGCAGTTCCTGCGTGTCGCGCGGCTGGTAGATCCGTCTCATCAGTTCTTCGTGCGACAGTGCCATGGCCCTTCTCCTTCGAGTCCGGCATCGGCTCAGTGGCCGGTTGGTCAAGTGTCAGGCATCTTGTATCCTCCCCCGCAAGAAACCTATCGCAAGGAGACGACATGACCGGAATCATGCCAGTTGACGAGTTCAAGGATGCACTCTCCAAGAAGGCGCTGACGAGGAGGGATGTCGCGAGGACCCTGGGTGCGGTCGGTGTGGCCTCCGCCACCATACCGCTCGTCCATCAGCCCGTGATGGGGCAGGATGAAGGCTGGCTCTACCTTTTCACATGGAACGGCTACGAACTGCCGGAGCTTCATCCGGCGTTCTCCGAGAAGTACGGGCGCGAACCCGATTCGTCCTTCTATGCCGACAACGACGAGGCCCTGGAAAAGATCCGGGCCGGCTTTGATGCCGATATCGTCTGCCCCAGTGGAAGCACCGTCATCCGCTGGATTCACGCCGGTCTGGTGGAGCCCATCGACACCAGCCGGCTGAGCCACTGGCCCGACATCTTCGATCAATTGCGGAACATCCGCGGCACGTCCGATGACGAAGGCAACCAGTACTACGCACCGTGGTCGTGGGGAAATTCCTCGATCGTGTTCCGCAGTGATCTGGCGCCGGAGTATTCCGGCAAGGAGAACCACACCTGGAAGATTCTCTGGGATCCCAAGTACGCCAACCGGGTGGCCATGCGCGACAACTGGGCGGGAACGACCATTCCCGCGGGATTGATCGCCGGAGTCGAGGATCCCTTCGCGATGACCGATGAGGAGATCGTGGAGGTCCGCAGGCTGCTCCAGGAACAGCGTGAGCTCAACCGATTCTACTGGGCGAGCGAAGTGGATGCCCAGGCGGCCCTGGCGACCGGCGAGATTGTTGCCATGTATGCCTGGAACTCCGCCTACGCGACACTGAAATCGGAAGGCGTCGATGTGGAGTACATGGTTCCGAAGGAAGGATTGCTGACCTGGGTCGACGGCCACGTGCTCCTGAAGAGCTACGTGGGGACCGAGGAACAGCGCTACGACTACCTCGATGCCACTCTGGCCCCGGAAGTCGGTGTCTTCATGATCGAGGAGTACGCTTACGGCGCCACCAACGCGAAGTCCTACGACATGGCGTCACAGGCCATCATCGAGAATCTCGGCCTCGAGGATCCCGAGGGGATCCTGTCGGGGAGCCTGTGGTTCCAGACGGTGCCACCCGACATCCAGCGCAAACTTGTCAATCTGCATGACGAGGTCCTCGCCGGCATGTAGTTCCTGAAAGGGCCGGAACGATCCATCGTGCCGTTCCGGTCCCTTCAGTTCTAGGGGCGGGCCATGACATGTGAACTCGATGTACTTGCCGGTGATGCCGGTGTGGGCGACATCGTCGAGGTCGTTGACCGCGACGGGGCCGCCATCGTCGCCGATTTCGTCGACACCGACTGGCTTGACCGCTTCAACCGTGCAATCGACCCGGCGGTCGAAAGGGCGCGCCGGGTTCCCTTCGACAATCCCGCCATCGATTCCTTCCTCGGTGAACACACGGTGCGCCTGCACGGTCTGCTGGCGAAGGCTCCCTCATTCGTGGACCTGATGATCGAACCCCGGCTTCTCGCCATGATGGACCACTGGCTGCTTCCCCGCTGTTCCAGCTACCTCTTCAGTGCCGGCGAATTGATCGAGGTCAGGGGAGGGGAGACCGCACAGCGGTTTCATGTCGACGACGGATCGTGGCCGGTCTGGCCGCGCCGGGGGGCGGGCCTTCTGCAGATGAACGTCATGGTGGCGGCCACGGACTTCACGTGCAGCAACGGTGCGACACTGGTGGCGCCGGGCAGCCACAGATGGGAGAGCGGGCGGCTGCCCGGCAAGGGCGAGGTTGCACAAGTCGTGATGCCGCGAGGTTCCATCGCCGTCATCAGGGGCGATTGCCTGCATGCCGGAGGAACCAACACCGACGGCACCCGGCGGCGGGCCCTGTCGTTGTCCTGGTGCCTTGGATGGTTGCGCACCGTTGAAAACACCTGGCTCACCCTTCCCCTCGACGTGGTGGCCGGATTGCCCCCGAGAGCGCGGGAACTGCTGGGCTACGAGATCTACGACGGGTCAGCCGACGAGGTGCGAAGCGGATTTCTCGGCTACTACGAGATGGGGAGCCCCCGGGTCCTGTTCGAAGACTGAAGGTCCAGGCGGTATCACGTCGGCGCCGTGAAGGTTGCAGCGGTGACCTCGGTTTCATATGGGACCGCGAGCAGGCCGGCCTCGTTGACGAAAGGGGCCAGCGCCCTCTCGATGGTCGCAAGGATGACCTCCCGGTCGTGGTGGGCCTCGGCTGCGCGAAAATGGGAGGTCGAACGAACGTAGCCAAGCCACTCGTCCCTGGTGCGGGTCCAGACCCATGCAAAGCGCCGGGTCCGGACAGACCGGACATGGGACAGCGCAGCGAGTTCGCCGGCACAGACGTGATCGCGGTAGGTGCGCCGATAGCCCGGAGAGATGTTCTCGAGAGCCGTTTCGTAGGCTTGCGAGATGGCGGAATCCCTGATCCTGTTGTTGTTGAGGATGGCAAGGATGCCGCCTGGGCCGAGAACGCGGCTGCACTCGGCATGAAAGAGCTCACGGTCGAGCCAGTGAGCGGCCTGTCCGACCGTGACAAGATCGAACGTGCCATGCGCCAGCGGCAGCCTCTCTGCCCTGCCACCAAGCCAGTGGATACCACGAGTCGCACCTGAGGCGGTCTTGAGCATGTCGCGGGCCGGCTCGATGCCGACGATGAGGGAATCGGGAAAGTGGGACCGCAGCTGGCGCGTGAGGATTCCGGTGCCGCTGGCGATGTCGGCGATACGCCGGGGACGGTGCGCCAGCCAGTCGATCGCCTTTGGGAAGTAGCGGGGACGGAAGCTGTCGTAGTCCGACGCCAGTCCCTCGAAGATGGTGCCGGGATCGGCCCAGCGGGACGACCAGAGGTGCCTTGTGGCCGGCCGTTCAGTGAACCCCATGTCGGGCGTGCTCCACGCGGGCGGCGCAGAACTTGAACTCCGGTATCTTGCCAATGGGATCGAGAGCCGGATTGGTGAGCAGGTTGGCGGCGGCTTCCACATAGCAGAAAGGCACGAACACCATGCCGGGCTGAAGGCCCGAATCCACGCGCACCCTGGCCTCTATGGCGCCGCGCCTCGTCTGGATGCGCACGTCGTCCCCGGGTGCCAGGTGAAGGCGGGCCATGTCTCCAGGCGCCATCATGGCTACCGCCTCGGGCTCGAGGCTGTCGAGCACCGTGGCGCGCCGGGTCATGGCGCCGGTATGCCAGTGCTCGAGCTGGCGTCCCGTCGTCAGGATCATCGGGAAGTTCTCGTCGGGTGTCTCATCGGGCGGGATGATGGCCGCCGGCACCATGGAGCCGCGGCCGCTCGGCGTCGGGAAGGCGTCCGCGAAGACGATCTCCTGGCCGGGATCACTTTCTGATTCACACGGATAGATCACCGCATCTTCGGTGCTGACCCGTTGCCAGGAAATACCGGCAATGGAGGGCATGGTCCGGCGCATTTCCTCGTAGACCTCACTGACTTCGCCATAGCGCCAGTCGAGTCCGAGGCCCCGGGCGATCGCCTGGATGATGGCCCAGTCCTGACGCGCCTTGCCGGGCAGGGGCACCGCCGTGCGGCCGCGCTGGACCTGGCGGTTGGTGTTGGTGACCGTGCCGTCCTTCTCGGGCCAGGCACTTGCCGGCAGGACGACATGGGCGAACATCGCGGTCTCGGTGAGAAAGAGATCCTGCACCACGAGATGATCGAGCTTCGCCAGGGCGGCACGGGCATGATGTACATCGGGGTCCGACATCGCCGGATTCTCGCCCATGATGTACATGCCCTTCATGGATCCCTCATGGACCGCATCCATGATCTCCACCACGGTGAGGCCCGGATCAGCGCTGAGTTCCGTTTCCCAGATGGCGCTGAAGTGCTGTCGGACGTCCTCGTCGGCCACCGGTGCATAGTCGGGGAAACTCATCGGGATCAGTCCGGCGTCCGAAGCGCCCTGCACGTTGTTCTGCCCACGCAGGGGGTGGAGACCGGTACCCTCACGCCCGGTGTGGCCGGTCATGAGCGCAAGGGAAATCAGGCAGCGGGCGTTGTCCGTGCCATGAACATGCTGGCTGATGCCCATGCCCCAGAAGATCATGGCACGCTCGGCGTTGGCATAGGCGCGCGCCACGGCCCGCAACGTTTCCGCATCGACGCCGGTGACCGATTCCATCGATTCCGGGGAATAAGCCGCCAAGTGGTCCTTGAGATCCTCGAAACCCTCGGTCATTGTCTCGATGTAGGCGGTGTCGTGAAGCCCTTCCTCGACGATGACATGCATGATCGCGTTCAGCACCGCCACATCGGCCCCCGGACGGAACTGGACCATGTGGGTGGCGTGCTGGCGCAGGGTCTGGCCGCGCGGATCCATGACCACGAGGCTGGCGCCGCGCTTGGCGGCATTCTTGAAGAACGTGGCGGCAACGGGATGATTTTCCGTCGGATTTGCGCCTATGACGACAATGCAATCCGCCTTCAGCGCTTCGGTGAAGGGAGCGGTCACGGCACCTGAGCCGATGGTCTGCAACAATGCCGCCACCGAACTCGCGTGGCAGAGCCTGGTGCAGTGATCGACATTGTTGCTGCCGAAGCCGGTCCGTACCAGTTTCTGGAAGAGGTAGGCTTCCTCGTTGGAGCCCTTCGCCGAGCCGAAGCCTGCCAGGGCGCTGCCGCCGTGGCGGTCACGTATGGCGGCGAGACCCGAGATGGCGACCTCAAGGGCCTCGTCCCAGTCCGCCTCGCGAAAGTGCGACAAGAAATTGGCCGGATCGACCCACTCGTCGGCGTTTCGGGGCGCATCGTCACGACGGATCAGCGGGCGCGTGAGACGCTGGGGATCATTGATGTAGTCGAAACCGAAACGCCCCTTGACACACAGCCGGCCGTGATTGGCCGGGCCTTCCTTGCCCTTCACGGCAACGATACGGTCATTCTCGACCTGGTAGGTGATCTGGCAGCCCACGCCGCAGTAGGGACAGACGCTGTCCACCTGCCGTGCCGGCACCGGCCGGCCGATGCCGGCGTCGTCGACGAGGGATTTTTCCATGAGGGCGCCGGTGGGACATGACTGGACGCATTCCCCGCAGGCGACACAGGTCGATTCACCCATGGGATCGTCGAAGTCGAAGACGATCTTCGAGTGCGGACCGCGCCCGGCCATGGCAATGACGTCATTGACCTGGATGTCCCGGCAGGCTCGCTGGCAGCGGTTGCAGTGGATGCACGCGTCGAGATTGACGGCCATCGCCGGGTGGGAAAGGTCGGGTGCCGGCTGGGACGCGCGCCGGGGGAAGCGGGAATCGCCCAGTTCCATCTCGTGGGCCCAATGCCAGAGCTCGGATGTGGTGGTGTGGGCTTGCGGTTCCTCGGGCTGGTCGGCAACGAGAAGTTCAAGCACGGTGCGGCGCGACGCCTTGGCACGACTGCTGGCACTGTGAACGACCATGTCCGGCGTCGGCTGGCGGATGCACGAGGCAGCGAGCGTGCGTTCGCCCTCGATTTCGACCATGCACAGGCGGCAGTTGCCGTCTGCGGCATAGTCCTGCATCTCGGTATGACACAGGTGGGGGATATGCGTTCCCGTTCGCCGCGCCACCTGCCAGATCGATTCGCCGGGATGTGCGGTGACGGTTGTTCCGTCCAGCGCAAATGTGATGGTGTCGCTCACGCCACATCCTCCGGAAAGTATCTGAGGACAGTCAGTATCGGGTTGGGTGCGGCCTGACCCAGGCCGCAGATCGAGGCGTCCGCCATCACCTGGCAAAGATCCTCAAGGAGTGGGGCATTCCAGACGCCGCCCTCCATCAGGGCCACCGCCTTCTCGCAGCCGACCCGGCATGGCGTGCACTGTCCGCAGCTTTCGTCCTCGAAGAACTTCAGCAGACTGACGGCCGCATCCGACATGTTGTCCTGGTCGGACAGAACCACGATGGCCGCCGAGCCGATGAATCCGCCGTGGGGCTGGATGGTGTCGAAATCGAGCGGCACGTCACCGAGCGAGGCGGGCAGGATGCCGCCCGAGGCGCCGCCGGGAAGCCAGCCCTTGAACCGGTGACCGTCTGCCATGCCGCCGCAGTACTCGTCGATCAGTTCGCGCACCGTGATGCCGGCCGGCGCGAGCTTGACGCCAGGTTTCCTGACCCGCCCGGAGACGGAAAAACTGCGCAGGCCACTGCGACCGTTACGACCGTGACCGGCAAACCAGTCGGCGCCCTTCGACAGGATTCCCGGGACCCAGTAAAGAGTTTCGACGTTGTGAACGAGTGTCGGTCTGTCGAAGATGCCGACCTTGGCGACGAAGGGCGGCCGGTGGCGAGGCAGACCACGCTTGCCCTCGATGGATTCGATCATCGCCGATTCTTCGCCGCAGATGTAGGCGCCGGCGCCACGGCGCAGGTGAATCCGCGCCGCCCCCTCCAGGCCGGAATCGGCGAGACGCGCCAGTTCACGCGTCAGCGCCAGGCGGATCCCCGGATACTCGTCGCGCAGGTAGAAGTAGACGTCGGTCGCCTCGACCACCCAGGCGGCGATCAGCGTGCCCTCGATGATGCGGTGAGGTTCGGTCTCGAGATAGTGGCGGTCCTTGAAGGTGCCAACCTCGCCTTCGTCGGCATTGACGGCCATCAGTCGCGGTCCGGTTTCCATGCGCACGAAACGCCACTTCCTTCCGGCTGGAAAACCGGCGCCCCCCAGACCACGAAGCGACGCCGACTCCATGGTGTCGATGAGGTCGTCGGGAGTGTGCTTGCCGGCAAGGACCTCCCGCAGCATGGCGTAGCCGCCCTCGGCGAGGTAGGCGTCGAGATCCTGACAGTCCGGCACCTTCGCCTCGAGGTCTCCCGTCTCGATCGCCGCCCTGACTCGGGCGAAACTGGCATGATCGATGTCGTTCAGACCGGCCTTGACCGCGGGAGCGGCGGCGCACCGCCCCATGCAGGGCGCCCGGACTACCCGGACGTCGGACCCGAGCGTGTCGGAGAGGGCGTGGCAGAGATCATCGGCGCCGGCCATGGCACAGGACAGACTCTCGCACACCCTGACGGTAATGGGCGGCGGCGGAGGCTCACCCTCCCTGACAACATCGAAGTGGTGATAGAACGTCGCAACCTCGAAGGCTTCCGCCATGGGGATGGAGAGGGCGTCGGCAAGAGCTTTCAGGTGACGGTGGGAAATGTGGCGGTAACGGTCCTGGATGAGATGGAGGTACTCGATCAGAAGGTCGCGCCTGAGCGGCGCATCACCGACGAGTGAGGCGATCTCGACCGCTGCCTGCGGGTCCGCCTGGCGCCCTCTCGCGGTCGCGCGCGACCGTCTTTTTCTTGCTCCCGGCGACCGGAAAGCGGTACCGCTTCGATCCATCATCAAACCTGTTCGCATTCCCTGGAAAGGGGGGCGAACCATGCCGGATGACACACCGGGTGTCACCCCCCGGGGCCGGATGTACCAGCCTCAGCCGGATTCGGAAAGGGGAAGTGACAACTTGCCATGCGCCCGGGCGCCACCGTCCTCAGCACCGGAGCCTCTGAAAGGCACTTTTCCCGGACAAAGGGGCAGCGGGTGTGGAATTCGCAACCCTGGGGACGGTTCATCAGGGATGGGATCTCCCCTTCGAGTTCCAGCTTTTCGCGGCGCTTGTCGGGATCGGGTTCCGGGACCGCCGCCAGCAGGCCCAGTGTATAGGGATGGGCCGGGCTGGCGAAGATTCCGTCGGTGTCACCTGTTTCGACAAATCGCCCCAGGTACATGATGGCAAGGCGGTCGCTGACATGGCGTACCACCGGAAGGTTGTGGGTGATGATGAGATAGGAGAGACCCAATTCACGCTGAAGGCGGTTCATCAGATTGAGAATCTCGCCCTGGACGGAGACGTCGAGTCCGGCCGTCGGCTCGTCGGCGATGATCAGACGTGGCTCGAGGGCCAGCGCACGCGCCACCCCGACGCGGCGCGCCTGCCCTCCCGACAGCTGGTGGGGATAGGCTCCGAGGAACCCCTCGTGGAGGCCCACGAGGTTGAGCAGCCTCCTTGCGTCGCGGGAACTCTCGCTGCCCGGAATGCGGTGGATGCGGAAGGGTTCGGTGATGAGATTGCGGACGGTCTTGCGAGGTGACAGGCTGGCCACGGGATCCTGGAACATCATCGCCACATTCCGTCTGATGACCCTCAGGCGGGCGTCGTCGAGACCACGCAGTTCGGTTCCATCGAAGGTGATACTGCCCTCGGCCATCTCCACGAGACCGATTATGGCGCGTCCCAGGGTGGTCTTTCCCGAACCCGATTCACCGACCAGCCCGTAGGTCTCTCCCTCGTTCAGGGTGAAGGAGACCTGCATCACGGCATCGATATGGGGATCGGTCAGACTCTTGACGAGCGACTTGACGAGACCGGCGGTGCGGAAGCGGACACGCAGTCCCTCGACGTTCAGCAGTTCAGGCATCACGCACCTTGAAGCACCGGGCCTGGTGCACGGCGTTGACGTCATAGGTGGCAGGCGCGGTATCGGAACACGGTGCATAGCGTTGCGGGCAACGCGGCGCGAAGATGCAGCCCCGTGGCAGGTCGATCAGGTCCGGTACGCTGCCCGATATGGTCGGCAGGTCGCGGCGCTTTTCCTCGATGCGTGCCGGATCACAGTCGAGCAACATGCGCGTATAGGGGTGCTGTGCCCTGTGAAACAGGTCGTGGACTTCTCCCTGTTCAACAACCTCCCCGGCGTACATGACCACCACCTCGTCGCACAGTTCGGCAATCAGGCCGAGATTGTGCGAGACAAACAGCATGGAACAGCCGAAGCGGGCGCACAGATCCTTCATGAGATGAATGATCTGCGCCTCGAGCGTGACATCGAGGGCGGTCGTCGGTTCGTCGGCGATAAGCAGGCCCGGATTCATCATCAGCGCCATGGCGATGCAGATACGCTGGCGCATGCCGCCGGAGAACTGGTGCGGATAGTCGGCAAGGCGCCGCGCCGGATCGGGGATGCCGACCTGGCCCAGCATGTCGGTGGCAAGGCGGCGCTTGTCGGCCATGGACATGTCGAGCCGGTAGAGAATGTCGGTCATCTGGGTGCCGATGGAAATCACAGGATTGAGCGCCGTCATGGGGTCCTGGAACACCATGGAGATTTCCTTGCCGCGGATGCCGCGCAGGTCCGCCGGGCTCATGGCGAGAACATCACGCCCCTTGAAGACCACGGAGGACGAGTCCGCCACCACTGCATTGGCCGCCAGCAGGCGCAGGACACAGTTGATCAGAGTCGACTTGCCGCAGCCCGATTCGCCGACGATACCGACGACCCTGTTGTCGGGCACCGTCAGATCGACATGACGCAGGGCACGCACCGTGCCGCGGCCCGTGAGGAAGTCGACGGAGAGATCGCGCACCGCCAGAACCGTGTTGTCGCGGTCGTTCATCGGTCCTTCTTGAGCTTGGGGTCGAGGACGTCGCGCAGCGCCTCGCCGAGGAAGGTGAATCCAAGGGTGGTGATGATGAGCGGGATACCGCCAGCGACGACGAGCCATGGCGTGTTGCGGATAAACCCGTAGCCGTCGTTGAGGATAGAACCCCAGGACGGAGTTGGCGGTTTGACGCCAAGACCGAGGAAGGACAGTCCGGCTTCGATGGTGATGACCACCGGGATGTCCATGCTGGCGAGGATGAGCAGCGGCTGCACGATATTGGGCACGAGGTGGGAAAACATGATGCGCGGCACGCCGGCGCCGAGCGCCCGCTCGGCAAGAATGAACTCCGTGTTCTTGGTCGCCAGGGTCGATGCCCTGGCAATGCGGGCATAGCCTGGAGTCGTGGTGGCAATCACGACGAAGATGATGGTCTCCAGGCTCGGTCCCACCACCGTGATGACGGCCAGTGCGAACATGATGACGGGAAAGGCGCGCACCGAATCGAAGAACCACATCAGGACGTTGTCGAGCCACGATGGGCCGTAGCCGGCGAGCATGCCGAGCACCAGTCCCAGCAGGAGCGACGAACCGACGGAGACCAGTGCCACGTAGAGGGCAATCTGACCGCCGTGGAGAATGCGGCTGAAGGTGTCGCGCCCCAGGTTGTCGGTTCCCAGGAGATGGTCCCACGACGGGCTGGCGAGCCGCGACTTGACGTCGAGTGCCTTGTAGTCGTGGGGTGCGATGATGTCCGCCCCGATCGCCGAGAGGATGATGAGAAGCACCAGCACCAGGCCAAAGCAGCCCAGGGGGTCGCGCAGAAGTTGCCGGAGCCGGGCGAAGCGGGGTTCCTGGCGGATCGCGACGTCGCTGGGTGTGGTGTCGGTCATCTAGAGGCCCTGGCGGATCCGCGGATCGAGCCAGGCGGCGATGAGATCCGAAATCAGTGTCGACAGGGCGAAGAGCATGGTCGTGACGAGGACGCCACCCATGACGATCGGGTAGTTCCGGGTGTTGACCGCATCCACCACCATCTTGCCGATTCCCGGACGCGCGAAGATGATCTCCGCGAAGACGGCTCCCGAAATGAGGCTGCCCACGCCGACGCCGAGAAGGGCAACGGTAGGCAGGATGGCCAACTTGAGGGCATAGATATAGGTGATGCGCCGGTTGGAGAGACCGTAGGCGCGCGCCATCCTGATGTGGTTCTCGCCCATGACCTCCAGCATCGAGGTGCGCACGAAGCGCGCCAGATAGCCGACCCAGCCCAGTCCGACGGCCAGTCCCGGGAGCACCAGGTGGACAAGCTGGTCCCTGATGTCGCCGGCGTCACCGGCGCCAATTGCCGGAAAGATCTTCAGTTCGACGGCAAAGAGGAGGAGCGCATAGAGACCGACGATGAACGAGGGGATGGCGATGCAGCCCACCGACAGCACGCCGGTCAGTTTGTCGAGGACGCTGTTGCGGTGAACCGCCGAGTAGCATCCCATCGGAATGCCCAGCACGATGGCCCAGCCCAGTCCGGTCATGGCAAGAGCGATGGTATGGGGCAACTGTTCACCGATCATGGTTCTCACCGGGCGCCGTGACCACACATCGACACCCAGGTCGCCGGTGATGACGTTGCCGAGAAACCTGAAGTACTGCATGAAGAAGGGCTGATCCATACCCATGAGAGCACGGAACTCGGCCCGCATTTCCGGTGTGGCCCGGGGGCCCAGGGCGATACCAGCAGGGTCTCCCGGGACCAGGTGAATCGCTGACAGCAACATCAGCATCGCCAGGCAGACGATGAGGATGGCAAGGCCGAGGCGCTTGATGGTGTAGAACAGCATGGTCTGCTATCGGGCTATGGATCGGCCGACAAGTCAACCGTCCAGTTGACCGCCTCGACGGCCAGATACTCAGTTGAGGTCACGGGGAATGGTCTCGTTCCAGCTGCGTGCCCACACTCGCCGGCCATTCTCGAAGGCCTCGCAATCGGCCTCGAACACCCAGTCATCCCGGGTGCACGCAAGGCTGGAGCGCGTCGTCGTGCTGACATCGAAACCGGTGGATTCGCGCATCTGCCGCCACGTCCAGGTGATGGTGATGCGGGCGGACGCGGGATCGTTCTCGGTGATGTCGAAATGCTGTTCACACCGGGCACCGAAGGTCCAGTCGGTGGCCGGATCACGGACGAGCCCGCCGTCACGCAACACCGAGGAACGCACCTCTCCGGTCACCTCCCGGGTCGTCCACCGCCGGTCGCTCGCCGGTGCGATGACTTCGGTCTTCCACGGTTGCGCGCTCTCGGGCGCAGGGAACACCGGCAGCGACGCATCGTCGGCACGACGGGGGCGCCGTGGCAAATGAAGGACGCCGCGGTGCAACGTGAGCGAAACCTGTTCGGGTGAGGGCAACAGCAGCGGCCACATGGCGTTGGAAAGCGCCAGGCGGATGCGATGGCCGGCCGCAAACCCCTGGGCGATGTCGTTCATCTGCACCCGCACCCGATAGATCGTTCCGGGCTCGAGGGGTTCGGGATGTTCATGGCTGTCGCGATGGGTGAGGTTGAGCACCCCGTAGGTCACCCGCGTCGACGCGCCATCAGGGGCGACATCACACAGCCTGGCCGCAACGAAGGCGCATGGCCGGTCGGCGGAGACATCGAGTTCGACGACAGGCGCGCCAAGGATCTCCAGAGGATCGTCGAGAGGGCCGGTTTCGAAGACGACGGAACAGCCATCCTCTGCCCGTTGATCACCCGGTGCGTCGTGGTCCAGCCCGTACTGGCACCATTCGCCCTGATCCTGACCCATGGTGAGCGGCGTGCGGATGATGACGGGCGATGTCGGCTCCCCGTCGCAATCCAGGCGACCGCAGGTTGCGCACTCAAGCGCCACATCCTCGATGTGCGGAGAGGGCCAGCAGGGTTCCGCCACCCAGCGTCCCTCGCGATGGCCACTCCAGGTGGCGGGTGGATGGCTGTCCTGCATCCACACACGGTACATGGGTTCGTCCATGATCCCGTTGTCGACGCCCTTGAGCCAGCGGTCCCACCAGCGAAGGGTTTCCTGGAGGAACCCGATGCGCGGTCCGGGATTGGCGAAGTGCGGGTACTTGTGCGCCCAGGGACCGATCAGGCCCTTCCTCGGGCATGTCAGGCCCGCCAGCATGCGTGGCACGGCATTCGAGTAGCCGTCGGCCCAGCCGCCGACGGCATAGACGGCTGCTTTGATGTCGGCGTGGTTCTCGATGACGGATCCGTGCTTCCACATCCCGTCGCGGCGCTGGTGGTGCAGCCACTTGATGAGCCATGGATCGTTCGCTTCGAGCCGGGCCATCCACAGTTCGCGCCAGTTGTCGACCAGGGCCGGATCGGGCGGGCGCGTGTTCATGCCGAACATGGTTGATGCCCAGGACATCGAGTCATTGGTCATCACGCCGCCCATGTAGTGGATGTCGTCGCTGTAACGGTCATCCGTGGAGGCAATGGTGACGATGGCCTTGAGTTCCGGTGGCCGCCGGCCAGCGATCTGCAGGCCGTTGAATCCGCCCCACGAGATTCCGATCATGCCGCAGGCGCCGGTGCACCAGTCCTGCGAGGCAATCCAGGCAAGGATTTCCAGGGCGTCGTCCTGCTCCTGCTTCAGGTACTCATCCTCGAGAATGCCCTGCGATTCGCCGGAACCCCGGATGTCCACCCGCACGGCCGCGTAGCCATGACCGGCATACCAGGGGTGCGTCAGTTGGTCGCGGTCACGGGTGCCGTCACGCTTGCGATAAGGGAGGTATTCGAGGATGGCCGGAACCGGTGTGTCGCAGGCGTCCTGCGGCAGCCAGATGCGCGCCGCCAGCTGCGTGCCGTCCGACAACCCAATCCACGTATTCTCGATAACCTCGACCTGGTAGGGAAAGTCCGTCACCACCGTGATGTCGTCAGCCGCCATGTTGATCCTCCTCGTCAGCCTCCCGCCAGGTGATCATGCCGTCCTGCCGGCCTCCGTCAATGTCCGCCTCGCGGTTGCGACCCGCTCTTCCAGGATGTGCTGGTTGCAGGAGCGCGCCACCAATCGGGATATGTGATCCGATGCGGGAGGGGTTCCCTGCAGCTTCATGGCACGCGCTCCGCTGGCGAAGGCAAGAACATGGAGTGTGGCGCGGGCCTTCATGCTGCCGGTTCGATGGTGATGCCGTAGACCTCCCTGGCGCGTTCCGCGCTGATCAGGCCGTTCTTTACGTCGCGGCGCACCAGATCTGGGTCGCGCCTGGCCGGGTCGCCGAACCCGCCGCCGTTGCCGGTGACCACGCGGATCACGTCGTCCTTTTTCGTCCCGAGGCCCGAGACGAAGGCGAAACGCTGCCGTTCCCCGTCCTTCGGGATGAACTCGACGTAGTTGGGAGAGCCTTCGCGTCCGCCGTTCAGCGCCCACGCGGGGAACCTGGAGCGCGTGTAGCCGATGGTCAGGAAACCATTGTCGGCACGCACCCGATAGTCCATGACGATGCCGCGTCCTCCGGTGAACGCGCCCTCGCCGCCGGGTTCGAGGTTGAGCTCCATCCGGTCGACGTAAAGCCCGTTGCGTGCCTCGTTCACCTCGGCGGGACAGTTGAAGGTCTCGCCGTGGGCGCCGGAGAACATGGCGCTGTTGCCGTCCATGCCCTCGCGGCCGCCCCAACCGCCGAGCTGGGGCTCGATGATCGTGTACTGGCGGCCGGTGTCGGGATGAATGCCGCCGATGAAGGTGCCGCAGACGGAGGCGAAGTGGCCAGCCGCCAGGCGTTCCGGAATGTGCCGGGCGAGGCAGCGCCACATCAGGTCGTAGGCGCGCAGGTCGATCTCGTAGTAAAAGCCGACGGGTGCGGGCTCCCTGGCATGGAACACCGAGCCCTCCCGTGTCAGCAGGCGGATGGGACGGAACGAGCCGGCATTGCAGGGCGAATGGGGGTCGGTCAGCGACTTGAAGATCATCTGGGCCGACACGATCACGCTGTCCCGGCTTGTGTTGACCGGGCCGGTGGCCTGGTCCGGGTTGTTCGTGAGGTCGACCACGAATTCGTCGTCGGTGATGGTGATCACGACGCTGAAGACCAGGCCATCGTCCTGTTCCTCGGAAAGCGTGAAGACGCCCTTGGGCAGTGTCGAGAGCGCCGCCCGCGAGACCCGCTCGCCATAGTCCATGAACGCGGTCATCGCCTGTTCGAAGGTGGCAGCGCCGTACTTTCCGGCGATCTCGGCAAGCCGGGCGGCGCCGATGCGTACGGACGCGACCGCCGCCCACACGTCGCCCTCCAGCACGTCGGGCATGCGCGAGTTGACCTTGATGATCTCCATCACCGGCTGGATTGGCTCGCCCCTGGAAATCACCTTGATGGCGGGGAGACGGAGCCCTTCCTGAAAGATTTCCGTTGCATCGCCGGTGAGCGAGCCCGGGGCCATGCCTCCGACATCGGAGTTGTGCGCGATGTTTGCGGTCCAGGCGATGATACGGCCCTCGGCAAAGACCGGCATCGCGACCACGATGTCGTTGAGGTGCGTCACCCCGCCGTAGTAGGGATCGTTGGTGATGAAGACATCGCCGGGCTCAACGGCGCCGGGGGCGCCGAACTTCCCGTTGATCACCTTCACGGCCTTGTCGAGCACCCCGACGAAGCCCGGAATACCGGCGCCGGAACAGGCGATTTCGCCCTCCGCGTCGGTGATCCCCGTGCCCATGTCGAGCACCTCGTAGATGATCGAACTCATCGCCGTCTTCTTCATCGCGGCGAACATCTCGTCGGCCGCGTTCTGCAGCGAGTTCTGGATGATTTCGAGGGTGATCGGATCGTTCGTCATGGCCGTTTCGCCCCGTTGCGGACGTGTATGCGGATATTGCCGAAACCATCCACCTCGGCGTCTTGACCGGGGTGAATCACGACCGTGGTGCCGGGGTCTTCCACGATGGCCGGCCCGTCGAAGGCCATGCCGGGCTCCAGCTTCTGCCCGTCGTAGATCGCCGCCTCGTGGATGCCCTCGAGCGCGTAGTCGACCCTGCGCGTGCCCTTGCGCGCCTCGCCCGGGGTCCGCCCTGTCGTCTCGCGCGGCGCCATGGCGAGCCTGCCGATCTCGACAGTGGAGACCACGTGCAATGCCACCATTTCGACCGTGGCATCGAGCCTGTAGGTGTACTCCCGCTCGTAGGCCTCGTGAAACCTGGCCTCGATGGCGGCGATCCCGTCCGCCGTCACCGGGCCCGATTCAAGTGGCACCTCGGTTGTGTGCTCCTGTCCCTGGTAGCGAAACCGGCCGAGGCGCGCGAGACCGATCCTGGACGCCTCGATTCCTTCGGCCGCAAAACGGCTGAGAGCGCGCGCCTCCGTCTCGGCGAACGCAGTCTCGATGCGGGCCGCGTTCCCGGCCACGAGATCGACGAGCAGGGTGCGCATGTCGTCGCGTCGCAGGTCCGACATCATCATGCCCCAGGCGGAGAACACCGACGCATCGGCCGGCACCACGACCTCGGTGACGCCCAGTTCCTGCGCGAGTGCCGCCGCGTGCATCGCGCCGCCGCCACCGAATGCGACGAGCGTGAAGTCGCGCGGATCGAAGCCGCGGTTGACGGAGATCAGCTTGAGCGCGTTGACCATGTTGTTGTTGGCGATGCGCACGATGCCCCGCGCCGCCTCGTCGCCGTCGACGCCGAGCCGCGCGCCCACCTCCCCGATCGCCCGTTGCACGGCATTCATGTCCGCCTTCACCGCTCCACCGCAGAAATAGTCGCGGTTGATGCGGCCGAGCCAAAGATTGGCGTCGGTCGTGGTGGCCTCGTTCCCGCCACGTCCGTAGGCCGCCGGGCCCGGTATCGCACCGGCCGAGCGCGGCCCGACGCGCAGCTTGCCGAAGTCGTCGACCCAGGCGATCGAGCCGCCGCCGTTGCCGATTTCCACAAGATCGACAACCGGCACCATGATCGGATAGCCGGACGAGGCGCGGTTCCGCCCGATCCAGTAGTCCGTCCTGATGCGAACGTTCGAATCCTCGATCAGCGAACACTTGGCGGTGGTGCCGCCGATGTCGAGTGCAAGCACGTTTGGTTCGCCGATCAGGCGACCCAGCTCGGCTGCGCCCCAGACGCCCGAAGCAGGCCCGGATTCCACCATCGTAATGGGAATGTGCGAGACCGTGTCGACCGAATCGACACCGCAATTGGACTGCATGACGTAGAGTCCGCCGCCGAAACCGCGCTCTGCAAGGCCGGAGTCGAGACGCCGGAGATAGTTCTGCGCCACCGGCTGCACATAGGCGGACAGCACTGTGGTGCTGGTGCGCTCGTACTCGCGCCATTCGCGCGTGATCTGGTGGGAGGAAATGGCCGCGACCTCCGGCCAGAGCCGTTTGAGTTCGGCCAACGCAGCCTGCTCGTGCGCGGGATTGGCGTAGGCATGGATGAAGCAGATCGCGACCGCCTCCACGGCCTCGGCCTGGAAATCCGCGACGAATTCCGGCAACGGCGCGAGATCGAGGGAGCGCATCTCGCGCCCGTGGTAGTCCATGCGCCCGGGGAGCTCGCGGCGGAGGTGGCGCGGCACGAAGGGCTCGGGCTTCCGGTAGTGGAGGTTGAAGAAGTCGGGCCGGTTGCCGCGCGCGATCTCCAGCGTGTCGCGAAAGCCCTCGGTGGTGATGAGGCCGACCCGGACCCCGGTGCGCTCGGTCAGCGCGTTGATGACCACCGTCGTGCCATGGGCGAGAAAGTCCACCGCCTCGGCCTCGACGCCGGCTTTCGCCATGACGGCGAACACACCCTCTTCGTAACCACCGGGGGTCGTGTCGGCCTTCGCGCTGCGGACGACCGCTGTTCCGGTGGCGTCGTCGTACTCGCAGACCAGCAGGTCGGTGAAGGTACCCCCGACATCGGTGGCGACGCGGATGTTTCCGGCAGTCACAGGTACGAGACCTCGACGATGGGCGGGCATGAAGGCGCAAGGTGTCTGTGCCGGGCGGTGACTGCGAGCCAGCGCGCGGTCATGTGCGGAACTCTCCTTCAATCGGGTTGTCCCGCATCATCTCCCCCTCACGTGCCGCGACAGGACGCCGCGAACAGTGCGTTTGCTGCGACGGTCCCGATCGGGGGCCGCTTCCCGACATCGCAATGCGATCCAGGGGAGTGCGGACTGTCGAGACCTCGCGGTCGTCGCGCGACTCAAGCCGAATCTCCGCCAGCAGGAACTGCCTTGTGCAAGGTCCGGTTCAACGGCGGATCGAGGGTGTGAACCACCTGTGCGATCGCCAGGATGGCGGTCTCGAGGAGGCGCGCCGTGGCTGCCATTCCCGTGTTTGGCTCGACGGCCGTCTGATCGAGATAGAGTCGCCGGTCAACCTCGATCTGGATGGCGTGCACGCCGAGTTCCGGCCGTCCGTAGCGCCTGGTTATGTGGCCGCCCGGATAGGGATTATTGCGACGGACCATCGCTCCCTGGGCCTGCAGGGCCTCCGTCGCTGCTTGCGACACGGCAGGGGCGCACGATGTGCCGAACCGGTCACCGAGCACGAAGTCGACAGGTTCGCCGGCACAGGCGGGAGGCGCAGACGGCATGGAATGACAGTCGATCAGACCGACGGCGCCGAACAGATGACGGGTTTCGTCGATCAGGTGTTCGAGTGCGGCGTGATAGGGGGCATAACAGCTGGCAATGCGACGCTCGGCTTCGGCCACAGGCAACCTCGAACGGTAGATTTCCGCGCCACCGGCGACGACACGCGGGATGATTCCCAGGCCCGCCCTGACGCGCGGACTGTTGTGACCCGGCGCGGCGCTCATGCGCCCCTCGAACATGGTGCAGTCGAGTTCGCCCGGCTCGCGGTTGACATCGATCCACGCACGGGGAAAGAGCGCCGCTATGGTGGGGGCGCCCAGTGCCGGCACACCGGCAATGAGCCGGTCGACGAAGGCATCCTCGGAGCGGCGGATCGCCTGACTGTCGAGCCGCGTCATCCCGAGAAAGAAGGGATCATAGTGTCGGCCGCTGTGTGGCGATGAGACCAGGACCGGCAGGGTCCTGCGATCCGGGTGGATGATCTCGAGGACCTGAAACCCGCCATTATCGTTTGCGCGTGTCACCGGACCGGTTTAGATTAGGCACATGTCGTTGTCACGCATCGAGTGGAGAGTCGGTGTGCCGGGTTGTCTGGGCAACCGGTGCGGGCGGACATAAGGTCGATGGCACGCATTCTCCTGGTCGCGCAGGACGATGTGCTTCGGGGATATCTGGCAAAGCGACTGTTGAGACAGGGACATGTTGTCTCGCCGATGGCGAACGGACGCGAAGCGATTGCATGGCTTGTGCCTGGGGCCTTCAGGATCCTCATCACCGAGGCGAGGATGGATGACATCGATGGACCGGAACTGGCCAGGCGCGCGGTGGCGACCGTCCCGGGCCTGCGCATTCTCTTTCTCGACGGATTCGGTGTCCTGGCGTTGCGCCAGGGAGCCCTGCCGGCCCTCGACGAGGCGTGCCTTCTCCCGCGTTTTCATCTCAACAGCATCATTGGCGAGATCGACAATCTTCTCGCCGCATGACGTCGCTGTGCCGGAGTCCCGGCCATGACGCAGGAGCGAAACTTCTCGACCATCGAGGACGCGATTGCCGAGATTGCAGCGGGCCGACCCGTCGTCGTCGTTGACGACGAGCACCGCGAGAATGAAGGCGATCTCATCATGGCGGCCGGGAAGGCGACGCCGGAACTGGTCGCCTTCTTTGTTCGCCATACAGCCGGTGTCATCTGCGTTCCCATGGAAGGAGAACGCCTCGATGAACTCGAGTTGCCGCAGATGGTGCAGCACAACACCGAACAGCACCGCACGGCTTTCACGATTTCCGTGGACTACCGTTTCGGCACGACCACGGGTATTTCGGCAGAGGATCGGGCGCGCACCATCCGGGCGCTTGCCGGCGACGGCGGCAACCGGCGCGTCGATGCGGCGAGTTTTGCCCGGCCCGGGCACATCTTTCCGTTGCGGGCGCGCGAGGGCGGTGTCCTGACCCGCGCCGGTCATACCGAGGCCGCCGTCGACCTGGCGCGGCTCGCAGGGTGTGCTCCGGCAGGCATGATCTGCGAGATCGTCAACGACCGGGGCGCTCTCATGCGTCTGCCGGACCTGCTGCCCTTTGCCCGCGAGAACGGGCTGGCCCTCATCTCCATCGCCGATCTCATCGCCTACCGGCGGCGAACCGAACGCCTCGTCACGCTCATCGACCGGGCTCCCTTCGAGACCAGACACGGTTCCTTCGAGGTCTTCGTCTATCGTTCGGAGATCGACGACACCGAACATCTCGCCCTTGTGAAGGGGGACATCCGCTCTTTTGACCACGGCGTACTCGTCAGGGTCCACTCAGCCAGTGCCATCGACGATGTCTTTGGCACGGTGAGAGGAGCGGGACGCAGCCTCGTGGATGTTGCGCTGGAGCGGCTTGCCCGGGAACCGGCTGCCGTCTTTCTCTACCTGCGCGGGCCGCAGGGCTGGGGTCTCGGATTCGGACGCCGGCGAATCTACGGAGACGCGGATGGGGATCGCAACGATGTCCTGCACGGCCTCGACTGGCGACAGTACGGCACGGGTGCCCAGATCCTGCACGACCTTGGCCTGCGCACCATTCGCATCCTGACCAACAATCCGGCACCCTACAGAGCCATCGAGGGCTATGGACTTGCCATCCTCGGCAAGGAACCCTTCGTCGATTCGGTGACCGGTTCCGGCTCCCTCGCGCACAACGCCTGACCGGCCCCATGCCATTCACGGTGCGACGACCGGTTCGGGAGATGGCGGCGTATGTCTCCGGCGAATCCGCCCGGGACATGATTCAGCTGGGTTTCAACGAATCGGCCTTTCCTCCCAGTCCGCGGGCCATCGAAGCGGCGCGTCAGGTTTGCCGTGAAACCCGCAGGTACAACGACGAGAACTACACGGCACTGAAACGGGCGCTTGCCGACCATCACGGTCTCGACGAGGACCGCATCATCTGTGGCGCCGGTTCGATGGACATCATGCGCGATCTGGCAGGGTGCTGTCTGGAGCCCGGGCGCACTCTCGTGACCGGGCGTTTGAGCTATGCCTTTCCTGCCGTTCTCGCCCGTGCGGCGGGAGCGGACGTGAGACTGGTCGAGGACTCATGCTTCACCCACGACATCGATGCCTTCATCGACGCCGTCACCGACTGTTGCGCCATTGTCTACATCGCCAGTCCCAACAATCCCACGGGCACATCGGTGGGTCTGGAGGCCGTGCGCCGAATCGCGGAGGCGCTGCCCGATCACGTACTCCTCATGATTGACGCAGCCTATGGTGACTATGTCACCACCCCGTCTGCGCCGTCTCCGGATGTCCTGGTAGACGAAGGGTACAATGCTGCCGTTCTTCACACGTTCTCCAAGGTCCACGGCCTGGCAGGCCTGCGAACCGGCTGGGCCTATGCCGGGCGTCAGGTCATCGAGGCGGTGGCAAAGGTCCGTGTGCCGGGCATTCTCTCCAGACCGGCCATGGCGGCGGCCATCGCATCGCTTGCCGACACCGCCCACACAACCCATGTCGTGCGGCAGACACGTGCCCTCAGGGAGCGGATGGCGGCGCGGCTCGGTGAACTCGGTCTTGATGTCACACCCGGTGACGCACCTTCGGTGCTAAACTAACGAAATAACGTACTATTTTCCCTCTCTCCGATGCAACTACGGAACGATCCCGGAACGGATTCTCCCGTGTTTGCAACTCAAGGCAAGGGGGACTCCATGGCCACAACACGACTCACTCAGGCACGCGTCGAGGCTCTTCGGTCACGAAAGGCCAGCCGGGATGTCCGGGACGCTGGCCTCAGGGGCTTCGGCGTCCGCGTCTACCCGACCGGACGCAAGTGTTACTTTATTGCAACCCAGTTCGAAGGACAGAGAATCTGGAAGATCGTCGGCGATGCCGACGACATGAGTACGGGCGAAGCCCGCGAACAGGCGCGGACAATGCTTGCCGCACTCCGGAGCGATGGACAGGTCTCGTCGGAGGCGCTGCCGTTCGAGGTCGTCGCCGAGGAAGTGTTTCAGCGCTACGCCAGGAACTGGAAGCCCCGGACGCTCGCGGTGAACCGGGGCTACTATGCCAACCAGATCCTGCCCTGGTTCCGGGGACGGCCGATCGTCGGCATCACGAGCGCCGATGTCAGGGAATGGTTCGCCTCGCTTCACGAGAAGCCCGTTGCCGCCGACCGGTCGGCGCCGGTTCTCTCGGTCATCATGACCTGTGCGGAGACATACGGGTACCGGCCGGAAGGAAGCAATCCCTGCCGCGGCATCAGGCGCTACAGGCGAAAGGGACGAGAACGCTTCCTGTCGGAAGAAGAGATCCGTCGGCTCGGGAGGGTTCTGGAACGTCACGAAGGCGCCCACCCGATGTACGTGGCCATCATCCGCCTCCTGTTGCTGACCGGGTGCCGGAAGCGGGAAATCGTGACGTTGCGCTGGAAGGAGTACCGGGAAGGCCATCTTCACCTCGCCGATTCCAAGACCGGTCCTCGCATGGTGTGGCTGTCATCCCCGGCACGACGGATCCTCGAGGAACAGCCACACAGGTCGCAGTGGGTCTTCCCGTCACGCAGCGCCGGGAACTCCGTCGGCATGTCGTCGGTCGAGCGCTCCTGGAAGCGCATGCGGTCCGAGGCCGGCCTGAAGGACGTCCGGCTGCACGACCTGAGGCACACGTTCGCCAGCATTGCCGTCATGAGCGGGGAGAATATCCTCACCGTCGGCCGGCTGCTCGGCCACAACGATCCCGGCACGACCCTCAAGTACACGCATCTCGCCCGTGACGCGGTCGCTGAAGCCGCCGAGACCGTTGGCGCCGTCCTCGGAGGGTCTGCGGCATGAACCGGAAGACCAAACTGACCGACGCCCTCGTCCGGCGTCTCAGGCCCGGAGACCGGGAATACACGGTTCGCGACGCCGTGGCGCCCTCGCTCGGTGTCAGGGTGCATCCCTCCGGAGGCCGCAGCTACGTTCACTTCGGCGAGGGGAAGAAGGTATCGCTGGGTTCCGCGGCGCTCATGAACATCGGACAGGCGCGTCGGACAAGTCTTGCGTTGTTGACAGGTGGTATCCCGAACAAGGAGACGGTACCGCTCTTCCGGGACTTCGCTGCCGGGCCATGGCGCGAGTCCTGGGTTCATCACTGCAAGCCGTCGACAATCCGGTGGCGCGACCGGAATCTCGAGACCCACCTTCTCCCTGAATTCGGCTCGCTGCGTCTCGACCGCATCACTCGGGACGGAGTTCATCGATGGTTCGACGATTACAGCAGGACCGCGCCGGGCAATGCCAACAACTGCCTGCGGATCCTTCGTCACGTCTTCAACCACGCGGTGGCCTGCGGGCATGTCGTCTCGAACCCGGCACGCAGTGTCAGGCCCAACCCGCGCAGGAAGATCACCCGCTTTCTCTCGCGCGAGGAACTCGGCCGGCTCCATCGCGCTCTTGAGCGCCGTGCCGGCGCCAAACGGATCACCCCCTCGCAACGCCACCAGATCGACATCATCCGGCTGCTGATCCTCACGGGCTGTCGCAAGAACGAGATCGTCCGTCTGCGCCGTGACGAGGTGGCTGGGAGCCAACTCCGGCTTCGCGACAGCAAGACCGGGCCAAGGACCGTGTTCCTGAATGCCGAGGCCCGATCCATCCTCGAAAGAAGGTTGAAGGGAAGCCGGGAGTATCTGTTTCCGTCGCCCAAAGACATCTCACGACCGCTGAGTGATCAACTCCCTCTCTGGTACTCCATCCGCAAGGATGCCGATCTGGAAGATGTCCGTCTCCATGATCTGCGCCACACGTATGCCAGTCACGCCGTCATGCAGGGAACGCCGCTCCCCGTTGTCGCCAGACTCCTTGGTCACTCGCAGACGACCATGACCTTGCGCTACGCGCACACGGGCGACCGCGAGACCGAGGCCGCCGCCGAGAGGGTGGGAGGGGCGATTTCCGCACTGCTTGGGGACCGATGCGCGTCTCCGGCTGCACGGCCGGACGCGGCGGTGCCGTGACCGGGTGTTGCCGCCTTGTGGCCGGCAGCGGTCAACACAGGGACCGCATCGCGCCGGAGGCCCTGCCGCTCCCGCGATCCGTCGGGTTTCGCAGGCGAGGTGTCCGTTCCTGTACTGCCGGATCGCAAGCGGCGCCACGCGGTGTCCCGGGGTCGGCGTTCGGGCGCGATGGCGCCCCGAGGGTGGGGGAAACCCTCGGGGCGCCGGCGCCGCATGGCCCGACGCTCACCAGCGGATGATGCCTCTGAGCATCATGCCGTGTTCGGCGCCGTTGTCGTTGGCCGCCTCGCGGCGCGTGGCGTCGAGGCTGATCTCGAAGCCGGGATCGCCCTCGACCGCCGGGGTCAGACGCCAGCCGATCCGGTAATCGCGGACACCTCCGTTGGCGACGCCGACGCCGATGCCGGGCGTGCCGGTGAACCGGTCGCCGAAGAGCGCCATCCCGTAGCCCGCCTCGGCCGTCAGGCCCCGCGCGGCACTGAACGCCCCGCCGTCCGGCGCGAGCGCCCGCGCATCCCGTGCGCCCCACAGCCGCTCGGCTGCGCTCGACGCCGCGCCCAGGGTGGGCGAGAGCGAGAACGACAGGCCCCGTCCGCGCTCGCCCGGGTCGAGCCGCGCCGTGGCGCTCATCCCCCATTCCTCGTAGTCCGAGTCCGCGTGCGCCACCAGCATCCGCGCCTTCGCCTCGACGGAGAGGCCCGAGGCCGCGTCGGCATACGCGACGCCGCCGCCGAGCTCCAGACCTGCGCCGGTCTCCGCGTCGCCGCCGTCATGGCGCACCCCGAGCTCCAGCGAGGGACGCAGCGTCGCGGTCTGCGAGACCGCGAACGACCGCCCGCCCTCCAGCACGAGGCGCAGCCGGCTCGCATCCGCCGTCGTCGCCGCCGAACCCGCCGCCCGCTCCGACTCCGTCGTCACAAACATCGCGTCCGCCTTGA
>MPMV01000101.1 GCA_002238685.1 bacterium EF100-94H03 bin56
GGGAGTCCGAGGAAGAGCCGCGGGACGCGTGGGAACGGCTCCCGGTCTGGGCGCGCTCGCAGATCATCAAGAGCAAGATCCGCATGTTCACGCTGCCCGGCTTCGAAATCGCCCGAAAGGCGACCAACCGTGCAGACCTGCAGCTCCGCATGCAGGGCAACGCCTTCCTCGGAGCCTTCTTCTCCGTCTCCCCGCTGCTTCAGGACTTCGAGATCAACCGGGAGCAGTTCGAGGACGTCGTACATAGGCAATACAAGAAGAAGTTCGGCCGGCTCGGGGACGCTGTCGTGCAGTCGAACATGGAGGTTATGACGCAGGGCTTTTCCCGAGTGCGCGAGATTCCTGTCGGCGAACTCGAGGCGGCCGACCGGTCGAGTCTGCGTGGCGTGCCGATCCTTCCCGTGCTGACGCAGTCCAACGGGGATGGCGCGGGATGCGCAACCTGCCGCTCGCACGCGATTCCCGAAGGCCAGGATGAGCGGACACCTGTGACGCAGGTCTCAAGCTTCGACGACGAATTCCGGTCGGATTACGGCTACGACCAGCCATCCTCGCCGCTGGCCGCGATGAGCGTGATGGCCGCCGGGACCGGCGACACCGCTTCGAAGTACGTCGCCCGGCGCGAAACACCGCTGTTCATCCCCGAGAACTGCACGCAGTGCATGGAGTGCATCTCGGTCTGCCCGGACACGGCGCTCCCCAACTGCTCGCAGGACCTTGACACGGTCCTGACAACGGCGATCTCCAACTACGTGACCGACGAAGTGGAGCGGGGCCGCATGCTCGCAGCCGTGCCGGAAATGGAACGCCGGACGCGCGTGGCCATGAAGGAAGCGGTGGCGGCGAAGGCAAAAACCCCGCTGCCGGCCATCATCCGCGACGTCACGGAAAACTTGAACGGCTTCTCGGAGAGCTCGAAGAGCGAGTTCTTCAAGGTCATCGACAAGCAGCCCCTCGCCTATTCGCTGACCAACGCAATCTTCAAGTCGGCTGAGCGCAAGAATCCGGGAAGTGGCGGGATCTTCTCGATCTTCGTCTCGGACCTATGCAAGGGCTGTGCCGCTTGCGTGACGGCTTGCGGAGATCACGATGCGCTCAGGATGGTCCAGGAGACCGAGGATGTTAATGCCGACCACGAGACGGGAACGGCGTTCCTCGATCTCCTGCCCGACACATCACAGAAGTTCCTCGGCCTCTACAACAGCGCGAACCCGGCCGATTCGAAGACGGCCACGCTGCGCAACCTGATGATGGTGCGACGCAACTACGACGCGCTCGTGTCGGGTGACGGCGCCTGTGCGGGCTGCGGCGAAAAGAGCGTCCTCAGGGCGATCGCCGGAGTCACCGAGGCGTATCTGCGCCCGATCTTCCACAACAAGGCGGACCGGCTGCGTCGGACGGCGAATGCACTGGAGGCCGATGGCCCGGCACGCCTCGAACGGCTTGCGGCGCGTGACCCGAAGCAGTATGAGCTGCTCGTCAGGGCCGTGGCGCACCTCTTGATGGGCCTCGGCGGAGATACCGATGCGGACACGACGGCTCGGCTGGAGGCCCACGGGACGATCACGAACGAAGACATGATCGACGCGGTCACGGCGGTCATGCGCCAGGAGGCATTCAATCACCAGCAGCTGCAGGCGCTCGACGGCCGGCTCCCGAACGGTCAGTCGGTGATGGCAATGGCAGCGCATACGGGCTGCAACACGGTCTACGGATCGACGCCGCCCAACAACCCGCACCCCTATCCCTGGATGAACTCGCTGTTCCAAGACGGCGCGACGATCGGCTGGCTGATTGGCGAGAGCTTCATCATGGACCACGCACGGCGGTCGGTGATACCGGAACGCCTCGCCACCGGGATTCTGGAGCGGGACCACGTCATCGACGAGCAGCGCTACTACGACTTAACCCACTTCTCCGACAATCTGATGACAGCCGACGAGATCAACGAGATGCCCAAAGTCTGGGTCGTGGGCGGGGATGGCGGCATGGGCGACATCGGGTATCAGAACGTCTCGAAGATGATCCTGCAGAACCGCCCGAACGTGAAGGCGCTGATGCTCGACACCCAGGTGTACTCGAACACCGGAGGACAGAACTCCGACTCGACCCCGATGCTCGGTGGAGGAGACATGAACTCCTTCGGCGCGGCGAGCCAGGGCAAGTGCGTGGAGAAGAAGACTGTGGCGGAGACGTTCCTTGCGGGCCACGGGTCGCCGTTCGTCGCGCAGGTGTCAATCGCGAACTCCCCCAAGCTGTTCCGGTCGATCCTTGATGCGCTTCAATACCGCGGGACGGCGTTCCTGCAATGCTTCACCACCTGCCAGCCGGAACACGGAGTGGGCGACGACATGGCGCTCGACCAGGCACAGCGGGTGCGAGACTCCCGAGGCGCACCGGAGTTCGTCT
>MPMV01000006.1 GCA_002238685.1 bacterium EF100-94H03 bin56
CGGTGCTCGGGTAGAGTCGAGGACTGGCGCGCCAGCATTAGGGTCCGGTGGCTTGTCCGTCGCTTTCGCTCCGGGCCTCAGTCCGGCTCCCATGGCCACGTTTCCAGTCCCCGCTCATCAAACCGGACGTGCGGATTTCCCGCATCCGGCTTTCGGACGAGATCATGCCTTCGCCCACGGAAGGCCCCTTGCCAGTCGCTCAAGCTGAATGAGGCCATAGTCTTCGTATAGCCTGTGGTTCTGGAAGCGCACGAACCTTCCCGATTTCAGCTTGTACTTCTGACAGAGCCACCAGCGCAGCCGCGTGCCCGCGTGTTGGTCAACCGCATGGTAGGCTGGGCCGACCTGCCCGAGGCAAAAGTAGTTCGCCCATCCGGTCATCATCCGGTTCAGGTTCCCCACCATCACCTCTGGCGATTGCCAGCTTCCCCTCCGCGCCGTCATTTCGCTGACCTTGCGGCAGATGCCCTGGACGCTCGCCTTGCTGGGTCGGGTGCCGATATAGGCACCCTTCCCGTGCGGTCGATAGTTGCGCCCAATGCGATACCCGAGGAACTCGAATGCTTCCGCCGGGCACCGCAGGCATCGGGTTTTCCGCTCGTTGACCGGCAGCTTCAGTCCCGCCATGAGCCGCTCGACCACCGCCAGCATGTCCGCCGCCGGGGCCTTGCCGAGCACACAGAGATCGTCGGCGTAATTCACGATTTCCGAACGGAAGCGCCGGGCAAAGCCCAGCACCTTCCAACCCAGTATGAAGCGCCGCATGTAGAGGTTACTGGCCAGCGGCGAGATCGGCGCCCCTTGCGGGGTTCCTTTCCGCTCATTGCGCGCCCGGTTCGTGCGGCGCTTGCCGCCCTTGCCGTCGTCTTCCTCCACCGGCATCTCCAGCCACGCCTTGATGAGCTTGAGCATCCGCCCATCGCTGATGCGCCGGGCGAAGCTCTTCAGAAGCTCGGCATGCGGAATCTCGCCGAAGTAGTTGGACAAGTCACAATCGACCACCTCGTTGTGCCCCGTGTTAAGGAGGCTGTGGACACGCTTTACCGCGTCGTGGGCACTTCGTCCCGGCCTGTAGGCATGCTGCTCCGGTTGCAGGTCCGCTTCGAATATCGGCTCAAGCACAAGCAAGGCCGATGTCTGCGCTACCCGGTCCCTTATGCAGGGGATGCCCAATGGCCGGAACTTGCCGGGCTGTTTCTTCGGGATGAGCACCTGCCGTACCGGCTTCGGTGTATACGTCCCATCCTTCAGTTCCCGCGCCAGTTCCCCGAGCCAGCGCCCCACGCCACATGACTCGATGTCCGCGAAGGTCTCTCCGTCCACCCCGGCGGCCCCGCCATTCCGGCGGACCCGCCTCCAGGCTTCGGCGAGAAAGTCCTCACGCCACACCTTGTCGATCAACGCATGGAATCGCCGGTCGGGTTCTTCCTTAGCTTTCACATGTAGCACGGTCTGGAGTTTCCGAACCTTGTCTGACCCTGTCAGGTTTCCACCAGTAGTCACGCCTTGCTTCCTTTCCGTACTGCTCTCGAACCAGGGCTCCTTTCCTCCATCGGCATTACCCGACTTCAGCGGTACTACGAGCCCATCCGCCACCCTGCCGGCCCGGCCTGCCCCTCGCGGGGTTCCGGTTGGTGTGTGCGCACCACCGACAGGGCTTCCCGTGTTGCTGCCGTCTCACTCTTCCATGCGTGCCGCCGCCACTACCCCGACGGAACCGCCCGGTGCTCGCGTCGCTCGCTTCCCGGTCGGTGACAGCCTTCCCCGAATGACCTGCGGGTCGGCTTCCGTATCAGCCGTTTCGAGGCATGCTCAGCGTTCACTCGCGTTGCGGCCCACATGGTCGCTGAATCGCCCAAGGCGATCCGTTACATCGAAGTGCTTCAGGCCACGTCGTTACCTCCGTAACCCGCTCCGATTGCTTCCGGCTGGAGCGACAGTTGCCGGGCGGGATTCGCACCCGCTGTGAGACGGTGCCTTCTCACGGCACACGGTCGTTCTTCGAGTAGTATTCGTCGGTCTCGAAGTAGTGGACCGTCGAGGCGGCTTCACTCAGGCGGGCGACTGCGGCAACCATATTGCGCTCAGAAGTAGCCTCGATACTCTATCATCCGCAGAGAAACATCTGTGTCCTGATTCTGAAGTTCTTGTGATTTCTTTCTGACGTTCGGCAGTTTCGAAAGTGCGCAGGCAGAAGCGTTTGATGGTGGCGAGTATGTCATCCGCGAACTTGGCCCATCTGAGGGAGCGAAGCGCCGAGGCTGCGGTGGAGACCGCGGCCAAGCGGTTCGGCCACGTGGGCGGCTGGAAGATGGGGCCGGACGTCGATCAGGAGGTCTTCGCGGCCGACGAGTACCGCAACCACGCGCAGCCGCAGGACTACACGCGGCCGGTAGTCGTGATAGCGCGCTCGCGCTGAAACCTGCTGTGGGCGGAGAGGAGGAAGGAAACATGTCCGCATCGCCGGAACGGCAAGGCGGTTGCCAGTGCGGGGCGGTTCGGTACCGGCTCTTTCGAGCCCCGGTCGCGCTCTACGCCTGCCACTGCCTGCATTGCCAGAAGCAGTCCTCAAGCGCGTTCGGGCTCTCCATGTGGGTGGAGCGCGACGGGGTCCAGTTCACCGGAGCCGAGCCCCGCATCTACCGCACGAGCGGGGAGTCGGGACGCGAGAAACATTGCGCGTTCTGCGGCGAATGCGGCACCCGGCTCTACCACGCTGGCGGGGGCGTGCGCGCTCATGTCAACACGATGCTCAGCATGAAGGCCGGGACCCTGGATGACACCTCCGTCGTCGTGCCCACCAGCCACCTCTGGACGAAGCGGGCACAGCCTTGGCTCGTACCGGTGCTGAATAGCGCGGTCTGCTATGAGACCGAACCGGATTCCGAAGATTCGCTGCGCCGCCAATGGCGGGACGCCGGTGGTGGATGGTAGTGACGAGGCAGCTGCCCTGTGCGAGCAGGCGGTCTCCATCGGTCCGGATTGCTAGTGGTGAATGAGGTCGCTTCTCTCAGACAAAGCCGTCGCGAAGCTTGTCACCACCGTCAACGGAGCGCAGGACAACTGTCGTTTCCTCGAGATGCGTTCCCGGACTCCACACCGGTTCCCGACCTCTACCATTGTGCCGAACACCTGAAGTCGGAACTGGATGCGTCCTGCGGTGATGGACATCACCGAGCGCACCTCCGCTGCATGCCTCGTGCGAAACCCTCCTTGTCGAAGCCGATGGCGTCGAAGGGCGATCTCCTCTCTGGACTGTCTAAGACGATCCTTTGTATCCAACGTAGTCATGGACGCCTTCTCCTTCGCCGTGGCTGTTACAACACCGCCACATTGGCACATCACGATGCCGTCGGGTGGGGGCGTCCACTCCATCGCTTACGTTCCCAAAGGTAGTCCGCCTTGCTGGCAGACGTCTCTGTCTTCCCGTCGCAGGCCTCGGTGTTCACACCAACACAAGAATTCGACTCTTTATCGACAAGTCCGATCCGTCTGCTGGCACGGATGTCTCGGCAGGGAATGTCGCGGCATGTATAGCAAATCCCATAAGATGCGTGATCTATAGCAAATCTCTGATGTGCCGCTCTGTCCATTCGTGAAGCTTGTCTTGCCGAGACTGGGGACTTCGCGAGTGGACATCATGGAGTCGAATCACAAAGGAATGTCGACGTTCGTGCGGCGTGTGGGATTGGCCCTGAGTAGCCTGCTAGTGGCCGTGTTCCTGCTGATGAGTAATGGAATCCAGCTTGTTGGAGGAAAGGCAACTCTTCTTCACATCCAAGAAGCACGTGCTGACGACGGTGGCGATGGCGACGGAGACGGCGATGGAGAGGGCGACGGCGATGGAGACGGGGACGGCGATGGAGACGGCGATGGAGACGGCGACGGCGATGGCGACGGCGATGGAGACGGCGACGGCGATGGCGACGGCGATGGAGACGGGGACGGCGATGGAGACGGCGATGGAGACGGCGATGGCGATGGAGACGGCGACGGCGATGGCGACGGCGATGGAGACGGGGACGGCGACGGAGATGGAGACGGAGACGGGGACGGCGATGGAGACGGGGACGGCGACGGAGATGGAGACGGAGACGGGGACGGCGATGGAGACGGGGACGGCGACGGCGATGGAGACGGCGACGGGGACGGCGATGGAGACGGGGACGGCGACGGCGATGGAGACGGCGACGGAGATGGCGACGGCGATGGAGACGGGGACGGCGACGGAGATGGAGACGGAGACGGGGACGGCGATGGAGACGGGGACGGCGACGGCGATGGAGACGGCGACGGAGATGGCGACGGCGACGGAGATGGAGACGGAGACGGAGACGGGGACGGCGATGGAGACGGGGACGGCGACGGCGATGGAGACGGCGACGGAGATGGCGACGGCGACGGGGACGGCGATGGAGACGGAGACGGGGACGGCGACGGCGACGGAGATGGCGACGGAGACGGGGACGGCGACGGAGATGGAGACGGAGACGGGGACGGCGATGGAGACGGGGACGGCGACGGCGATGGAGACGGCGACGGAGATGGCGACGGCGATGGCGACGGAGACGGCGATGGCGACGGGGACGGCGACGGCGATGGAGACGGGGACGGCGACGGAGATGGAGACGGCGACGGAGATGGCGACGGCGATGGAGACGGGGACGGCGATGGAGACGGAGACGGAGACGGGGACGGCGATGGAGACGGGGACGGCGACGGCGATGGCGACGGAGACGGAGACGAAGATGACAATGGGTCGGACAGTGGCGCTATTGGCCGCGACGACTTTGTTGACCGCTTGCGCGACGGGACCTTCTGAGACCGGCGCAGGCCGCTGTCCCTCCTTGGTCGACTATTCCCTGGAGTTTCAGGAACGGGCAGCGGACGAAGTTGAAGCGATGCCCGAGGACTCGGCGATTGTCGCCATGCTGATCGACTACACGTTGATGCGGGACCAGACCCGCGCCTGTATCGGTGTACCGACTGGATCCTGACGGCTCTTGTCCAGGAGAAGTTCGATGGCCAAACACAAAGCAGAAAACGCAAGCCTCAACTTCACCAGGATCGCCGGACGCATGGAAATCGCACCGTTGCTGGAAGAATTGGATGCAGGTTCGGAAATGTGGTCTAAGGATACGAGCCGACAGCGAAAGGTCCGATGTCAGCGCCACACTCGAAACATTTTCCTGCGGGCTCCCCTAAAGCCGCTTCCGCCGGGCGCGAAAAATGCCAACGATGTTCATGAAAGCCGACTTGCACCGGCAGCCGCCAGGTTTCCGCTGGCATTGGCGCTCTGCGAGCGAACCGCTGCTGAACTCAAGGCCGAACTCGGGCGGGCGACCCTGGTGGCATTGCTACCGAATTGCCAAGTTTATCCGCATGTCGATGTCGGGGCCTATTATCGGGTCCGGGACCGCCTGCACCTAGTTTTGAGAAGCCCGCAGGGAAGCTCCCTCACCGCCGGTGACGAGACGGTCGTGATGCGCGAGGGGGAGCTCTGGGCATTCGACAACAAGGTCCGACATTTTGCCGAAAATCCCTCCTCCGAACCACGCATTCACCTGATCTTCGATGTCTTGCCAGGTCCCGGCCGCGGCTTCCACGTCTTGCCCGCCACTCCCGAAAACCCGCTACCGTCATTCCACTGACAGCTGGCGGCCGAAATTCATCGGAACGAGCAACTTGATTGCCGCCAACAGGGCATGAGCCGCTGAATCCAACCGCACCGCGTTATCATAAACTTCCGTTCGCAGTGCGCCCTGAACACGCTCCGGCTTGGAGATATAGAACATGTCGTGCAGCCCTCGAAACTGCAGTTGCCGCAACGATCTCAGCCCGAGATTGATCGTACGCTCGTAGCTTGAGGCTCGGCGTGCTTCTCCGAGCGCACAGGCGAGTGCCATTGCGTCCGCGAACCCTTCCAGGTACACTCCAGTGGAAGCTGCGTGCGGTGGACCGAATTCGGGGTGAAGCGGATCGTAGAACCTGCCACTCAAATCGGGGTCAACGCCGTCCCTCTGCTGCATGGTCTGGAGCCAGTCGTTCAACTCCAGTGCAAAATCGGCGAATTGGCGCAGACCGGTTTGGGCGAACAACGATGCACAGGCCTGCGTTTGCCATGGCACGAAGGCAGGATTCCGCTTTCGATAATGCCTCTTGCGGCACAGCTCGAACACCGTAGTACAGCGTTCGAGAGTGGGTGCATGGGGAATCCCTCTTCGGGATGCCTCGGCCCAGAAAAGCAAAGCCTCCCCTGAATAGAAGTTCCAGTTTTCCCCGTCGCGATCACCGGGAAAGAAGAAAGTACGGAACCCATGCTCGTCATCGACAAGCGAATTGACGCCCGCTGCAAGCATGGCCAATTCGGCGGTGAATTCATCCCTAGACGGATTTTCCATGATTGCCAGCCCGGCGAGCGCAGCGGCACCGAGCTTCGCCCCTGTGTGTTCGACGATAGCCCCTCGACCGTTGCCGATCGGTTGGAAGTACCGTCTCAGGTTGAAGCGCAAATTGCGTCGTGCTGCATCGCGGATTTCGGCAGAGTCCCTGAGTTCACCCAAACGAGCGAGCGCTATCGTCGCAAGAAAGCGCCGGATGGCGTTGTCAGCCGGCGACTGCGAACCCCGGCTCGGCCAGTACTTGTAAGGGAGCGAGCCATCAATGGACAGATTGCTAAGCATCCATCCTTCGATTCCGTCTGCAAGCTCTACCGCGAACTGCCTCTCGAATGTCGGTCCGGTTTCAATCAACGCTCCGCCTCGAAAGAGCTTCGTGAGTTGACACTGGTTACCGGAAAACAATAGGTATTGTTCCGCGCAAAATGAGCGGAGACAGCCGTGGGCAGCGAAGTCTTCGCGGCTGACCTCTCGTTCCTCGAGAAACCTCATCAGGGCCCGTTCGAACCCGAGATTGGCCGCCACCATGCGCGTCGGGGCGAGGCGAAGGAGATCACCACCCAAGGCAATCTCGATACCAATGAGACCACGGGCGCGAGGATAGAAAGTCCGCGCGAAACGCCTTGTCGGAATGTGCCGGAAGTTGCTGGCAATGCACACCTCGACCGTCTCATCCGGACGCGCTCCAACAACACGACGCAGATCCGAAAGCGAGTCGCCGTGAATCCAGCCCGCACGACGGGCCACTGCGTTTCGACGAATGCAGAACCAGATCGTGTCGGCAGGTGCTTGCCGGGGTTTCAACACACCTCCAATTTGCTGTCCGTCCGTTCTTCGCGGGTTGGGGTGTCACTCTGAATGGACAGCAGTAGCGGCTGAAGTATCTCGGCGACGAACTCAGCTCGTCCACTTACACCCGCCTTCGCGTATAGCGAAGTGGCCTGCAACCGTGCAGTACTTTCCTTAACGCTGCGAATTCTGGCGATTTCCGCAAACCGGAATCCCTTGATGACCAGCCATGCCACCTCCTTCTCGCTACGCGTCACTCGCCACTCTTCCAGCTGCTCGTCGATGCTCTCACCGAGTGCCGTCGATAGAAACTTGTTCCGACGTTCCACGCGATTCAGCCGTACACGTAATCGGCGCAGATCCCTAATGCCGAGAATCATCACCACCGATATACCGACAAACACGATGAACTCGACAACAAAATGGAAGGTACCGTATTCCTCTTCGTACAACCAATCGGCAACGATATCGTAAGCAAAGAACAGTATTGCTCCGCCAAGCACGGCCAGCGCGAGCATGCGTTGTTGAATGATGGCTCGGGATCTCGCTTTCATGTGATCTGTCGCCTGAATTTCGCGATCGGGACCCTCGGTTCCCGCCGATAGCACCATTCGATTCCGAAGCAAGCGGCACCCTGAAGGTCATTGCTGTTCGATAGGTCCCGACAATAGAGGGACAAGTAATCCCGAATCCGAACCCAAGGAGCAAGGCTGTCTGAAATTGCCGCGAATGGTTTTGTAGCCTTGAAGCACGTCATGTGCTGGGTCCTGCTGCCGATTTGGTCGTGACCCTTCTCATGGTCGGCTATCACCTGTTCGCACTCGAGAAAGCGGCGGTGAACAGAGCTGTTCTGGCGATCCAGGCCTCAATCTAGTTTCGGGGCCAATCACCATGGTCGGGACCTTCCATGGCAAGATCAACGACGACGCGGTTGCCCAAAACAGCACGGTGTTAGGTGATATTCTCGATACGATTCCGCTGCTCTGGCGAACCGGCGTTGTCTTCATCAACGTTTGCGCCATGATTTCAGCCGCGCAGTCCTTCCGATTTTCCGTGACCGAATCGTACGGTGATCTGTTCTGCTTCACGGTTGCCCTCGACATCGATCGGCTCGCCTGAGGCGCTTCCTCCCCGTTGAGAGCATCGGCCAAGCACTCAGGCTGAATGCCCTCAACAGCCGACGCAGCTCCGCTCGTCGCCATTGTGAGCGCATTCGAGTGTTGAGGCAAATTCGACGCCTTGGGAAACCCGAGAGAGGAGGCGCACCATGTATCCCCCTCTGAAACTCTTCACCGACGCGGATAGTACTCTCATGCAAGAGCTAGAAGTCACGCTTCTCCGGCAAGCTCAAGCGATCCATATTATTGAAAGAGCGCGGGTAACAGATCAATCGCACCGGGTGTCGGACGAGAATTGGGAACGCATCAAGGCCCGGGCCAACTGCGCCGGCATGACGATCTCGGCCTACCTCGAGGATAGTGCCCTTGCCGTCGATCCGGGGCGTCCTGCCATCACCCTTGCGCTGACACACGATGACCAGCAGGTGTTGCTGATGTTGGTCGAGAGCATCCATGCCCAGCATTACCAGAATCGAGGGGAAGATCCGTCGATCCGGGACAAGATCCACAACAGCACCTCGTTCCTCGCCCGCCAGAAGATGAAGGACATGATCCGGGATGGTCACAGCGAGGAACTGCACACCACCCTGGCGCTGATGCTCGGTAAGGATGAGGCAGCGAGGATCGTCAAGGCGCTGGTGGTCTGACGGGTCCGATCACGGCGGGATCAGGGAGATCCTCCCCGCGTCCTGGCGGCGGCGGCCGCCGTGGAGGCTCGCGTGAAGTGGCTTCACGCCAGGGCCCGGCCATCGGACCGGTGCACAAGCGGCGGGCGGGGGGGGCTCCGTTCCCGGGGCCCACCACGGGGCGCGCGAGGAGGTGCCGGGTTCGCGCGCAGCGGGCCGCGGCGGGGTCTCGTTCCTGGACGCCAACAGGAGCGCGCAGGAGTTCGCGGTGTCTGCGGAAGGTCTGCGCGGGACGGACTACAGGAGCAATCCCGCTCTCATCCGCGATGGTTTGCACCTGCTCGCGGCCGCCGAAGGGATTGGAAACTGTATAGGTGACTGAAACTGAATGATCTACCGCCGCTCCGGCGACTCGCGCATGAGCGCCGCCCCGACCATATCAGCCCACGGGTGGTGTAGAGCCGCATCGCGCAATTCTCCTGATTCCGGCGTGTGTGCAGGGAACGGTTCTACCATAGCGAGCCTACGCATCCCCGGCGGCGACGGGAACCGTCGAACCAGAGAGGTGTCTGGCGGGCACAGAACCTTCGTCGACGGGAGATCGCGTGAAAGCTTGGTGCGATTCCGAAGACCCGGGTCTCGGCGTGGGAATGACACTGGGAGGGGCAGCTGGCATACTGCGGGGTTCGTCGGACCAGAGACCATCAACGGCAGGCCTGCAAATCACCACGGGTCGGGAAGGAGCAGATTCATGAGCCGAAACGACAACAATCAGACAGGCATCCGGTTTTTCGCGCCAGACGCCTTCAACCGCCGGCAGGTCCTGGCGGGAAGCGCTTCGGCAGCAGCTCTTGCCACGGGCATGGGAAACCTCGTGGCAACGCCGGGCACGGCCAAGGCCGACACACCGAAGAAGGGCGGTCGCCTGCGCCTCGGCATAACCGATTCCTCGTCCGACGAGACCCTCGACATGAACCTGGCCACCACCATCGTTCCAGGCGTCTCGGCCGGCGCCCTCTACAACAACCTCGTGGAGGTTGACGCGAACAACGAGCCGATCCCCGAGCTGGCTGAAGGTTGGGAGGCATCCGCTGATGCGAAGCGCTGGGTCTTCGCGTTGCGGCGGGGCGTCGAGTTTCACACCGGAAAGACAATGACCGCGGAAGACGTGGTCTTCTCGCTCAACCGGCATCGTGGGGAGGACAGCCAGTCGGCCAACAAGGCGATGTTTGCCGATGTGACCGACATCACGGCGGATGACGATCACACGGTGGCCATTACGCTGGCCAACGGGAACGCCGACTTTCCCTTCATCCTGTCGGATTGGCGGTCGCCGATCTATGCGGCAGGCACCACGGACTTCGACCTGGGGATCGGAACGGGTGGATACGAACTCGTGAGCTTCGAGCCCGGTATTCGCATCTCGCTGAAGCGAAACCCCAACTACTGGAAGGAGGGGCGTGCGCATTTCGACGAGGTTGAGGTCCTCGGTGTGAACGACGGAACGGCACGGAACACGGCGCTGATCTCCGGTGAGGTGGACGTCATCAACTCGCCGAACCGCCAGACCTTTGCGGACCTGGTCGCGACGCCAGGACTGCAGGGCATCGAGGCGCAGGGCTTCGCGCACTACACGATGCCCATGCGCGCCGATACGGCGCCGTTTGACAACAACGACGTAAGGTTGGCGCTAAAGTACGCACTCGATCGCGAGCAACTCTTGCGGATCATTCTGTCGGGTCATGGTGCGGTCGGAAACGATCACCCCATCAGCCCGGCCAACCGCTTCTTCGCCAGCGAATTGGAGCAGAGGACCTACGATCCCGACAAGGCGAAGTTCCATGTCAAGCAGGCCGGCCTCGACAGCCTCAAGGTGCAGTTGAGCGCCTCGCCGAGTTCATGGGGAGGCGCCAGTGCCATTGACGCGGTGGCCATCTTCAGGGAGAGCGCGGCCGAGGCCGGAATTGACATCGAAATCGTGGCTGAGCCGGCGGACGGCTACTGGAGCAATGTCTGGCTCAACAAGCCGTTCTGCACGTCTTACTGGTTCGGTCGTGAGTCCGAAGATGCCGTCTTCTCGCTGACGTACGCGGCCGGCGCACCGCAGAACGAGAGCTTCTGGGCCGACGATCGGTTCCAGAGCCTGTTGTTTGAAGCACGTGCGGAACTCGACGTGGCCAAACGCCGCGACATGTACGTCGAGATGCAGCAGATTCTTCACGAGACCGGGGGCTCGATCATTCCGCTGTTTAACAACAACCTGCTCGCGGCGAATGACAAGGTTCGCTTTGGCAAGGTGGCTGGCAACCGGCAGCTCGACGGGCTGCGACTCATCGAGCGCTGGTGGATGGCCTGAGAAAACTCGGGCGACGGTTCCGCAACCGCGCGGGCCTGCAATTCGGAGAGCGGCATGCACGACCTTGTACGGGAACGGCTTCGGGCCGAATTGGCGGCACGAGGTATTGACGGCTACCTGCCCCAGACCGAGGCCAACCTTTTCTACGTCACCGGCTACCAGAGCGGCTGGGTTGACCTGAGCTGGCGTTGGATGGGTCTGGAAACTGCCTTCCTGCCCACCGACCCCGGCCGTGAGCCTTTTCTGCTCGTCAGCGACTACTCGGAAGCGGACGCGCGCTTTCAGTCGGACCTGGCCGACGTCCGGACGTTCAGCATATGGGTCGAGTGCCGCGCAACCGACCTCGTCATGGATCCGACGCGACCGAGCAGGCTGGTGCGGCCCGAACAGTACGATCCGGCCGAGATTTTCGGCATGATACGGCAGATCGTCGTGGACAGCGGTCTGTCGCGGTCGGTGATCGGCACGGATCTCGGGGTGATGCGCAAGGAGACCTACGACGGGCTCTGCGACGTGCTTCCCGACTGCACCTTCGTCGACGTGTCCGAGCTCCTCTACGACCTGCGCAAGATCAAGCATCCCGAGGAAGTGCGGCGCCTGCGCAACGCGGCCCGTGTGTTCGACAAGGCCCTCGCCGAGGCCATGGCGCAAGTCGGAGAAGGCACGGCCCTGGCCCATATTCGGGCCAGCTTCGATGCTGCTGCGATTGATCTCATTCGAAGTCAGCCTGACCTCGGAGACTATCAGGGTACGTTCGGCTTCAACTCGATTGGTCGGGGGGACGTCAACAGGGTCAGGCACGGCGATATCGTCAAGGTGGATGCCGGCGTCCGTCTGAACGGCTACTGGAGCGATTGCGCACGTGTCTTCAGCTGTGGTCCGCCGTCCAATCTGGCGGCCCAGATCCACGACGCCCTGCTGAGCGGGTTTGAAGCGGCCGAAGCTGCGATGAAACCGGGTGCGACGATGCGCGAGGTCTACACCGCGGCGACCGAAGCGGTGCGCGACCGTGGCTTTCCGAACTATTCGCGCGGTCATGTGGGGCACTCCATCGGACTCGACGACCAGATCGAGGAACCGCCCTACATCGGACCCAACGACACGGTCCTGGAACCGGGGATGGTCCTGGCCCTGGAGGTGCCCTACTACCCGGCGGGCCTCGGCGGCTTCAACATCGAGGAGGTCCTGCTGATCACCGATGACGGTGTGGAGGCCTTCAACCAGTCCCGGCGGACACTCACCACGCTGTCTCCTTGACCCTCGACAGGTCGGCGCAACTTCGTTCGTGACGGTTGGGTGGTGGGGTACTTCGTCAAGGTCGATGGCGAGAGTTCACGTGGTCGGGAACGTGCCCGTCTGTGGAGGCAGGTGCCGACACATGCTGAAGGCGGCGCCAGCGTCTCCAGGCTGCCGAAGATCAAGATCCTCGATGAGTTCGACTTCGCCTGGCACGCCCTCTTCCCCATCCGCGCGACCGTGGACGAGTGATGCCGGTCAGTCGCCCCTGAACAGGGTCAGGACTCCGGTATAGGCGTAGAGACGGTCAAGCGAGATTTCGCCGTTGGAGAAGAATCCGGCGACCGGCACATCGCCCAGGACATCCCGAACGATCTCCATCTCCCGGTTGACGGCGCCGAACATGTGGGGCCCGCGGGCAAGGCAGCTGAAGTAGAGCCCACCGAGGGGACGGGGCACCCGGGACTTCAGGGAGTGAAGCATGCGCCTCAGGTCCGCCTCGGCAGCTTCGTTGTCGCGCACACAGAACATCAGCACGTCACCGCGAGTGACGTCATCTCCCAGCAACATGGCGCGCTGGTGCGGATCGATGCCGACGATGTTGCGGACCACAAACGCGCCGGCATCCGATCCGGCGATGGGCAACGCCACGTGGAGCGATGCCGGGTCGATGGGCCGCTGCGAGGCCCGGGCGCCGGTGAATCTCTCCCCGAGCACGTCGAACACCGGCCGGCCATCCAGTTCGAGGACCGCTTTGCCGTCGGCACTGGTGATTTCGTGGGACCCATCGAGGAGTGAACATCCCTGGGTCAGCGCCGTGGCGACTTGGGCTCCGCTCAGCAGCACACCCGAAAGACCGTCACCGGCTCCACCTCCCGCATGGGTGGGAGACCGGGACCGCGATGAGGCGAGACCACCGACAAGAAAACTCCCCGTCTCGCGGGCCAGGCGGGCCAGACCGTTCAGGACATCCGCGTCGCGCGGATCACCATGGACGATGCCGAACCCGGCCGTGTCGCCGGGATCCGTATGCTGCCACCTCTCGACCGCCTCGCCGACACTGCGAAAGACGTGAGCCCTGACGCCGGGCAGGCGGCACGCAAGCGCGACGATCGCTGGTTCGTCGAAGGATTCGACCGGGTTGGAACAGACGCCGATGCCGACGGTTCCGCACCATTGATCGAGCCCGGTCGCCGCGGCAAGAAAACTGACGACATCGTGCAGATGCCCGGCGACATGGTCCGTGACATAGACAAAGCCGATGTCATCGTCATCGAGGTCGCCAAGCTGTGCGGCCACCGATCGCACCGCTTCCTGCCAGTCAGATGCGACCGCATGACCACTGGCGAAGACTTCCGGCATCCCTGCTGACAATCCCCTGACCCGGAACCAGCATAGAGACAGCCGCCAGCGGTGCACATGCAAGAGTGCCCCTTGATCGCCCATTTGCTGTTGAAGAAGCCGTGGCCATGTCGCAGACTTCGCGCTTGCGGTGCCTTGGGGAGCTTCTGTGCGCGCGTGGATGTCGATTAGGGAATGACTGCGAACGTCCGTGGCACCATGCGGAAACGAGGCCGTTGGAAGTTCCTCTCCTGGCTGTTGCCCCACAGCATCCTTGTGGTGTTCAGCGCAGTGATCCTGCTTCCCCTTCTGTGGTTGCTCCGGGTCGCCCTGACGGACAAGTCGACGGCCTACAAGATTCCGCCCGAGTGGGGTCAGGCGAGTCTCGACAACTTCATCGAGATTTTCACCGGCTACCCCTTCTTCAGCTACTTCCTCAACAGTGTCACGGTCGCCCTTGGCGCCACGGTCATTGCCCTGCCGCTTGCAGTGGGAATGGCATACGCCTTTGCCCGCTACAACACGGGAGGCCTGTCATTGCGCCTCTTCGTCCTGTCGAGCCAGATGCTGCCGCCGGTCATCCTTGTCCTGCCGCTCTTCACGCTCTTCCTCAAGGCCTCGCTCATCAACACGCTCCCCGGCCTCATCCTGGCGCACATGACACTCAGCCTGCCCTTTCTTGCATGGCTCCTTGTCGCCTTCTTCGACGGTGAGGTGGCCACACTCGAGCAGGCCGCGCGCACTGATGGCGCCACCCGCTTTCAGGCGCTGGTACGCATCACGTTGCCTGTGGCGGCCCCGGGAATACTGGCGGCCGGATTGCTCGCATTCCTGCTCAGCTGGAACGAGTTTCTCTATGCCCTCATCCTGAGCGGCCCTCACACAAACACATTGCCGGTCGGTCTGTCGTCGTTCCAGACCCACCGGGGTGTCGATATCGCGCTGCTGTCGGCGGCGACGATCTGCGCCATCCTGCCGGCCATGGTCCTGCTGCCCTTCCTGCGCCGCTACCTCATCAGGGGCCTGTCGCTGGGGGCACTGAAGTAGGAGTCAGTCGATGAACGGAGTCTTCTTTGCGTCGTTACTGTTCAACAAAAAGTGGAGATAGATCATGAGATTGTTCCTTTCTGTCTTGGCAGCGCTGGCGCTTGGTATCGGCGCTGCCCAGGCACAGACCATCCGTATCCTCATGGAGACGGTTCCCGATACCCGATACATCCAGGAACTGCTGCCGCAGTTCGAGGAGGAAACCGGCATCGATGTCGAAATCGAGGCCATCAGTTACATCGACATGCACTCGAAACTGGTGCCGCAGCTGATTGCCCCTGAGGGAAGCTACGATCTCATCGTGGTCGACTTCTACTGGGTCGGCGAGTTCACCAAGGCCGGCTGGCTGATGCCGCTTGACGACCTTGTCGAACGTGACGGCGTGGATGTCGACGTCTATGTGCCGAAGCTCATGGATCTCGTCGGAAGGGTCGAAGGCGTCCTCTACATGCTGCCCTTCTACAACTACTCCATGGCGCTCATCTATCGCCAGGACCTGATTGACGATGCCGACGAGCAGGCGGCTTTCCAGGACGCCTACGGCATGGAACTCAGGGTGCCGCAGACCTGGGACGAGTACTGGAAGCAGGTCGAGTTCTTCACCCGCGACACCGATGGGGACGGCAACAGGGACTTCTACGGGACGGTCATCCAGGGCCAGCGCGGTGACTGCATTTCGATGCAGTGGGCCAACTACCTCTATTCACAGGGTGGCCTCTATCACGACGAAAACTGGAACCCGCTGCTCGATTCTCCGGAAGCCATCCGGGCGATGGAGTACTACCGGGAGGCCGTCGAGAACTACAGCCCGGCCGGCTCCGAGGCATACTGCTTCGACGAGGCCTTCAACGTGATGGCGCAGGGGCGGGCCTACAGCTTCGTCACCTTCAACATCCTCTATGCCGGTTTCGAGGATCCTGAATCCTCCGAGGTCGCCGGCAAGGTCGGCATCACACCCAATCCGGGTGGCGGCCTGAATGGTGGATGGGGCTGGGCAATTCCCAATTCCAGCCCGAACAAGGAAGCCGCATGGACCTTCATGAAGTGGGCAGAATCGGCGGCGGTGGCCAAGGAGCGGGCCATGCTCGGCGGTGCGCCGACCCAGGCCGGGATCTTCACCGATGCCGATGTCGTGGCGGCGCGACCCTACTATCCGATCCTGGGCGAGATCCTTGCCGGAACGAAGGACTTCCCGGTGTTCACGTACACCACGGAGTTCGTCGAACAGGTGGGTCTGGAACTCAATCTTGCGGCCACCGGCGAAAAGCCGGTCGCCGAGGCGATGGCGTCAGCCCAGGAGAGGCTGCACGCGCTGCTCGTCAAGGACGGCAAGATCGAGGAGTAAGTCCAGGGACATTGTATCATGTCCGTGGCCACGGCTGACGGACTGACACTTGCCGGGAGAGACCGGCGCTTTGGGCTCCTGCTCACAGCGCCGGGTCTCCTGTCCCTTCTCATTGTCATCACGTTTCCGTTGTTTTTCACGCTCTTCACAAGCGTCCACGACTACACGCTCCTGACCCCCAACTACGACACATTTGTCGGTCTGGAGAACTACGAGGAGGCGCTCGACGAGGAGTATCTGCCAGGCTCGCTCTGGGTGACGACGAAGTTCGTCCTGGCGTCCATCGTCATCGAATTCATCATCGGCTTTGCGGTGGCCCTGTCACTCCATGCCACCCGGCGCTTCGGATCGATCTACTACCTCATCCTGCTCGCCCCCCTTCTCATCAATCCCGTCGTCGTCGGCCTTCTCTGGCGCATGCTTCTCCATTCGGAACTCGGCATCATCAACTACGCCATCGGTCTCGTCGGAATCTCGCCGGTAAGCTGGCTCGGCGATGCCGATATCGCCTTCTGGACCGTGGTGCTGACCGATATCTGGCACCAGGTCTCGTTCATGGCCATCCTGCTGGTCGCCGGGCTGGCTGCACTGCCACGGGAACCCTATGAAGCGGCGCGCATGGATGGCGCCTCGACCATCAGCTGCTTCATCCACATCACCCTGCCCCTGATGAGGCCGGTGATCGCGGTGGCGATCCTGTTGCGGATGATCTTTGCCATCAAGACCTTCGATATCGTCTTCATCATGACCAAGGGCGGGCCGGGCACGGCCACCGATCTCATCAGCTACTACATCTATCGTGCCGCTTTTTTCGGGCTCGATATCGGGCGCGCCTCCGCCATGGCAGCCGGTCTCCTGGTGATCATCGTGGCCCTGACGGCCTATCTCTACCGGTACATGAACTCGTTGAAATAGGAGGGCCCGCGCGTGGCCAACATCGTTCTTGAAGGTGTGACCAAGGTCTACGGCCAGGACATTCTCGCGGTTGACAACATCGACCTCGAAATCCGTGAAGGCGAGTTCATGGTCCTGCTGGGTCCTTCGGGCTGCGGCAAGTCAACCACGCTGAGGATGATCGCCGGCCTCGAGGAAGTGACCTCGGGCACCCTGAGGATCAGTGACGAGGTCGTCAACGACGTCGATCCGGCAGACCGCGACCTTGCCGTGGTGTTCCAGAACTACGCGCTCTATCCGCACATGACGGTGGAACGCAACCTTGCCTTTGGCCTGAAGCTGCGCAAGACGCCACAGGAGGTCATCGACAGGCGCATCCGCGACACCACGGCCATGCTCGGGATCGACAGCCTGCTGGACCGCCGCCCCAGTGAACTCAGCGGCGGACAGCAACAGCGGGTCGCACTGGGCAGGGCACTGGTCCGTGACCCCGAAGCCTTCCTTCTCGACGAACCCCTGTCCAACCTCGACGCCAAGCTGCGCGCCGCCATGCGCACGGAACTCATCAAGATCCACCGCATGCTCGGCAAGACCGTCGTGCACGTCACCCATGACCAGGTCGAGGCCATGACCATGGGTGAGCGTATCTGCATCATGCGGGAAGGCCGGATCATCCAGGTCGGCCCGCCCCTCGAAGTCTATCGGCATCCGGCCGACTCTTTCGTCGCCGGATTCCTTGCCAGCCCGCCCATGAATCTTCTCAAGGCAAGGCTGTCAGGCCACCACGGTGTCGACGAGGTCGACCTTTCGGCAGTCAACCTGCCCATTCCGCGCCACCGCCAGGCACCCCTGAGGCGGCATGCCGGTTCCGAGGTCGTTGTCGGCATCCGTCCCGAAGACGTCCACACGCAAGAGCCTTCGGACGGCACCCATCACCGGGTCGATATCACCGTGGTGGCTGTCGAAGTCCTTGGTCCGGAGGTCATCCTCGTCGCCGACCTTGGCGGCGGGCAGGAAATCTCGGTGAGGCAGGGGGCAACATTCCACGCGGTTGCCGGCGCCCGTATACCCCTCTACATCGATCTTGAGCAGCTTCACTTCTTTGAAGTCGACAGCGGTCTCGCCGTCCTCCATGGCGGTGCCAGCGGTCCGGTCCGCCCGGAACTCGGCAGTTATCTCAAGGAAGGCGGACCCTGACAGGGAGCCCCTTTGTGACAGGTCCCGAACATCCTGCGCCCGTCCGGCCCGACGTTCGCCCCATGACGGCGCATATCGGCGCCGAGATCGCCGGGGTGGACCTTTCCCGGCCGTTACCCGACGACGCGGTGTCGGCAATACGCGAGGCGCTCGTCACGTGGAAGGTAATTTTCTTCAGGAACCAGTCACTGGATCACGAACAGCACAGCCGGTTTGCCCGACAGTTCGGCGAGCCGACGCCGGCCCACGTGGTCTTCGGTACCAGGGACGGTCTGCCCCCGGAAATCTACCCCGTCACCAAGTTTCGCGTGGCCATCACCCGGGGAGGCGAAAAACCGCGCCGCGCCTGGAAGGGCTGGCATGCCGACGTCACGCCGGCGGTCAATCCGCCGTTTGCCACGATCCTGAGGGGCGACATCATTCCTCCCCATGGCGGCGACACCCTGTGGCTCGACATGACCCGGGCCTACGAGACCCTGTCACCGGTGCTCCGTGGATTCATCGATCGCTTGAGCTGCATTCACCGGTTCGAGCCGCCATCGGGCGCGGACCGCAGCCGCGAGTATGATCAGCAGGTCGAGAGTGCCGCACTCATGGCCGAACACCCCATGGTGGTGGTTCATCCGGAGTCCGGCAGACGCGTCCTCTATGTCAATCCGGAGTTTGTCCGGAATGTGGTCGGGCTGTCACCCTTCGAGAGTGAGCGACTCCTCGAGTTGCTCTACGAACACGCCCTCAGGCCCGAGTTCATGGTGCGCTTCCGGTGGGAACCGGGCAGCGTGGCCTTCTGGGACAACCGGTCCTGCCTGCATCTCGCGACACCCGATATTTTCGATCTCGATTTCGACCGGCAATTGTACCGGGTCACACTGATGGGAGAACCGCGCCGCGGCGTCGACGGCACCCTCTCCAGACTGCTTTCGGGTTCTCCGATTGCCGCCATCGACGCCGGCTGAACGGTGTCAGGCCGCCGGGAGTCTGCCGACACGAGGGTAGAGGGATTTCAGGCGTTCGTAGAGTTCCCGGTAGAGGCCATAGGCTTCCCGGTAGACGGATGAGGTTTCACCGTCGGGTTCGAAGACACGGTCCGTCCCGACGTAGGCGTTGATGCCGGCCCAGTCGTCAATGACGCCCACCCCCATGCCGGCGACAAAGGCGGCGCCGAGGCACGATCCCGGGTGATCGAACAGCCTCTCGATGGGCCGCTCGAGAACGTCGGCCGTGATCTGAACCCACAGATCGCTTGCCGCACCTCCGTCGCAGGCGACAACCCTGGTGACCTCCAGCCCCATGTCGTCGAACACATCGGCATGGTGCCGGAAGCCGAAGGCCACCGATTCAAGGGCCGCACGCCATACATGAGCGAGCCCGTGGTGCAGGCCGAGACCGGTCAGGGTGCCACGCGCATGGGGATCGTTGAGAGGTGTCTTCTCGCCCAGAAAGTAGGGAAGCAGGAGAACGCCGCCGGCCCCCGGGGGCAGATCCGCCGCCATGGCGTCAAGGAAGGCATGGACGGAACGTCCCTCCTGCGCAGCCTGTCCTGCCTCGGCTTTCGCAAGGTGGGTGGCGATCCAGTTGAGGACGCTGCCACTGGCGGCCATGCAGCCGTTCGAGAAGTGGAGACCGGGGACGATGTGATAATCGATGAACATGCGGGGGTCGGTCACCGGACTGGTGCATGACAGCAGGATGTCCCCTGCTCCCCCGTACTTGACGACCAGGTCGCCGTCCCGTGATGCGCCCGCCACGAAGGCGGAGGCGATGTGATCGGCGCACCCGGCCACAACCGGCGTACCGGCGGCCAGTCCCGTCTGTGACGCGGCATCGGATGTCACCTCCCCGACAACGTCATGGGAGGTGTGAAGTGGCGGCAGACTACCCGGCTCCAGTCCGGCGTGGGCGAGAAGACTGTCGTCAAGGGCGCCGGAGGCAAGATCCATGAATCCCGCTTCCAGCGCCCAGTTCCGCTCGATGGTCAGGGTCCCGCACAGCCTGGCGGTGATGTAGCTGTAGGAGCCCGTGATGGCGTGCATGCGATCCCGGTTGCCGGGTTCATGACGTTCCAGCCAGCGCAGTTTGGGTGCAATGATCTGCTGGTTGATGCTGCCGCCGGTAAGGGACAGGAACGCGTCGGCGTCCACGTCCCGCGCCATCGCTCCTATCTCGTCGATCGCCCGGGCATCGTTCTGCTGGATCGAATGGCGTATCGCCAGACCGTCTTCATCGAGAAGGATGAGGGTGGGAACCATGCCCGTGACCCCGACACCGGCGATATCTTCCGCGCGTATGCCGCCGGCGCTGATCAGCTCCGGCACGATGGCGCAGACGTTGGCCCACCACAGGTTCGGGTCCTCCTCGGCCCAGTTGGGGTGATGCGAGAGAAGTTCGCTGGGCCTCGAGGCGATCGCCTGGACACCGCCCCTGCAGTCGACAAGGATGCCGATGGTTGACGTCGTGCCGATGTCGAGGCCGAGCAGAAAACTCATCAGGAACGGCTCCTGGAAACGACCTCCATGAATCGGGCAACCCGGTCGCGATCGACCGGATTCCAGGTGTCGCCGGCGACCTTGAAATAGGTTCCGACGATACAGCCGTCGGCCACGGACAGAATGCCGGCGATGTTCGCCGCCGTGCAGCCCGTGTTGGCAAGGACCGGAGTCTCCCCCACAGCGTCCTTGACCCGCGAGAGTTCGGATGCATCCACAGGTTGTCCGGTCATCGGTCCCGAGACCAGGACAGCGTCGGCCAGAGAGGAGAAGACGGCGCTCTCCGCCCGTGATTCGATCGATCTCGCGCCAACCGGCGACGCGAACTCCGCATTGATGTTGAAGAGAAGTTTCAGGTCGTCCCGCCCCAGGTCGTGACGCATTCTGAGCGCCCGGGCGGCATCGGGCTGCCACAGGCCCATGTCGGAATCATAGACTCCGGTAAAGATCTCCCGGGCGAAAACGGCGTCCGTGGCCACGGCGATGGCCACGGTTGCCACCGGGTCCCACAGGTAATCGACACCGAAGGGGACGGTGACACGTTCCTTGACGGCCTCGACGGCGGCGGTCATGGAGGCGAGCGATTCGGGCGAGGCTTCAAGCAAGTAGGGCCTGTCGCCCTCGTTGCCGAACATGATGCAGTCGACGCCTCCCCCCTGGAGGGCTTCGATGTCGCGCGACACATGATCGATGATGGCGGACATGCCCCCCACCGCATCATGCAATGGCGATCCCGGCAACGCCGGAAGATGCGCCATGGCGATCACCGGTTTCCTGTTTCCCAATCGCTGCGCAAGCCATTCCATGCCCTGTTCTCCCGGAGTGGTTCAGTCCATCAGCACGCCACCACTGGCGTTGATCGATTCCCCGGTCAGGAACCGGGAAAGATCACTCGCCAGGAAGACGGCAATCGACGCAACATCGTCGGGCTCCTCGAGACGACCCAGCGGTGTGGCTGCAATGTACTCGTCGAGCACGGCCGCGGGCGTCATGCCGCGCAGCCTGCCTTCCCACGCGATCTCCCGCTCCTGCATCGATGTCCTGACGTACCCGGGGCACACGGCATTGACGCGGATGCCGCTGGCAGAGACCTCCCTTGCCAGTGACTGCGTGAACCCGACGACGGCAAACTTGCTGGCGGCGTAGTGGGCAAGGTAGGGCGCGCCGATCTTGGCGGCGAGCGAGGCGGTATTGACGATGACACCCTCGATGCCCGCTGCAAGAAAATGCCGGACAGCCTCCCGGTTGGTGAGGAATACGCCCTTGGCGTTGACGGCCATGTTGGCGTCCCATTCCTCTTCCGTCAGGTCCCTGACGGCATTCATGGTGGAGATGCCGGCATTGGCGGCAACGAGATCGAGCCCTCCCATCCATTGCGCCGCTTCCTTGAAGACCCGCTCGGTAGCGCCGGCATCGGTGACATCGAGAGCATAGCCGCGAGCCCGTGATCCGAGATCCGCGGCCGCGGTGACGGCAGCCCCTCCGTCGATGTCGCTCAACGCCACCCGAGCCCCATCGCCATGGAAGGCCCTGGCGATGGCAAGACCGATTCCCCTGGCCGCACCGGTAACGAGAGCCCGTCTTCCGGCCAGCAGTCCCCTGTTCGTCATGTCTCCTCCCGTCACCGGCTTCGCCGGCCGCCACTATAGTGTCTGGTGGACGGATCGACAGTGTTTTACCCGGTGCCGGTCTGATGCAAGAATGGCGGCAACACGCGGAAGGGCAATCTCTTCATGCTCCACGATGTGGTCATTTCGGCCGATGCCCACGTGGGTGAGCCCGATGCCATGCGGGCCAGGCTCCCGGAGCGCTATCGCGATCTGTTGCCGCGCCTCGAGAGCGATGTGAACGGCGACTTCAAGGTCACGCTGGCTGGTGAGGATCTCCGGAATTCCACCGCCGAATCACTCGGCGAGATCGATCTCATGAAGGAGTTCCGCACCGATCCTTCGCAAGGCACGGACATCGACAGGCGCCTGCGCGACATGGCGCTGGAGGGTGTCGATGCTGCCGTGATGTTCCCCAACATCGGCCTTTCGCTGTCCGGTGGCAGAGGCCCCACGGCATTCCACCACGCCTGGGCAAGGGCATGGAACGACTTCGTGTGGGACACGTTCGGTCCCTGGCAGCACCGCCTCAAGCCCGTCGCCATGATCGCTGTCGACGATATCGACGAGATGATGAAGGAAGCCGAACGCGCCATCAGACTCGGATTCTGCACGCTCTTCCTGCCGGCCAATGTTCCCTGGCGGCCCTATCGCATGCCCGACTACGAGCCCCTGTGGTCCCTGGCCGAGGAAGCGGGCATTCCGCTCAACTTCCACGTCTTCAGCGGCAACCTCGCCCTTCACGCGGATTTCGTCGATCTCGGCGCCATGGATACGGACCGGTTCGCCGCCTACTCGGGTGTCATGGAACGACAGAGCGACTGGCCCGAAATGCTCAATTCCACGGTGCTGGGCATGGCCGCGGGCATGGCTCCGATCGTCGAGTTGACGGGTGCCGGCGTCCTCGAGAATCACCCGGACCTCAGGATCGTCGTCACGGAAGCGGAATGCGGCTGGCTGGCATGGGTTCTCCATGCCATGGACCAGATGCAGCGACAGCGTCACCTCGGCATGAAGAAACTGGACCTGCTCCCCAGTGAGTACTTCCTGCGCCAGGGCGCCATCACCATCACTGACGATCCCGTGGCCCTCAACAACGTGAAGTTCACGGGCAGCAACATCCTCGTGTGGGGTAACGACTATCCCCACGACGAGGGTTCCTGGCCGAAAAGCCGGCCCTTCATCAACCGGATTCGCGCGGAACTCGACCCCGAATCGGCACACCGGGTGCTCTGTGCCAACGCCGCGGAACTCTTCGGTTTCGATCTCGATCGCCTTCACAAGACCCGCGACGAGGTCATGCGCCACGCCGCCTGATCGCCGGAGTCACCGTCCTCGCGAACTGTCAGGTCGTTCCATGTGGCGTCGGCTAGGCCTCGCATGCCCGTGAACGCGTCCTTGCCTGGTCACCGTGGTCACGCATCCAGCCCGGCCATGCGCCACATACTCTCGCGTCGCGCGGCAGGGGCTGTCACTCGACCGGGCGCAGCGACGCGCCCGAGCGGCGGGGCCCGCCTCGAGGCGGGGCGAAGTGGCGCGCCCGACAGGCAGGACCTCTACCTGGATGAGGGGAGACACTGGCGACTGTGGCCAGCGTCTCCACTCGTGATCATCAGAAACCGGCTTTGACCTCGTCGAACTTGACGATCATCTTCTCCCGGATATCGGCGGGGATCTCGTCGTAGAAGTTGCCCTGGGCCATGAGGGCGACGGGATCGACGATACCAAGTGATTCGAGAACGTCCTGGGGCACCAGATCATAGGTCTTCTCGTTCGAGTGACCATAGCCATAGGCTTCGATGAGATACTTGCCGACACGCGGTTCCATGGCGGCATTGAGGTAGTCGTAAATGAGGTCGTCAGACGACACCCCGCTCGACATGACCGTGAACCCGCAGATCCAGGTCATGATTCCCTCCTTGGGATTCATGAAGACCACCTCGATGTCCTGGTTCTTCATCTCGATGATCGAACTGTTCCACGACCATGCTGCCACCACTTCCCCTGCGGCCATGGCCTGCTCGAATTCCGTGGGAGAGGACCAGTAGAACCGCACGTTCTGGTGAAGGGCACGGACAACTTCGGTGGCGTCGTCGATCTCCTCGTCAGTCATCTCGAAGATGTTTTCGGCACCGGTCAGGAGGCCACCGACCGCAAAGCTCGAGTCGACCGAGTCGTTCATCGCGATCTTGCCCTTCAGCTCCGGTCTGAGCAGGACACCATACGACTGTTCGTCCTCGCCGAGCGGAAGCAGGTCGGGCCTGTAGAGAATGGAGCTGTTGCCCCAGTCCCAGGGCAGGAAGTAGTACTCGCCCTCGATCTTGACCCCGCGGATGTCCTTGGTGGTCTGGAAGACGTCGTCCCAGGCCTCGATGCGTCCGACATCAAGTGGGCGCAGTGTGCCCGCGTCCCTCCAGCGCGCCACCGAACCACTGCACGGATGCGAGATGTCTGTCGGGAAACCGGAGCGCAGCTTCTGAAGCGCTTCCTCCTCTTCGGCAAAGAGCGTGAAGGCCGGAGGCGCACCGTGCTTGTCGAGGTATCCCGGGTAGAACTCGGGCAGTTCGTATCCCGCCCACTCGAAGACACTGAGTGCCGCGGGATCCGTGTTGGCCGAGGCACCTGACAACGGCAGGGTTGTCCCTGCGAGGCCGATACCTGTGGCAGCGAGTGTGCGGTGAAACTCCCGCCTGGAAACCTCGCCGCCAACAAGGTCGTCCACGAGACGTGTGGCCTTGGATTTACGATACATGGTTATGTTTCTCCCTCGATTTCAGTCAGTGAACATGATCGGACATGGCGCGTGAAGGCAAGCAGCGGGAGACGTGATCATGAATCGCTGCCGCCATCCATGGCACGCAGCGGCAGTCCGCGTTCGATCCAGCCTGGTCTGTGACCGTTCCCCATCATGCCTTCTGAAACATCGTAGACTTCCACAAATCCGTGCCGCCGCAGGATGTCGGCTGCCCGTGCCGAACGCACACCGGAGGCGCATATCGTCGCCAGGGGATGCGACAGGTCGCCATCAACCGCTTCAAGCACCGCGTCGACAAAGAAGGCCGCTCCCTCACCGGCAAGGCTGATGCCGATCGCCATTTCCGGCAAACCGGTGCTCAGCCATTCGTGGTCGGTTCTCACGTCGATGACGAGAAGGGCGTCGCGGCTCACCAGCGCCCAGGCGCTGTCGGCAGCCAATGTTCCGTCTCCGGCGCGGCCCAGCGCCAGGAAGAGAACAAGAACAGCAAGGGCCGGGCCGGCTGCGACGCCGATCCGGCCCTTGCCATGGCGCCGCGCGTGGCCGCGACGATGGAGTCTCTTGCCACGCACAAGGCGCTGGATGATCAGGACACCGACAGCGTGTACCGCCAGTTGCCGCTCGCCGAAACGGTATCGTCCGGAACGAACCGGTCGCCAGGATCCGTGGCGCCCGTGCCAACCGCACCGATTCCCTCACCGGCCAGGCCGGCAACATGCTCGAAGTCCCCATCGAACGTGGCAGGCACGTCACCCTGGGGCAGCAGTCCGGTACCATAGGCAGCGCTCGGCTCGCCCGTCAGGACATTCCAGGCAACCCTGGTTCCATCATCGGTCTGCCAGAGGCTGGCGCCGCACGGGTCTTCGCACACCGCGCACGGATTGCACGGATCTTCCTCGCACTCGGATGCGCAAGGATTGCAGGCTCCGCAGCCCGCTCCGCAACCACCGCAAGCACCACAGCCGCCGCACGCTCCACAGCCGGCCGCAAGGCCCGTCGCCGTCTCAAGGCTGGCGCCGCAGCCGCCGCAGCCCGCTGCGCAACCGCCACACGGGTCTTCACACACCGCACACGGATTGCACGGATCCTCCTCGCACTCGGATGCGCAAGGATTGCAGGCTCCGCAGCCCGCTCCGCAACCACCGCAGGCACCACAGCCGCCGCACGCTCCACAGCCGGCCGCAAGGCCCGTCGCGGGATCCGCCTCGGCCTCGGGATTTTCGAGGGCCATAGTGTAGGCGTAGGCAGCCGCCTTGCGCTGGCACATGCAAGCCGAGGCATCGAATGCCATGACGCTCCCGAGACCGACCACCGCCGGAATCATGGTGGTCGTCAACAGTTTCCTTCTCAGTTTGCCCATGGGGTACAGACCCTCCGGTTTCGAGATCTTGAACCGGGTGCGCTCATGCAGCACACCGCGCTGGAACTGTCATGATAGACGGACCCCGACAGGATGGGAAACCGGAAATGACGCCATGGCGCTCTCGTGGTATGCGATGCACTATGGGTGTTGTCGGGAAGGTTCCTGGTCCATTGCGCACGTTCCTTTGCGTCGCTCTTCTTGTTCTGCCGCATTTCGCCTCACCCATGGCGGGCGATGTGCCTCACCCCGAGGTCGTCATGATCGACGGGGGACCTTTCCTTGCCGGATCCGACACCGATGAGAGGGAATCGGCCTATCGTCTCGACGAGAAGGCCTATGGTCACTCGCGAACCAGGCAATGGGGCTGGTACGACGATGACATGGATCGCCATGTCGTCGATCTCGCCACCTTCTTCATCATGAAGAACCTTGTCACCCAGGCCGACTATGCCCGGTTTGTCGAGGCCACGGGACACGCCGCGCCCGATGTCGACAGGCAGACATGGGACGGCTACGGACTGATCCATCCCTACCCTCGCACTCGGCCCTACGCCTGGGATGGCGGCATACCGCCGGCTGACAGGCTCGACCATCCGGTGGTTCTCGTGAGCCATGCCGACGCGACGGCGTATGCCCACTGGTTGTCAGGAGCAACCGGACGCGCGTGGCGCCTGCCGACAGCACTCGAGTGGGAGAAGGCTGCACGTGGCACGGATGGGCGGATGTTCCCCTGGAGCAACGAGTGGGACGCCACATTGCTCAACTCCCATGACCTTGGCCCCTTCTCGACGATGCCCGTGGGCTCGTTTCCGGAAGGCAAAAGCCCCTTCGGCATGCTGGATGCTGCCGGGCAGGTGTTCGAGTGGACCGCCGATAAGCAGCGCCCGGGGCGATACTGGGTCAAGGGTGGCTCCTGGGATGATCGCGGTTGCGGTGTCTGCCGTCCGGCTGACCGCCATGGCCGGCCCGAGGACATCCGCCACATCCTCATCGGCTTCAGACTCGTTGCGGAAGATGGATGACCTTGCCTCGGACAGTCATCACGGAGGGCTCGCCATGACACTGGAACGGACCCGCCTTGAAGACCTCCCTCGCAACGAACTCGAGGCGATGATAGAGGCAGGCAATGACGTTCTGGAGTGCCATCGCGTCCTGCGCCAGACCAATGACAACATCGTCGGTGAACTGCTGCGGGATGCGGGCAAGTTCTACCAGTGGCGGCACTATCCCAAGGGCGATGTCTTCGACCGGACGAGCCACAGTCAGTACTACTACCATGCCCATCCCAAGGCGCAGAGGCCTGGAGAGCACGGCCACTTTCACACCTTCATGCGCACCAAGGGCATGAAACAGGGGGTTGTTCCCGTGGATTACGACGGTGATGCGGAATGGCCGACGGGCAATGATGCGCTCAGTCACCTCATCGCCATCTCGATGGATTCCAAGGGGTTCGCAATCGGCCTCTTCACCGTCAACCGGTGGGTCACAGGAGAAGCCTGGTACGCGGCCGACGACGTCTGCGACATGGTCGATGACTTCGTGATCGATCATGCCCGGCCATCCTGGCCCGTCAACCGCTGGATAACCGGCATGCTGCGCCTGTTCCGGCCGCTCGTGAAGGACCTGGTGCGCGAGCGCGACCGGGCCGTCGAGGAATGGCGACAGGCTCATCCGGGAGACACCTTCCAGGACAAGAAACTGGAAATCACCTCGCAGGAGGGGATCTCGGTGGAACGCCAGATCGCCCGTCTGCGTGCCATCGCGGGCTGACTCCCGGACAGTTCCGCGTCAGGCCTGGGCGTGTCTGGTCGAAGGTGGTCATGCGTGATTGCGTGATACGGGATCCGCCCTCAAGCCGGGGTGGATTCCGCACGCATCACGCCCTTTTCGAAACTGCCCTCCGGGGGCGTCTGCGGTGCTACCGTTTACCCGTTAAACGTCTCTTGAATCCGGTTGTCGGCTAATCTGGAGTCTGTTACCATAATGGCCGCAGCCATGTATCGACAACGCACCCTTTTCCGAACGATTCGCCGGATTTCCGGCGCCTTCCCGATCCTCATGCTGACCGGGCCCCGTCAGGTAGGAAAGACCACGCTGCTGGAACATTGCGGCGATGAGAGGCGACGCTACGTCACGCTTGATGACCTGGAACAGCGCGAGATCGCCCGCAACGATCCGGCCTTGTTCCTGCAGATGCATCCTGCACCGGCCACCATCGACGAAGTGCAATATGCGCCCCAACTCTTCAGCCAACTGAAACTCGCCGTGGACAGGGCCAAGCAACCGGGCATGTACTGGCTGACCGGATCACAGAAGTTCCACTTGATGCAGGACATCACCGAGACGCTCGCCGGTCGCGTGGCGATCATCGACCTGCTGGGTCTTTCCCGGGCGGAGATAGACGGGCAGGCCCATTCCGTTCGTCCGTTCGTGCCAACGGATGAGTGGTTGACCAACGCAAAGGCCAACATGGGACCACCCAGGCGCCTGATGGACATCTATCACCAAATCTGGCTCGGTTCCTTTCCCGGTCTGGTCCTTGGTGATGAAGCGGTCCGCGACGTCTTCTTCAGATCATACATCCAGACCTACATTCAACGGGACGTGCGAGCGCTGTCGCGCGTCGGCGACGAAGTGGCCTTCTACCGCATGTTGCGCGCTGCGGCGGCACGCACTGGCCAGCTGGTCAACTACGCCGATCTGGCCAGGGACGTGGACGTCGACCAGAAGACCACAAAGGCCTGGCTGTCGATCCTGGAGACAACGGGCATCATCCACCTGCTGCGCCCCTGTCACACCAACCTCACCAAGAGGCTGCTCAAGACCCCGAAGCTCTACTTTCTGGATACAGGCCTGTGCTCCTTCCTGACTGGCTGGTCGTCGCCGCAGACACTGGAAGCCGGCGCCATGTCCGGCGCGATCCTGGAAACCTGGATGTTCGCGGAGATCCTCAAGAGTTACTGGCACAACGGATTGCACGCCCTGTTTCACTTCTACCGTGATCGGGACCATCGGGAAGTGGACCTGCTGATCGAGCGCGACAACCGGATTCACCCCGTCGAGTTCAAGAAGACCGCGTCCCCCGGGGTCACCGCCGCACGGAATTTTTCGACTCTGGCCAGACTGGGCAGGCCACTCGGCCCGGGAGCGGTGGTTTGCCTGAAGGAAACCGACACCAGGCTCACGCGAGACGTCTTCGCCATCCCGGCCAGCCTTCTCTGAATCCCCTGGAAAGCCCGAGTGCGGCGCGATTTCCACCGCAAGAAACAGGATGATCGCACTGAAACGTTCGTGCCAACGTGCCGGAGCCCATCTCGCGGCGGCTCGAACCGAGGTCTGCGGTGCAAGAACCCAAGGTGATGAACCCCACGGAGTGGGGCCTGCTGGTGCTGCTCTCGGTGCTTTGGGGCGGCGCCTTCTTCTTCGTCGGCGTCGCGGTGGTCGAACTGCCGCCTCTCACCGTCGTCCTGGCGCGCGTCGGGATCGCAGCAGCGCTGCTCCTGGCTCTCACCCTGGTCCTGGGGCATTCCCTGCCGCGCGGGCCCGCCGCATGGACGCCCTTTCTCGTCATGGGCCTGCTCAACAATGTGCTGCCATTCAGTTTCCTCAACGCCGGGCAGACCATGGTGGGGGTCGGCCTGGCAGCGATCATGAACGCCATGACGCCGCTCTTCACCGTCCTGGTGATGGCATCGTTCCGGGAGGAGCGATTGACTGTACTGAGGGTCGTCGGCGTACTGCTGGGCGTTGCCGGGGTGGTGCTCATCAGCAGGCCGGACGCGGCCGTGGCCGACGCGCGCCTGCTCGGCATCGGCCTTTGTATTTCCGGCGCGCTCAGCTACGGATTTGCGGCGCTGTGGGGGCGCCGGCACCTGCAGACGATTCCGCCGCTCAAGTCGGCAACGTGCCAACTTCTGTCGTCCACGGTCGTCATGACCGTGGTGGTGGCGATCGTCGACCGGCCCTGGACCCTGCCCGCGCCGAGCACGGAAACCTGGCTGTCGCTCGGCGGTCTCGCACTCTTCGGGACAGCCATCGCCTACGTCGTGTTCTTCGAGATCCTGTCGCGCGCGGGCGCCAGCAACGTGATGCTGGTGACGCTGCTGATCCCCGTGACCGCGCTGTCGCTCGGGAACCTTGTCCTGGCCGAGCCGATCCTCGCGCACGAGCTCGCAGGCGCGGCGACTATCGGCGTGGGACTGCTGTTCATCGACGGCCGCCTGCCCAGAAAGGTCATGCGCGCCGCGTCAACCCGCCTGAGTGCGCATCTCAGACGCTGATGCGTCTCCGCCGCCCCTGCCAACCGGACGAATCGCGCGATGCACGCGACGATGCTCGGGCGGGTGGAGAATGCCGGCCCGGCGCCCGTCCGTCGTTGCGCTGGCGAAGGGATCGATGAGCGCCCGGGCCAAGGCGGGAACGAAGGAAACACCCGGCGGTGGCCCGATGCACCGCCTTTCCACACTCATCGAGGATCTCGCCACCATCACCCGGAACACCATGGCGCCCCGGCTCCCGGGCGCCGAACCCTTCCAAATCATCACGCGGCCCACGCCACTCCGCTGGAAGGCCCTCGACCACCTCGACGTGACTCTGCAACGTTCCCGGTAGTGACATGCCCGAACTCTTCGAACGTCAATGCAGTCAGTGCCTTGCATCTGAGCATGGCTGGTACTTCGGCCGAGGCGGCGCGGCATCCTGAAGCGCAGCACATTTGTGACAAGGGCCCGGGCATTGCGCGCGAGCGCTGCCGTGAGGTCGGGATGAGTTTCGGACTGTGACGACGACAGGCATGACATGCGAGGGTGTCGCGTGCGGCCATGAACGGTTTGTGGTGGCCGTGTTGACTGTCGACGCCGCAGCATCTATAGAATGACCTACAATTGCTCCCCGCCGGACTCGCCGATAAGGCCCCGGCGGGGTTATTCTTGTGCGAGTCATGCTGGAAGAGCCAAGAACAAGGCGTGCCATCTCGTTCATCGACGGCCAGAACCTGTTCCGGCATGCCAAGGACGCGTTCGGTCACCATCACCCCAACTATGATCCGGTAAGCCTCGCGGCTGCGGTTTGCGCCGCGAACGGTTGGGTGACGGCAGGCGTTCGTTTCTATACCGGCGTTCCGGACGCCGCAAGATCGCGGATGTGGCACGGCTACTGGACACGGCGTCTCACCGCAATGCGGCGCGCCGGGGTCGACGTGACCGCCCGTCCACTGCGCTACCGGGTCGAACAGGTCCGGCTCCCGGACGGCACAGCGCACGAGGTGCCGGTGCAGCGGGAAAAGGGCATCGACCTTCGACTCGGCCTTGACGTGGTCCGAATGGCACGCAACGGTGAATTCGATGTAGCGGTGTTGTTCAGTCAGGATCAGGATCTGGCTGAAGTGGCGCGCGAAATCCGGGACATCTCGCGAACCCTTGGGCGCTGGCTCAAGATTGTCTCGGCATTCCCGCACGGCGGGCGGGCGACCTCGACGCGCGGAATCGACGGCACGGACTGGTTCCGCATGGATCGCGCGTTCTACGATGCCTGTCTTGATCCGCGGGATTACCGTCCGCCACGTTGACAGGATGGGCGGAAAGGTCAGTCGGGGAAGCGGACGGAACGCACAAACCCCGGGTGACGAAGATGCCGCTCGGCACACAACGACCTCGATCGGCTGTCGCAGGACCAACCGAACATCGTCGGGGTCACGCGGCATCCCGCTCCAGGAGGGCACCACGTTGCCTCGACAGGACCGAATGCACCTGACGAACTCTCTTCGCGAATGGCACTTCGCCGATCAACCATGTTGCATCGTCCGGCAGCATGGACCAGGGGGGGACCAAGGGGCCTCAAAGGCGGCTGCGGACCAGGCCCATGAAGTTGTCGTAGACGATGCGGGCGCTGGCGTTGAACTCCGCCATCGCGGCGGCCGCCTCGGTTTCGAGCCGGGGGAGCGCACCGGCGCCAAGGTTGTCTTCGAGGGCATGCTTGTAGGCGGGCACCCTGGCCCACTGGCTCACCGTCTCGGGCGTTATCTCGATGTGATACTGGATACTGAACGCATGATCGCCGTATCCGAGCGCCTGCGTCGCACAGGCGCCGGACTTCGCCAGCACCCGGGTTGCGGGCGGGATTTCGCGGACTTCCGCGCCATGCCACTGCAGGGTGCGATGGACCGCCGGGAGGCCCCGGAAGAGCGGACTCGCGAGCCCTGCCGGTTCAAGTTCCACTTCGAGGATGCCGATTTCCGGCTCGCCTGCCGGTCCGACCTCGCCGCCGAGCGCCTGGGCGAGGAGCTGATGACCCAGGCAGAACCCCAGGAACGGCATCTTGCGGACCGCAACGGCCTCGCGGATCGCCTGTCTTTCGGGTTCGAGCCATGGATGAAGATCATCCTGCCAGACATCCATGGGACCACCCATGACCCACAGCACGTCGTAATCCGCCAGGTCCGGGATCGCCTCGCCCTCATCGAGCTCCACCGCGGTCCACTCAATGCCATCCTCCGCGAGAAAGTCCCGGAACACGCCGGGATGCTCGATGGCAATGTGCTGGAAGACCAGGACGCGGGGAGTTGTCATGGCAGCAGCGTTGCCCGGGCGTCGATCAGAGATCGTTCCACGGGGAATTCGACTTGCGCGAATAGTCCGCGTCGCCATCGAGGATCTGCTGTTCGACCTCGACCCAGTTCTCGCGGCCTTCGACCACACCGTCCTCGATGCCATTGTCGACCCATTTCTTGCGGACCTTGGCATTCCAGTTAAGGAACAGCTGGTCGTCGTGGACGGTCCAGGCCTGTTCCGGATCGACCTCGGCCGCGTACTCGCCCTTCGTCAGGGCATAGGCGCACCAGCCGCCGAACTGCGGAGCGTAGGCTTCGGGATCGCCGGCGAAGAGGTCGCGGTTGGCAGCCGATGTAAAGTGCCAGGTGGCTCCCTGCCAGTCGTGGGAGAATTCCGCCGATCCCATGACGGCACGATTCTCCGTGAAGTAGGCAACGGTATCCCAGCCACCGATGGCCACCCCCTCAGGAGTGATGTTGACCGATGTCTGCATGTCTGCCTGCACGTGACCGCCCACGGCGAGGCCGAACACGACCAGGATGGCACCGAGAGTCTTGCAGCGTGTCATGACCATCTCCCGTTAATTCAGGTCCGTGGAGTGTAGCAGACCATGCCAGGGATCTTTCAATGCCGTGTTGCCACATCTCCGCCCTGAACGGCGGCGTGGAGCGGATTGAACCCCACCTGATAGGCAAGGGCATTGGGATGGTTGATGTCCCAGATGGCCAGATCCGCCCGCTTGCCCACGCTGAGTGTGCCACGATCACCCAGGAGTCCGAGCGCCCGTGCAGACTGTCTCGTCACACCGGCGAGAGCCTCTTCGGGAGTCAGACGAAAGAGAGTCGACGCCATGTTGAGCATGAGCAGCAGCGACGTCACCGGGGAACTGCCCGGATTGCAGTCGGTAGACACGGCCATGGCAAGGTCGTGGCGGCGCATGAGATCGACCGGCGGCATGGTGTCCGCACGCAGTACATAGGCGGCACCGGGAAGCAGCACGGCAACGGTTCCGGCGCGCGCCATGGCCTGTGCTCCGTCGGGCGAGAGATACTCCAGATGATCGCATGAGAGCGCGTCATGGCGGGCCGCGATCTCGGCGGCGCCACATTCCGAGAGCTGTCCGGCGTGGAGCTTCACCGGCAGACCGAGATGGCGGGCGCCGGCAAGGATGCGATCCGTTTCCTCGGCCGTGAAGGCAATGTGCTCGCAGAAGACGTCGACGGCGTCCGCCAGCCTGCAGGCGACGACCTCAGGCATCACCCTCGCGCAGACAAAATCCACATAGTCGTCCCTTCTGCCGTCGAACTCGGGCGGCAGGGCATGCGCGCCCAGGAACGTGGTCACGACACTGACCGGGCGCATCGTCGCAAGATGTCTTGCCGCCCGCAGCATGGTGCATTCGGTATCGAGGTCGAGACCGTAGCCCGACTTGATCTCGACCGTGGTGACACCCTCGGCCAGCAACGCGTCGAGGCGCGGCAGGGCCGCGTCGACCAGTGCTTCGAAACCGGCCTTACGGGTGGCGCGGACCGTGGAGAGAATGCCGTGTCCTGCCTTGAGAAGATCCTCGTAGGACACGCCCTCGAGACGGGCCTCGAATTCGTCGGCCCGGTCGCCGCCGTAGACCAGATGGGTGTGGCAATCGATGAGTCCGGGAGTCATCCAGCGTCCGTCGAGGCGATGCACCTCGCGGGCGAGCGCTCCGGCGTGACCCGGCAGGGCGTCACGCCTGCCGCAGAACACGATGCGCCCCTCGCTGATGCCGAGCGCGCCGTCATCGATCACGCCATAGGCGCCACGGCCTTCCTCCATGGTGGCGAGGCGAACGTCCAGCCAGAGCATATCCCACATGGAAATCACTTTCGCACCTTCGGTGCCTGACGGAAAGTCAACGCTGAGTTGAAGAGGCACCTGTTCGTCGTGCATGGCGCGACCAACAGGATCCTCTTCATGATCGGGCTCTCATGTCCGATACAGAAAAAGTCATGACGTTGAGTTGGACATTATCTCCACCAGGCCCCGGAACAAGCCGTTCTTCGAAGGCTCCGCCCGAATAGGTATCGATCACCCGCCGCCAGAAGAGTACGGCAGCCCTGTTTTGAGGGAACTGCACCACCTGCCAGCAGCCCATGAAGCGGTTGAAGGCGGCTTCGGCGGCCCGGCGTCCCACGCCGCGTCCTGCCCAGGGGCCTGACACGTAGAACTGGCTCATGTTCCAGTCGACGCCGGGTACAAGGCAGTAGCGATCGATCAGGCAGAAACCCGCGACGTTTCCGTCGACCTCAATTCGAAACGGGTGGTTGCCTTCGTTCCACGCGTACGAGAGATCCATGCGCTCGCACCGCCACGCGGCGTTTGCAACCCAATCCTCGTGAGGGCCGATCTGGCGCGCGATGTCATAGAGGTAGAAGCGCGCCAGATCCTGCACGAGGGGAATGTCATCGCGTGTCGCTTCGATGAGTTCGACTTTGCCAGTGCGGGTTGCGTCCATCACGAATGTTCAACTCTCATTGATGCTCCATACGGCATTCTGTTGCGATCAGGCCCCTGATCTTGAGAATTCCCCTTCGATGATTGGCCCGAGCATCCTGAGCCCCTTGATCCAATGTGCTGATACGCAATGACCCGTCTGAACCGGCTCTGACTGTTTCCGTCCACCCTTGCTTTCGACATGCCGGAAGCGGAGCGCGGGCGGCGTGTGGTTCTGCGCAGAACTGAGATGCGAGACACACGGCCAGAAACGAGGAGCCTCCGGGAGCCGGGCGTGCGAACTCGTGTGAGATGCCGGGGTGCTGTTGACGCCTGCATGGTGGTGCACACACTTTCGCCCGGTGACCTGCGGGAGACAAGACTTGCGCACGTCCGACTGTGCCGACTATTGCTGTCTCCTGGTGTTCGCGGAGCGACCGACATGCCCCATACCGTCTGTCACGCGCCGTCGGCGATGCTGATCGACGGCTGGGCCGATGATGTCCTGATCACCATCGACGCCAACGGGATGATCGAGGCTGTGGCCGCCGGCACGCCGGCACCGCCCGGATCGATTCGCCTTGCCGGGCCGGCCCTACCGGGGATGGCCAATCTACACAGCCATGCCTTCCAGCGGGCCATGGCAGGACTGGGGGAAAGGGCGGCGCCGGGGACGACGGACAGTTTCTGGAGCTGGCGCGAGGCGATGTATCTCTTCCTCGCGCGCCTTGGGCCCGACGAGATCGGCGCCATCGCTGCCCTGCTCTACCTCGAGATGCTCAAGACCGGCTACACGGCGGTCGGCGAGTTTCACTACCTGCACCACCAGCAGGACGGCACGCCCTACGATGACCCCGCCGAAGTCGCCTGGCGCCTCGTCGACGCCGCGCAACGCACCGGTATCGCGATGACACTGCTCCCGGTCCTCTACACCTTCGGCGGGTTCGGCGAAGCTCCTGCGGAACCGGGCCAGCGCCGGTTCGTCAATGACAGCGATGCCTACCTGCGGCTCATGCAGGCGCTTGGCCGAGCCCGCGACGGCGGAGTCAGGCTGGGAATCGCTCCTCATTCCCTGCGCGCCGTCGGCAGGACCGGACTGACGGAGGCGCTCGCCTTTGTTGACGACAGCACACCCGTCCACATCCACATCGCCGAACAGCGGCGTGAAGTGGCGGAATGCCTCGCATGGTCGGGACGACGTCCGGTCGACTGGCTCCTTGAGAATGTCCCTGTCGACAGGCGATGGTGCCTCGTCCACGCAACCCACGTGACGGCGGACGAGGTCGCGCGGATGGCGGCGAGCGGCGCCGTGGCCGGCCTGTGTCCGACGACCGAAGCGAACCTGGGCGACGGCATGTTTCCCCTGGGATCCTACATGAAGCGGCGCGGTGTCTTCGGAATAGGCTCCGACAGCCATGTGTCGACGAGCCCGGTCGAGGAGTTGCGGTGGCTTGAGTATGTCCAGCGGCTCCGCCGCAGGCGCCGCTGCGTGGTCTCCACGCGGGACGTCCCTCACACAGGCGAGGCCCTGTGGCGGTCTGGCCTTGCCGGTGGCGCCCGGGCGCTCGGGCAGACGGCCGCCGGATTGCAGCCCGGCGCGCCGGCGGATGTCATTGTCCTGGATGCCGATCACCCGTCTCTCGTCGCCCGCAGACACGGCCAGGTACTCGACAGCTTCATCCTGTCCGGCAATGGCAACCCGGTTCGGGACGTGTTCGTCCGGGGCCGTCATGTCATCAACCGGGGCCGCCACGCCATGGAAGACCGGATCACCCGTGACTATGCGGCGGTGATGCGTGCGATGACGGGTTGAGAACTCCGGTTTGCCCGCAGCCGCCGCATGGCCTATGAGCACAAGGCAGTGATGGGGCCGCGATCAATGGCACGAATGTCACGAAGAGGTCGTCAGCGACGCACAAGGGGCGCCCGTGATCAGCCGGCCTGGCGCCCGCCGGTCAACCCATTCGCGCCCATGGAGGCGGTGTCCCGGGATGAGATCGCCTTCATCCAGGACCGGTCCCTTGCCGTTCTCGAGGAGATCGGCATTGAATTCCTGCACGAGCGGGCACGTGCAGTGTTCCATGACGCAGGCGCCGACGTGGACCGCGGCACGTCCAGAGTGCGCCTGCCCCGGCAGCTTGTCGCGCATGCCATGGCCTCTGCACCCCGCACCTTCAAGCTCCATGCCCGCAACCCGCAACGCTCGCTCACCATCGGAGGCAACCGGATTGCCTTCACGCCGGTTGCCAGCCCGCCCTTCGCACACGATCTCGAGCGGGGACGCCGCGAAGGCAACTTCAGGGACTTTTGTGATTTCCTGCGCCTGGCTCAGGGGCTCAACTGCCTGCACTTCTTCGGCGGCTACCCGGTCGAGCCGACCGACCTTCCCCCCGCCACCCGGCATCTCGACTGCCTCGCAGCCTTTGTCACGCTGACCGACCGGGCCTGGCACGCCTATTCGCTCGGCGCGGAACGAATCGACGATGCCCTCTCCATCATCTGTATCGCCAGAAACCTGTCGCGCCAGGAACTGAAGGAAGAGCCGAGCATCGTCACCGTGGTCAATGCCAACTCGCCATTGAGGTTCGACACTCCGATGCTCGATGGCATGCTGACCATGGCCGAACACAACCAGCCGGTCATCGTCACCCCCTTTACACTGGCAGGCGCCATGGCGCCCGCCAGTGTGGCCGGAGCCGTCACCCAGCAGAATGCCGAGGCCCTTGCCGGCATGACGCTGGTGCAGCTTGTCAACCCGGGAGCTCCGGTGGTCTACGGTGGTTTCACCAGCAATGTGGACATGAAGACGGGCGCCCCCGCTTTCGGCACACCCGAATACGCCCGGGCGACGATGATCGGTGGCCAGCTCGCGCGTCTCAATGGCGTTCCCTACCGTTCGAGCAATGCCAACGCCTCCACGTCGGTCGATGCCCAGGCCGCCTATGAAAGCCAGATTTCCCTGTGGAGTGCCGTGATGAGCCACGCCAACATCGTGCTGCACGGAGCCGGGTGGCTTGAGGGCGGACTGGTCGCCAGCTTCGAGAAGATGGTGATCGACGCTGATACCATCGAGATGATCTGCCAGGTTCTGGAGCCTGTGGAGGTGACCGACGAGGAGATCGGCATGACGGCCATGGCGGAGGTCGGCCCGGGCGGGCACTTCTTCGGCACCGGCCACACCCTCGAGCGCTACGAGACGGCCTTCCACGAACCGATGGTGTCGGACTGGAGGAGTTTCGAGAGCTGGAACGATGCCGGTGGCATCGACGCAACCGGACGCGCCTCAGTCCTTGCCCGCACGCTCATCGACTCCTGGGAAGCGCCTGCGCTTTGCACCGACATTGCAGCGGAACTCGACGACTTCGTCACCCGCCGCAAGGCCGAGATCCTGCGCGGGTGACAGGTGACCGACAACCAGGGGCCCCCTGGCGTCGCGGGTGCCTTGTCACCGGGTGGGGACTGCTTCCATAGTGGGGGCATGAAGGGCTGTTCCTGAGGGGAGCGATTCATGGCACGCCGTACCCGGTCCCGCCGCAGGAGCAGTGAACGGTCACGCTCGGCCGCACCCCGCCAGCTTCCCTGGCGCGAGGTGCACAATCCCTTTCCCCCTCTCGACATTCTCTCGGCGGACCAGATCGAACATGTCCACGGCGCTTCCCTCGACGTTCTCGAGGAACTCGGCATGGAGATTCTGGGCGGGGATGCGCGGCAGCTCTACCGCGAGGCCGGCGCCGATGTCGATGAAAGCTCCATGCGTGTGCGGTTCGACCGCGGTCTCATCGAGGAGGCGATGGCGACGGTGCCGCCTGAGTTCACCCTCCACAGCCGGATCGCGGAGCGCTCCATCACGCTTGGAGGCAACCATATCGTCACCACGGCGGTGTCGAGCCCTCCGAACGTCTCCGACCTCGACAACGGCCGGCGTCCCGGCTGCTTTGAGGACTTCCGCAACCTGGTGAGGGTGGCCGCCAGTCTCAACTCCATACACTTCTTCGCCGGCTATCCCGTCGAGCCCATCGATCTGCCGGTGCCCACCAGGCATCTTGACTGCTACATGACCTTCATCACCGAGACCGACCGTGTCTGGCGTACCTATGCGCTGGGTGCCGAACGCAGCCGTGACGGCATCGAGATGAACCGCATTGCGCGGGGCATCGACGTGGACGAGATGATCGCCCGGCCGGGCCTCATCACGCTCATCAACACCAATTCGCCATTGCGCCTCGACGAACCCATGAGCCAGGGCCTCATCGAAATGGCCCGCGCCGGTCAGGCGGTCGCCATCACACCGTTTACACTGCAGGGCGCCATGGCGCCCTCCACCCTTGCCGGGGCCCTCGTGCAGCAGAATGCCGAGGCCCTGGCCGCCCTGGCGCTGATTCAGATCGTCAGGCCAGGCACACCATCCGTCTATGGCGGATTCACCAGCAACGTCGACATGAAGTCGGGAGCACCGGCCTTCGGCACCCCGGAATATGTCAGGGCGACCCTTGCCAGCGGACAGCTGGCGCGCCGCTACAACATGCCTTTCAGGACCAGCAACGTCAGCGCTTCCAACGCGGTCGACGCCCAGGCCGCCTACGAGAGCGGCATGTCACTGTGGGCGGCCTTCCTCGCTCACGGCAACCTCATCCATCACGGCGCCGGCTGGATGGAGGGTGGCCTGGTGGCCAGTTTCGAAAAGATGATCGTTGATGCCGAATTGATCCAGGGCATGTTCGAGATCATGGAGCCGATTGTCGTCAACGACGCCGAAATCGGCATGGAGGCGATGGCGGACGTCGGCCCGGGTGGGCACTTCTTCGGTACCGGCCACACCCTGGAGCGCTACCAGACCGCCTTCTACGCACCGCTTCTCTCGGACTGGCGCAACTTCGAGACCTGGGTCGAGGCGGGAAGCCCCGACGCCAGCCGGCGCGCCAACCGCATCTGGAAACAGCTTCTGGCGGAATTCCAGGAGCCGCCTCTCGATCCGGCGATCCGCGAGGAACTCGAGGACTATGTCGCCCGCCGCAAGGCCGAAGGCGGCGTCCACGACAACTGAACCGTCACGCGCCGCGGAGTTCCCCCGTCGCCCGGGAGGCGGAAAGACCATCGAGGCGGGGTGTCCCGGCCTGCATCATCGCCTGTCTCAGGTCTGCGTGGATGATGCGGATGGCATGGTCGACGCAGGCCTCTCCGCCGGCCGCAACCGCGTAGGCAAAGGCCCGGCCCATGAGAACGAAGTTGGCGCCACAGGCGATCATGCGGGCAACATCGATGCCTGAGCGCACACCGCCGTCGGCCAGCAGGGGGTAGTCGGCACCAACGGCCCTGCGGATGGCCGGCAGCACCTCGACCGGAGTGGGGGCCGCATCGAACTGGCGGCCGCCATGGTTGGAGACGGCCACGGCATCAACGCCCATGTCACGCATCCTCACGGCATCATCGGGATCGAGGAGTCCCTTGACGATCATGGGACCCTTCCAGCGTTCGCGCAGGCGTTCGAGCTTTCCGGCGGTCACCCGGCCATCCACCATGCTCGCCAGGTGCTCTCCCCTTTGCGCCAACGGGAGGCCTTTCGTCATGTAGTTCTCAAGCGTGCGGAATCGGGGGATTCCGGCGCGCAGCATGGCCAGAGCCCAGGCAGGACGGGCCATGATGTCCATGAGCGTCGTGCGATCGAACCGCGGGGGCACGGAAAGGCCGCTGGCAATGTCGCGTTCGCGCCGGGTGCGGGTGGGGACGTCGACCGTCACGACAAGTACCGAGACGCCGGCGGCTTCAGCCCGGTCCACGATGTCGTTCTCGATTGCGGGGTCCGCGGTGCAGTAGAGCTGGAACCAGAGACTGCTCCCGGCTATGGCGGCGATCTCCTCGACGGACATGGTGGCGAAGCTGCTCAGGCACACGGGCAGGCCATGGCCGGCGGCGGCGCGCGCGATCAGCGCCGGAGCGTTCGGCCAGATCAGCCCCGTCAACCCCAGCGGGGCGGGGGCAAAGGGAAGCGGCCAGGTGCGGCCGAACAGCGTGACGGAGAGATCCGGTTCGAATGCCTCGTCAACGATCGCACGAGGTGCGAGAACGACCCTGCGCAGGGCATCCATGTTGGCCGCAAGGCAGACTTCCCTGTCGATTCCTCCCTCCAGATAGCCAAGGGCAAAGCGCGGCACCCGGCGGGCCGCGCCCTCCTGCATCGCATGAATTGAAGGGAACCGCCTGTTGAGTGTCATGGGGCGTTGCGCTCGCCGGTGATGAGATCGCTTGCCTTCTCGCCAATCATGATTGCCGGGGCGTGGGTGTTGCCGCTGGTGACACGAGGCATGATCGAGTTGTCGGCTATGCGAAGACCGTCGAGTCCCAGCAACCTGAGATCGGGACCGACCACGGAACGCGGATCACCAGGCGCGCCCATGCGGCAGGTGCCGGCGAGATGGTGAGTGATGCCGATACTCCCGCTCACCCACCGGTCGAGGTCGGCTGGCGACGTCACTGTGGCACCTGGGTCGATCTCGCGTCCCCGCAAGCCGTCGAATGCCGGCTGCGACACGATGTCCCGGATCATGCCGGTGCCGGCACGGAATGTTTCGCGATCGCGCTCTTCGGCGAGAAAGTTGAAGCTGAACCGTGGCAGGGCCTGCGGGTCGGCCGAACGCAACCTCACGGTTCCACGGCTCTTGATGCCTACGAGTTCCGTGTAGACCCCGAAACCGTCGGCCAGCGCGTCGGCATAGGTCATGCCCACCAGCATGGGCGTGAAGGTCATCTGGATATCGGGCCACGGCGCATCGTTGCCGGATCGCAGGAAGCAGCCGACGTCCATGTGGTTGGTGGAGGCGACACCCTTGCGGTCGACAAGCCATCGCACGCCTGCCAGCCAATTCTTCGGCGGCCGTGTCCATGACGCCAGTTTTTCCGCTTTCCTGGCGGTGTAGCCGCAGCGGATGGTCGGGTGCGTGTGGAGGTTGGCGCCGACACCCGGAAGCTCGTGGCGCACTTCGATTCCGTACGGTGCGAGTGCGCCGGGATCACCGATACCCGAAAGCATGAGCAGCTGCGGTGAACCGATGGCTCCGGCACAGAGAAGGATCTCCCTGGTCGCGTGAACCGTCTCGTGGCGTCCGCCACTCCTGACGACCACACCGGTGACCCGGGCCGCCTCGACGACGAGACGATCGACGGGGGTATCGCAGCGGATGACAAGATTGGGGCGACCGATGCAGGGCCTCAGATACTCTGTCCACACATCGCTCCTCTCGCCACCGCGCGTGTTGCGATGCAGGACGGCGATCCCCTCCTGATCCGGTCCGTTGTAGTTGTCGTTGAAGGCAAGGCCGGCCTCGACCCCTGCCTCGAGAAAGGCTTCGTTGAACATCGAGGATTGGGGATTGCCGCGCGACACGGCGATGGGACCCGATAGCCCCATGTGGGGATCGGTGGAATCGTCGAAGCTCTCCACGCGCCGGAAAATGGGCTCGACATCCCGCCATGACCAGCCGACCGCCCCGTCCGCCGCCCAGCTGTCAAAGACACCGGGCGCGCCCCTCACCCACAGCAAGGCGTTGATCGAGGAGGATCCTCCAAGACCCTTGCCCATCTTGTAGGGATAGGATCTGCCGGCGGCCAACTCTTCCGGTTCGGACCTGTAGTCCCAGTGGTAGCGGCCCGACTGATAGAGAGACAGGACGCCCGCCGGAACGCGGTGCATCAGGGACCGGCGGCCGGTGCCGGCCTCGAGCACGAGAACGCGGACCGCCGGATCTTCCGTCAAACGCGCCGCGAGTACCGAGCCCGCCGTCCCGCCGCCGGCGATGATGTAATCGAAGTCCGTCATCAACCTTCCACGGGGTCATCCGCAAAGTGTTTCTCTTCGGAACTGATGACCTCGATCAGCGCCGGACGGTCGGTCAGGGCCAAAGCCCGTTCGAGAGCCGGCACGAAGTCGCCAGGCGCGCTCACGCGTTCGGCGTGCGCGCCGAGAGCCGCTGCCACATCCGCATAGTCCCCACCCAGTTGATGAATGCGATAGTCGCGTGCCGCCACGGGATGGTGGTCGACGTAGCCACCCATAACCGCGTTCTTCAGAACAATCGTGATCGTGGCGAGGCGGTTGCGCACGGAGGTCTCGAGATCCATGCCCACCATGCCGATCGCCGCATCGCCCATGATGTTGATGCAGTGATGATGAGGCCGCGCCAGACGCGCGCCCTGCACAAGACCGAGACCGAGGCCGAGCTGTGTCGTCTTGCCCCAGCCGATGTACCCGTGGGGCACGAGCGTTTCATAGAAGGCCGTCATCTGGTCGCGCGGCGAACCTGCATCATGGGTGACGATGGTCGTTTCGCGATCGACCGTCATCATGAGGTCATGAATGATGCGATAGGGACTGATGGGGACCTCGTCGGACTGCAGCCGCGGCTGCCAGGAATCCATGAAGGCCTTGCGGCGGCCGGCCACCTCGCCGGCCACTGAATCGCGCCGGGCGCCGGGATCCTTTCCGAGAATCTCCACCATGCGCTCCAGGGTCGCACGGGCATCTCCGATGATGCCGATGTCGACCGGATAGTCCTTGGATACATCGCCTTCCCAGTTCGTCAGCTGGATGAAGCAGCGATGGCGGGTCGGGAACGGCGTGATGTATTCCGACCGCGTGAAGCTCGTGCCGAGACCGAGGACAAGGTCGGACTTTGAAAGGAAATGCGCCGCCTCGCCGCGCCGGGTGCGGCCCGCACATCCCAGGGAAAGCGGGTGGTTCTCCGGAAAGGCGCTCTTGCCGTTCAGTGTGGTGAGAACCGGAATTCCGGTGCTTTCGGCAAACGCTGTCAACGCCTGCGATGCACCGGCGTAGAGAATGCCCTGACCCGCCACGATGACAGGTGACGAAGCCTTCCGCAGACAGGCGAGGACTTCGCGGATCTCGGCATCGGCGGCCACGGGCCGCGATGCCTTCTGGGGGCGGTAGCTCTCCTCGAGACGGGGATCGACCGTCGTGTTGGCCACATCCTTTGGCACCTCGAGAACCACCGGCCCGGGACGGCCGTTGCGCAGCATGGCAAAGGCGTTCTGCATCATCTGCGGAATACGCTCCACATCCGGCACCATGGCGCACCACTTCGCGACATGCTGCATGCTCTGGCTGGCCTGGAAGTGGGAATCGAGCGGCTGCCTCATGCGGTCGTATCCGAAGGGGATGTGGAGCACCGGCACGTTGTCGGCATGGCACTGGGCGACGGCGCCGAAGGCATTCTCCGATCCGGGCCCGTACTGCACGGTTGTGCAGGCGATCCTGCGGCCTCCCGTCACGCGGGCATAGCCGTCGGCAATGTGAAGGGCCTGGCGTTCCTGGCGCACGATGACGGGCCGGATGCCCACCTTGGCCGCGGAATCGATGAGGTCGCTGTGCGGAAAGGCGGGAAGAATGTCGACTCCTTCCCTGGCGAGGATGCGGGCAACGAGATCGGCGCCATTCATCGTGACACACTCCCGGATGAGACGGTTTGCGACCCTACGGGTGTTGCGGGAGGGCCGCAATCAGGTTGCGGTCATCATTGACCCTTGCCGGCACTTCGCATAAACATCGATCGAAACCTGATCCGCGATAGCTCAGTTGGTAGAGCAAGTGGCTGTTAACCACTGGGTCGCAGGTTCGAGTCCTGCTCGCGGAGCCATTTGTCGGGGGGCCGTCAGCCGGCGACCGGGATGTCGCCAGGCGACGGCCCTTCCGGTGTTCATCCCCGCTGCAGCCACCGCGCATGGCGTTGGACGGGAGTGTTCAATCGCCTGCAACGGGCCTGCACAAGAGCCATCGTCTTCGATGGGACCCTCCGGGCCGATCCGCACATCGTTGATCGAATCACTCCAGGTAGTGTTGAAGCGGCATCACGCTGTCCGGATCGTTGGCGATCTCCCTTTGGGCAAAGTCGATGAGGACGACTTCGTGATGGGTCAACCTCTGCAGCGCAACGAGATCATCCTCGGGCGCCATCTTTTCCAGCGCATGGAAGTTGTCGAGATAGGCGGGATACTCAACCGTGATGTGCGTCATGAACTGGCGCCAACTGAAATGTCGGTGAGGGCCGGTCAATTCCGCGCCGATAGCCTTGAGCACGGTCTCGTCTCGGGGCACGAGACCGTGCTTGTCGACCAGGGGACGCACCGTGTCAGCTGCGCGGCGTTCGACTGCGGCGAGAAGGGTGAGTTTCTCGCGTTCGGCCGCGTCGTCGAAACAATCGGCCAGAGCGGAGAAGTACGCCTCCCCCAAGATTTCCGCCTCGTAGTGGTAGAGGAGAGCCTTCAGATAGGCCGTGTCGTCTGTCTTTGTCATGCCATCATCCCGAAAGCGTCCGCGGGCAGAAGTGTAAACGCGTTTCACACCGAAGATCGATGCCATCGTGTGGCCGTTCACCAAGGCATGGCGTGCGCGCGACAGCCAGGGGAATGCTGGACTCGCTCAGTGTCACCGAGGCCGCTGGGCCTTACGTCCGCATTGGCGCGTGGCGCCTTGTCGCCCGCAGCGATCCTGTGAAGCTGCCGGCGTGGGCCAATCGCTCAACCGTGCCTCGGGTGGCTGGCGCCAAAGGCCGTCCTGCAACGAGCAGGCTGCGACCAGTCGCGGTGCGGAGATTCTCGCCAACGTGGTGCCAACGGAGAGTGCCGGCCCATGGGTGAGTGGCTCTTGCAGTTGTTTGTTCCCAAGAAGACCTCCAGGTCGCTGCGGCGCTTCAAGTCGGGGGGCCGTCAGCCGGCGACCGGGATGTCGCCAGGCGACGGCCCTTCCGATATCCGCAACGTTCACCGAATTTCCTGTCGGGCGGAAAGCGCCAACGGTGCGACAATCACGACCGTCAGCCAGACACACTGGGCTGAACCGCATGTCGACCCTCGTCCGGCAGAGCCTGTGATGGCGCGGTGTGCAATTGCTTTCTCAGTTGCGGCGGCCGATTGCGAGAGCGGTCGTCGAGGCACTTGAGTGCGCGGTCCTTCGCCGGAACCCGCGTCCGGTCTCGTGCACTTCGTGGCCAGCGTTCGCCTCGCAAGACCGATTGGTCCTTCTTCATGCCTTTCTGACAAGCCTGTTCTCCACCAAGGCAACCTCCCTGCTGCATTTCGTCCCTGAGGGCGCAGCCTTACGCAACCGGAGGACACGCCCTCACTCCGTTGATCGGTGTCCCAATCACGCTCCTTGCGGAATCCGGGCGTGGACCGAGCCTCGTTCGACGCCTGGATGGAGCATGGCTGGTCCGGGCTCTTCAATGATTGCGTCACTGGAGGGACGTCGAGTTCAGCTAGTCGTACGCGCACCCTGGGAGCACTCGGAAACCGCCGGATGACGGGGTCCGGGGCGTGGCTCTGAATCATGGTGGGGACGCCCACCGCCGGGGCAACCGGCTCCTGAGGACGGCGGCGGTGAACTACACCATGGACGTCGGCGGGCGCGATGTCGCGGGTTCAGCGGCATCCTGAACAGCGACCGCGGGAAGGCACACGGCGTCGAGACAGTGATCTTCTACGACCTCGCGATCTGTCCGAACGGAACCTTCGCGACCGGCCAATCGGGCACGCGAATCCAGGACGGCTTCCACGGTCAAGGTGACTCCGAGGCGACCGACGTCTCCGAGCAATCCGACATGGTGGGCGCCTTCGGCGAGAGGCGGCAGTAGGCAGGCAGCCGCTGCTTCCCGCCTGGCGTCAAGCGGGGGGCCTCGCGCCGTTTCCGCGAACCGGCTTCGATTGCGCTTCGACCAGCGCCGTGTCGAGAGGTGGACCTTACCGACGCGCGCGCCGGAAAAAATCGGGATCGCCCGGATTCTGCAATGGCGGTGCGCCGCGAGATCACGTCGGATAGTGGAGTCGATTCAATATTTTTATGTAATTCACATCAAATTAACTTACATTGACACATTACCTTCACACAACACTGACTACAACTTGGTAGAGTTATTGGCTCGACCCCCGCCGGGTCTGCGCTACCTGCTGGGTGAGATCAGTCATGGCAGTTCCCTTGCACGTCATCAATTTAGATCGGCGTCCGGCGCTTGCCCTTCCAGCACATGCGCACACACCCGGTCAGTGCAACGTTGAGATTAATGAGATCGCTGCTGCGTGTGACGTTCGTGCGGCGATCTACGCGATCCATGCTGAAACACATGAGGCTTATCAAGAGGTGGGCGAGAGGTTGCCCACAGATGAACTCATCGACTCTCTCAATGGATCTGCAGATGCCGAAGTCCGGCTCAACAGTGCAGTGCGCAGTTATGTCCGGTGCGCAGAGCAGGTGCCGTGAGCGCACGCGACATGAGGATTGTCGTCGTCAGTCTCCGCCATGCGCGTGAGCGTAGGGAACGCATTACGCAGCAGTTCTCCGAGATCAATCTACCGTTCGAATTCATGGATGCCATAGACGCGCGAGATCTGACCACTGAGGACATGGCCCAGGTCGACACACGATACCGCCGCCGCTGGGGGCTCCGGCCTCTCGCACCGTCCGAACTGGCTTGCTGGCGCTCCCACGTCCACGCGATCGGACAGGCCAGCACCGGCCCTGATCCGATGATCGCCATATTCGAGGATGACGCCATCCTTCGACCGGAGCTGCCGGCCGTGCTGTCTGCTCTCGAGAACTGCCCTGTACCCTTCGATATTGTCAGCCTCGGTCGGCGGCAACCGCAAAGGCCATTGGTCGCCGGGCGACCTCTTGCGGAGGGTCGATCCATGGGGCGGATTCGTTACACTGAGTATGGCGCCTACGGCTATGTGGTCAAGAAAGAGTGCGCACTTCACCTCATGAACCGCATGAGCCGGATGCGCCTGCCAGTCGACATGGAACTGCTGTTCTTTTGGGTCCACCAGCTCAACCTCTATTTCCTCGACGTGCCGGTGGTCGAACACGACGATGATATCCCCTCGCAGCTCACCGCAGATCGTGCAAGCGTGTTGGCCGGGTGGAAGACGCCCCGCCTCCGTCAAATCGGCTATCGCCTGCAGATGGGAGTGCGTAAGCGGATCGGGTTTAGGAGGCTGGTCTAGCCAGGCCATGTAATCCCAAAGTCAAACTGAGGCACCACCCGGTGGCCGGATCGGCTGAAGTTCGTGACAAAGCAACTTGACCGGGTTGGTCTAGAGGCTCAGCGCATTGTTGTTGTTGATGCTCAAACCGTGAAGATGGAGGATATCCCGAGAGTAGACTTGAAAGGGGAGCCATGGCCTCCCGCCGCCTTGATCAGGGAGCGGCGGCCTCTATCATCAGTCACTTCACGGCGATGCAGGCCATCGTCGATCGGACGCCGAGGCCGGGCTGATCCTCGAGGATGACGCGGTTCTGTCCAGTGAACTTCCCTTGTTTCTTGAATCGACCGTTTGGTGGCCCGTTGGCGCCAAGGTCATAAGGTTGGACACCGTCCGACTGCACAACAGAAACCTGCGCTGAAGACCAAGCCGTGGGGCCTCCGCTCCGATACATCAGAATGGCCTATACCGAATATGCCGCCTATCTGCTTCGCGCATCTGTCGCGGCGGAGTTGCTGGACCGGCGCTTCAAGATCGACATTCCAATCGACGTTCTTCTCTATGACTTGCGTGTCTCCTGGGTTGCGCGGGAACTGCGGCCGCTCGTGGTTGTTCCCAGCCTCGTGCAACAAACGTACGACGAGTTCGAGAGCGACATAAACCCGTGGCGAAAGGCAATGCAGCGGAAGGGCTTCGTTCACCAGCGCCTGCGGGATGTGCGTGTCACGCCCTACAGGATGCGGCCACAAATGCAGCGCCTCACGGAGCTTGCCAAGATGGTCCCCGTCGCGGGTGCTGCCCGCAGATTGACGCATTGACGGCGCGACGATCGCAACTATCAGCCAGCTACGTCGGGCCGCTCCTATTGCGGTGGGCGTTTGAACTGGCCGGATTGGCCACGATTGTGTGGATCGTGCCACGCGGCGTGGCGGCGCATCATGTGGCGCGGCGCGGCTGACCCCGGCAAGGGAATCTCATGCGGCAAGCGTCTCCGGCCAGACGGGATCGTGTGAGCCGAGCGGCGCGGAAGGCCGCGTCCAGTGCGGTGGCGTGCGGGACATCATTGCGACCGGCGCCAGATGCGTCAGTCGGCCGTGCGGCGTGTCGCTCTCCATCGAGATCGCCGCAAGCTCCTCCGGCGAGAGGTCCGTCGGCGCGTCACGCCAACCTTCGACGGGCCCCTTGGCCTTGATCCATTCCGCCATGCCGGCGAGCGAGAGCTGCACATGCCAGCTTCCCCCCTCCTCTGCCCGGCGTAGCAGGGCCGTCACGACGCCCCATGCCGCCAGGTAGCCGGCGCAATAGTCGAGCGGCTGCACCGGCAGGTTGCACGGCGCTTCGGGACTGCCCTGCACCGTGGACATGCCGGAGGCGTTCTGAAGGATGCTGTCGAAGCCCCGACGCGGCGCGAACGGCCCCTCATGCCCGTAGGCGGACAGCGATACATAGATCTTGCCGGGTCCGATATCGCGAGGGCCGAAACCACGCGCGGCGAGCGTGCCCGGGCGGTAGCCCTGCACGAATACATCCGCCTCGCTGGCGAGTGCGCGAAGCTGCGCCCGGCCGCGTTGCTCGCGCAGATCGACGAAAGCCGAGAGCTTGCCGTGACCGGTGTCCATGACGAGCGTCGGCGCGAAGGGCAGATGCGGCGCAGCAATGCGCATGACATCGGCGCCGTGCTCGGCGAGCGTGCGCCCGCAGGTCGGCCCGGCCAGTACCCGAGTCAGGTCCAGCACACGGATGCCCGCCAGCGGCCGGCCCCCGCCGCGCGGCACGGATTTCGGCCCGTCGCCGATGCGTTCAATCGAGACTGGCGGCAGCGCCGCAAGCGCCCGGCCGTGCGGGTGGGCGACCCATTCCTCGGGCGTACGCGTCAGCGCGCCGCAGAGGCCAGCTGCGGCAATGGCATCCTCGAATTCCTGCCCGCCACGCGCGGCGACGGCTGCGGCAAACTCCTCCTTGTTGGCCCTGGTGCCCAGCAACGCCAGCATCCCTTCGCGGTGATGAGGGAAATTGCAATGCAGGAAGACATGCCGACCGTCGCCGGTCGGGTAGAGCCCCGAGAAGGGATCCCACGACGAGGACGGCTCGATACCGTCAATTCTGAGGTAAGTGGCGGAACGCATGGCTGCTGCCGCGTGGCGGCAATTCACCGCCACCGACTGGCGCTCGCCCGTGCGCAACTCCCAGAAATCAGCTGCGGCCTGTGCGGAAGCGGCGATGGCAACCGCGCCTGCCGCGCCTATGCGGTAAGGCGTCGGGAAAACTGGATCGGCACCGGTCAACAGAACACTCCGGATGGCTTGATGCATCATTCCACAAGCATAGCGAGGCGGAGACAGACGAGCGATCCGCCGCTGTGGGGCATTGCAGTTCTCGACCTGGCTCCATTCGAAGCCGGCCCATCCTGTACGGAGGCACTGGATTGACACGGCGTGCATGTCATTGAGTTCGGGGAACCCCTCCGCGGCGACCAGGGGCGGCGGATCCTCCAGCGCCATATGACTCTGCCAGGCGACAGACGCGCCAGTGTCTACCTGCGAAGTCCGCTCCGGCAATGAATCCGAACAAGCCTCGAAGCCGATAGGGATTTCAGGATTGAGGCTACTCTCCACGGAGACGATAACTCTAGTCGCTCCGCCTTGAACTTCGACTTCGGACCGAAGGGACGCGGCTGTCCGGGCCGACGGTACGGCGGTCATCAACACCGGCGATGACCTCACGACCATGCCTGCTCGAGCCGAAGTGTTGGCTCGAGACGATCACATCGAGCTTCGCAAAAAGGCCGGCGAACATTTGTGCGACGCCACAGAGCGATTCTGCAACGAGATGCTGGTCAGGCACCTGTGGGCCAAGGGCGACAGTCGCGCTGTGCTGAGCGACTATAACGACGAGAACCCAAGACAGCTCGAGCCCAAGGTGGAGCCTCTGCTCACCGCCGACCCGTCGCACCCCGGAAAACTGCGCATGATCGGAAGCTGAACACCAACCCTATCTCTTGGCCGCACGCTCAAATGGAATCCATCGCTCCCGTGAGCAACAGTCTCGCACTCATGTTGCACACCGTGGCAGCCTGACCTGGTCAGAGAAACCCGGCATGCGCTTGATCGAGTCGTGTCGCGGTGATGGCTATCGGGGATGCAGGTGTCGCGAGAAGAGATCGAGCATCCCTTCCCAGCACGCTTCGGCCGCCTCCTCGACATAGGCGTCGCGTTCGGGGAAGGAATAGCCGTGCCGCGTTCCGGGATAGGTTTCGATGCGGTGGGAGATCGCGTGCCTGGTGAAGGTGTCGCGCAGGGTGGGAATGACATTGTCGGGGACCAGGGGATCGTCCGAGGCGAAGCCGAGAAACATCTCGGCGCGGATCGCCGCCGCCCCGAGATGCGGTGAATCGGGTTCGTCGGTCACCATGCGCACACCGTGAAACGCGGCGACCGCCGCGACCCGTTCCGGGAACCGGCACGCGGCAGCGAGCACGTACTGACCGCTCATGCAGTAGCCGACCAGTCCCCGCGGCCCCGCCGCCACGCGGTCGTCGGCGTCGAGATAATCGAGAATGGCGCGGCAGTCCGCCGCCACTCTCTCGTGATCGAGACTCGCCATGGCCGCACCGAAGGCTGCCGTCATCCTGTCATCCCGGCGGGAAAGATCGAAGCGCAGGGTGCCAAGCCTGTAGTACATGTCGGGAAGAATGCAGACAAAGCCGGCGGATGCGACACGTCTGGCGAATCGATGAAGTTCCTCGCGAATTCCCGGAGCATCCATGAGCATGATCACGGCCGGCGCCGGCTCATCCCCTTCCGGCAGGGCAAGGAAGGCCGGTATCGGACCATCGGGTGAAGGGATTGAAAGACTGTCGTTCATGGTTGTGCGCCATACCGCCTTCGGGGTGTTGAGGGTAGGCCGACCGGACCCTCGGGACAATGTCCGCCGGACCGAGCCGGATTCAGGGGCCGGCTGTCTCCCTTGTCCGCATGAGGAGGACAACGGATTGCACGGCGAATTTGCGTTAGGCTGGCGGTCTGGTCCGCGGAGCATGTCTGGTGGCAGGTGATCACAATGCACCGGTTCGTCCGGGAGAAGAACGCACGTTCGATGAGCCGTGGCAGGCGCGCATCTTCGCCATGGTCAATGCCATGCACGGCGCCGGTCACTATGACTGGCGCGCCTTCCAGGAACTGCTGATCGACGAGATCGCAAGTCACGGCTCGGCGGATGGCCACGACTACTATGAACGCTGGCTTGCGGCTGCCGAGCGCCTCATCATCGCCCGGGGCTTCGGCGACAGGAAGGAACTCGCCATCATCCGCCAGCGCCTGGAAGACCACCCGCCTCCGCGCACGACATCGACGGTCGCACCCCTTGCCGTGGAACCGGCGGTGACATGAGAAGTGTCTGGCTGACGCAGGCGATGGCGGCGGATGCCGCTGCCGGTATCACGTCGCTCGAGGGCGACCTTGCGGTCGATGTCGCCATCGTCGGCGGCGGTTACACGGGCCTTTGGACGGCCATCGAACTTAAGCGGCGTGATCCCTCGCTCGATGTCGCCGTCATTGAACGCGATGTGTGCGGTGCCGGAGGAAGCGGCGCCAATGCCGGCTTCGCCTTGCCCATGTGGCTTCAGGTTCCGGCACTGGAACGTGCCGGAGGGACCGACGCTGCCCTCCATATTGGCCGGGCTTCCATCGATGCAATCGACGACATCCGCGCCCTCGCCGGCAAGGGTGGCAATGACATCTCCATGAGCAGCGCGCCGACGGTCTGGGCGGCGACCTGCCAGAAACAGTCGGGTCACTGGGACGACATGCTGGACCTGATGGAATCCCGGCAGATCCACAGCTTCCGCCGTCTCGGGGCCGACGAAATCCGGTCGCTGACGGGCAGCAACGCGCTTGTTGCCGGTGTTGTCGACACCGCGAGTGCCACCCTCCATCCCGGCCATCTGGTACGGGCCCTGAGGCGCGAAGCCCTCTCCCTGGAGGTCCGTGTCCTCGAGAAGACGGCGATGACACGCCTTCGGCGCTCGACCCCGCCCGGCGTCATCACCGCCCGTGGCACTGTCACCGCACGCAAGATCGTGCTGGCTCTTTACGGGTGGTCCCTCTCCTTGCCGGAGATCAGGCCGGCCCTCATGGTGATGGTCACCGATGCGGCGATGACCGTGCCCGTTCCAGGTCTCCTCGACTCCCTCGGTGTTGCCGGTGCGCCGGGATTCACCGATTCGCGCACCTTCATCGAATCCTGCCGGCCGACGGCGGACGGACGCATTGTCGTCACCAAGTCGGGCGGCGCCCTTCCCTTCGGAGACCGGATCGATGCCTCGCTCAAACGCACGCGCCGCAGCACCCGGGAACTGCGCGCCATCATGGCAGCCTATCACCCGGCACTCGCCGACGTCGCCATCGAGGGGACCTGGTGCGGTCCCATCGACAGGTCCCGTGACGGGCTTCCCCTGTTCGGACACCTCGGATCATCGCCGGACATCGTCTTCGGTTGCGGGTACTCCGGCGCCGGTATCGTGCCGTCGCGGGTCGGAAGCCACATCCTCGCCTCGCTGGTCCAGGAGAGGGACGACGCATGGAGCCGTTCGCCCCTGGTGGGGCAGCCGGAACGGGCCTTTCCCCGGGAACCCTTCCGCTGGATCGGCGGCCACGCGGTACGTGCCGCCATCGAACGCAAGGACCGTCTCGACCACGAAGGCCGGGAACCGGGACCGCTGACCCGTTTCTGGCTCCGCTTCAAGCCGGTGAGCTACAAGCCGTCCTGAGCCAGTTCTCGAGTTCCTGGCGCGTTGTCCCTTCGGCGATGGCGACGAGAACCGGCGCCGCCACACCTCCGGGCCATGTCTCCAGCACCCGCGGCCTGTGAAAGAGGTGCTGCACACCGTCAATCGCCACCGGACCCGCCGCGCCATCGACATCGAGCAGACCCTTGAGCCGCAACAGGCGCTCGCCATGGCGTGCCACGAGAGAGCCGACGGCGCCTTCCACCTCGAGCCATGTCAGCGGACGGATGTCCTCCAACGTGACCGAGACGATGGATCCGTGGCCGTTCCCACACGGCATGTCATCGAAGTCCATGGCAAGCGGCCGGCGCAGCACGTCCCGGGGATCCGCCCTCCCCATCGGCGCCTCGACAATCCGGGCACGCCCGTTGCGGCGTCTCGCCTGGTCCATGACATCGCTGGAGGATGCCAGATCACCCTTGGTGATGACGATGGTGTCGGCGAGCGCCAGCTGGCGTCCGGCGTTCCGGTGGCGGTCGATGGAGAGCGAACCGTTCACGGCATCGAGACAGGTCACCACACCCCCGGGATCAAAGAGGGAGAGTCTCAGGGGATCGGTGATGAAGGTCTGCAGCAGCGGCACCGGATCGGCCAGGCCCGAGGTTTCGATGACCACCCGCCGGAAGGCCGGCACCTCGCCCCTTTCGCGGCGCTGAAGGAGATCAAGAAGAGTGGAAACGAGGTCACTTCTCAGACCACAGCACAGACAGCCGTTCTCGAGCAGGAGGATGCTGTCTTCGCTTGTCTCGACGAGCACGTGGTCGAGACCGGTCTGGCCGAATTCGTTGATGATCACCGCCGTGTCGGCGAACTCCGGCGCCTGCAGCAGATGCCGCAGCAGGGTGGTCTTGCCACTTCCCAGGAACCCCGTCACCACGATGACCGGCAGCCTGTCGGCATCGGGCACGATGACGGTCACGGATCGACCCGGTCACGCCCCGACCAGGTGCCATCCCAGAAGGTTTCGGGGCGCGTCGTCATCACCTCGAACCCGCCGCAGCGCGGTTCGGTGATGACGTATCCTTCGGCCCTGAGGGCCCTCTCCCGCTTCGCGGCGTCGATCTGCCCGGGTTCTCCAAGCAGGTCGATCGCCGCCATGGCGATCGCCTTCCCGGCAAAGGACGCGCCCCTGAACTGGCTGGCGTGACCCGAAGCCGAGGTCATCGCCCAATTGTGAAGCAGGACACCCCGGGGACATGACCAGTTGGCCCGCGCCAGGGGAATGGACCAGCTCGCTTCGCCGTCGTCCTGGCCATAGGGGTCGCAGCCCTCCGTGTGCAAGGCGATGTCACGGTCCCAGCCGAAGTCCGCTTCCGGACTGCAGGCCGCGGCGAGGGACTGCATGTAGGCCGTGTCCCCGTCGTCCCACGCCGGCGGTCCGATCTCCTGCATGTGGCGGAACAGGACCTCGCCCAGCGTATGGTTCGCCAGATAGCCCCTGGACGCCGAAATCAGCATGTCCACAACCCGGGTGTGCGTATGGCGGGCGCAGTCATCGGCCAGGGGAACGAGTTGACGGGCGACATCCTGGGCCCTCTCGAAGGACTGGTGCCGCACGGTGATCCACAGGCGTGCCTCATCGGGCGTGATCGACGGCATGTATCCGGCAAAGCGCAGCACATGGCCGATCACGACATCGCCGAACTGGTGGGCGCGCAGGCGTTCCATCGACTGCACGAAGAGTTCCGCACCGTCGAGGGCATTTCCCGAACGCCGCGCCCCGCCATGGGAGGCCTGGCCCTCGAACAGGAGTTCGAACGACACACAGGAAAGGCAGGGTCTGGAAACGGCGCCGTTCTGATAGTCGGCATGGTTGGCAAACAGCATGTCGACGCCCTCGAAGGCGCCACGGCGAAGCATCGCGATCTTGCCCCAGAGGATTTCCTCGGCCGGGGTGCCAAGGCAGACGATGGTTCCTTCGAGTCCGCACTCTTCCATTGCATGGCGCGCGGCGATGGCGCTGCCGGCGCCGGTGCCGGCGATCAGGTTGTGACCGCAGGCATGGCCTGCCCGCTTGCCGTCCGGTGCCCTGAGGGGTTCGAGACGGTTCCCCTGCCCGGGAAGCGCGTCGTATTCCGCCAGGAAGCCCAGTCGAGGCCCGTCACCGGACGACCATACCGCACGGAAGGCCGTGGGCATGCCGCACACGCCACGCTCGACATCAAAACCGTGATCGGCGAGCCAGGCCGAGAGCCATGCTTCGGCGTTGTACTCCATCATGCCGAGTTCCGGTTCGCCCCAGATGCGGCGGTACATGGACCACACCTCGGGCTCGACCGTCACCCAGGCATCAGCTGCCGCCTGCTGGGCCTTCGTCATCATCCTGCCGTATAGCCACCGTCCACAACCATCTCCGTTCCCGTCACGAATGACGATTCGTCGCTGGCGAGATAGACCACCATGCCGGCGACATCGTCCGCAACGCCCATGCGGCCGACCACGTGCTTGTCGATGAGTCGCTGGAACTCCTCATCACCCAGGGACTCCCTCACCGAGAGGCCAAGGGGTGTGGCGATGTAGCCCGGGCAGATGGCATTGCAACGGATATTGTACCCCTGGCGACCGCAATGGACGGCGATCGACTTCGTCAGAAGACGCACCGCGCCCTTGCTGGCACAGTAGGAGAGGGCATCGGCCGAGCCTCTGAGGCCAAGGACCGACGAGATGTTGATGAGGGAACCGCCTCCCGCCTGTTTCATGCAGGCGATCGCCTGCTGGCATCCCATGAACGTGCCATGGAGATTGACGGCCATGAGCCGGTCCCAGCCCTCCTCCTCGAGTGCCGCGATGTTGTCGTTCCGGACACCTATGCCGGCACAGTTGACCAGAATCTGCAGCTTGCCGAATCGCTCCAGCGCAACGGCAAGGGTGGCGCGCCAGGAGTCCTCGTCGGTGACATCGTGGTGGAGACTGAACCCGCGCCCGGCCAGCAGGGCGAGTGTCCCGGCCAGGCCCTCGTCATCGATGTCGGTGATGCACACCAGTGCCCCCTCCTCGGCCATGCGGATGGCGCTCTGGCGCCCGATCCCGGAGGCGGCTCCGGTGACAAGCGCCGTCTTGTGATGGAGCCGTTGTGTCATTCCACCGTCCCTCCACCGTCGATGACGAGCTCCGCTCCGTCGACAAGCCGGGATTCGTCACTGACCAGGAAGACGATGAGTTGGCCGACATCGTCGGGATGTCCCGTGACACCCGGTGGCGTGTAACTGTCCCACAGGGCGCGCTCGGCCACCGGATCATCGGATTCGGCGATGTAGTTCGCCACCATGGGCGTTTCGATGACACCGGGATGGACGGAGTTGCAGCGGATGCCGAGGCCATGGCGGGTCGCATGGTCGGCGATCGCCTTGGTCAGCAGCCTGACACCCCCCTTGCTGGCGTCGTAGGCGCACAGGTCCTGATCGCCGACGATGCCGGAGACCGAAGAGAGATTGACGATGACACCCCCGGTGCCCTGCATGTGCCGCACCGCTTCCCTGGCGCCAAGCCAGGTGCCCCGGAGATTGACGTCCAGCACCTCATGCCATGTCGCCAGGGTGGTCGTCTCGATGGTACCCCGGCGCAGGATGCCAGCACAGTTCACCAGAACGTCCCAGCCCCCCAGGCGTGCGATGGTGGAGGCAACGGCGGAGGACCAGGAGTCGGCCCGGCAGACATCCAGGAAGGTCGATGAAGCCACCTCGCCGATCGCATCGGCGATGCGGGCGGCACCGGCTTCGTCGCGATCCGCCAGCATGACCCTGGCGCCTTCACCGGCCAGCAGACGGGCTGTCGCCGCACCGATGCCTGAGGCGGCACCGGTCACGAGCGCCCGCTTGCCGTCACACCGTCCCGACGCACTTGTAGTGCTAAATGACTGCTTTAACGCCAATAGTTTTCTCTTTCTTCTGCGATTGCGGGATGATCCTGCAACGGTTTTTCCTGTGGCTGCAACCCAAGGCAAGGGAGAATCCATGACCTCGACGCGACTCACTCAAGCGCGCATCGAGGCTCTCCGGCCACGAAAGGCCAGCCGGGATGTCCGCAACGCCAGTCTCAGAGGTTTCGGCGTTCGCGTCTACCCCGCTGGGCGCAAGTGCTGCTTCCTGCACACCCCGATCGAATGAAAGCGAATCCGGAAAACCTTCGGCGAGCCAGCACTCTGGGCTAAGGTTCGTTGCCAGCCGGAGGAAATGCAATGAACAAGCATCACACCCGCGGGATCCACACGACGGCGGAAGCGCAAACCACGTGTTCGGCCTACGTGCCGGACTTCCAGCTGACCCAGGGCCAGCCGCCGCCCATCGCGGCAAACGGCGGTGTTTCCTACATGTCGTTCGACCGGAACGGGGATGCGGGAACCACTGCAGCGATCGAGGCCGCACTCGACCAGATTGCCGAAGGGCACAGCCAGGCAGTGATCGACCGGATAGAAAACGCTCCGCCCGGGCCCATCGAGACGAAGTGGGGCCCCGGATTCCGGGAGTACGAAGAGTGCCTGGACCACATACGGGCCAACGGCATCGAGGCTCCCGAAGGCGGCCTGGCGCTCCCCTTGCGCTACACCGTTTACGAGCAGCCGACATACTCCATCGTCTCGTCCAACGCGCTCTGGCACGATCCGGCGCGCGAGGCGGAGGCGAAACTGCTGCGCAAGGCCGACGAGGATAGTGAACGGCGTGGCCTCTACTTCCCGCAGATCATGCGCGACGCGCGACGCATCGGGGAGTACTACCCCGGCCTTTCGGTCACCAGTCCCGAATGCATGGACAGGCTCGGCGTGTCGCTGGCACACCTGGAATCCGAATGCACGAATTTCTATGATTCGGAGGAAGTGGAACGCGTGTTCTACCCGGAGATCGAGAACCTCCTCCTGGAGTTCTTTCCGGACGCGACCGATGCGCTCGTCTACAACCATGACGTCTTCGACAAGGACTATCGGGGCGACAGCAGGGAAGACCAGGATGCCAAGAATCCTGGCGTGAACACCGGATACGCCAACATCGTCCACAACGACCTGAACGACAACAGCGGCCGAGTGCGCTGCCGCGAGCTGCTGACGGCAAACCTGCGAAACTTCGGGCGTGAACAGCGCTACACACAAGCCGAGGCCGATGCGAAGATGTCGCGGCGGTTCATGTCGATCAACCTGGCCAAGCCGATGGAAACCGTGGGCCAGTACCCGTTCGTACTGTGTGCATGGCCGTCCTTCGCGGACCAGCCATACATCACCAGCTACCGCGTCTACGACGACCGGGTGGGCGAAACCACCCGCTTCACCTATCGGCCGGACCACGAGTGGTACTGGATTCCCCGGCAGGAGCCGACGGAAGTCTCGATGCTCAAGTGCTACGATTCCATCACCGACGGCTCCGTCTCGCGCTGGTCGTTCCACACGGCCTGCATCGATCCGACCGCTCCGAGCGACGCCCGGTGCCGCAAGAACGTCGTGGTTCGCTCCTACGTCTTCTTCTAGCGCAACGGCGAAGGCGACAGGATCACGCATTGCACCGTTGGCCGGCTTTCGCCGGAAGGCCCCGACTGTCCGCCACGACGAAATCGCCGGGATGTCGCCAACCGGCAATCCTCCTCGGCCCTCCGGGCGGTCGAACATCTCGAGGAGCGGCGCACGGTTGCCCTGGCGCAGGGCCGGTAAACATTGCCGGAGATCGATTCAGCGATCGACCGGCTGCGCGAAGAGGGTCACCTTGTCGAGGCCGTTGCTGCACGTTTCGATCGCGCCTTCGTGACGGACCGGGCCCTTGACAGCGGAACGGGTCCTCCTGCGCTGAATGAAGAACAGGAACGATGCTCCCGACCGCTTCACGATCGATGCCTGCAGCGCCAGCTACACGCCGCACCCATTCCTGAAACCCGATGGCGATGCCCTGGCCACGGATCTCCGTACCCTGCAGGCCGACCTCCGCCGCCACGCGGTGATGCTGTCGTCCTTCCAGCAGGCGCTCGCGGAACTCGATGGCCACGAGGCGCGGATAGTGGAGGCCACCGTGATCACACGGGTCCTTGATGACTATCGAACCTGGATAACGCGGGGCATTCGCGAGAGGGAAGGCAGGGTGCCAGTCGACGGTTGCAGCGGCGTGAGAGCTGATCTCTTGGGTCACACCGTCCGATCAGCCGGTCTCCTGCTCCTGGCGGCCGCCCGCTGGGGCACGGTGGTTTCAGGTCTTTGCGGCACTGTCCGCCGGTCCTTCTTCAGGGTCGCTTCCCTATGCAGCATGTAGAGACCGCTGGTCACGACCAGCGTTGATCCGGAAATGATCCAGATGTCCGGCACCGTGTTGAAGACCAGGTATCCGGTGAGCACGGCCCATACCATGCTCGTGTACTTGAACGGTGCGACAAGACCGATTTCGGCGAGGCGCACGGCCTCGATCATCGCGTACTGGGCACCGGCCAGCAGAACTCCGGCGACGGCGAGCATGGCGACATGCCCCACCGTCATGGGCTGCCATGCGGCCGCCTTCCAGCCGAGCAGCGGATCCGCCAGGGACGAGGCGAGGGAGGCCCCCATGACCGCCAGGGTCGTGAACATGAGGATCGAGGACGATGAGTCCGAGACACTGAGCCGGCGTGTCAGGATATCGCGCAAGGCGAGAGTGACCGCACTGCCAAGGGGCAGCAACGCCACGGCGGCGATACCCTCTCCCGTGGGCCTCAGAACAAGGATGACACCGGCAAGGCCGACGACGACCGCCGACCAGCGGCGCCACCCGACCCGTTCACCGAGAACGGGAACGGCCAGAGCCGTAGCCATCAGAGGGGCGGCGAACGTGATGGCAAGGGCGTCGGCGATCGGCATCAAGGTGATGGCTGTCAGAAACAGGAACATCCCCGTCACCACGATTACCGAACGCAGAATCTGGCCCTTGACGTTGTGCACCCTGAGATTGCTGAGCCTTCCCTCGTGGAGGGCGAAGAGCAGCACCGGCGGAATGACGAACAGCGAGCGCACGAACATCGCCTGACCCACCGGATACTGTTCGGTCAGCAGCTTGACGATGACATCGTTGAAGACGATGAGGGCACAGCCCGCCACCATGAAGAGAATACCTCGAACACCGGCGCTCATGAGGATCCCTTCCATCGCGGGTGCGGAGTCCGCTCTCCCTCACTCTCGATACTGCATAAATCCGCCGCCGATGGAACCGTGGCTGATCAGGCATTGACAGAACCGGAACAAGCGGCAAAGAAGACACGGACACTGACAACAGGTGCTTCTTGGTCGATCGCGCTCTCCGCACGGGCCGGTTTGAAACGGATCTCGATGCCAATCCGGCCAATCACGAACCGCTGACCCCGGTCGACTTTCTGCTGCGTTCCGCAACGGCACACCCCTTGCGGACCGCATGGATTTACGGGTCGCGGCGCGTCACCTACGCCACCATGCACGAACGGTGCCGGCGGCTGGCGAGCGCGCTTCGCCGGCACGGCGTCGAACCGGGCGAGAGCGTTGCCGTCATGGCGCAGAACGGTCCTGCAATTCTCGAGGCCCATTTTGCGGTGCCCATGGCGGGCGCCGTCCTCAACGCCCTCAACTTCCGCCTCGATGCACCATCCATCGCCTTCATGCTGGGTCATGCCGGGACCCGGGTCCTTATCGCCGACCGCGAGTTCCGGGACGTGATCGGTCAGGCTCTCGCCCGCCACTCCGGCAAGGTCCACGTCATCGCCATCGACGATCCCGATACCGACAATGACCCTTCCTTCGGCGATGTCGCTTACGAGGATTTCGTGGCCCAGGGCCGTGCCGATGATGAACCGCTGCTTCCCGCAGACGAGTGGAATGCCATCTCCCTCAACTACACCTCCGGTACCACGGGCAATCCCAAGGGTGTGGTCTACCACCACCGCGGCGCCTATCTGAACGCCGTCGCCAACGGCATGGCGCTGGGTTTCTCCGGGAGCACCGTCAACCTGTGGACCCTGCCGCTCTTCCACTGCAACGGCTGGTGCCACGCCTGGGGCGTGACCGCCTGGGCGGGCACCCACGTCCTGCTGCGCCGAATCGACACCAGGGAGATCTTCCGCCTCATCGCCGAACATGGCGTCACCCACATGTCCGGTGCCCCCATTGTCCTCAACATGATCCTCAATGCACCGGCGGACCACCGGCGCACCTTCCCCTCCAGGGTCACCATCGCCACCGGCGGCGCCGCACCGCCGAGCGCGGTCATCGCCGGCATGGAGGAACTCGGCTTCCATGTCATCCATCTCTACGGTCTCACGGAAACCTACGGACCGGCCCTCGTTTCGCCCTACCAGGACGACTGGATGGCGATGCCGGTGGAAGACCGGGCGGCCGCGATGTCGCGCCAGGGCCTGCGCCACCCCATGCTGGCCGGCTACATGGTCGCCGACCCCCGGACCTGCGCACCTGTGCCCGCCGACGGCGAGACGATCGGTGAGGTCATGGTGCGTGGCAATACTGTGATGAAGGGATATCTCGACAATCCGCAGCAGACCGCCCGTGACCTTGCCGGTGGCTGGTTCCACAGCGGTGACCTCGGTGTCATGCATGGCGACGGGTACATCGAGGTCAAGGACCGCTCCAAGGACATCATCATCTCGGGCGGCGAGAACATCAGTTCCATCGAGGTGGAGAACGCCCTCTACCGTCACCCTGGTGTGCTGGAAGCGGCGGTTGTGGCGAGGAAGGACGAGACCTGGGGCGAAACACCGTGTGCCTTCGTCACCCTCAAGGACGATTCCGCACAGTCCGTGACGGAGGCCGACATCATCGCCTTTTGCCGTGACAACCTCGCCCACTTCAAGGTGCCGCGAACCGTGATCTTCGGGCCCTTGCCCAAGACGGCGACCGGCAAGATCCAGAAATTCGCCCTGCGCGAGAAAGCAGACGCCATCGCCGGCAGCAGCGGCAAGGCAGCCGTCACGTCATGAGTTTCAAGCGCCCTGATCCCGGGGACGTCAGGTGCGTCGCCTGTATAGGCGGGGGCCTCATCGGCTCCGGCTGGGCCACGTGTTTCCTGGCTGCCGGCTATGACGTCATTGTCCACGATCCCGATCCCGGGGCCAGGGAGACACTGCACCGCACCATCGAGACGGCCTGGCCCAGTGTCGTGGCCATGGGCGCCAGTGCCGCACCAGCCGGGGAGCCGCGCTTCACCACGAATCTCGAAGAGGCGGTTGCGGACGCTGACTTTGTCCAGGAAAGCGCGCCCGAACGGCTCGACATCAAGCAGGATCTCTATGCCCGCCTCGACTCGGCGATGGCGAATGACGTGGTCATTGCATCCTCCACATCCGGTCTGCTCATGAGCGATATCCAGGCCGGCGCTGGCAATGCCGCGCGCATGGTGCTCGGACATCCCTTCAATCCGCCCTACCTCATGCCACTGGTCGAAGTGGTGGCCGGCCGGCAGACCGCCCCTGAAGCCGTCGACTGGGCCTGCGCATTCTACCAGGCAGCGGGCAAGCACCCGCTCAAGTTGGATCGCGAGGTGCCGGGCCATGTCGCTGACAGGCTGCAGCAGGCTATCTGGAACGAAATTCTCCACATGATTGCCGCCGGCGAGGCAACGCCCGAACAGATCGACGCCTCGATCGTTCACGGATTCGGCCCGCGCCTCGCCATCATGGGCTATTGCCTGCTCTTCCACATGGCGGGCGGCGAAGGCGGCATGCGGCATTTTCTGGAGCACTTCGATCCGGCCGTGGCCGATGCCTGGACACGCCTGCCCTCGCCGCCCATTACACCGGAACTTACCGAGACGATGGTTGCCGGATGCGCAAGGCTGCAGGGCGAGCGTACCATGGAGGACCTCGCGACACTGCGCGACGAGGCTCTCGTGGGCTTCCTCAGGCACTACCGCGCGGTCACCGGAACCATCTCCTGATCACCGGCCAGACAAACGCGAGGCATCACGACCATGACGTCAATCAACCGCGCCCTAGTTCTTGAGGACTACCCGTCGGGCGCTCCCGAAGCCCGTCATTTCAGGCTCATCGAAACTCCATTGCCGGAGCCCGCCCAGGGCGAGGTGCTGGTACGCTCCATCTATCTTTCGGTGGACCCCTACATGCGCGGCCGGTTGCGCCCCGGTCCCTCATACGCCGAACCCCAGAAGATCGGCGAGGTCATGGTCGGGGAGGCCGTGGGCGAGATCATCGCATCACGCAGCTCGAGATACGCCGCCGGCGACCTTGTCACTGCCGACATCGGCTGGCAGACCCATGGCGTGGTCCGGGGCGACGGACTGCGCAAACTCGATCCAGGGGCCGCCCCCATCTCGACAGCGCTCGGTGTCCTCGGCATGCCGGGTCTGACGGCCTATTTCGGAACGCTGGAAGTGCTTCAGCCCAGGCCGGGCGACACGCTCGTCGTCAATGCCGCTTCCGGAGCCGTCGGCGCCGTAGTGGGGCAGATCGCCAGAATCGGCGGCTGCCGGGTGGTCGGCATCGCCGGGTCCGATGACAAGTGCGCCTTCATCACGGCCAAGCTTGGATTCCACCATGCGATCAACCATCGCACGACCAACGACATGAGCGGCGCGCTGGCCGATGCCTGCCCCCATGGCATCGACTGCTACTTCGACAATGTCGGCGGACCCATCACCGATGCCGCCATCGAGAACCTTGCTCTGGGCGCGCGCATCGCGATCTGCGGCCAGATCGCGCAGTACAACGACACGGAGGTGGCCACCGGCCCGCGCAACCTGCGCCACTTTCTCGTCAAGCGCGCGTCCCTGAAGGGCCTTCTCGTCTTCGACTGGCGGGATCGCTACCAGGAGGGACTGGCTCGCCTGCAGCGCTGGGTGCAATCGGGAGAGATCAGGTACCGCGAGGACATCGTCGACGGCCTGGAGAAGGCGCCCGATGCTTTTGCCGGTCTCATGGAGGGACGCAACTTCGGCAAACAGCTCGTCAGGGTCTCTGACGACCCGACACGCTGACCCGGCTGAATCTCATGAAAATCACCGGAGTGCGGGCGACACCGGTCAACATCCCCTTCACCGCGCCTTACGTCTTCAGTCACGGTTCGGTGAGGTCGCTCACCAAGACCATCGTCGAGGTGGCGACGGACACAGGGATCACCGGCCTGGGCGAGGTTGCCGATGGCGACAGGGCTCGCGATGTCGAGGCCATGGGCGAGGCTCTCACCGGTCTCGATGTCCGCGAGACCGGAACCGCCGAACGCCGCTGCCTGCCCGGATTTCGCTATTCGCCCTGGGGCGATGTCCAGGGGCAGACCCGCGCCTTCGGCGGAATCGAGATGGCGATGTGGGATGCCCGGGCGCGTGGCGAGAACGTGCCGCTTCATCGACTCCTCGGCGGTGCGTCGCGATCGCGGATCGAACTCTCCGAGTATTTCGGCTTTCGTCTTCCCGGCATCACCGAACAGGGCGAACAGACACCCGAAGAGGTCGCCGCCTACTGCGCACGCATGATTGACGACCATGGCGCCACGAACTTCGAAGGCAAGGTGGCGACTGTAGGGCTCGATGAGGAGGTGAGAATGGTCCGCCTCATACGCGAGGCCATCGGCGACCGTCCGCTCAAGCTCGATGCCAACGGCGGCTGGACAGTCCAGACGGCCCGTGAGGCGATGCGGCGGTTCGATGACCATGTGATCCACTACTACGAGGATCCGGTCGAGACCTACCGCGAAATGGCGCAACTGCGTCCCTGCACCCGGGCCAGCTTCTCGACCCATGTTCTCGACCTGCCGCTGGCTGTCGAACTGGGCGCACCGGACACGCTTGTCACCAATCTCGTCGAGCTCGGCGGTATCGCCCGCACGATCGGGTTCATCCGCGCCTGCGAGCAGTTCGACATCGGTTTCCGTTTCCACAGCGGCGAGACCGGTGTGGCCAGCGCTGCCTACCTGCAGGTCTCGGCAGCCATGGAACATGTCCGGGAACCCAGTCAGACCCTGTTTCGCTGGTATGCCGACGATGTCACACAAGAGGGCACGCCGGTGCCCAGGGACGGCTTCGTGCCGGTGCCCGAAGGTCCCGGTCTCGGGGTCACGCTCGACCGCAAGGCCCTGCAACGTTGCCATGAACGCTACCTCGAGGAAGGTTCCTTCCCGAAAAGCGGCAGCGGTTCCCGCGCCTACCGCACCCGTTTTCATCGCGTCTGAAGAGCCCATCCACAGGACTGCCATTTCCGCCCGGCGTCCCTGTTGGTATTCATGGACAGGGACCAACCCGGACATCGGAGATGACGACGGAGCAGTTCGCAAGAATGGAACGTGGGCCGGGTTTCCTGGCGGCACTCGACCAGAGTGGCGGCAGTACGCCCAAGGCCCTGCGGCTCTATGGCATCGAGGACGATGCCTGGGAAACCGACGAGGACATGTTCTCGATCGTCCACGGCATGCGCGAGAGAATCATCACCAGTCCGTCCTTCGACGGCTTGCGCGTCCTCGGCGCCATTCTCTTCGAGAACACCATGGACCGGGCGATCGGGGGACGGCCCTCGGCCCGCTATCTCTGGGAGGTCAAGGGCATCGTGCCCTTCCTCAAGGTCGACAAGGGTCTCGAGGCCGAATCCGGAGGCGTCCAGGTCATGAAGCCGATTCCCGGCCTCGACCCGCTCCTCGCCAGGGCCCGGGCCAACGGAGTCTTCGGCACCAAGATGCGCTCCGTTGTCAGGCTTGCCAATGATGAAGGCGTGGCCTCGGTGGTCTCCCAGCAGTTCACAATCGCCGAAGAGATCCTTGCCAGCGGACTCGTGCCGATCATCGAACCGGAAGTCGCCATCGACAGCCCCGAGAAGGCGGACGCCGAATCCCTCCTGAAGGACGCTCTCCTCGCCGGCCTCGAGCGCCTCGGCGACAGTGGCAAGGTGATGTTCAAGCTCACGCTTCCCGAGGAGCACGGCTTCTACCGCATTCTTGTCGATCATCCGGGAGTCCTGAAGGTGGTGGCGCTCTCGGGCGGTTATACCCGCGAGGAAGCCAACCGGCGCCTTGCACTCAATCCCGGTGTGGTCGCGAGCTTCTCCCGCGCCCTCACCGAAGGTCTCAATGCCTCCCAGAACGCTGAAGAATTCGATGCCATGCTCGACTCATCGATCGCCAGCATCTTCCAGGCCTCCATGACCTGACTGCGTGCACCCAGGATCAGGTTGCGCCCGCGAAGGCGAGGTCGGTCGCGAACTCGAGCATGCGCCCGACCGCGAGGGTGACGACGATCGCGTCGGGACGTTGCGGCAGCGGCGCATGCGGGACCCCCGCACCTCCGGCACGGCGTATGCGTCGAGGGCCGGAAGTTCAAGGCCTGTGCGGACCTCGAACTTCAGCGTGTTCCGGCAGATGGTCATGTATGCCCCGAAGGAGTGACGAAGGTCTTGTTTGAAGGTGTCGCAGGGCAACGACCCTTCTTCCCATTCCACGGACCGAGAGTGCTTGTAGTCCTTCGCCACATCGAATTGGCAGTTGCCTTGGACCACTCCGACGGTCACACCGTTCGTGAGCTTTCGTGGCATCACCACGTAGTCGTCGATCTCTATCCGGTTCACGAACTGGTTGAGCTGTGCCGCAAAGTTTCGCAACGTGTTCGTGCCTACGCCGGGAAGAACCTATCGGAGATGGGCCAGGATCGCCTCACGGCTATCCATTGCGGTTAGATCGGCTAGTTCCAGGAATTCCGGTTATAGCTTGCTCTGCTCGACGGCTACCAGCTTCCGTTCCCCACGTGCGCCCGCTCTGACTATCCACAGCGTGGTCATGTCTGCATTGTCTCCTCGAACTCAAAGGGAGGTGGTCGCTCATGCTGTCGGGCCATGGCCGTGATTCCCGACGCGACATTCCCGCCCGTGCGTTTCACCACTCGACCATAAAGCAGACCGCTTTGGCACTCACCAGAAGGTCGGTGCCTTCCAAGCTCGCAGGTGGCCCGGATCACCAACCGGTTCAACGTAACCGGACATCTTGGGGCGTAGCACGGTTGCGGTGGACCGGCACCCGTGTCGACTCATATTCGGGTCGAACTCGCAGTTCCGGGCGATCGCAGAGGTCTACTGATGCGAAGACTCTCGGCAGCGGTTGGCGGACGATTTCGTGGTGGCCTGGGACAAGGTAATGACTCTCAATCGCGTGATCGCAGGCAGAGGTTCACGACGCGGCGCGCCGAGGACCTCTTCCAACCGCCGCGCATCGGATCCAGTTCGGCGTCGCCGCATCGAAAAGCAGCCCACGGACTGCGCAACCACGCAGATCTGGAAACGTCGGACTGAACGCATCAGGGCGGATTCATCCATCGCTCGCAACACGGAAACAAGCAGGGTTGACGTGGTTTCGTGATTATTGTACTAGTGCACTACTACAGTGTTGGCGCAATAACCAGCGGTGTTGGAGCGAACTTTGGTGGACATGAACGGAGTCAGTTTCAGCTATGGCAAGCGAACTGTGTTCGAGGGTGCGGACCTTGTCCTTGAGCCGGGCAACATTTACGGCCTGCTGGGACTGAACGGAGCCGGAAAATCGACTCTGTTGCGAATTCTCTCCGGTCTCCTGTTTCCGGATTCGGGACGAGTGCGGATTCTGGGTCAGGAGCCGGCTCGGCGGGCCCCCGGCTTCCTGTCAAGGATGTTCATGCTCTCCGAGGCGCTTCACCTCCCGGCGATCCGGGACCGGGAGTACATATCCCGTCTGGCTCCCTTCTACCCAAACTTTGATCGGACTCTTCTGGAACGACTCCTCCGGGAACTAGAAGTCCCGCGGAGACAGAAACTCTCCACGCTGTCGCTCGGGGAAAGAAAGAAGTTCCATCTCGCGTTCGGACTGGCCTGCCAGACGCCCCTCCTCTTCCTGGACGAACCGTCCAACGGTCTCGACATCCCTTCCAAAGGCATGTTCCGACGCCTTCTCGTCGAGGCCCTGACGGAGGAGCAGATTATCATCATCGCCACCCACCAAGCCAAGGATGTGGAGACGCTGATCGACCGGATCCTGATCCTGCACGAAGGACATTTCGTCTTGCACCGTAGCGTGCCCGAAGTGTCTGCCAGCCTCCAGTTCACCCTGGAGACGACCCCTTCCGAGCGTACATTCCCCGGCCCCCTGCACATGGAACCAGTTCCCGGCGGTTTCGCATGCGTACGGGCACAAGAGAACGCCGGAGACGGCCATCTTGATCTGGAACTCCTCTTCAAGGCAGTGATCGAGAATCCCGGCACGTTCGCCCGGCTCTTCCCAATGGAATAGCGAACATGAATCAGACACTCTCCGCGCGCCGGCTGTGGCTCCTGGTTCGAAGCGACTTCTTTTCGGGATACCGCGTGACGGCCTTGTTTGCCGGAACAACGGCCGGCATCGTACTCTTGATCTCCCTTTCGCAAATATCCAGTGTTTCGCAAGACCCATGGTTTCACCGTGAGCTTTTTGGTTACATACTCTTCATTTGGGGGATCTGGACGACCAGCCGAGCATTCGGACCGCTCCACAACAAGACGCTTCGAGATGCGTACCTGCTCTTGCCGGCATCCAGCCTGGAAAAACTGCTTGCACGCCTACTTGCGGTGACCGTGGGGCTCCTGCTGTTCCTCCTGATTTTCAGTACAATCCTTTCCTTCGCAATTGAGTGTTTCAACCTCCTGCACTTTGGCAACCGACGACCGTTCTTTGACGTACTGGATCCGGAAGTCTGGAACCTGATCGCGGTGTACATGGTCGTCCAGTCACCTTACTTCCTCGGCGCCGTCTGGTTCCGCCGCGCTTCATTTCTTGCGACATCTCTTACGCTCGTCGTTCTGTGTGCCCTTTTCGCGGTCGTTTGGCTGATTGCTGGTCGCCTAGCGTTCGGTGGAATTGGCTGGGATGTCTGGAACATGATCGACGCACTCAAATACTGGCATTTCGCCAACAGCGGCATCCTGCAAACCATCCTTCTGACGCTCCTGCCATTGGCGCTCTGGTGCATTGCATGGCTCCGGTTGAAGGAGGCCCAGTCGGACCATGGAGTTTAGAGAGACCAAGGGCATCTACTTGCAGATCGTTGATCAGGTTCGTGAGCGGATCGTCCAAGGCGACTGGAGCGCGGGTGAACGTATTCCGTCCATCCGTGAAATGGCAGTGGAAGTCGGAGTCAACCCCAACACGGTGGCACGCAGTTATCAGGCGCTCGTCGACCGCCAACTCATCGCCAATCAGAGAGGCCGAGGCTACTTCGTAAGTGAGGACGCGGTTGCACGGGCAGTGACGGAAATGAAAGAGGAGTTTCTGCGCGAGGAAGTGCCGAAGATTGTCCGCACCATGTGGTTACTAGGCATCGGGCCGGAGGAAATTGCAGCCCGACTCTCTTGCGACAAGCAGAACAATCCAGAAGGGAGCTCTCCATGACTCGCAGACCAAGACCGAGCGAGACCGCGCTGCTAGCGATGCTCGGCGTGGTTGTGGCCGTTGTCCTGACATGGGCCGTAATCGTTCGGATCCAGTCGTCCACTGCATCCGTCCCTCACATGCAGACCTATGACGGGCAGGTCGTCGCAAGCCTGGATGTCAGGGATTTCCGGAAAGTCGAAGCCACTGGCACATGGCGAATCGAATTGAACCAGGGTGATTCTTGGGAGGTGGAACTCACCTTTCCCGACAATCTCAAACGCTTCTTGCAGTTTGAAGTGCGAGAGGACGAACTCCGACTGGACTTCGATCCACCTCACGACAGTCCTGCACATGCCGCGACTGCTCGAATTGTCATGCCGGAACTCGATCGGCTCAAGATAAGAGGATACAGCGAAGTCGGAATGCGAAACTTCGAGGGTCAACGCCTTGATGTCGATATCCGGGGCAACGTTACGCTTGATGGGCATGCCGGTCGCTACGACGAACTTGACCTCGCAACGACTGGCAAAATGCGAGTCGACTTTCGTGGAGTAGTCGTCCGCAATGCAGCTGTGGACATCGTGGGCTACTCGCGCATTGTTCTCTACATGAGCGGCGGAACGCTTTCAGGCCTCCTTAGAGGCGCAGGAACGCTTGACTACCACGGTCAGGCAGCCGAGGAATCTGTGCGCATCGCTGGCATCGCACGCGTGAGACACCTCGACTAAGACAAAGTGTAGATCATCAACGAGTCGAATATTCTGCTTGGGCGACTTCGGCGAGGCGTACGAACAGTTGGTGGACATGGCCTTCCTCGATCAACTTCGACCACAAACGGCGCAAGTTCGTTCGCCTCGCTCAACGTAGATCAGCATCCTCTGAACATCCACAATCGTGGTGGAATTGACCGCCGTAGGGCCCATGAGGCGCTTGTGGGCTTCTTCGAGGCAAACCGACATTTTGCGACATCCTTGACGTTGGTTGTTCCGCACGCCTGACCAGCTTGTGATTGTCAGGCTGCCTGTGGCGCCTCCGCAGGCAGCGCTGCTGACGTCGGATGTCATCGCCGTGTCGGCGAAGTGGCCTTCCACGGGCGTGGCGTCAGTTGCGTCACATCCCGGGCGGGATGGGTCGAGACTCGCTGCAGGGCATCGACCAGCCACGTGTAGGGATCCACATCGTGCGTGCTCAGGTGCTCAACACCGTCCTGGAATGATCTCAACAGGCTTTGATTGACGTCGACTTCATCCAGCCCCGGAAGGTCACCACGGCGCCGACTGCAACCCGTGTACTGCGATCTTCCCGCCGGAATGCACTCAATCTGGCGGATCAGGCGTTACAGGATTGAAGTTGGAGCATGGCTACCTGCAGGCCGACATGTTCCTGACCGGGCTTCATCGGCTTCCTCGCCGGGCGTCGAAGTATTCGACAAGAGCTGACCGGCCGACAATATCGATGATCCGCACTCGCAGTTCCGTCCCTTCCGCATCGCTCAAATGCAGAGTCTCGCCGGCAATGAAGTGAACCGGCTGTTGTTTGCCCCCATTGATCGCGAGGTTCGACGCGTAGAGATAGGTCCGATCATGGGCATCGCGTATGGGATTGAGCCTGCCCTTCAACCCTGGAACATGGCCGGTTGCCTCCGGGAAAATGACGCTTCCGCCTGCCGGCAACGCCTCCAGATCAATGGCGAGCGCTCGTTCGCTCGGTGTCCAATCCCGCTCCAGATACGCGGCATGTCCGGGTGCGGACGCGAACACGGTCATGGGTAGCCGGGTCGTATGCAGATCGATCTCTGCTTCGCCCCGCGCGTCCGTGGTGGCCTGTTTCCAGGTCTTGTTCGGAAACAGGAGAAGCAGGTCGGTGGCCGGCAAGGATCTGCCACCAGACCGCACCGAAATGACGGCACGAGCGGGACTGCGTTCCTGCGACGCCGCGGGTATGACGAGAAGGACCTCCGAATCGTCGATGACCGTGTACTCGGGATACTTCGCACACAGATTCCATGTCTCACGTCGGATGATAGGGACACCATCGCCGCGGCGCTCCATATAATAGAGCCTCTCTTCACCACCACGGGTCCCTCCGACAGGCATCCGCGCCAGGACGGATGTCAAGGCCTCGTTACGGGTGGACTGCCGCGAAGCCATACTCTCTACCGTCAGGTTGTTCGGCAAGGCACCGGGCGACTGAATCTCCACGCGGTCGTCGAACATGGACAGGCGAATTCTGCTTCCCCTCATGGAGTAGTCGCGATGGGCCACCGCGTTGACCAGGGCTTCGAACAGAGCCTTTTCGCTGTACTGGGGCAGATCCGAGCGTGCCGGCTCCTTCCATGCCGCGACCTGCATGTTTCTGACAGCAAAGGCAACAGCGCCGGCAATCTGTTCGTTCAGCGGTCCGGTAATCTCCTGGGCATCGATCTGGCCCGATGCACGGTCTTTGCCGCGGTATCTGGTCGCCGTGATGCAGGCGTTCGGGAGCCACTGTTCCGGGTTTGGCGTGCACAACAGAACGCCCGCGACGGTGGCGCGAAGGATCCCTGATTCGTCGTCTTCGAGAAGCGCCAGTTTCCCGAGCGCTGCTTCGGGCTCGGCCGCACCCTCGGCACTGAGCAACGGTTTCCAGTGCGCTTCGATCAATGTCCTGAATCCGGTCTCCGGCACCGGTTGCTTGTCGAACCACAGGAACCGGGCCTGCGACCGCCGTTGTGCCAGTCTCGGCCGCTCGTCGCCGGCCATGAGCCTCTTTGATGCGCCTACGCGAACGTAGCACCCGCCAGGACTCTCATGCACGGAATCGCTCTCCGGCACTTCGGCCAGCAGCACCAGCTTGCCGCCGGACAATTCCCTGTGATGTGTGCGGATGCGAACAGGCGGCTTGATCGTGTCGGTGCTCACCTCCACGAGAAGAGAGTCCAAGCTGGCAATGTGCGTGCGCGATAGGCCAATGACGTTGCCGTCGTCGGCAACGCCGGCGAGCACCACCCCCCCGGCAGCATTGGCGAAGGCCGCGATTTCGTCAGCCCAGTCGCCGCGAGTCGGCCGTCTCGGGCGATCCCCGGCAAACTCGACCTGCTTGAATTCCCAACCGCTGTCCTCACCCGACCGCAAACGGCTTTCGATGTCCTCGATGCTGTAGTTCATACTCCTGTGGCCCCTCAACCGCTCCCTCGGTCTTCCGGAGCGGCTCCGAGGCTCCCGGCGGTCACAACTTGAACTTTCTCATGCCTCGGCGCAGTCCCCGGTGCGCAGCGCGGCGTGCGCCATAGCGGGCGATGCCGGCGGGTCCCTTGCCCGCAGCGCTGACGAGGGCGAGCAGGCGCATCATGGCCGCCATCATTCTGAACATGGGATCACCTCCAGGGCATTGACTGGCCATTCAGTCATGATCATCCGAGATACCGGTTGTCATTGTGCCAGGCAAGGGCGTTGCGGTCCGGCTGCTGACGGGTGTCGCCGGGAACGCGAATCTCCTTGCCGGCCAGCGCATAGTAGTCGCGGCCATTCTCGTAATCCTCCCTGATGCGGCCGCTTACCTCGAAACGCAGATTCGGCGCCACGGTCACGTAGCCGTCGTCAAACAGCTTGTGAAGATCGCGTCTCAGCAGCAGCCCGTTGCTGACCCTGTGCACGCCGCCTTCGCTGTAGGGATGGATATGGGCCGCATCGAGCACCGGCAGCGTACGCTCTCCCGTCACCGCACAGCGGCGCTGATAGGCATCGGTGACGACAACGCGGAAGGCTCCCTGGCCGAGGCGCGGCTGGATGATCTGCGGCTTGCCGAAACGCGCGTCTCCGTCCGGCCGGGCGGATCCGGCAAACCAGCCCATGCGCCGGCTCACCTGGTCCCACAGACGACGCCCCTCCGCATCATCGGTGTCGAAGGACTTGAACGTGACGATTTGGGGAGCAAAGCTCTCGGGCGGCGGCATCCATTCCTCGAAGAAGAAGGGCCGGGTGAGGATGCGGCAGCCAATGCGGATATCACCCTTCGTTTCCGGATCGACCTTGCGATTCTTGAGGATGATGGCCCGCAACTCTCCGAGCGAGCCGGCACCGTTCGCTTCCCCGAATGCGTCCCAGGCAAGGGATAGCGGCATGGAGCTGGCGTGGGTGTAGATGCCTCCTCCGGCAATCATGTTGGCCGGCGCCTTCAGCTTGAAGAGAAAGAGCTCGCCGGGCTGAAGCGCCTTGAAACCCGCTGCTGAGGGACTCCAAAAGTTGACCTCGCCGAGGTCGGGGCGCCGGCGCAGGAAGTCGAACCAGTGGCCATCCGTGACAGCAACGACGATCCTGATGCCCATGCCTTTCACGCTCCCTTCGCGGGGCCGTGCCATTGAAGTCTATGGATGAGGGCCGGACCCTGCAATGCGGAGCCCTTGACCGGACAGACCGCCGAGGGGTTAATGCTCCACGAACGACGAGACGGATGGCGATGGCACGCTGCGAGATCAGGGCGGAGGAGTTGACGTTGGAGGGCTTTGCTGCCTTCGGTGACGTGATCAAACGCGATTCCGGCGCTGCGGTGGCCATCAACGGTGGTGAAGTGCTGCGCCACCACGACCTCGCCAGGGTGGACGTGACAGCGGATGGCGGCAGACCCGTCATCAGCATCTTTCAGGTGATGAAGCCGGCCACACTCCCTTTCCGGCTGCGCCTCATGGAGCGCCATCTCCTGTCGAGCCAGGCCTTCATGCCGCTTGTCGGATCAACCTATCTCGTCGCCGTGGCGCCACCGGGTCCGGAGCCCGGAACCGACACCATACGCTGTTTCGCGGCGCGCGATGGCGCGGGAATCAATCTCCATCCAGGAGTCTGGCACCACCCTCTCATCGCCCTCGATGCCAGCGATTTCCTGGTGATCGACAGGGGCACAACCTTCGACGAGGACTGCGAGACCATGTCGCTTTCCGACAACGACATTCTGGTGACCTGAGCGATGAAGGACGACCTGGCATCTCGCTGGCCGAATCTGGCGGACAGCCGCCTTGGCGCCAAGGCTCTTCATGCCAGCGACGCATGGTTCGCCCCCGCCGAACGCATGCTGCAGCCCGCCCCCGCCGAATTCCACGCCGGGCGATACGATGATCACGGCAAGTGGATGGATGGCTGGGAAACACGGCGCAAGAGGACGACGGGTCACGACCACTGCATCGTCCGGCTCGCCGGATGCGGGCGCATCAGGGGTGTCGATATCGACACCAGCCACTTTACCGGGAATTATCCGCCGTCGGCCTCCATCGATGCCTGCCGGACTGATGGCGATCCGGGTAAGGCGACCGAGTGGAGTGAAATCCTACCTCCGGTGCCGCTCACGGGGGATTCCCACCATCTCCACGGCGTCACGAGTGATGGTCCGTGGACCCATATCCGTCTCAACATCTACCCCGACGGCGGCATCGCCCGGTTGCGGGTCTATGGTCCCTTCGCGCGTGACTGGCAGGGCGTTGCCGAGGCTGACCTCGCCGCCATCGAGAATGGTGGCTGGCTGGTGGCCTGCAGCGACCGGCACTACGGCTCACCGGCCAACATTCTCTACCCCGGAACCGGCGCCACCATGGCGGAAGGCTGGGAGACCAGCCGGCGACGGGTGCCCGGCAACGAATGGGCGCTTTTCCGTCTCGCCTGTCCCGGCGTCATCTCGCGGGTCGTGGTCGACACCACCCATTTCAAGGGCAACTACCCAGACCGCTGCTCCATCCAGGCAGCCCAGCACGAAGCCGACGATTCCTCCGCCGTCGCCTCGTCCCTCTACTGGAGCGACCTTCTCGGGGAACAGAGACTTGCCATGGACCAGGTTCACGTCTTCGAAAGCGAGGTGGTGGACCTCGGGGCCGTCAGTCACGTGCGCTTCAACATGATCCCCGACGGCGGCGTCAACAGGCTCCGCCTCTTCGGGCGTCCCCGGACATGAGTGCGGCGGGGACGCCTGCGGACCATGAAACCCCTCTCCTACTGGCTCGACTCGGCGCCAGCGTTCCGTTGCGCTGAGACCGGAGGCTTGCCGGCACGCTGCGAAACCGCGGTGATCGGCGGAGGCTTTACCGGACTGTCAGCCGCACTCGCCATGGCCCGCGAGGGGATCGATGTCGTGGTTCTCGAAGCCGGACGGGTGGCCGGCGCCGCTTCCGGGCGCAATGGCGGACACTGCAACAACGGCCTGGTCAGACAGGTCGCCGCCGTTGCCGACACGTTCGGCCTGGAGCGGGCGCGGGCCTTCTACCACACCTTCGATCAAGCGGTGGAGACTGTCGAGCGGGTGATCGCGCGCGAAGGCATTGCCTGCGACTTCCGGCGCAGCGGCAAGATCCAGCTGGCGGCAAAGCCATCCCACTTCGGTTCGCTCTCGCGGACCCACGCACTCCTTGCATCGGGGATCGATACGCAGACCAGCCTGGTCTGCCCCGGGGACCTTTCCCGGGAAATCGGTTCAACACGCTTTCATGGTGGCCTGGTCTACCACCGCAGCGCCATGCTCCACCCTGGACGCCTTGGCAGCGGCCTCGCCCAGGCCGCGCACCGCCATGGCGCCCGCATCTGGGAGGATACAGAGGTCACCCGCTGGCGGCGTTCCGGCAGGGGTGGCCACGAACTCGAAACGGCCATGGGCATGCTTGAGGCCGAAAAGGTCCTCGTTGCCACCGGAGCCGGAACCGGCCCCGCCTTTCCCCATCTACATCGCAGGATCCTCGCCGTCGGCAGCTTCATCATCGCCACCGAGCCACTGGCACAGCACCTGGTCGATGCGATCATGCCGACACGCCGCACGGCGGTCACCACGAAGCACATCGGACACTACTTTCGCATGGCTCCGGACAACCGGCTGATCTTCGGTGGCCGGGCCCGCTTCGCCCGTTCAGATCCGGGCTCGGACATGAAGAGCGGGCGCCTCCTTGCCCGATCCCTGAAACAGATCTTCCCCATCCTCGGCGATGTCCGTATCGATTACTGCTGGGGCGGCATGCTCGACATGACCATGGATCGCCTGCCCCGGGCCGGCGTCGTTGACGGTTGCCACCACGCCATGGGCTACAGTGGCCACGGAGTCCAGATGTCCGTCCACATGGGCGAGGTCATGGCAAAGGTGATGGCGGGAGATGTCGAGGCCAATCCCTGGCGCGATCTCCCGTGGCCGGCATTGCCTGGACACGCCACCCGGGCCGCCCTGCTTCCTCTTGCCGGCGCATGGTTCCGCCTGCGCGACCTCGTGAGCTGACGGGCATGTCTCGCCCGAACACACGCCGTCGGCGACCGTGTCGAAGGCCCATTGCCGCAAGCGTGGCGGGCGCAACCGATGCAGATCTCACCAACCCGCCCCTAGCGGCAGAACCTGGTTGACGTCGGGCCGTCCTAGCTTCATGCCCAAGATCCGCAACCTGCTGTGAAATCCGTCGCGATGCATCATGGTGTTGCGCAAATGTCGACGAACCCCTGCACCGTCATAGGCTGTTCGGCCATGAAGCACGCGCTGGTTGTCGAAAACCAGCGTGTCGCCGGGCCCAAGACGGAACTTGAACACGAGATCGTCGCGCTGAACCATTCCGGCCAGAATGCGAAGCGCATCGTAGTACGGTTCGATCAGGTGCTCGGATAGATCGAGGGGCGCTTGGGTGCACTCGCAGTAGCGAACGCCAACAATCTGATCATCGTGCAGAGTGAACACCTTGCCACGGGACCGCAGCTCGGTGTCCTGGTCGAGGGCAAACTGAGGGCAGGCGAACTGACTCACCAGGTGAAAGGCTTCTGGTTCCTCCTCGCGCATGGATATGCCCAGCTGAAAGCCGTCGACCAGAAGCGATAGACCACCCTCGTTCTGGGTTGCTTCCAGGCAATGGAAGAGTTCGATGCCTTGTGAGGCATAGCGGAACGAATCGTCGGTGTGCGGAGCGATTGGCTGGCCCGTGTTGGCAATGTTGATCGCTTCCGGTTCGGCCCGAATATCGAAGACGATGCCCCAGTTGGTTTCGGTCGGATAGCCGAACAGGCGTCCGATCTTCTCCGTCTCCGCCGGTTCGACCGAGACGTTGCGCAGTAGAACAAAGCCGTAGTCGCGAACCGTCTCAAGCATGCGTAACTCGCCTTCCTCGGTCGCGGTGGCCTCGCAATAGTCCATCTCCGCGCTGCCTTCGATGGTGGCAGCCGTCCACAGGGTCGGGCGGAAACGACGTTCGGCTCGGCCACGCTCGCTATAGCAGTTGGCGCGCAACCAGCCGGCCCGGTAACGTGATGGATGACGGTCCTGGTTCCAAATGATTGTCAATTCTTCGGAATCGAAGCCAATATCCACCGGCGCGATGTCGCGCGGAATGGCGCTCAACCAGACCATTTTCTGGTGGCTGAATTCGTCGTGACAGGTTCTGCATTGGCAATTGTCACGCAGCCAGACATGATGAAATCGGCTCGTTTCGCTGTCGTCCCAGACGATCTCGACATGGCGGTCATATCGGAGCGCGTTCACGATGGAGACAGGCCTGTGGTATGAATTGTTCACCATCATCGCCGGACCCTCCCCTGCCTTCGGTTCGAGACTACAACACCTGCTCGCAGACAATCCAGACGAGTGGCGGCTCAACTCGGTTCTGAGAGGGATTGCGGGGCCCACAACCGTTGCTGGCAGAAACGACCTGCTCAACGCGCCCTCCCTACCTGCCGGCCCCTGATTTGCTTGAATTTTGTGCCAGGCACGGCCGTTCAGTAAAGTGACAATGTCAGTGGCCTGGATTGATAGCCAGCGCGCGTGGGTATCAATACCTCTGGTAGCGCCTCGAGTTCTCCTCGGCGACAGTCCCGAACATGACGGGGGAGACCGGGAATATCCATTCTCCTCTGCATCGCGATGCCAGCAGAGTCCTGGCACGTGAAAGGGACTGGATCGCTCCGGCAATCACCAATGGCACGTCAGACCCGATGTGCCTTGATCTGGCTACAGAGAAAACAGCGTTCGCCGCCTGACGGATAGATCTGAGCACCGAAACGGCTGATGTCGGTGTCGTGAACGCCAAAGGATTTTCTGTACGACTTGAGCGCGTCGGCCCGGCCTTGGGTGAGATGGGCCAAAGGAGTGTTTCTCTCATCTTACTTGTCACTTCGAGGACATGGAAACGATGTGTTTCACAGTCCAGATGTGCATCTTGGAGAGAAAACAGCGTTGTCACGGCTGGTTTGGAAACCAAGTGCGTGGCGTACACTTCCCCGGGAACACTCATAACCTTTGTCGGCAAGCGGTGCCGACGATCGCCTCCAGAGATTTCGCCGGCTCAAGGACTGCCGTATTCTCGACCAGGCGGGAACCGGTCCTCCGGCAAACGGGATACACGAAGACCGGCACATGAACACGATTCCGGAAAGTGTACCGTGGTCAACTGCTGGTCTCCCCTCGCCCGAATGCGGGGGGAGACCAGCCGGTCAACCAATCGTCTACATCCCCTTCAGCGGGGCATTGATGATGTCGATAAGATCCTGCCGTTCGGCAAGCAGCTTGAAGTACTTGTCACCCACCTGGATCTGATCCCACGTAATCTCCTTGGGGAACTGTCCCTGATTGGCAGCCTCCGTGAACAGTTCTTCGTTCGCGGTCCCGAAGTAGGTGGTGGAATCCGGATCGAAGTAGGTACTCCACGCGTCCTCGAACAACGCGAAGTGGTTGAACTTGGCAAGCGCCGTCATCGTGGCTTCCGGCGTCAACAGACCGCCTGTTGCAGCCTTGAGACTTTCACCAACGATTGCAAGGAGCCGATCCGGATCCTCATAGAGGTACCTGGTCGTCCGGAACCAAACCGCATAGAGCCTGATTGCCGTCTCCTCGTTCTCATCGAGCCACTCCTGCAGGGCGGCAAAGGTGCCGAACGCAGTCGGGAACAGATCAGAAGAGCCGGCGATCACAAACTGTCCCTCGAGTTCCGGCGCACTTACCAATCGAACCGACTGCGGCAGGGAACCGAAGTAATAGTCACCCTCTCCATGAATGAACCCCAGTGCCGATTTCGTCTCGTCCGGGAACGGGATGATCGTGATATCGTCAAGTGTCAAACCGCCCTTCGCGAGCATGAGCTGCATGTTCGCTTTCTGAATCTCGGGCGTCACGGACCAGGACGAACCCTTGAGAGACTGCGCAAAAGAGGTCAGCGCTGCCCGGACATCGCCACCATTTTCTTCAAGAAACTGATTGTAGGTTGGACGCTCGGGCTCGCCGTCCTTCAGGCGACCGATAGGAACGAAGCCCTTGAAGACCTGGTTGATCATGAAATCGCGCAGGTTCGGAAGTTCGCCGATTGCCGGCAGAACGCAGGTCGGGCATGACGCCGCTATGTCTACGTCCCCGCGGGCAAGCTTGCGCCAGGAGAACTGCTCGGGAGTGGTGATGATGGAAATGTCCAGTCCGAACTCCCTGTCAACACCGAGTTCCTTTGCCACGTCAAAAAACTTGAAGTCGTAATATGGCTGGGTCTCGATATTGACTTTCGTCAGCCCTTCCGAATCATCCGCAAACAATGGCGATCCAAAAGCGGCAACTCCGAGCACCGCGGCAAGGCACGCGGCTGTGAACCCGCGTCTCGCACTACAAAACCAGCTGTTCATGACTGATATCCTCCTCCTTGATTGTGATTGATACTCAACAACCAACCTATCCTCGTCCTCCAAGCAGCTCAGTGATAAAATCCTGTTGGGTGACCCGAGGATTCCATGGCATGCATTTGCGACCGATATATCGCAACGCGCGATCAACGATGATGGCGCAGCCGCAAAAGAGCAGGACCGACAGGACGATACCTGCTGTATCAAGGTACTGGCCCCGGACGATCATGAAGTACCCGAGCCCCTCGCTTGAACTTGAAAACTCTGCCGCGACATCCAGGCCCCAGGCAGCGATCAGACCGAAACGGACACCCAGAAGTATTTCCGGAACTATCGAAGGAAGAACGACCGTGCGGTAAACGTCTATCCGGCTGGCACCGCAGGTCAATGCCGCCCGCACGAAGATCCGCGGAACATTTCGTACTGCCTCGATCGTCGTGAAGCTCAGGATGAGGAACACACCCAGAGCCACCAGAGCGACCTGTGGCATGAGGCCGATCCCGAACCATAGTACGAAGAGGGGAATCAAGGCAAAGATGGGTACTGGCCTGATCGTGTCCAGGGTAAGTTCGAACAGTTCTCTCGCCAACCTGCTGAAGCCGAACAGCAATCCGATAAAAATTCCGGCAACCGATCCAATGAACGCGCCCATCGCCACCATTTGAATGGAAACCCAAACCGCGACCAGAAGTTCCCGCCAGAGTAATGTCACCCGTTCCAATATGGTTTCCGGATGCGGAATGAAAATCCTCCCGACAATCCCGGCCTCGGCAACCGCATACCAGAGGGCAAAGAACGCCAGCGGCACGGACAAGACCAAAATCCAACGACGAATTCTTGCGGCCACACCGTCTGCGTTGGCACGGACAATCTGATGCCGCACAGGCCTGGGGCTTGCGCTGCTCTTGCCGGTCCGATTGTCCATTGCGGTCATGTTCCGGTCTCACCGTCTCGGGTCACACTGCGATTGTACTCGATGACTTCCCGGCGCATTCCCTGAAGTTCCGGGCTGGTGCGCACCTCTTCGGTTCGGGGCCGTTCGAACGGAACCTTCGTTTCGCGCACTATGCTGTTTTCGCCCATCAGGATCAGGCGGTCGCCAAGGAAAAGTGCTTCTTCGATATCATGAGTAACGAACACGACGGTCGTCTCGCGGTTCTCCCACATTCGGAGAAACTCTTCCTGCATGCGTGCCTTTGTGATGGCATCGAGCGCGGCGAAAGGTTCGTCCATCAAGAGCACTTCGGGCTGGACCGAGAGCGCTCGAGCAACATCAACGCGTTTGCGCATGCCTCCGGAAAGCTGTGCGGGATAGTAATCTTCGCGACCGCCCAGACCCACAAGTTCGGTGAGTTCGCGCGCCTGTGTTCTGCGTTCGTCCTTCGGTAGCTTGCGGATCTTGAGGCCATACTCGATGTTCTGCAGGACCGTGTACCAGGGAAAGACCGCGTCGTCCTGGAACACCATTGCCCGGTCCGGGCCGGGGCCATGCACGACACGTCCCGAGACCTTGATTTCGCCTTCGGTGGGAGGCATGAAGCCGGCGATCAGGTTGAGCAGCGTGGTCTTGCCGCAGCCGCTGGATCCTATCAGGCAAAGAAACTCCCCAGCTTGCACATCAAGGTCGATCCCCTTGAAGACCGTGTGGTCACCGAAGGCCATCGAAACACCATCAACGCTGAGCTTGGGCATTCCTGATTGCTGTGTTCTGTCCACGATACGCTCGCCCGCCAGCATCTAGGCGGCGGATGCGTGTGACTGATCGCTCATGGATCAGCGTTCCGCGGTGCCATCATGAAACACGCGATCCTCCTGATTCCCTCTGTCGTTGCAGTCTAGCCTAACCGAACCTGCTTTGCTATGCGCCCACGCGCCTATGTTGTTCCGCGTGCCGGATTCCGGTTTCGGCATACGGTAATCTCATGACAATCGAAGCGCAGCAAAGGCCGCTGCCGGGTTTCGGGAACACGCGTCTCTGGACGTTGCTCTTTCGTTCACGCAAGATGATGGCGCAGATATCGGACGTTGTGGACCGGAAACCTGGTTCGCGGTGAAATGCGAAGCGGATCGAGGTGCGTTGCCGTCCTGAGGAGGAAGGCAAGGCCAACGCGAAGTGAAGCCGGCATGACGTTCCGTCGAACAGGCAGACCTGTTCACGATTCGCGGCGTGCATCCTGTCGGCCACGGTGTTGCACGTCGGAACTGAACCAGGGATCCGGGAGTGCGGTCCATGCATGCAGACACGCAAGAATCCGCCATTGCGGCCGAAAACACAGACATAGCAGGTCATTTGTCGAGTGTCGCCGAACGAGACCGCCGCCATGGGGCGCTGCGCGAGCAGATGAACGCATACAATCTCGATGCCCTGCTGATTGCTGCTCGAGGCGACGCCAGCTCTCGGGGTCGGCTGACCTATCTGGCAAACATCAGGAACTTCGTCGAACCATGTTCGATCATGCTGCTGCCTTTGGAGGGCGCACCCGTTCTGTTCATGGATCCGGTGCGGATTTACGCCCTGCCGGACTGGATTCCGGATGTCCGCGCGACCGAGGACCGTGGGAGGGAACTTGCGATCTGCATGTCGGAACTGGGACTGGCCAAAAGCCGGATCGGCACCATCGGGTTCGAGGACTCGCTCACGCTCAAGGACTGGCGAAGCCTTTCGAAAGGTATGCCCAATGCCGTGTTTCATCCTGCTGACAGTATCTACGAGGCTGCGACCTGCAGAAAATCGAAGGAGGAAGTTTCCGCACTGCGCCACTCCGCGGCGATTGTCAGACGTGCCGCCGACGCGCTGGAGGGGTTGCTTCGTCCGGGCGTCCTGCCGGTCGAACTGATTGCCGAGGCTCATCGTTCCCTACGCCTGGACGGTTGTGCCGATGCGGCCGTGGCGTTCTCGCGCCGTCCGTTCCAGGGCCTCGGCTGCAGAGCGGGCGGTTGGTTGATCGGCGGGGCGGGCCCCGACCCTGCCCCCCTGGCTCCCCCCGACCCCCACTGTGTCGTGGCGGGAGGTTGGTTGATCGGCGGGACGGCCCCTGACCCTGCCCCACTGGCTCGCGACGACCTGATCGTTATCGAGATGGATGTTGCCGGACCGGAGGGTTACTGGGTGGAGATTCGTCGCCGTTACCGGTTTTCCGCGTTTCCTGATGATGAGCGCCGCTTTTGGGATATGCGGTGCGAGGCATTCGATAGGGCCTTCGCGCTGATGAAACCAGGCGTTGACAGTGCCGAGCTTGAGCAGGCAATCAACGAGGTCTATCGCCGCAACGGCTACTCGAACCACGGACAAGTCAGCCTCCACGCACATGGTACAGGCGTGAACGCGGTGGAAGCTCCGACTTGCCCTGGCGCAGCGCGCGTGCTGGAGGCCGGCATGGCGATCGTGTTGCATCCGCTGCTGTGGCTCGAACGCGAAGAATCGCGGGCACTGAGCGATCTTTCGCCCGTCGATGCGGTGGTGATCACCGACTCGGGACCGATTCGCCTCGTGGACGGGCATGACGAGTTGAGCGTCGTGGATGCCTGATGACCGGGAGTGCCGCCGAGTCCCCTGGCGCGGTCCTTTGCGAAAGGACGTGATTGGCTATTGCCAGGAGATATCGGTTGCCTCGGGGGATGAGTTACAGGTGAAAGTCAGCTGCGCGTTGTCACACTTTGACGCAGATGTGGTCCGTCTCCGTCATGGCGTTGAGGTCGGGCCAGGAGTCAGGGAATCGATCCATCCCTCATCGGCGAGTGGCCGGTACCCCGGTCGCCAGCAGCCGATCAATCCAGGTTCGTTCATGGAAGTTTGCCTTCCGCGTGCATTGATTCCGGTTGCGTCGCTCAGCTGTAGCACGTGGATACAGCCAACCGCGCCTTGCCATCATGGCTGGCAGGGCATCGTCTCGAGATGGTGTGAAGCCACAGGTTCGGGATTCGCGGTGCTCCTCGCAGATGCTGGTGATCTTGAACTTTGGGTGGGCGACGGAAACACCGAGCCCGACCGGGTACGTTCGGGTATCCCCGTCCTGGCGAACCAGTGGACGTTTGTCGCTGTCAGCGTGGATTGTGACAGCGGGCATGCTGTGTTGTTGCAGAGGCCGGCACGAATATGGCCCGGCGCCGACTCGTCGGTGACACTTCACGCTTCACTGGCCAGCCGCGCGATCGGAGGCGAGTCTGTGCCGCTCCTCGTTGCCGCCATCGGGGGTGGCGCGGCGCCTTGTTATCATTTTGACGGCAAGATCGAAGCGCCGAGGCTTGCAGGAAAAGCCCTGACGGTTGCGGAACACGAAACCCAGATGGAAGTGGCCACAGGGAAGATGCCTCGGGACTGCCTGGCTGCCGCCTGGGATTTTGCCTCGGGAATGTCCAGCCGACTGGTGACGGATCTCTCCCCCAACGGACTTCACGGAGTCCTCGTGAACCGGCCGGCTCGCGCCGTAACCGGCCATCGCTGGACCGGTCACCAGACGGATTGGAACCAGGCACGCGAACACTACGCCGCCATTCACTTCCACTCCGACGATCTGGAGGACGCCGGCTGGGATACGGATCTGGTCGTGCCGATCGACGACACCTATCCGTCCGGGGTGTATGCCGTACGCATCAGGGCAGGTGAATGCGAGGACAGAATTCCATTTGCTGTACGGCCCAGCGATAGCGCTCCCCGGGTTCGGCTGGCTGTGCTTCTGCCGACCCTGACGTACCAAGCGTATGCCAATTCCCAAGTATTTGGCGGCCCGACGGCGAAAATCAGGCAAGCAGAGGACGACTTCGTATCCCGGCACGGCCTCCTCAGTCTTTACGACAAGCACCGCGACGGCAGTCCGGTCTACTACGCGTCCCGCCTTGTGCCGAACACGATACGACCTGCGTACTGTGCGCAGAACATAGGGGCGCCCGCCCGACTCAGCGCGGATCTCTGTCTGATCGACTGGCTCATGGAGCAGGACATCGCACATGATGTGATTACCGACGAGGACATCCACCGCGAAGGAGCCGCACTGCTGCGCCCCTACCGAGCAGTCGTGACCGGATCCCACCCTGAATACGCAACCGATGCCATGTGGACGGCATGGCAGGAGTACCTCGACCAAGGCGGCAGTGCCATCTACCTCGGAGGAAACGGATACTATTGGGTTACGAGTAGAGACCCGGATCATCACGGCATCATCGAGGTGCGCCGGGGGGAGAGCGGGAGCCGCACTCAGAGCGCGCTTCCAGGCGAATACCACCATAGTTCCTCAGGCGAGCTCGGTGGCCTCTGGCGCTTCCGCGGCCGCACGACGCAGTCTCTCTTCGGTGTGGGCATGACAGCCTGGGGCAGCGGAAAGGGGTGCGGGTACCGTCGCCTGCCGGCCAGCCGCGATCCTCGGGCATCGTTCATCTTCGATGGCATCGACAACAATGAGATCATCGGAGACTTCGGTCTGATTCTCGGCGCCGCCGCGGGCTACGAAATGGATCGACTGGACCATGAACTGGGCACACCGCCGCACACACTCCTGTTGGCGACGTCGGCCGGTCTGCATTCGCCGACCTACCTGCCAACGGTCGAGGAGATCATGGACATGGACGCCCCGAAGATCGACGACGCGATTTCCCGGTGTGTGCGCGCAGACATGGTGTTCTTCGAGACGGGCCGTGGAGGCGCGGTCTTTTCGACCGGGTCCGTCGCGTGGGTCGGCAGCCTGTCGCACAACGACTACGACAACAACGTTTCGACCATCACGCGAAATGTCGTGGAGAGGTTCGCCTCGGGAGTGCCGTTTGCTGCGGTGTAGGCGCGAAAGAGGGCCTGCCCCGGGCAGCGCCGGAAATGTTCGGCTGGATGCAGCTGTGTCAACTGCATTCTCCCGGCCGGTATCGTCTGCCCGCCGGCACTTTCGGTCGTTCCAACCGAACCCGAACGGCGACCACGCGCGACAGGAGGCTTGTGCCATGCGCCGACCGGCCTGGCTGGTCCCGCTTCTCGAAGGATATCCGCCATGACCGCACCGCCTCTACCTGATTGGGCACGCACGACAATTATCGGTTACAGCGACCGCATTTCCGTGAAAGCCGGCGAGCGGATTGACTTCAAAGTGAGCTGCGAGGACGACGCGCCGGCCTTTCGTGCCGGGATCCTGCGCGTGATCTGTGGAGACCATCACCCGGACGGTCCCGGGCTCAAGCTCGAGCCGGTAGAGGTATCGATGGCAGGCGAGTATCCGGCATGCCGTCAGCCGATTCATGCCGGATCCTGTGTCGTGGTGCCCGGTACACCCGATCTGGGCGCCCTGCCCGGCTTCACGGTACTTGCTCTGATCTGGCCGACGTTGCCGGACCGCGGGCCGCAAGCCATTCTCTCCCAGTGGCTGGACGAAACCGGTTGCGGGTTCATGCTGCACATCGACACCAGGGGGCACCTTGCAGCGACTCTCGGAGATGGACAAGGTTCATGCGAGACGGTTCGCAGCCGTCATGTACTGGAACCACGCACCTGGTACCTTGTTGCGGCGACCTACGATTGCACCACGAATGTCATTCAACTCCACAAGGAGCGGCTTTACGCCTGGCCTGGTGCCCTGACGCGCGATTGCGTGACTGCCGTGACGTCGACACCCATCGGTTGTCCTCGCGTACCGATGGTGATCGCCGGAAACTGTCTTTCGGCCGAGGTTCCGGGCCAGCTGATTGGCGCCCACTTCAATGGAAAGATCGACAGCCCCCGCTTGGCCAAGTGTCCGCTCGACCGGCTGGAAATGAACCTGATGCTGCGCGAACCGCTCGATGCCGAGATCGAGCATTGCGTACTGGCCGCCTGGGATTTCTCCAGGGGCATCCAATCGGACTCGGTCACCGACATTTCGCCCAACAACCATCATGGCGTGACGGTCAACCTGCCGGCGCGCGCCATGACCGGACACAACTGGACAGGGGAGATCATGGACTGGCAGGCAGCGCCCGAGCAGTACGGAGCCATACACTTCCACGAGGACGATCTCTACGATGCCGGTTGGGCGACCAGTTTCACACTTGACGTGCCCGTCGACCTGCGCAGCGGAATCTATGCCGCGCGCGTCGAGACGCAGAGCGGACGCGACCACATCCCCTTTGTCGTGCGTCCCCGCAGCGGTCGACCTACGGCCGATGTCTGCTTCCTGTTCTCGAGCGCCACCTACATGGCCTATGCGAACTCGCACAAGAACGTGGACGCGCCGACAGGCCGCGAGTTCGAATGCGGCAGTATGCTCGAGTTGAGGACGCACGACCTTTTCCTGAACGCTCATCGGGAATACGGCTACTCAACCTATGACACGCACAGGGACGGCAGCGGCGTCTGCTACACCTCGCGCCTCCGGCCAATTCTCGACATGCGCCCTGACAGCCATGTTGGTCAGGATGCACGCTGGAACTTCACGGCCGACACCCACATCACGGACTGGCTCGAGGTCGGGGATTACACGTATGACGTGATCACCGACGAGGATCTGCATGACGAGGGGCTGGCGTTGATCTCGCCCTACCGCGTGCTTATCTCCGGCACGCATCCGGAGTACACCTCGCTTGCCATGTGGCGGGCCCTCAGCACCTACAGGGACCTTGGCGGACGGCTCATGTACCTGGGCGGCAACGGATTCTACTGGCGTGTCGCCTATCACCCCGATCTGCCCGGCGTACTGGAAGTCCGCCGCGCAGAGAACGGGCCGCGCGGCTGGGCTGCCGAGCCCGGCGAGTACTATCACAGCTTCACCGGCGAATACGGCGGGCTTTGGCGCTACCTGGGCCGTCCTCCACAGGCACTGGTCGGAGTCGGATTCTCAGCGGCCGGTTTCGACGTGTCATCCTACTACCGGCGACAGCCGGGAAGTTTCGATCAGCGCGCACGATTCATTTTCGAAGGGATAGGTGATGAGGAGCTGATCGGCGATTTCGGAGCGGCGGGCGGCGGAGCGGCCGGCTGGGAGATCGACATTCATGATGACAGGTTGCAGGCGCCCCCCAACACGCTGGTCGTTGCCTCGTCGGAAAATCATTCCAACGCCTACGTCACCACTCCCGAGGATCCGGAAGGATGTTTCCTCCCGCTTGATGGTGTGCAGGATCCCAAGGCGCGCGCCGACATGGTATTCTTCGAATGTCCCAACGGTGGTGCCGTGTTTTCGACCGGCTCGATCGCGTGGGGACCCGCGCTGTCGTACAACGGCTACAACAACAATGTCTCGCGAATCACACGCAATGTGCTCGACCGGTTCCTCGATCCGTCCTCTTTCTAGGCGACATGGTGTTGGCCTGGTTAACCGGCGCGATCCCTAGGGGTGTTTGTGGTGCACAGGAAAGGCCCCGCCTATGACCGGGCCCTGGCGCAAGAGTTCCGTCGTCGTCCCTACGGGCGCCACAGCCCGGCGCTGCAACACCTGCTCAACACGTTTCGGTTGAATGCCGGAAAACCCTCCTACGTCCTGGTATGCCGGCAGCCGGGGCGAGAATGGTTGCTGGCAACCCTGGGAGAGCACCGTGGCGATCCGATCACGATTGTGGACAACCAGGTCTTTCACACGCGCGAGGAGGCGGAGTGGATGCGCTTCCGGTTACGCTGGAAAGCGGCGACAGGTGAAGACCCCGAAACCTACTGACCTGAACTGCCGCGGCGAATGCCCGATCGCCAATCTGGCGTAACCGGACAGCAATTGGATATACTGGCAAGCAGAGGTGGAATAGGGTGCTCGTGGGCTTGATCGCAGGTGCCTGCGGCATATCACGACAAGGTACCGGGAGGACGAACTGATGATTACGAAGCACAGGTTCAACGAAAGCGAACTCAAGCGTGTGGTTGTGCGCGGTGGCGAGTACGTCGACTGGTTGCAGATGGCAATTCACGAGCCAAGTTGTTCCGCTGCCTTCCAGGAGTTCAGACCGGATGAGAATCTTGGCTACTGGGTGTTCTGGTATGACCAGGTCCACTTTGCCCTCAAGGGCAGAGCCAAGTGTATCTATCGAGTGCCGCCGACTTACGACGAGGAGCACGAACTCGAGGTGGGAGAAGGCGACCTTTACCTCCTGCCCATCGGTTACCAGGCACGCTGGGAAGTAATCGGCGACGAGCCTTACCGTACGCTCTTCGTCAATATGCCCAACCCCAAATACTTCGAATTCTAGGGAGGTACAGATGGGCAAGCTCGACGGCAAGACCGCGCTTGTGACCGGCGGCAGCCGGGGACTCGGGGCCGGCATTGCCCTGGCCTTCGCCAATGAAGGGGCCAATGTCGCCGTCAACTACGTCAAGCGCAAGGACAAGGCTGATGAAGTAGTCGCAGCGATACGCGCGATGGGTCGCCGCGCCATTGCCGTTGAGGCCGACTGTACGCGCGAGAACGACGTTGAACGAATGGTCGATGCGGTCCTTGGAGAGTTCGGCGAGATTCGGATTCTGATGAACAACGCGGGCATCCTGACCCAGATGCGCTTCATCGACATGCCGCTGGCGGCCTGGGAGGAGATGATGGACTCGCACCTGCGCTCACATTTCCTGGTCACCAAGGCCTGCCTGCCCTCCATGTTGAAGCTCAGTCCTATGAACGGCGAGCGGCGCGCAGCCAAGATCATCACCATGAGTTCGGGTATCGGCCAGAAAGGCGGCGCCGGCGGCGCTACCATTGTCCATTACGTGACGGCCAAGGCCGGCATCATCGGCTTCACCAAGGCGCTGGCCGGCGAACTGGCGCCCCTCATCACGGTGAACGCCATCTCGCCTGGAACCCATCCTACCGATATCCTGGGCGACCTTACCGAGGAGTGGAAGCGCGAGAAGGAAAAGCAGTTCCTGCTCGGTTTCGGCACGGTCGAGGATGTCGCGCTGACGGCGGCGTTCATCGCCTCGCCGGATTCCGACTACTACACCGGCCAGGTGCTCATGCCCAATGGCGGCGACGTGCTGAACGGTTGACGATGGCGCAGGAGGCCATTTCCTGAGGTCCCGCGGCGGCGGACGTCATCTTCGTGCGGCCGTTCGGGCCAACTGTTCTTCGGCGAACCTCCGTGTGGGGCTGTCCCCGATCATCTCGGCCACCAGTATCTGCGATGAGGCGAGAGCGAACCATGACCGACCATACCAAGATCCAGGTGCACCGGTACGACAGGGACCGAATGCAGCGTTTCGCTGCCTGGGCCGGCAAGACCGCACCGTGGCTCAGCGGCGACATCGATACCCCGACGTGCTATGCTTCCTTTGAAGAATTTCGGCCGGAAGAACCGGCCGGCGACTGGTTCTACTGGTACGACGAGGTGGACTACGGCATCAGCGGGGAATGTGAGTGCATCTTCCGGTCCCCGCCAAATTTCGACGTCGAGCACCGCATGTATCTCAAGGCCGGCGATCTCTTCTTCATTCGTATCGGTACCATAGCCCGTTTCGAGGTGATCGGTGACGAGCCGTTTGTCCACCTCATCGTCCAGATGCCCCGCCCGCCCTATACCGCCGAGGAGGGCAGGCCGTCATTCACCTCCGACAACCCTGCAGGATGATCCGGGTTCCAGACAGGTAGTGTTCATCGTCTTGACGCTGGACATCTGAATCCTGGACAGCCTGAGCATACAGGCGGTGCCCAGTAACGACGCGACTTGCGAGAAGACAGGCTGATGACACGGATGGTTGAGCCCATAGCGGCCTGCGATTTGTGCATGACTTCCGGTCCGGTGTGGTGGCATGGCAGATGCGGAGAGCATCAGCCGGTGCCGTGGCGAGCGGCGCGCACATTCCCGGCGCCTCTCGACAATCTCTGTTGAGCGCACCATCCAGCAAGGTCGCAACCGTCCACGCGAAATGCCGTAGTCGACGAGTTCGTTGCATGGAGACGGAGATTCTCAAGGACGGCGATTGTGTGTGGCAACGACACGGTCTCCCCGCTCTACCGTCATGTCACGGCCGACCGGACGAGGGATGGACCAGGTCGAAATCTGCGACCCGGGAACGGAAGATGGCGTCGTGCCCTTTCATCTGTCCCTGCAACATACCGGCGTCTGTCCGGTTCGGGGTCTGCCAACCGTGTCAGGCGGGCTGGATTCGGTCAAGGGGGTCAGGGTTGCGCGTGATGCAGGGCCAGGAACTCCAGGATCAGGTGCTGGACATCCGGGTGCCAGGAGAGGTGGTGCTTGGTGGCGAGGAAGTCCGGACGGCGGTAGACGATCGAGGTGCTGGAGGGGCGGCCCTTCATGAAGGCTCCACAATCACCCTTGAGGTAGATGGACTGGAACCACGGATCCCCGGCACCCAGCAACGCCAGCACGGGTTCGGTCGATGGCGCGTCCAGCCCTCGATACTCGTTCCAGCCGGCATGGCAGGTCCAGCCCTCGATGATGCGGGCGTTGACCGGTTCTCCCGTCACCGTCGCTGTCGTGGTTCCCCCCTCACTGAATCCCCACAGAAAGATATTGTCAGGATCAACCCAGGCGAGACGCCGCGCCTGACTGATGGCCAGATTGGCCTCGGCCTGCCGCCAGCCCAGAACCGCTCGATGGAGTCCACCGATGTGACGCGCCGCATCACAGCTCCTGGGCTTGTTCTCGCGCGCGAAACTGTCCGGCATGATGACTGCGTAGCCGGCCTCGCCAAGCAATCGCGCCGCGTCGTGGCTGATGCGACCGAGTCCGGCGCAGCCGTGCAGGTAGATGACGGTGGGATGCGGGGAAAGAGTCCTCTCCAGACGCGAGTCAATGTCCTCGATCCAGCCGCGGATCAGGCCTGACTCGTCTGGCACAATGACGAAGGCTCGCTGCCAGGTGCGCTGCAGATCCGCGTCGTCGAGCGTCGCATTGAGCGGTCCCGGCAGCACGAGGAGGAGAGCGAACACGACAACGGCTGCCATCTCCCGTGCCGCACGCACCGGATTCCAGGGCACGGGTTCCTGCAACGAAACAAGGCTGGACCTCCTTGCGGGATGGCAGCGGGTCATGATCGGGCAACCTCCTCGGCACGATGGCAGGCAGCGTACCCATTTCCCACCAGGCGCAACTCCGGTTCCTCCGCGTGGCAGCGATCGATACTCAGGGGGCAACGCCGGGCCAGGGCGCAGCCTTCAGGCGAGAGATCTCCGGGCACGCCGTCGAGGCGAAAGTCCTCCTCGTCGCCCAACGCGCGCGAGTAGGGGTGGCAGGGTCGATCGTGAAAGCGTCGCGCCGAATCCACCTCGACAAAGCGGCCGGCATACATGACTGCGATGCGGTGTGAGACGTAACGCGTTGCCGCCAGGTCGTGGGAAATGAAGAGGGCGGCAAAGCGGTGTTCGGCCTGAAGGTCGATGATGAGATTCAGCACCTGTGTGCGCATGGAGATATCCAGTGCATTGACTGCCTCATCGAAGACAATGAAACGCGGGCGGGTGATGAGTGCGCGGGCGATGGCAATGCGCTGGCGTTGCCCACCGGATACCTCGTGCGGGAACCGCCGGGCGAAGCCTGGATCGAGACCCACCAGTTCGAGCATCCGGGCCACCCGGGCGTGGCGCTGCGGGTCCGACTTGCGACCCTGGATGACCAGGGGCTCCGCGACCGAGTGGCCGATCTTCAGTCGGGGATTGAGCGCCCACTCCGGGTGTTGCAGCACCACGGCGCGAACGCCGGGCGGCAGACGGGATCCCGTTCCGAGAACGAGCCCCTCGAAAGTCACTTCGCCGGTGGTCGGGGTGAGGAGGCCAAGGCACAGGCGGCCGAGCGTGGTCTTTCCGGAACCCGATTCACCGACCAGCCCCACGGTCTCCCCGGAGGCGATGTCGAGATCGACGCCATCCACCGCCCGGTTCGTGTGACGATCCCAGAAGGGCCCGGTCGCATAGGTCAGGGAGATTCCACGCAAGGTCACGACGGTTTCGGAGGCCATCGGCTCACATTCCCGATGACATCCCGGAACCACGCTCCGGGGCGGTGCCATCCGCATGGTGACAGGCGGCAAGCCGACCGCCAATCGGACGAAGGGGTGGTCGTTCACTCCGGCAGCGTTCATCGGCAAACGCGCAACGCGGCGCAAAACTGCACCCGGAGGCGGGTCCGGAGAGGACCGGCGGCATCCCCGGTATCGGAGCAAGACGCTCTCCCGGTCGCGCACCATCGTGCGCCGTTGCCAGCAACGCCCTGCTGTAGGGGTGCAACGGACGCGAGAAGACCCCGGCACTGTCTCCCAGTTCGACCACACGGCCACCGTACATGACGCCAATGATCTCGCAAACGCGCGCCACAACGGGCAATTCGTGACTCAGCAGCACCAGTGCAGATCCGGTCTCGTTCTTGAGTGCGACCAGAAGATCGAGGATCTGTGCGCGCAGTGAGGTATCCAGCGCCGCCGTGGGTTCATCGGCAACGAGAAGGCGCGGGCGCCGGGCGATGGCCATCGCGATGACCGCACGTTGGGCCATGCCGCCCGACAGTTCGTGCGGCCAGGCGCGCGCGGCCCCTTTCGGCAGGCCAACCTGCTGCAGCAGCTCCGGCACACGACCGACATCAGGCTGCCCCCCACAGGCAAGGGTGATCTGGCGGCCTATTCGCATCGTGGGATCCAGGGCAGCCATCGGACTCTGGAAGACGAATCCAAGGGACGTGCGGCGCAGGGCGCGGATACCCTCGTCGTCGAGGGCGAACACGGATCGACCATCCACTTCCAGATCCCCTGCGGCATGACGCACATTGGCGGGCAGGAGACGGCCGATGGCGAGACCCAGGGTCGACTTGCCCGAGCCGGATTCACCCACCAGGCCGAGAGAGCGGCCGGGCAACAATTCGAAGCTTGCGCCGTCAAGCGCCCGTACCACGCCACCCGGCATGGTGTAGTCGACGGCGAGGTCGCGGGCCCTGACAATCGCGTTCATGTCAGGCGTCGTCCCTCGATCGGGTCCAGAGCATCACGCAGACCGTCGCCCACGAGATTGACCGACAAAATGGCGAGTGCCAGGACGATGCCGGCGGGAAACACCAGCCACGGTGCGATGCTCATGTAGGTCGCGCCAAGCTGAAGCAGTGAACCGAGCGAGGGATTGGGCGGCTGCGATCCCAGACCCAGGAAACTCAGCCCGCTCTCGATCAGCATGCCGATCGAGAGCGCATAGGTGAGCTGGACAATGGCAGCACCGGCAATGTTGGGCAGCAGGTGGACCGCCATGATGCGGACCGGCGAAGCACCAGCGACCTCGGCCACCGTGACGAACTCGCGCGACGCGATGCCAAGCGCCACCGAACGCACCGCTCGGATAAACAGCGGCAGGGTAGCGACAGTGATGACGGTGATGACAGCGAGCGTGCCCGGCCCGGCCAGCGATACCACCAGTAGTCCGAGAATGATCGGCGGAAAGGCGAACAGGACGTCGGCAAATCGGGCGATGAGGCCATCCGTGACGCCGCGCAGATAGGCCGCCAGGATGCCGATGGAGATGCCGATCACTCCTGTGAGGAGCACGGCTGCCCCCGACAGAAGGAAGGTCTCCAGGATTCCGCCAACGAGACGGGGGAGATGTGAACGCCCGAGTTCGTCGGTGCCCAATGGCAACGCGAGCGAGGGGGGCGAAAGCCTTGGACCGGCACCGATGGCAAGCGGATCGCCGATGGGCAGGAATGGTCCGAAAGCGCCTGCCAGCACAAGCAGCACCAGCATGATTGCGCCTGCGGCACTGAGCGGGTCGCTGCGGAGCAGTCGCCATGGGGAAGCCGCTGTTCCTTCGTGTTGTCCACTCACTGTTGTCGACGTCCCCGGATGCGAGGATCGACGAGCGCATAGGCGATGTCGACCAGCATGTTGCAGGTCACAATGACCCCGGAGAAGAGAAGGACGGCGCTCTGGGTCACTCCGTAGTCCCGGTTGAGAAGCGCATTCCAGGTATAGAGTCCGACTCCGGGAACCGTGAACAGGATCTCGACAATCACCGCGCCCCCCAACAGGAGGCTCAGATAGATGGTGGCAACCGTCATGACGGGCAGTGATGCGTTGCGCAGAACATGTCTGCGCACGATGGAAGCCGGATCGTCCCCGCGGGCCACCGCACCCGTGATGTAACCCTCGGTCATAACAGTGAGGACCGACTCCCGCGTCGTACGCAGGATGAGCGCAATCCCGAAAACGCTCAAGGTGGAGGCGGGAAGGATCATGGCTCGAAGGTTCGCCAGGGGATCCTCGAAGAAGGGCACGTAACCACCCACGGTAAGACCCAGTGACCACACCGAGAAGATGTAAACGAGGGCGACGCCGAGAACGAAGTCCGGTGTGCTTGCGCCGAGCGCACCCACCAGACGACCGCAGGTTCTCACGCTCGTTGAACTGTCCGCCAGTCCCGCCGCGACCCCGAGGGGCAGCCCGACGCAAAGAGCGGTGATGACGGCCATCGCCGTGAGCTGCACAGTTGCCCCGAGGCGGCGCAGGATTTCGTCCGCGATCGGAATCCGGGTGATCATCGAGATGCCGAAGTCTCCATGGAGAACCGCCACGAGCCACGAGAGGAACTGTTCAGGCAGGGACCGGTCGAGGCCGAATTGCTCGGTGATGACGGCCCGTGCCTCTTCGGTCTGGATTGGTCCGAGAATGATCATCTCGAAGCCGCCCGGGAGCATGCGCATTGCGACGAAGACGATCAGCGACACGCTCAGCATTGTCAGCAGGGCCATGCCCATCCGGGCGGCGATGTGGAGCAGCAGGCGCAACTCTCTACTCTCCGATGGCCAGGGCAGGCCCGGCACTCTCAAGGGGATTCATTGCGCCGGCGTCGCCGATTCGACGTCCGAACCAGGTAGAAAGCGAGAAACCAGGGGCGTCCCGCGCTCAAGGCTGGACCGATCAGTCGAGGCGCGAGAACTCCTCGGCATACTTGAGATTGTCGAAGGTGCTCTCGTTGCGGCCGATGCGCGCCTCTATCAGATCAGAACGCAAGGCGACGTAATCCGGCTTGTTGACGAGTGCCAGCACATTGGAGTTCTCGTTGATGACACTGCACACTTCGGCGAGCGCATCGTTTCGCTCTTCTCCCTCGGGCAGCATGCGCGTCCTTGCCACCAGCGCATCGAGACGATCGTCCGTGATGGTGTAGCCGTGGGCCCAGCCCGCCGCACCGGCTTGGGTCCACCAGAAGAGCACGATGGCAGGATCGGTGTAACCGGCGAACCAGGACACCGCGAGGTCGAAATCGGTATCCTCGGCGAACACCCGGGCGTACCACTCGGCAGCTGGAATCTGCTCCACAAACGCATCGAAACCCGCCTCATTGAGGTTCGCCTGCACGACCTGGGCGATCAGCGGATAGATCATCAGGGTCGAGGACCCGATAACGCCGACCCTGGCTCCGGTTGCGCCTGCTTCCTCGAGAAGAGCCCGCGCCTTCGCGAGACGCTCGTCGCGCGGCATGACGTAGAAGGGGTCATCACGGCAAGCCTCGTAACCGAGTCCCGCCGGAACCGGATAGTCAACGATGGCTTGACCGCCGAACACGATGTTGGAGATGGCCTCGCGATCGAGCGCGTAATGGGCAGCCTGACGCACTCGCAGATCGGTGAAGGGAGAACCCTCTTCGATGGCGCTGACGTCAAGGCGGAAGTAGTTGGTCGTATTCTGCACCACGACCTCGACTCCGGGCACATCGGCAAGCAGCAGGGGCGTATCGGGGTTGGCGAACGTGGCGATGTCGACACGGCCGTCGCGCAGTGCAGCAATACGGGCGCTGTCGTCAGGCAGGATGCGAATGACAAGTTCGTCAATCAGGGGATGACCGGCACGGTGATAGTGCGGATTGCGTGTCAGTGTCCATGACTCGTCCTGCAGGTGTTCGGCCACCATGAAGGGCCCGGAACCCAGGATATCGACGGCAGGATCGAAGGTGCCGGCCTCGAACTCCGTCATCGGCAGGATGGAATAGGGAGTGAGCGGCAGGACCTTGAGAAACACCGGGTTCGGTAGGGCAAGATCAAAGCGAACAGTGTGGTCGTCTTCCGCTTCGATCGCCTCGAATTCACCGAGCTGCTTGCCCCAAACACCGCCCGACTCGGGATTGGTCAGGCGCTGGAAATTGGCGACCACGTCGTGCGAGGTGACAGCACGACCGTTGGAGAAGGTGGCGTCTGGATTCAGGTGAAAGCGATAGGAGGTAGCAGAGACCTCTTCCCAGGACAGGGCGAGGCCGGGGGCGAGGCCGAAATCGTCGTCGGTGCTCAGAAGCTGATCGTAGACGAGGTGAAAGAAGCTCCAGGACGCACCGTCTCCGGACACATGGGGATCGAAGGAGATGACCTCGGTCGGTTTTCCCCAGGCGATGCTGCCGCCGGAACCGGCCTGAGCAGCACCCACGAGAACAAGGCTGCCGGTGACAAGGGTCGCCGCAATCAGGTTCACAAAGCGCCAGATAGCCATGACAGTGACACCTCGACGGTCGCTGAATTCAAGCGTGACACGCTCCACCAAGTGCGTCAACGCGTTCAACATCGCAGGTTCGGATCACGAAAATCAGGCATTGGCGTCTTCCCTGGACGCAGCCAGGGGAAGGCCGCCTCGTAGGCGAGAGCAGCCCGGAACACGGATACGTCGTCAAAGGGTCGCCCGACCAGCTGGACTCCGGTTGGAACACCGTTGGCGGCAACGCCCGAAGGCACGCTCGCCACCGGGAGCTGACCCAGTGAGTTGAAGGGATAGGTGAGGCACCAGCCCACGTAGGGCTCAACCCTTTGTCCCTCGATCACTACCTCGTCGTCGAATATCGAATGATCGGCTGGCACCGAAGGCAGGGCCAGCGTCGGGCACAGGAGCAGGTTGTGGCGCGACAGTATCGGTGAGAGCTTCATCCACATCGCTGCACGGATCGGCCGCCCATCGAGCAGGTCGTCGATCGTGAACGTCCGGCCCTCTTCCACATCCCGAACACTGTCCTTCAGCAACTCGTGGCGCCAGCGCGGCAGGTAGGGCCCCAACATGTGAGCAACCAGGGTCTTGCTGCGCACCTCCCACGCCCGGAAGGTCTCGGCAGTCCAGCCGAGATCGACGTCTTCTACCGTGCAGCCCAGATCGCGGAACACCTGTGCTGCATGACGGGTGGCTCGCCGCACGTCAGGGTCGACTCGCTTGTAGCCGAGATCCATCGACACGGCGATCTTCCATCCCTTGATGGAACCAGCCTGGTGCGGCACCACCACGCGCTCGCGCAGGGTGGTGAGATCGTGGGGATGCAGGCCCGACATGACATTCTGCATCAGGGCGCTGTCGGCGACGCTGCGCGACATCGGTCCGTAGTGAAGATAGCTCTCGAACACCCCTCCCCGGTCCTGTGGATTGCGTCCGAAGGGGGGCTTGTAACCGAAGACCCCACAAGCAGAGGCCGGAATGCGAAGCGAGCCTCCGAAGTCGGAACCATCCGCAATCGGCGTCAATCCAGCGGCGAGCGCGGCGCCTGAACCGCCCGAGGAACCGCCGGAACTCATCGCGAGATTCCAGGGATTGCGTGTGACCCCCCACAGGGCACCGGTGCACACCGTGGGGATGCCAAGTTCGGAGCTGGTGGAGCGCGCGAGGGGGATGGCCCCGGCACGCAGCAGGCGCTCGACTGTAGGCAGGGTATCGGTGGCAACGTCCTGGGCGAAGATTCGACAGCTCTGCGGATTGAGTTCGCCCTTGATCGGATGCAGGTCCTTGATCATGACCGGCACGCCTTCCAGTCGGCGCAGCCTTGCGCCCGGCCTCGCGTATCGTTCTTCAGCCTTGCGAGCCAGCTTCAGCGCGCGTTCATGGTAGAGGATGGTGGTGGCGTTGATGCGTGCTCCAACCTCCTCATGTCGGACGATCAACGCCTCGACAAGTTCGACCGGAGAGAGTGTGCGTGCCCTGAAACGCTCGAGCGCCTCATGAGCCGACAGATAGCACAGTTCCGATGTGGTCATACCCTCCCCCGCGGCGGTCTGACAGCATTGTGGTCCCGGCTCGAGCGGAAGAACAAGCGACGTCTCCAGTTGCGACGAGGATCGTCACGATGGTGGAAGCAACAGATCGCCGTGTACCTGGAAGAAGACTGATGGAACGCGCAAGCCAGCCTTGGCTGTCGCTCCGTCTCCTCCATACGTGAGCCCCGTTTCAGCGTTTTTCCATGCCGACCAGAGCTGTCTTCGCCTCTTCGAGCAGCCATTCCCTGAATGCCTGGATCGCTGTTTCGTCCGACCTCTTGCGGTGATGGACGACATGGGTCTGCGTCCCTGTGGGCAGGCGAAGATCGAAGGGTTCCACGAGCAGCCCGGACCGCAGATCGGCATCCACCAGCAACGGTGTCGTCAAGACCACCCCCTGGGCCTCCACGGCGGCCCTCAGGGCGTGACTGTGGACCGTGAAGCGCAGGCCCCGTGTCGTGTCGACACTCTTGACACCGGCCGCGTCGAGCCACTCCTCCCAGGTCGGCCAGTACCCCTTGCGGGTGGGCCAATCGAGGTGAATCAGCGTGTGATGAGCGAGGTCCCGGGGTTCGGCGATGGGATGCTCGCCGTGAATCAGGGAGTGATGGCAGACCGCAAAGACCTCTTCATCGAAGAGTCTTTCGGCGGCCAGCCCGGGATAGTCGCCGCCGCCCCACCTGATGCCGATGTCAAAGTCCTCGCGGTCGAAGTCGACGAGGCGGTCCGAAGCATCGATGAGAACATCGAGATGCGGACAGCGTTTGCGGAAACGGGCCAGTCGCGGCACCAGCCAGTTGCCGGCAAAGGTGGTCTCGGACGTGACCCGCAGGAGAGGCCCGGTCCCGGTATCGCGCATGCGGCGGACCGCTTCCGCCACGTGGTCGAATCCCCGGCGCAACTCCGCCATGCCGGCCAGCGCAGCCGGTGTCGGCATGACACCGCGCCCCTTGCGCTCGAGAAGTGTGACACCGAGATCCCGTTCGAGAAGGCGGATCTGGTGACTGACCGCAGCCGGTGTCACATTGAGTTCAATGGCGGCCCGGGTGAGACTCAGATGCCTGCCAGCGGCGTCGAGCGCACGCAGGGCATTGAGAGAGGGCAGACGCTCATTCATTGAGATTTTCTTGATAGACGGCGCAACACATCTCGATTGAATTTGCCCTATTAAGACACAATATCAAGGTCACACCCCAGACCGGAGATCAAGAAATGTTTGATCGCATCCGCAAATCCCTCATGCGTCGCCGAACCATCGATGAGATCAGGCGTCTCGACCACCACCTGCTTCGGGATATCGGCCTCGACGGCCACGCCGACACACCCGACCGGGTCCTCCTGATGACACGCGGGCCTTTCGATCGCTACACTCGGTGACATGACTGTCGCCACTGGCCAGGCATCGGCGCATCTTCGACGCATCGACAGGGTGTGGGCAGCAACCGCCCTCATCCTGCTGGCTGTCCTTGCGCTTGACAGGGACCTGTTCCTTGCCTCGCTGGAGTTCCTCGCCACCAGCTGGCTCTGGACCCTGCCCTTCGTCCTGGCCTCCGCCATGCTCGCGGCATCGATCGCCGCCACGGCTCTCGACCGCCCCCTTGGCGAGAGCCTGCGGCGGCGCGCCGGGGAAGCTGTGGTCATCGCCGGTGTCCTGGGCGCCCTGTCACCGTTTTGCTCTGTCAGCGTGGTGCCGCTGGTGGCCGGGCTGCTCGCCGCGGGCGTGCCACTGGCGCCCGTCATGGCGTTCTGGGTTGGCTCACCGCTGATCGACCCGGAGATGTTTGTTCTCACCGCGGGAATCATCGACCTTCCCTTCGCGCTCGTGCGCACGGGGACAGCGATCGTCGCCGGACTCCTCGCCGGCTTCGCGACACTTGCGCTCGCCCGCCTCGCCTGGGTCCGGTCCCCCCTCAAACCCCACGTGCCATTCGCGGAACTGGGCACGGTCTATGGCACAGGATGCAGTCTCGACACCGAGAGACCGGTCATGCTGGCTTTCTGGCGCGACCCGCAACGGTGGAACCGTTTCGTCGGTCAGGCCCGCGCCATCGGTCTATTCATGTTGAAGTGGCTGACCCTTGCATTCGTCATAGAGAGTCTGCTTCTCGCCTGGGTGCCGCCTGAAACCGCCGCCGGCGTTCTCGGTTCAGGCGCCTGGTGGACGGTGCCGGCGGCAGCATTCATCGGCATGCCCACCTATCTCAACGGTTATGCTGCCGTGCCGGTCATAGACGGGTTGTTGCAGCTGGGCATGGAACCCGGCGCCGCGATTGCGTTTCTCATCGGCGGCGAGATCACCAGCATACCCACAGCCATGGCCGTCTACGTCATCGTCCGCCACAAGGTGTTCGCACTCTACCTCGGGCTGGGTCTTGGCGCGGCCGTCCTCATGGGCTGGGGCGTTCAGGCCCTGACCGGCCTCGTCTGACCCTCAGAAACGACGGCGCAGGAAGAAGGCATCGACCGACAGCGGTCCCGCGCCTTTGGTCAGGGGAATGAGAAGCAGCAGAATCCACAGGGCGCGTTGATCGAGAATCTTCGCATCGGGAACATTGTCGAACCAGGCTCCGATGGTCGTCGCCCCGGCACCGTGACCGGCCACGTCAACGATGCTCATGACGACAATGAACCCGATCATCGCGAGAGCGGCGGAACGCGTGAAGAGTCCGATGACGATGAGCAGGGGCAGCAGGAATTCCGCCCACATTCCCGCCACCACAACCAGCCAGGAGATCGCTCCGAGTTGCGAGGCATCGTAGCCCACGGCCTCGATCTGCACCGGCAGGATCTGGGCATAGGCGCCGGTCGATGGCGAAACAATGCCCATGACACCCTCGCCGAGCTTGGTGGCGGCGGAAGTCCAGAAGAAGGTGGCCAGCGTGGCCAGGAAGACCAGACGCGCCAGTGTGGTGAGAACGGCGCCGCCGAGCAGGTCACCCAGCGGCCCGATGATCCGGTTTTCAAGGGAGTGCAGAGGGTTCATGGCGTTGTCCCCGTTGCCTTGGCGTGGTCATTTCCGTGGCGACGATGATACGTGATTCCCCGGGCAGTGCGCCACCGCATGCCCCTGACAGGCCCAGCGCCATTCAACCGCACGTGCTGACGGCGCCTGATCGAGGCCAAGTTGCCAAGTCCTGCCAGCACGCCAGTCGCCGACTTCCACGACTGGAATCCGGGCGGGCAAAGCGGGACCAGGCTCCGGGTCAGCCGACGGGGAAGTTCCTGCGCTGTCTCCGTCGGGTACATTCGAACGCCTACAGAGCCACTTCCGGCACTTTCCGTTCCAGCCGGTGGACATCACGTGCCTGTCCGGGAGCATCGTCAAGAAAGTCCGGACCCGCTGCCAGCGGGACGAGGCGCGGGTCGACTTCAATCCGGAAGGTGGCCTTCTGGCGAAATTCGGCGATGCTACCGCATGCAACCGGGACAATCTCAGGCAGTTTCTGTCAAGCGCGGAAATCTGTTGACCAACTTCATACTGTCTTATAGAATGCACAATACACTTCTTTAATGTTTATCACATAAGACAATAGATGAAAACGCTGGCGACACATGCGCTTCCCAGAGCAGCCAGACAGGCCCTCGTCAAGTTGGGCGCGGACATCGCCGTCGCCCGCAAGAAGCGTCGCATCTCGACGGTCTCGATGGCGGAGCGCGCTTTCATCAGCCGCGGCACTCTCTACAGGCTCGAACGAGGCGATCCGTCGGTCTCGATCGGCATCTATGCAACCGTGTTGGCCATCCTGGGTATCGCCGACCGTCTCTCCCAGGTGGCCGACCGTCGAGACGATTCCCTCGGACTGGACATCGACGAGGATCGACTGCCCAGGAAGGTGCAACCACGCCGCCGCGCCCGGACCCCGTCATGACCGACACTGTCGAGGTCCATATCGACCACAATGCCGAGACACGTCTCGTCGGCCGATGCCACTATATCGCCAGACGACACGGCCAAAGCTCGGTCTTCGAGTACGCCGACACGTGGCGCAGATCCTCCGGCGCGTTCGCCCTGGATCCGGCGAACCTGCCTCTGGAAAGTCAACAGATCTACACCTCCTCCGGCAGGTCCGCATTGCCTGGCGCGTTGCGCGACGCCGCCCCGGACCGCTGGGGCCGACAGCTGATACGACGTGCCGTTCGCAAGGCCGGAGAGCAGCGCACCCTCTCCGAGATCGACTATCTCCTCGCCATCAACGACCGGACGAGAATAGGCGCGCTCCGATGCCGCCGGGAAGGCACTGAGACCTTCAACCAGAACATTGGCCGCTACCGCATTCCTCCTCTGGTCCGGCTACCGGCGTTCCTCAACGCCGCCGATGCGATCCTGTCCAACACCGAAACCGCCGAAGACCTGAGACTTCTGCTGAACGAAGGTTCGCCTCTTGGTGGCGCCCGCCCCAAGTCCGCCGTCATCGACAATGACGGCCATCTGGCGATCGCAAAGTTTCCGAAGAACGATGACGATCGCAGCATCCCGCATGGCGAAGTGCTGGCGATGACACTCGCCGCCGCCGCAGGCATCAACGTTGCTCGGGCAACGCTGCTGGACGTGGCCGGTCGGCCGGTGTCCCTGATCACACGGTTCGACCGCGATGGAGACCGAAGAATCCCGTTCGTTTCCGCCATGACCCTGCTCGGGCTCAACGACGGCGACGATGCGACCTACACGGATATCGCAGAGATCATCCGGATGTATTCGAGCGCGCCAACCGAAGACCTGCATGAGTTGTGGAGGCGAATTGTCTTCAACGTGATGGTTGGCAACCTCGACGATCACCTGCGCAACCATGGCTTCCTCTATGATCGCGACAACACATGGCGCCTCTCTCCAGCCTATGACCTGAACCCGGTGCCACTGACCGAAAAGGCGCGGGAACTGACCACCTGGATATCGGAAGAAGGGCCGGACGCCGATCTGGATCTGGCCCGTGCCGCTGCACCGTACTTTGCGCTGGACGCGGCCCGCTCCAATGCCATCATCGAAGAAGTCGCAACCGCATTGGACGGATGGCGACACATGGCGCGACAGCTTCGAATGAGCACATCGGACCTCGCTGCCTATGCGACAGCGATTGAAGGTGCGGCATAGGGCAGGCGACACAATGCACATCGCCGCATGCGCAAGGGTCGAATCTGACGTCCGACGATGCAGTCGCGCACGGTTGCGCGGCCTGTTGCCGTTGAGGGGGCGAGTAGCGGACTGGCGGCAAGACGGTGACGCCTTTTCCGGTCAGCGCCATGCTCACGACACGGCAGGCCACGAACATCCTGAACGTCTCGCGACCACATCGTGCCGGCTGCTCCAGAACGGCAGAATCCCGTTCGTTCCGATCGGCCTGCAGCGCGGACATGGATGACCGACTGGCCGCAGCGATCAACGCGAGATGGCCGGGCGTGAGCGAAGCTGAACTGAAATCCCGCTTCCGCAAGTTCATTTCAAGGGGATCGACACGCGGCGCGCCACGGAGGGGGAGATTGCTGAGCAAGGAATTCCTGCCTCACGACACGCCGCCGGCTACCGTTACTGGAAGGGGCGGGATCGTTCACACTGGAACGATCTCACGGACGGCGCAGGCATCGAGGACGACGGTGAGAGTGGCGGCGAGGTCGACTCCATGACACCTCCGGGCGGCGTCTCCCAGGGAATCGCCTCTCGAGAGGCCCTCCAGGAAGCCGGCGCTCCCCGGCGGCAGGCTGTGAAGGAGAACGCTGTCGGCGGGACGAGACACCAGGACATCCTCGGCCCGCGCCGCGACCGGAGACGAATCATCCATCGTGTTGTGGCGCCAGATCGACCACAGGGGGTGGGGCGAGCGCACGATGAACGTGGACGCCCTGAAGCTCATGCGGGTTCCAAGCAGTGTTTCCCCGTCGAGTCCGGCGAGACAGCCGGGATCGGCGATGCCGTCATCCGCTGCGTGAAAGGATCTCCGGCGCGCCGCCTCGAGACGCGCCACGTCGCCCAGGTAGGGCAGACCGCCGGCTGGTTCAAAGCCGTCAATGAAATCCGGGAAACGATCCCCGTAGTCGACCACACAGGGCGTGCGTGGAGGATGGGCGCGGACAAACTCTCCCGCCATGGCGCGAAAGAACGCCTGGCCGACAATGGCACGGGTGACGCCGAAGGACTCGGCCAGCGCATCGATGAGGGAAGCGACGACATTGTTGCGGTAGATATCGAAGCGCCGCGTGGCTGGCGCGCCATCGGGACGAAGCAGGCCTCCCGGGACCCGCGCCGAGGGATCGAGAAGCGCCCTTGCGAACAGGCCCTGGCTGTCAGGCATGGCGACGCGCCGCCTCGAGGACGGCGCTGGCACGGCTGGCTTCGGCGACCAGCGTGGACCATGGCGGAACGTCGCTGTCCCATTCGATGAGCGTCGGCAAGGGGCCTGCACGCGCGCAGACATCGCCGTAGAGTGCAAGAACGTCGTCCGTCACCGCAGCACCATGTGAATCGATGAGCAACCGGGAACCATCGTCATCCCTGTCTTCATGGTGGCCGGCGAGGTGGATCTCGGCGGTGGCCCAAAGCGGAAACGACTCGAGCCAGTCACGCGCATCGAAACGCAGATTGACGGCCGAGACATGGACGTTGTTGAGATCGAGGAGCAGGCCGCACCCGGTGCGCCTGGCCAGATCCCCCAGGAACGCGGTCTCCTCCAGGGTGCTGCAGGCCCAGGTGAGGTAATTCGCCGGGTTCTCGATGAGAATCCGCCGGCCAAGACACTCCTGCACCTCGTCGACGTGGTCACACACCCGGTTCAGGGTGGCCTCGTCGTAGGCCACGGGAAGAAGATCGTTGAAACAGTGAACACCGTGCCGCGACCAGGCCAGGTGCTCCGACACCATGGACGGCAGGAACCCCTGCACGAGACAGGCGAGGCGATCGAGATGCTCGCGGTCAAGCGGTCCGTCGGAGCCGATGGAAAGGCCTACCCCGTGGCAGGAAATGGCGAACCGTTCCGCCACACGTCGCAACGCGGCCATCCTCGGGCCACCGTCGACCATGTAGTTTTCCGCGTGGATCTCCAGCCACGTCACCGGTCCGGGCGCCGCCAGAACGTCCTCCAGGTGCCGCAGCTTGAAGCCGACGCCGACGTCCGGCGGAAGAGCCGGCATGTCCGCGGGTATTCTTAAGAAACGACCCCGGCCACGTGGCCGGGGTCGCCGCCGGACTTATCCGGGCAGGTCGCGATCGAGCGGCTCCATGGATCCGTTGCGACCGTCGGGGAGATCCATGGTCAGGCAGGTTCCCTCGGGAACCAGTGACCAGGCATTACCCTGGTAATCGACCGTGGATGTGCCTGCACAGGTCGTGCCTTCACCCGCCGCACAGTCGTTCTCGCCGGCCAGGGCCACGCCGTAGCACTTCTCCTCCGCAGCCTGCACGGTTCCTGATGTGTAGGCCGAGAGCGCGGCGGCAACGGCGCCCGCCACGGCAAGGTTCTTGATCATGCTTTGTGCCATATCTGAATCCTCAGGTGTGTAGTGCGGCAAGAATAGACAATGGCCAGGCGCCTGTCAGCCCGGTCTTCCGGCCGCCTACTCTGCCGCCTGTTCGACAGCAACCGCCTCTCTGGCCTGGAAGATGCAGAAGATCTTGCGGACTGTTCCGGTGCTGTCCCACTGGTAGATGGCGCCCTTGGGAACCATGAACGTGTCGCCCGCACAATAGGTCTCGGCATGGCCGGAACCGTCGGTGATCGTCACCTCCCCTTCCAGGATGTGCATGAGTTCGTTTCTTGGGAACGGCGCCGGCTTCGTGTGCATCTCGCTGGTCTGCCAGACGCCGCAGATCATCTGGCGGGTGGCGTCCTCGAACAGAATCCGGATTCCCTGTTCCGGCACGCCGCCGACATAGCGTGACGTGTCCTGCTCTCCGACCGCCTCGAGGGCCGTGCCGGGGTCGACACGCCGCGCCACCCTGGCGGCGGCCTCGAGTTCCTCGCCCGAATTGTCCTCGAAGATGACCCAGTACTTGAGGACATCCCCGGTCTGCTTCCATGAGAGCGGCGTCCCCTTGGGGATGACAAAGCACTCCCCGGCACTGAATGTCTCTGCATTCCCGTTCGCGTACTCGAGGGTGATGGCGCCATCGAGCACCATCATGAACTCGTTGACGTCGTAGGGCCCCGGCTTCGCCACCATGGGCGTGCAATGCCAGACTCCGGAGGTCAGCTGGCCCGTGTCGTCGCTGTGGTAGACATGGCCGGACTGCACGGGATCTCCGGAAATGAGAGACTCCTTGGAAATCGGGTCCCACGGCTGGAGTCCGGAGTCCTCAGGGCCCTGGTTGCTGTAACGGATGGATCTCAGATCGCTCATGGTCAGTGTTCTCCTTGTGGTTCAGTGACGGGACGAAACGACAACAGCCCGTCCCTTTCAATCTGGGCCGGAAGGCCCTTTTCCCAGGCGATGTACCGGCGTTTCGCACCATCGGGATCATCGAGAATTCCGAACGGCGCCTCGCCCCGGTCATCCATCGCGCACAACGCTCCCTCGTGGCCGGCCGCCACCGGCAGTCCGGCCGCGATCCAGGCCTCGAGACCGCCTTCCAAGACACGCGCCCCGATGCCGAGAACGGCAAGATCCGTCACGGCGAGGGCCGCAAGGCGACCGCCCTCGTCGTCGAGTACGGCAAGGCCGCGATCCGCTGCCGGCGCACATCCTGCCAGCCTGGAACGCAAGGCCCAAAATGCTCCCGCCGGATGGCATGAAATGTACTGCAGCGATGACGAAAGGTCGAGGATCGTCCATCCGTCAGCCGCCGCTTCGCCGGGAGGCACCATCGGTGCGTCCGGCGGGGTCGACGGCACCGGCAACACATGGTCGGTGTCCAGCACATGAACGTCGCAATAGCCCATCTGTTTCAGCCAGTGACCGGCAAACCTCGAACGCGTGCCACAGTCATCGCCAAGGACGATGCGGGCATCGCGTACCGCAATCCAGGAGTCGGTCTCCTGGACCAGCTGCGTTCCCTCGATGGCGGTCATGCCGGCAAGAACGCCCCGCGCGTGTTCCTCCGGAGAGCGGACGTCGAACCGGTAGAGGGTTCTCGACTCATCCTTGAGCCAGTCGTCGAGCGTCGCTTCGTCGATCTCGCCCAGTCCGGTCGCCGATGCCATGCGCCGGCATGCTTCAATCCCCCAGGCGTGCGATGACGCCGACGTGCCGCCTGGACGCCGGCCGGCACCGTATTCAAGGGAGTGGCCGGCCCACTCCCAGCCGATGGTGCCGTTTTCAAGGGCATGGACGGGATTGGCAAGGCCCGTGTTCCTCAGTGTCTGCGCCCCGATGATCGAGCGGGTCCTTCCCGCACAGTTGACGACAACCGTGGTCGATGGCGAGGGGACGAGATCGGTGATGTGACGGGCCAGTTCGCTGTTGGGACAGCTGAGCGCACCCGGGATGGCGAAGTCGCCGTATTCGCTGAAGGGCCGGCCATCGAGAACGATGATGTCGTCGCCAGCGGCGATCCGGCGGTGGACCTCATCCGCGTCCAGCGCCGGAGTGGCGCAGGCGCTTTCGATGCATTCGCCGAACGCCTTGGATGGAACGTTGATGCCTTCGAAGACCTCGCCGCCGGCCGCCTGCCAGGCCTCGATCCCGCCCTCGTGAACAGCGATGTCACCGTAACCCATGGTCTGCAGTACACCCGTAGCACGTCGTGACAGGCCATCGCCGCCGTCCGTGAGGACAACGAAGGTGGCCTTGCGCGGGAGAAGGGCGGCGATGCCGAGTTCGAGGCGCGACAATGGAAGATTGCAGGCGCTGAGAACATGGCCATGGGCAAACGGACCGGATTCGCGCACATCGACCAGCGCAAACTCGCCTCCGGCGATGATCCGTTCGCGAAGCTCGCCGCTGTCGATGGACGCCGTCACGGTCGTTTCAGTCGAAACTGCGATACGAGCCGGTTTCCTGATCGAACATGAGCCTCCCCTTGAGATGGGCAAATCCCAGTCCGTAGAGATGAAGGTGCATGTTGTGCACCCCCTCTTCCATGTGGATCGAGTGGAAGTCGTTCGGCATGAGGCAGACACCGGCGCCATTGCGGACCTCGATCTCGCGGGCAAGCCTGAGCGGCGCCTCGCCCGCCGGCCCGCCGTCGCCCTCCCAGATCCGGTTGAGTTCCACTCCCTGGATGCCGACCACAACGGCCCATGTCGTGTGGTTGTGGGGAGGTGTCCAGACATGTTTGTTGGCGACCTCGATGTAGAGTTCATGGCGACCGTCATCGTCGCGTGACAGGACGTCGAAGGTCTCGCCGGTGCCATCCGCCGGAATCGGGAAATCCTCTTCGGTAAAGAGATCGCGACGCTGCGCCAGGGCAATCATGTGATCACGGATTTCCTCGAGCGACTGGCGCGTGACGCCTTCCACTGCGCGCACCTTGTCGAGTGTTTCTGCAATCGCGCGATCTCGTTCTTCCTTCCGGGACATGGGACCTTCCGCTGTTCGAGTGATGGAGACAGTATTCCCCTTCAACCTCCCGCTTGGCAACGTCCCGGACCCTGAATCCCTTGCCCTGTGGTGCTGCGCAAGGCCTGGAGGGTCGATGCCTGGGACCGTGGGCTGGTTTGAACAACCAGGTCGCGCCTGCTGCGCTACCCTCGCAATTCCCGAGTTTCGCGCGACCGCCTCTTCTGGCGCCGTGCGGGCTTTCTCAAACTGCGAGGGGATCGGGAAGGACCCCGCCGCCATTTCACGGACTGCGGAACTGTGTTTGCAGCCGCGCTTGAGATGAGAGCTACCCATTCGCCACTATCCGGGAACGTTACCGGATTGGATACGCTGCCGTGACTCCCGCAAGTCTGGACGCTCAACAGGCCTCCCGCGTCTCCCGTCACCGCAGGAAGATCGCTACTGGCGGCGCCAGGCGCGTCGAAGGCACGGTACCCATTCAAGACGCACCCCTCGTCAAGGCCATCGCTGCCGCCTTGCGTTCGGGCGGCGAGGACGCCGAACTGATTCGGCGAACCCTGCGACCCGGGCTGGCGGCTCCAGGGGCGAGGACGGGCGCGGAGTTGGTCGCTTTCCTCCGAGCTTCGCCCTTGACCGACGCTGAGCTCGCGATGGAGCGCGACCACTCGACGGGACGATCTGCCAATCTCGTGTGATGGCCTTTCTCCTGGACGCCAATGTGATCAGCGAGACCGTCAGGCCACGACCTGACAAGACTGTGCTCTACTGGATTGAATCACGGATTCCGAGTGACCTCTTCCTTGCGGCACAAACCATCGGGGAACTTGTCAGAGGCGCGTGGAAGGTCAGGGAACAAGCCCGTCGCGAACGATTTGAGAGATGGATCGGACACGATCTCGCCCGGCAATTCGAAGGGCGCATCTTGCCGTTTGACACGTCTACTGCGGCAGTCCGGGGACGACTCATGGGTGACGGGGACCGTACCGGCCGTCGCCCCTCCACAGCCGATGCGCAGATCGCGGCGGTTGCCATTCAGCATGACCTGACCCTTGCCACCGGCAACGTGAAGGATTTTCGAAACTTCGGTATTCGGGTGCTGGATCCGTGGCAGAATCCCGAAGACGGGCAATGGGTCTTCAATCACTGCACGAGGGTGTCCCCGACCACCACGCACAGAGGCAATCGTGCATGATCGCCGCACGGCTGGCGGGATTGCTGTCATCCGTGTGCGGCGTCAACCGATGGATACGGAAAGCCGGGAGAGGCCGTCCCGTGGCAACTTTGCGTGATTCGGGACATTCGCACACCGGATTTTCTGGACCGAAGAGATGGGACCCGTGTCAGGGCCAGACGTGGTGTTCCTGGCGCAGGTTGGCATCGGCCACGAGATCGGCGGCGAGGTCATGAACGAGGTCGGCCCAGTATGCAGCGTCGTCCGGTCTTGAGACGAGATCCTGGCGCACCTCGAACTGAAGGTGGGCGAGCCCCCGGCGCATCGCGTGCTCGGGCACCGTGTAGTCCTCTCCGATATCGAGACCGTAGGGCTGGTTGTTCCCGACAACGATGTCGCCACGGGCGCGCAGGCGTTGCAGGAGCGGAACTGCCAGACGTCCGTCCCGGTTCCAGCACACGGTGAACGCCTCCCGGCGCGGCTCGCGACCGCGCATGCACCGTGTCATCGTGTGGACGGAGATGAAGGCGGGAGGCGCACCGCGGCTTGCGAGAGCCGTCTTGATGGCGTCGTGATAGGGATGCCAGACCGCCTCGAGGCGATTCCGGCGATCAATCTCCCCAAGGTTACGGTTGCCATCGACCGGAATGGTATCGCTCACCTCGATGAAGGCTGCCGGATCACCGGGATAGCGGTTGCAATCGGCCACCAGACGGGAATAGCCGGCCAGCAGCAGCGGCGCATCGAAGCGCCGGGCGAGTCTGCGTGCAATCCACGCGGCACCAATGTCCCAGGCGATGTGTTGTCGGAGGTGATCCGGGTCGAGGCCAAGGTTCTTCAGGGAACGGGGGATGGCGCGAGACGCGTGATCACAGACGATGAGACAGGGGCTCCGGCCCTCGCGGTTGAACCATGTGAACGGGGGCGGATCAGGCGCCCGAAGCATGCTCACCAGCCGGCGAACGCCGCGATCTCGTCGTCGCTGACACGCCCGGCCGCGACGTCGCCGATAGCCTGGTCGAGCACGGCGAGGGCCTCGCTGGCCTCGTCGGCGGTCAGGGTCAGCGGCGGGGTCAGTTCCGGGACGTTGGACGCCATGCCGACATAGGTGATGAAGACACCGAGCTGGTAGCAGCGCAAAACGACCTTGGCCGCCTCGGTGGTCGCCGGTTCCTTCGTCTCCCGGTCCTTCACCAGTTCGATGCCGATGGCAAGCCCCCTCCCCCGGACATCACCGATCAGTTCGTGACGTCCCTGCATGGCAACGAGGCCGTCCATGAGCTGGCGTCCGCGCACGGCCGCATTGTCGACGAGACCGTCGTCGCGGATGTGCCGGAGAACGGCGCGCCCGACGCTTGTCGACACGGAGTTTCCGGTGGTGGTGATGAGGGCGAAGGCCTCACTCACATCCATCACGCTCTGCGGCGCGACGATGGCCGAGACGGGAATGCCGCTCCCCAGGCCCTTGCCGAAGGTCACGATGTCGGGCCGGAAGCCTTCCGCCTGGTAGCAGTGCCAGCACCCCGGTCGGCCAAGGCCGACCTTGACCTCGTCGCTGACGACGAGAATGCCTTCGGCCCGGCATCGGTCGGCGAGGGCGGACAAGAAGCCCCGAGGTGGCACGAGCATGCCGCCGTCGGATTGCAATGGTTCGATGAAGAGCGCCGCGACATCCTCCGGGCGGATGGCGGTGGAAAACAGGAAATCGACATGATCGAGCACATGGCGCGCCGCGTCGGGACCACCCAGGGGCCGGTATGGGTTGGGAAAGGGGATCTGCACCAGGCCGCCACGAGGCAGCGCATGCTGCTGTGACGGGTGGCCGGACACCGACATGGAGCCCGAAAGGCCGCCATGATAGGCGCCATGGAAACTCATGAACCGGCGCCGTCCCGTCGCTGCCGTCACGGCCCGCATGACCGTGTCATTGGCATCCGATCCACTGTGACCGAACCAGACCTTGTGATCATCGGCCTCCGGCACGAGGGCGAGAAGGTCCTCGGCCAGGGCCACGGCCGATTCACAGGCGCCGAACATGGCCGACGCGCTGGCACACTCCTCGAGGCCACGGCGGGTTGCCTCGACGATTCCGGGGTGTCCGTACCCCAGCAGCGCCGCGCCGGCGGTGGCGGACATGTCGAGCACCTCGCGGCCGTCCTCTTCGATCAGCCGGTTGCCACGGGCATGGCGGATGGTGAGCGGCGAGGTTCTCAGCTTGCCGATTCCGGCGAGAGCCCGCCTGTCCCTCTCAAGCAGCGAATTGCTCATCGAGCGCCCTCTATCTCACGTTCTCGCGCTGTCCGATCAGACCCTCCGGCCTGACCAGAAGCAGGACGATGACGAGGGTCAGTGTGATCGATTCGCGGAACGGCAACCAGCCGTCGGGAAGAAAAGCGCGCAGGAACACCTCGATGAACGCCAGGACGAACCCGCCCACCACCGCGCCTGCCAGGCTGCCAAGACCGCCCAGCACCACCGCGATGAACGCCTTGAGCACGGGCAGGAAACCCATCAGCGGGTCGACCGAGCCACGCTGCGCCAGCCACAGGACTCCGGCAACTCCGGCCAGCAGCCCGGAGAGGCCGAAAGCCGTGGCGACAACGGCATTGGCATTGATTCCCATGAGCCGGGTGACCGGAAAGTCGAGAGCCGCTGCCCGCATGGCGATGCCGAGGGTGGAACGGCGCAGGAAGATCGACAGGGCGATGAGCAGCAGCGCTGTAGCGGTGATCGACATCAGCTGAATCACGCCGATCGCCAGGCCACCCACATCGACGGCGCCGATCATCCAGGAGGGCACCGGAATGGCCCGCGGGCGCGCCGAAATCAGGTTCTGGAACAGCATGTGGAGGATGGTGCTGACCGCCAGGCTGGTCAGCAGCATGGTCGCCGTGTTGGCGTCACGTACCGGACGGAAGGCCACCCGTTCCATCGCCACCGCCGCCAGGGTGGCGCAGGCGATGCCGAGAACGACCGCCAGCGGCATGCCAAGACCGGCGCCGATGGCAAAGAACATGGCGTAGCCCGTCAGCGTCATGAGATCGCCGTGGGCAAAGTTGATCAGGCCCAGAACGCTGAACACCATGGCCAGGCCAAGGGCCAGCAGGGCATAGGTGCCGCCCAGGGAGAGGGCATTGACGAACTGCTGGATGAGAATCTCCATCAGCCGCCATCCCGCATCTCTAGAGGGGCGCGGCACCCGGTCGACTGGTGCCCCGCGCCACCCATCAGTCGCGTCCCATGTAGGCGCGTTCGACATCTCCGGAAGCCAGCAGCTCGGATGCCGGTCCGGCGAGCGCCACACGGCCGGACGCAAGAACATAGCCCCTGTCGGCGATGTCCAGGGCAAGATCGACATTCTGCTCCACCAGCAGAATGGTGGCCCCGTGATGCTGAAGGGCAGCAATCATCTCGAAGATGGTGTCGACGATACGCGGCGCCAGACCCAGCGACGGTTCATCGAGCAGCACGATCCGGGGAGCGGACATCATGGCCCGGGCAATCGCCAGCATCTGCTGTTCGCCGCCTGAGAGCGTGCCGGCCATCTGGTCATGGCGTTCTGCAAGCACCGGAAAGCGATCCAGCATGCCGGTGAGAATGGTCGCGGCATCACCGGCACGGCGGCGCGTTGCACCGCCGATGGCGAGGTTCTCGCGTACGGTGAGATTGGCAAAGACGCGCCGTCCTTCCGGACACAGGGTCATGCCACGGCGGACGATTGCTTCCGGCGCCTCGCCGGCGATGTCCTCGCCGTCAAGCAAAACCCGCCCGGAGGTCAGCGGCACCAATCCCATGATGGCATTGAGAAAGGAACTCTTCCCGGCGCCGTTGGCGCCGAGAAGAGCCACGATTTCACCCTTGCAGACCTCGAGGCCTGCGCCCCTGATAGCCTCTATGGCGCCATAACGGACCTCAAGCCCTGCGACGTCGAGGAGGTGTTCGGGGCCATTGTTCACGGAGCCGGGATCATCGAGGGGTCAGGCGAGAAATCGCCGACATGAACCCTTTCGCCGCCCGAAACCTGGTTGAGTGCGACGACACGCACCGGCACCCGGTTCTGATCCTTGTAGGTGATCGACCCCGTGGCGACCTGAACGTTCTCCAGATTGTCCCAGGCATCCCGGATCGCCGGACCGTCGGTGGAGCCTGCCGCCTCGATCGCCGCGGCGATGACCATCATCAGGTCATAGCCTGTCGCCGTGAAGACGGTGTCGTTCGGCGTGCCGTACTTCTCCTCAAAAGCCATCTCGAAGGCCTCGAGGGCGCTTCCCGGAGAGGCAAATCCGGCGTTGGAGAAGACCACGCCCTCGGCCACGTCGCCGAGGGAGAAGGTCGTGGGAGAATCGATGCCGTCACTGCCGAGCACCGGCGTGTCGATACCTGCTGCCCGCAGCTGCTTGATGAAGGCCGGGAAATCGGGCTCATAGGCCGAAGTCTGGATGACGTCCGGGCTGGGATCGAGGCCGCCGATATTTGTGACCTCGGCCGAAAAATCCTGCTGACCCATGGTGTATTCACCGACAGCAACCACCGTGCCGCCCATGGCCTCGAAGGCTTCGCCGAAGTACTCCGGCAACTTTTCGGTGTAGGGCGTGTCGCGGGACAGCAGAATGTAGGCATTCTCGTAGCCTTGGCCACGGGCATACTCGGCAAGGACGGCACCCTGCAGGTTGTCTGCGGTATAGTTCGAGAACATGTAGGGTCCGACCGCCGCCGGCAGGGTGGGGGTCGAGGCGCACGAACTCGCCGAGGGGATCTCGGCCACCTGGGCCATGACGCCGGACGCCACGGCGGGATCGACGTCACACGACACGATCATCGCCACCACACCGTCATCGACGAGTTCCTGGGCCACGACGGAAGCCTGTGCGGTGTCCGAGCGCGTGTCCTTGACGATGAGTTCGACTGTCATGCCCATGATGCCACCGGCCGCATTGATCTGGTCGAGAGCCAGCTGCACCCCATTGAGGGATGGCTGGTCATAGGGCGCGAGATAGCCGGTAAATCCGCCGGCATAGCCGATCGTGATCCCGTGAGAATCCCCCTGGGCAGTACCGCCGGCAACCATGAGTCCGGCGGCCACGGCGGCAATGCGGGTTGTTGAAACTTGGTTCACGGTGTCCTACTCCCTTCTTGTTGACAACATGGCGGCCCGCTCGGCCGTGCGCCGGCGACCCAGGTAGGCCTCGATTACGGCCGTGTCGGACTGGACCTCCTCCGGCGTTCCCTCGGCAATGACCTGACCCTTGTTTAGCACGATCACACGGTCGCACAATCTCATGATGAGGCTGAGGTCGTGGTCCACAACGAGCATGCCCGGGCCCCGGGCCTGTCTCAGACGGGCCAGAATGGCCAACAGTTCGTCGGATTCGCTCTTGTTCATCCCCGCCGCCGGTTCGTCGAGCAGAAGGTAACGGGGCTCCAGGGCCAGCGCCCGGGCGATTTCCAGACGCCGCTGCAGCCCGTAGGCGAGGGTTCCGGCACGGCGCGAGGCATAGCCGGCGATGCCGAGTTCCCGGAGCAGGGCAAGGCATCGCTGAGTCATGCCGGCCGCCCCCGGGCCCGCAGATCCTGCCGCGACGGCGGTCTTGACGTTCTCCAGGGATGACAGGTTGGAAAACAGCCTGATGTTCTGGAAGGTGCGTCCGACGCCACGCCGGGCAATCAGGTGGCTGGGCATGGCGGTGATGTCGGCGCCATCAAGCACGATCGTGCCTCCGTCGCACTCGAGGGCACCGGAGATACAGCCAAGCAGGGTGGTCTTTCCCGAACCGTTGGGGCCGATGAGGCCGACGATCTCGCCGGGTGCGAGCGAAAGACTGGCGCCGTCCACGGCGCGCAGGCCGCCGAACGCCCTTGTGACATCACGAATCTCGAGTGCACCCTCCGGTTCAACCCGGACGGGCGCGACAACGGCAGGTTCGCCGGAATCCTGACGGCGGCGCAGGACGATGTCCTCGATCTCGCGGTAGTCGAACAGCCCGTTGCGGCGCCAGAACAGCACGCCGAGGATGGCCAGCGAGAGGCCGATATCCGTGAGACCGAAGACCGTCGGCTCATCGAACCAGGCGGCATTGATGAACTCCTCCACCGATCGCAGGACCTCGATGAGGATAGTGACGACAACCGCGCCCGCCACGGCCCCTGACACGCTTGTCATGCCACCCACGATCAGCATGACGAGGACTGCAAAGGTGATCTGAAAATAGAACTCCCTGGGTGAATAGACCCCGAGTTCATGGGCGAGGAGCACGCCGGCGATTGCCGCAATACCGGCACTGATCGTCCAGGCAAGGAGGCGGCGACGGTGGACGTCGACGCCTACGGCCCTGGCCGCCGGTTCGTCTTCGCGCGCCGCCCGCAACTCGAGTCCTGGCAGGGAATCGCGGAAGATACGGCACACCACGAGAGCCACGACGACAAACAGCAGGGCCAGCGGTATGTCAACGGTTCGCGGTACGCCGATCAGCGCCTGGCTGCCGCGGGTGAAGTCCCGTGCGCCCACGAGGATGCCATAGGCGATGATGAGCAGTCCCAGGGTGGCGATCGCAGCCGAGGCGCCCCCGACACGGCCCAGGGGTGGCGAGCGCAGCGGAGGCGCCACGGAGACGGCAGATCGGGATACCGACGAGAAAGCCGACGATCGTCACGAGGACAACGGCGATCGCGCCGGCCAGGAGAAAGTGGAGTTCGAGACCGGCAAGCCACAGCGGCAGGTCGGGAAGAAAGATGGCCTTCTGAGCCACAGGTATGGTGAGGACACCGGTGACATGCGCCGCCAGGCCCATGAAGGCCGCGTGACCGAAGCTCAGGATCCCGGAATTGCCCGTGAAGGCGCTGAAGGCCAGCACGGCAACGGTCAGCACGAGGTAGTGCGTCACCGTTCCCTGGAGAGCCGCACCCGCCGTCTGCCACACCAGAAGGGACACCGCAGCGATGGGAACCAGCATGAGCAGGCTGCCGGCAAGGGGCGGCCACGACGCGAGACGGGACCTCATGTCAACGTGTTCACCCGTGTCACCATGAACTGCCCGCCCGCATGGACCGGCGACATTGTAAGACCCCGGCAGGCTCGTCAAGCGGCGTTGACCGGCCTTGTCCGCGTTGCAACAGTGGCCGCCGGCACGTGACCGATGCGAGGTGTCATGACGAAAGGAGAACTTGTTCTGCTGGTCTGGAACGACCTGGTGGGACTGTCGCGGACCAGGGGCGTTCCCGTGGAGCAGTACGAGGGCCGCCGCCGCCACGGGCTGGGTTGGGCGCTGGCGGGCCAGTCCCTGACACCCTTCGAGGACATCGCACCCAATCCACGGGGGCCCATGGGCGAGGTGCGCCAGGTGCCGGACGATGCAACCCGGAGGCGCATTGTCCTCAAGCAGGACTACCCGGCGTTCCATGTCGCCCTGTGCAACAGCCTCCTTGCCGACGGCACCCCCTGGGAGTGCTGCACCCGGAGCTTCCTCGCACAGGCCCTCGACGACCTCGAGGACCAGACCGGGCTCGAGGTCGCCATCGCCTACGAAAACGAGTTCCTGCTCATCGATCAGGACCTGGAGTGGGCGGCACCGTTTTCCGTGGATTCCATTCGCCGTGCCGCACCCTTTGCCGATCTCTGCACCCGGGCACTGATTGATGCCGGCGTCGATCTCGAGACCTTCGAGCCCGAGTACGGAGTCGGGCAGTACGAGGTGAGTTGCGGACCGGCAACGGGGCTCGCCGGCGCCGATCGTGTCGTCATCACCAGGGAGACGGTGCGCGAGGCTGCACGCCAATGCTCGATTGCTGCGAGTTTTTCGCCGAAACCGGCGCCGGATGCCGTCGGCAACGGCTGCCATCTTCACTTGAGCCTGTGGGACAGTGCCGGCAATCCGGTGACGGCCGACCCCGCCGGTCCGGGTGGTCTGAGCGACACCGCCGGACGCTTTGTCGCCGGGGTCCACCGTCACCTGCGGGCTCTCGTCGCCATCACGGCGCCGAGTCCGGTCTCCTACATGCGTCTCGGGCCGCACCACTGGAGCTGCGGCTTCGACGCTGTCGGGGTGCAGAACCGCGAGGCGGCGATCCGGATCTGCCCTGCGCCCGACGGCGACGCTGCGGCCTTCAACATCGAAGTCCGCTCCACCGATGCGACAGCCAGCCCCTACCTTGCCATCGGCGCCATCGTCCGCGCCGGGCTCGAGGGAATCCGCGCCGGAATGACGCCACCTGCCATGGTCAACCAGGATCCGGCCTCAATGAGCGACACCGAACGTCGCGATCACGGTATCAACACCCTGCCAGCCACCCTCGACGAGGCCCTGGACGCCTTCCTGGATGAAGACAGTGTCCGGCACTGGTTCACACCGGTGATGATCGAGGCCTACGGCGCCCTCAAGCGTCTCGAGGCCGCGAATGCGAGAGCCATGAGCGAGGCGGAACTCTGCCGGAAGTACCGCGGTGCCTACTGAAATGACGCCCGCCGCCTCGACCGCAGGCGTGGCGTGCGATCTGCCCCTGATCGACCATCACTGTCACGGCGTGATGCCGGGAGACCTCGATCTGCAGACGTTCGAGGCGCTGATGAGCGAGAGCTACCGGCCGCCACCCATCGGAACCTCTCAGTTCGACAAGCCGCTCGGCCTCATGGTCCGCAGCCAGTGTGCGCCCCTGCTCGACCTCGACCCCTTCACGCAAGGCAGGGACTACGTCGAACGCCGCCGCCAGATCGGCGCCGCCGAGGTCAACCGGCGCCTGCTCGGCGCCTGCGGTCTGGAACGGCTGATCGTCGACACCGGCCACCGGAGCGAATCGATTGCCGACGTGCCGGCGATGGCGGCGATCTCGGGGCGGCCGGCCCACGAGGTTGTCCGCATCGAGGCCGTGGCCGAGGAGGTGGCGCGGTCCGGCGTCGACGCGGCGCATTTCCCTGAAGCATTCGGCGATACCCTGGCGGCGCGGACACGCGGCGCGGTGGGCCTGAAGACCATTGTCGCCTACCGCACGACCTTCGCCATCGACCAGAGCCCGCCTTCGGCCGCCGAGGTGAGAACGGCAACGGATGCCTGGTTCCGCTCCATCGAGACCTCAGGAACGGTGCGCCTCGAGGCGGTCGACATCGTGCGCTCTGGCCTGTGGTCAGGTGCCGAACTCGCCCGTCAGCACGGGCTTCCCCTGCAGATTCACGTCGGTTTCGGCGACCCCGACATCACCATGCACGCCTGCGACCCGACGCACTTCACGGAGTTCCTGCGCGCCATGGAATCCTGGGAGGTCACCTGCACGCTGCTCCACAACTATCCCTTCCATCGCGAGGCCGCCTGGCTCGCCGAGATCTTCCGCAACGTCTATTACGACGTCGGCGTGGTCCTCAATTTCACTGGCCCCCAGGCCGCCACGATCATGGGGGAAGCCCTGGAAATGGGCCCCTTCTTCAAGCAGCTCTACAGTTCGGATGCCTTCGGGCTGGCCGAGCTCCACTTTCTGGGCCAGCTCCAGTTCCGGCGCACACTGCGCAATCATCTCGACCGCTGGATCCTGGAGGGCATGCTCAACCTGGCGGAGGCCGACCGCATCGTCGCCATGATTGCCACGGGCAACGCCTCGAGGATCTACCGGCGCCTGTAGGCCGTCAGGCCGTGGGATCCTTCGGTACGTAGGGAACTGCGCGGCGAATCGCGAATCCTGCGAGGATGGCGGACAGTCCGGCAGCAAGGACGACGAGGGCGACGCGCTGCCAGGAACGTTCGGTCTGGGTCACCTCCGCGCGGATCTCGTCAAACGAAACGGAGATGCCCTCGTCGTAGGGATCGTGTTCGATCACGCCCCACATCCTGACGGTTTCGGCACCGGGGGTCTCGGCGGTCTCATCGACCAGGACCTCGACATCGCGGTAAATGCCGATACGGTCGCGCACCGAGACATAACTGGGGTAGATGGAGTGGTAGGTGTAGAGGGTCTCTTCGCCCCGCAACCGCATGTTGACGATGTGCAACCCGTCGTAGTCGTAGTCCAGCAGGATACCGATCAGATAGCCGCGCTTCCAGACGAGGTCGTCCTCGTCGGGGATGTCCGGGATGTTGGATACCCAGACGATGACCCCGCCAAGTGTGGCCACGAGTCCCAGGGCATAGAGCCAGCCTGCAAACAGTCTCATCGCGATCTCAATCGGGTGGAATGAAGAAGAACTCGAGGTGCCCCATGTGCTGGCGCAGCGCCGTCCATCCCGCCGAACCAAAGGTCAGCATGGCCAGTGCGGACGTCGGAAACTTGCGGTCGAGCCGGTCCATGGCATCGCCTGTCGCCGTCGCCGCCAGGTACTGCGCCGTCATCTGCAGGACGGGATCGTGTCCCACCACCATGACCCGTTCCATGGAGGAGGGCGTACGCCGCAGCAGGGAGACGAGATGGCGTGCGTCTCCGTGGTAGAGGCCCTCTTCGTAGCGGATTTCCGTGTTGCCGAGTACTGGAAGCAGAATGTCCAGAGTCTCGCGGGTGCGAAGTGCGGTCGAACACAACACGAGATCGCACCCCAGCGAACGTTCCTCCAGCCAGCTGGCGAGGCCGGCGGCGCGGCGCCTCCCGCGGTTGCGCAAGGGACGATCATGGTCGTCAACCGTGATGTCCGCCCAACTGGATTTGGCATGGCGAACGAGATAAAGTGCGGCGGTCATCACACATCGTCTCCTGCAACGGTCGCGGACATCCCGCACAACCCGCTTCACGACCCGAGGCTAGCACAGAATGGTCAGTCAGGAACTCGATACCGTCCTTGCCGTCACGCCGGCACTCACCGAGGCGCCGGCCGATCGCTACATCAACCGTGAACTGAGCTGGCTGGCGTTCAACGAACGGGTTCTCGAGGAAGCGCGCAACACCCGTCATCCGCTCCTTGAACGACTGAGATTCCTGTCGATCTCCGCCAGCAATCTCGACGAATTCCAGATGGTGAGAGTGGCCGGCCTCAAGGCCCAGGTCGATGCCGGTGTCACCACTCCGGGCATCGATGGCCTGTCTCCGGCGCGTCAGCTGACAGCAATCAAGGACCGTTCGAAAACACTGATCGACGGCCAGTATGTCGTCTGGCGCACCCTGCGGGGGCTGCTGTCACGGGAGGGAATATCGGTGGTCGGCGAGGGCCAGCTCGACGACGACGAACGCACCTGGCTCGCCGGTCACTTCGAACGCGAAATCCTGCCCTTGTTGACGCCAATGGCGATTGACCCTGCTCATCCCTTCCCCTTCATTCCCAATTTCGGATTCGGCATTGCCCTGAAACTCATCGGCGAAGGTGGGGATGAACCGGTCCATGCCATCATCAGGCTGCCACAACAGACCGATCGCTTCATTCGCCTGCCCGCTGACAAGGGATCGCGCTTCCTGCCCCTCGAACAGGCCGTGCGCATGCATCTCAAGAACCTGTTTCCGGGATTCAGATTGCTCGAAACCGGCTTTTTCCGCGTGGTGCGCGACAGTGAAATCGAGATCGACGAGGAATCGCAGGACCTGGTGCGCCATTTCGAGAGCGCTCTCAAGCGGCGGCGGCGCGGCAGTGTGATCGATCTCGTGGTCGATGCGGCCATGCCTGGCGAACTTCTCAATCTTCTGACCGACCGCCTCGATGTCATTCCCGGCGATGTCACCGTGGTCGCGGGCGAACTCGGTCTGAGTGATCTTGCCCGGCTGATCGTCGACCATCGCCCCGATCTGCTGTTCGATCCCTATTCGGCGCGCTTTCCAGAGCGCATACGCGACTTCGGCGGCAACTGCTTCGATGCCATCCGAGCCAAGGACATCATCGTCCATCACCCCTATGAGAGTTTCGATGTCGTGGTCCAGTTCCTGCAGCAGGCGGCGCGCGACCCCGCGGTCGTGGCGATCAAGCAGACTCTCTACCGGACAAGCGAGGGATCGCCGATCGTCAAGGCTCTCATCGAGGCAGCGGAGGCGGGCAAGTCGGTGACTGCGGTCGTTGAACTCAAGGCGCGGTTCGACGAGGAGGCGAACATCCGCTGGGCCCGCGGTCTCGAACATGCCGGCGCCCAGATCGTCTACGGCATTCCGGACTTCAAGACCCACACGAAGATCTCACTCATCGTGCGCCGCGAACACGGCGCCCTGGTGACCTACGTTCACTTCGGAACCGGCAACTACCACCCCGTCACTGCGAAGATCTACACCGATCTTTCCCTCTTCACCGCCGCGCCGGCGCTCACCCGGGACGCCAACCGGATTTTCAACTTCCTGACCGGATACATCAGGCCACACACCCTCGAGGCGGTCGCCATGTCGCCGGGCATCCTGCGCCAGCGCCTTCATGAGCTGATCGGCCGTGAAATCGACAATGCCCGGGCCGGCAGGCCGGCCGCCATCTGGGCCAAGATGAACTCCCTCGTCGATTCGGAGATCATCGACCTGCTCTACCAGGCGTCCGGTTCCGGCGTGGAGATCGATCTCGTGGTGCGCGGCATCTGCTGCCTGCGTCCCGGTGTGGAGGGCCTGTCGGAGAGGATCCGGGTGAAGAGCCTCATCGGCCGGTTTCTCGAGCACAGCCGCATTTTCTGCTTTGCCAACGGCGGCGAGATGCCATCGTCCGATACCCTTGTCTTCCTGTCATCGGCGGACTGGATGACCCGGAATTTCGACTATCGGGTGGAGACCATGGTCCCGATCCTCAACCCGACGGTTCACCGGCAGATTCTCGATCAGATCATGGTGGCCAACCTGCGCGATACGGAGCAGTCCTGGACCCTGACCAGCGATGGCGCCTACACGAGGCTCGCCAACACAAACAACGCCTTTTCCGCCCACCGCTTCTTCATGATCAATCCCAGCCTGTCGGGCCGGGGCAGTGCACTGCAACGGCAGATCCAGCGGGGCAATGCGACACCCACGCCGGCGGAATGAACGGAGCCGTTGAGGCGGTCCCCGCCGCCAGGGCGGGGGTGATCGATATCGGCTCGAATTCGATTCGCCTCGTCATATTCGACGGTCTCGGTCGGGCGCCCCTGCCGGTCATCAACCACAAGGCGGTCATCGGACTCGGTGTGGACGTCGAACGTCACGGCTGGTTCGGCGAAGAAGCCTTTCGCAGAGGCATCGAGGCCGTCGATATCCTGGTGCGCCTTGCCGACAGTGTTCCCTGCGCAGACCTCGCCCTCTATGCCACGGCCGCCGTCCGCCAGGCGGCCAACGGCAGCCACTTCTGCCGCGCCGTCGAGGCAAGGACGGGCCGTGCCGTGACGGTGCTGACCGGTACCGGGGAGGCGCGACTGTCGGCAGCCGGCGTCATCTCGGCACTGCCCGGTCTGTCCGGCGTCATCGGAGACCTCGGCGGCGGCAGCCTGGAGCTCATCGCCGTCGAAGACGGCACCGTCATGGAGCAGGCGACACGCGACATCGGACCCTTGCGCCTGAAGGAACGATGGGGGGAGGATCCGGCACATGCATCGGCAGCAATTCGCGAGGCCGTTTGCACCGTGACCTGGCTTGAAGCCTGGAAACACCGGGATTTTCACGCGGTGGGTGGTTCGTGGCGGGCCATCGCCCGCCTCCACATGACGCAGCATCACTATCCGCTGACCATCGTGCATGGCTACACCATGGCGCCGGCAGAGGCACGGACCTTCACCGGCATGCTGGAGAAACTGAGCGACGAGACAACGTCGCGGATCCGCGGCATCTCCAGACGGCGGGCCGCCATCCTGCCCTGGGGCGCCATGGTGCTCGACCACCTGATGGATGTCCTTGAGCCACGGAACGTCGTGTTTTCGGCCCAGGGCCTCAGGGAAGGGCATCACTTCCGCATGCTCGATGCCACCACCCGCAAGAGCGACCCGCTGATCGCCGCATGCCATCAGCTTGCACTCTGGCACCGCCGGTTCGCCGACTGTTCGGCGGCTCTCGAACGCTGGGTCGCCCCCGTGATCCGGCATCGTGGTCATGCCGACCCGCGCCTCGTGCGCGCCGCCTGCATTCTCGCCGACACCGGCTGGAGGGAACACCCCGAGGAACGTGCCAGGGGGGTCCTCTCCCTGGGTCTCCCCACGCCCCTGTCGGGGCGCGGGCTCCAAGGACAGGGCAGGGCGCCGCCCCCGGCTGGAGGGAACACCCCGAGTACCGTGCCAGGCGTTCCCTCTCCAGGGTTCTCCACATGCCCTGGTCGGTGCTCGATCACCAGGAAAGGGCATGGCTCGCCCTTGCCCTCTTCGTGCGCTACGGCGGCGCGGAAACGGCAGAAGAAGCGGCGCCGTGCCGCCGCCTGCTGAAACCGGACACGGTTGACGGGGCGGTGCTGCTCGGCAGGCTGCTGCGTCTTGCACTTGTCTTGAGTGCCGGACGCGGGCCCATCCTTGATTCGTCCCCCCTTGTCACCACCGCGGACGGGTTCACCCTGGAAATCCCGCGAGATGCCGCAATTGCCTCTCCTGAACGCATCGAGCGCCAGGCCGCGGCAATCGGCGAGGCGCTCGATGTTCCCTTCACCGTCTCCCGTCAGGTCCTGGACCGCAGCCCGGCGCCGTCCAGGGCGGCCCGATAGCGTCCGGACCTGCCCGCCGATGAGGTCGTGGGGTCAGTCGCGGCCGGACCAGGAGCCGTCGCGCACCAGATCGTCCGCCACTTCCCTGATGGCCTGCTCCATGATCGCAACCATGTCGTCCACCTGGGAACGCGTGATGATGATGGGAGGCGAGAAGACGCACAGGTGCCACATGGGACGCAGGATCAGCCCGTGCTGCTGGCACTTCTCATCGATTTTCTTGCCGACATTCAGACTCTCGTCGAAGGCCTTCCTGGTACTCTTGTTTTCGACACACTCGATGCATCCCATGAGTCCGACACCCCGGACGTCACCCACCATGGGAAGGTCCGCCAGCGAGCGCAGCCGCTCCTGGAAGTAATCGCCCGTGCTGCGGGCGTGACCCATGATGTCGTCGCGCTCCATGATTTCGATGTTCTTGAGCGCCGCGGCCATGGCGACCGGGTGTCCCGAATAGGTGAATCCCATGGAAAACGTGGGAGAATCGCCACCCTTCTCGATGATGTCCTGATGCAGTTTCTCGGAAATGGCCGTCAGGCCGGCAGGGATGTAACCGGAAGTGAATCCCTTCGCCGCGGTGATGATGTCGGGCACGACGTCGAAGACGGACTCCGAGGCAAAGAAGTGCCCCATGCGCCCGAAACCCGTCACCACCTCGTCGGAGATGTAGAGGATGCCGTACTTGCGGCAGGTCTCGAGACACGCCTTCTGGTAGCCCTTCGGCGGAACGATGACGCCGCCGGACGCCAGCACCGGCTCGGCGATGAAGGCCGCCACGTTCTCCGGCCCGATCGCCTTGATCCGATCGTCCATCTCGGTGATCAGGTGATCGAGGAACGCAGCGTCGTCCATGCCCTCGGGCTTGCGGTAGGGATTGGGCGAAGAGAGATGCTCGATCCACTCCGTCACCAGTTCCATGCGCGTGTCGTTGCCAGGCTTGCCGCACAGCGAGTCGGCAAGATAGGTGCTGCCATGGTAGGCATCGTCACGCGTGAGAATGGTCTTGCGGGACGGCTCGCCGATGACATTCCAGTAGTAGTGGACAAAGCGGACCGCAGCGTCATTCGCCGTCGAACCGCCGGTAGAATAGAAGAACCGGTTGAGATCGCCCGGTGTCAGCGTCGCCAGCTTGGCGGAAAGTTCCGCATGAGGCGGGGTCGCCATCGACCAGGGCGAATAATAGACCATGCTGCGCACCTGGTCCGAGATGGCCGTTGCCATCTCCTCATTGCCGTAACCGAGCTGCACGGCCCACATGCCGCCGATGCCATCGATGTAGCGGTTGCCCTCGCCGTCGTAGACGTAGATCCCCTCCGAATCCGCCAGGATCATGTGTTCCTCGCGGCCGAACTCGTGCCAGGGGTGCATGGCGTGGGCCTTGTCCTTGGCCATCAGGCCTTTGACATCATACTGGAAGTTGCGTCTCATCTTGTGGCGCTCCCGCGTTTGCCTGCCTGCCGCCAGCGTCGTCCGTTCGAGCCGCAGCGTCAAACCGCAGGATACACACGCCCGACAGCATCGGACAAGGAGGCGGCCTGTCTCCCTTCCGGGATCAAGGCATTCCTCGCCTCAACCCGCAGACTCGCCGCCTTTCCACCCATCCGGACCTGGACTTCCCGCACGCCGGAACCAGGCGCCGACATGGTCGCCCACTCACTGCACGGCACATGGAACTGTTCGCCGGAGCGACGTGCAACATCTGCCTGGCGGCGTGTTCATCGTGTCGGCACACTCTCGCAGCCGTGACGGCGGGTTACTGTTGTTGCAGATGATCGGCGATCCACATCTTGATCAGCGCCTGGCGGGTGATGCCGAACTTCCGGGCCTGCCGGTCCAGACCTGAGACAACCCTCGCCGGGAAATCCACATTGACCCGCCTGGTTTCAACATTGAGCCGGCGGGCCCTGGACCAGTCGACATCCGCGGACATGTCTTCGCCGGCATCGAACCTCTCGTCGAATTCAGTCGCCTTCATGATGGTCTATCTCCTGCTTGCGAGCGCGGCACACGGAGATGATCCGCACCCGACCGCTCCGGTATGCGTAGACAGCCGCCCAGTGCCTGGCACCGATCGCCAGAAAGCGCTGCTCATCCGTCACGGTTGCCGGGGCTTCTATCAGGTGAGGGTCGTCCCAGAGGGCCTGGGCCTCATCAAAGCCAATGCCGCGTTTCTTGCGGTTTGCCGCACTCATGTCGGGATCATGCTCGAACGTCATGAGGGGAAAACTATACCTTATGCCTTGGCGAAACCCTCCACTGCGCAGTGAATCCCAAGAATCATGACCAGTAGCTGACAGCATTCAGTTGGAAAACTGGAATGATCGCCTCGTTTCGCCGTCGCGGTCGGAACTTGCTTTGCGAAGGAAGAATCCCTGACCGTGACAGGAGGAGGCAAGGGACCGGGCGTCGCCCGCCGGGATTGATCGGAACCGATCAACGGAGGCAGGGGGTGGACATGGCAGTCCGGCTGTCGAAGGCTCGGTTGGACGCCGGAGACCTGGCTGGGAATGCAGGCGGCTCGTGATCTCTGGCAGGCGAAGGACCGTGACCAGGACCATTCTGCTCTGCGGCGGAATTCCCGACGGCGCGAACAGCGATGGGGATCGCCCGCGCGTACGTACCACTCAGGGTGACGTCCGGATGCCATCCGGGCCGTCCTGAACGGGGTGGCGTGGTATTCGCCGTCCTTGATCGCCATGCCCTGCTTTCCTAGAGTGCGCCGGTTCCAGGGGCTTGAGGGCCCGGGAGCCTGCCATCCATGTCACGGATTGCCACATGACAACCCACAAGAGCCTTGTTTCCCTGGTCGGCGGCACACCCCTGCTGCGTCTCGAGGGTCCCTCGCACAAGACGGGGTGCGAAATTCTCGGCAAGTGCGAGTTCCTCAATCCCGGGCAGTCGGTCAAGGACCGGGCAGCACTGTGGATCATCAGGGAAGCCGAAAGAACGGGCGAGCTGGGACCAGGGGGCACCATCGTCGAAGGCACGGCCGGCAACACGGGCATTGGCCTGTGCACCGTCGGAAACGCTCTCGGCTACCGTTCGGTGATCGTCATGCCGGAGACCCAGAGCAAGGAAAAGAAGGACGCCCTCAGGTCACTGGGCGCCGACCTTCACCTGACACCGGCCAAACCCTATCGCGATCCCGCCAATTACATCCGCACGTCCGAGAGAATCGCCCGCGAGAAGGCGGCGAGCGAGCCCCACGGTGCCGTGTGGGCCAACCAGTTCGACAACGTCGCCAACCGGCAGGCCCATATCGAGAGCACCGGACCCGAGATATGGGATCAGACTGACGGCAAGGTGGACGCCTTCGCATCCTCCATCGGCACGGGAGGCACCATCGCCGGGGTCGGCATCTTCCTCAAGGAACGCAACCCCGATATCGTCATCGGCCTGACCGATCCCTTTGGCTCGTGCATGCACAACTGGGTCACGAAGGGCGAACTCACGTCCGAGGGAAGTTCGATCTCGGAAGGCATCGGGCAGGGCCGGGTGACCCGGAATCTCGAGGGTGCGCCGATCGACATGTCCGTCCAGGTGAGCGATGTCGAGATGCTCGAGGTCATATACGACCTGTTGATCGACGAAGGTCTGTGTCTGGGCGGCTCCACGGGCATCAACGTTGCCGGCGCCATGAAGATCGCCCGGGAGCTCGGTCCCGGCCACACCATCGTCACCGTTCTGTGCGACTACGGAAACCGCTACCAGAGCAAGATCTTCAACCCCGACTTCCTGAGGGAACGCAACCTGCCTCCCCCACCCTGGATGACATGACATGGAGTGCCTGTTTCTCGACGACGCCTATCGTGTGTCCTGCCCGGCAAGGGTGACGTCGACCGGCGGGGGGCGTCTTCGCCTCGACAGGACGGTCTTCTATCCCAACGGAGGTGGACAGCCCGGAGACAGCGGCCACCTCGAGCTTGATGATGGCACCCTGGTCCCCATTGCCGATACGGTGAAGGGCACCGCCATGGACGATGTCGTCCACGTTCCGGAAACGGGCCATCCGCTGCCGGCGTCCGGCGCACCGGTGACCGCGCACATAGACTGGGACCGGCGGTACCGCCACATGCGCATGCACACCGCACTCCATGTGCTCTGTGCCATTGTGGATGCGGAGATCACCGGGGCCTCTGTCGGCGCCGCAAGGAGCCGCATCGACTTCAACTGGCCGCAGCCGGACATGACCAGGGACGAGATCACCACCCGACTGGCGGAGCTGGCGGCCGCCGACCTGCCGGTCGCGCCACGCTGGATCAGCGAGGAAGAACTCGATCGCCGGCCCGAACTCATCCGCACCATGTCCATCAGGCCACCGCGTGGCACCGGCATGGTCAGGCTCCTGGAGGTCGAGGGCGTCGACCTGCAACCCTGTGGCGGCACCCATGTCGCGCGGACCGGTGAACTTGCCGGCATGGCCGTCTCGAAGATCGAGAACAAGGGGCGGCACAACCGCCGCATCAACGTGGTCTTCACCACCTGAAGGGAAGCGACAAGGGATGCGCGACCGCTGGCTTGTAGACACCGAAACAGTTGCCGGACTGCTTGACGCACCGGATGTGCGTCTCGTCGACGCCTCCTGGTATCTCCCCGTCGAGAACCGCGATGCCCTCTCGGACTACCGCGAGAGGCACATCGCCGGTGCCGTGTTCTTCGACATCGATGACATAAGCGACGAATCGACGGATCTTCCCCACATGCTGCCCCGGCCCGAGAAGTTCTCCAGCCGTGTGCGGTCGCTGGGCCTGGGAGACGGAGTCCGGATCGTAGTCTACGACGGCGGCAACATGATGGCGGCGGCCCGGGCATGGTGGATGTTCCGGGTCTTCGGTCACGATGACGTCCAGGTCCTCGACGGCGGTCTCGCGAAGTGGATGGCCGAAGGCCGGCCGGTCGACGACGAACCGGTGATTCCACGAGAACGGCACTTCACGCCGCGCCTCAACACGTTTCTGGTGCGCGATATCGGGCAGATGAAGACCAATCTCGCGAGCAGCCGCGCCCAGGTCGTCGACGCCCGCGGCCGTGGGCGCTTTGCCGGAGAGGAAGCGGAGTTTCGCCCCGGTCTCAGAAGCGGGCATATCCCGGGGAGCCGCAACCTCCCCTACACCTCGCTGCTCCACGAGGACGGCACGATTGTCGACAACGAGGCGATCGCTGCCGCCTTCCACGATGCCGGGATCGATCCGACACGGCCTGTGATCACCACCTGCGGTTCCGGCATTTCAGCGTGTTTCCTCGCCCTTGCTCTCGATCTTGCCGGGTTCCCGGATGCTGCCGTCTATGACGGTTCCTGGACCGAGTGGGGCGGCGCGGCCGACACCCCGGTGGCAACGGGGGACCCGTGACCAAGGCCTTCAGGGCGAACGCGCTTCGCACGCTCGCCACGACGATCACCTACCTCGAAATGTCCGCAAGACCGGCGAGACCGGCGCGGCCGGCGCCTGTCGGAAAGGTGGCGTTGCTGCGGGCGGAACGGCCGCCGCGATCCTTCTACCTGTGGCTCTATCGCAGTGTCGGTCGTGACTGGAACTGGACCGACCGCCTGGTGTGGACGGAAGACGGCCTCCTTGACGTGATCCACCATCCGGACGTCGAGATCATCGTCTGCAATGTCGGCGGCGTGCCGGCAGGCTTCGCGGAGCTGGACTTTCGCCGGCCGGGAACCGGTGAGCTGGCTCTCTTCGGGTTCCTGCCGGAGTACCAGGGCAAAGGCTACGGCGGCTACTTTCTCGACCACGTCATCGACGCAATGTGGCGGCCGGGCGTCGACCTGGCGCTGGTCGATACCAACGCCCGGGACCATCCCCGGGCCCTCGCCATGTACCAGAAGGCCGGGTTCAGGGTGGTCCGTCGCGAAGAGGCCTGGCTCATTCCCGACGCCCATTTCCAGGGCGCCTTCGACCTCCCGCCGTCGGCCGAGATCTTCAATCTGCAGAGACGGGAGGAAGGGGCAGGATGAAAGACGACACCCGCGCGGTGACCGCCGGGCGCGATCCGCACAACAATCACGGCATCGTCAATCCGCCGGTCTACCATGCTTCCACCGTCCTCTTCCCGACCCTGGAAGCCTTGCAGGAAGGCCACGCCAGGAATCCGCGCCAGGTGGTCTACGGACGCAACGGAACGCCAACCACCCATTCACTCCAGGACGCCTACGCCGCACTCGAGGGCGCGGACATGGCGGTGGCGACAGGTTCGGGCAAGGCGGCAATCGTGACGGCGCTGCTTTCCTGCCTGGAATCGGGGGATCACCTGCTTGTCGCCGATTCAGCCTACCTTCCCACCCGGACCTTCGCCGACGGCATCCTGCGTTCGTTCGGCATCGAAACGAGTTACTACGATCCTGCGGCCGGTGAGGATCTTGCCGCCCGGATGCGTCCCAACACCAGGGCCGTCTACACGGAGAGTCCGGGATCACTCACCTTCGAGGTCCAGGACCTTCCGACCATCTCCGCCATCGCGCACGAGAACGGAGCCGTGGTCATCAACGACAACACATGGTCGGGAGGGTACTTCCTCAAGCCCTTCGATCTGGGGGTCGACATCGTCGTGCAGGCGGGAACCAAGTACATCGTCGGCCATTCCGACGCCATGTGCGGTCTCGTCGCGGCCAGGGGCGCCTGGTGCGAGCGCGTCTGGCACACCTTCCTGGCGCTCGGCAACTGCATCGGCCCCGATGACGCCTACCTCGCCCAGCGCGGCATCCGCACCATCGCCGTCAGACTCCGGCGCCATCACGAGACCGGTCTTCGCCTGGCAGCCTGGCTGTGTCGCCACCCGGACGTGGTCCGCGTGCTCCATCCCGGTCTCGATTCAGATCCCGGCCACGCGTTGTGGAAACGTGATTTCACCGGTGCCAGCGGTCTCTTCGGCGTTCTCCTGGCACCCACCAGCCGGCAAGCCCTTGCCGCCATGGTGGACGGTCTCACGCTCTTTGGCATGGGCTGGTCCTGGGGTGGCTACGAGAGTCTCCTCGTCCCCGTCGATCCCTCGTCGTCACGCACCGCCGTCCCCTGGACCGAAGCGGGCCAGCTGCTGCGCATCCACGCGGGACTGGAGGACGCCGACGATCTTATCGCTGATCTCGACGCGGCATTCGAGCGCCGCAAACAGGCATCCTGACACACATGGCAGGAGGACGTACCGGGGTGGGTGATGCGGGTCAAGGTTGGGCGGGATCTCGCGTCTGGAGTTTCGGGCGCTGTTGTCTTGAGGATCGTATCGGCGGCGCAAGCCGCAGTTGCGGTACGGTCAGGAATCGAACCTTGTCAGCTCGATGGGAGGGAATTGACCGGCATAGGCATGGACCGCCGGGTTGCCTCCCAGGTGCATGAGCAGGATGCGGCTGTCGGGTTCGAAACGTCCTGTTTCCGCCAGGTTGAGCAACCCCCGCACCGCCTTCCCTTCGTACACCGGGTCGGCCATCAGGCCTTCGCTGCGCGCCAGCAGGTGGATCCCCTCATTAACGTCTTCAGATGCGACGCCGTAAGGGTCGGTCGTGGCCGAGATGACCTCGATGTCTTCGGGGCTGACTCGCTCTTTCAGATCGAGCTTCTCCAGCGTTGCATTCGCCAACCGGAGTACGCGTGCCTTCTTGATCTCAACCTCGTCATCGTCCGACACGCCGATCACTCGGGTATCGCCTTCCAGCGCGGCGAATCCGGCTACCAGTCCGGCCTGCGTGCTACTGCTACCTGTACAATGAACCACGTAGTCGAAGTGTAGCCCAAGGCCCCGCGATTGCCTTGTGATTTCCGTGGCGCAGGCTACATAGCCCATGCTCCCCAGGGGGTGGTCCGACGCGCCGCCCGGGATCGGGTAGGGTCTGCGTCCCTGTTGGCGCAGATGATCGACCAGATTCGCGAGCGGGCTGTTGTCCTCGATGTGGCGTTCGCGATCGTCGAGGAATAGCTCGGCGCCCAGGATGCTGCTCAGCAGGATGTTCCCGACCTGCCTGTATCCCGGTCCTGCGTCCCTGGCCCACCCACAGTGCATCAAGGCGCATTGGAGTCCGTACCTGGCCGCTGCCGCCGCCGTTTGCCGGGTATGGTTCGATTGGATCGCCCCGACTGTAACAAGCGTGTCGGCGCCGTTTCGCAAGGCGTCGCCCACCAGGAATTCCAGCTTGCGGGACTTATTGCCGCCACCCGCCAGTCCGGTAAGATCATCGCGCTTGATCCACAGGTCCGGCCCTCCCAGGCGCGCGCCGAAACGGGCGAGCCTGTGGATCGGCGTGGGTAACTGGACCAGGGGCGTGCGGGGCAGATCCGGAAGCCTGGACAGCCAATCGGCGAGTTCTTCATCCCGCTTCATATCTCGATTCTCCGGCCTTCACCCGGGCCACCGCTTCGGTCACTCCTCGAGAGTGGGTCCGGCCCCCTTCACCCGCGTCTGGCGCATGTAGCGCCGATAGCGGTCCGCATCGAAGCCCGCACCCCGGTGGAGCAGGCAGCGATTGTCCCAGATCACGAGATCCCCGGGCCGCCAGCGGTGGGCGAGCACATGTTCGTCCGCAGTCGTTTCCTCGAGCAGACCGTCGAGCAGATCCCTGCTCTTCTCGAAGGACCAGCCCTCCACCTCGCGGGCATGGGAGCCAATATAGAGATTTTTCGCGCCGGTCTGCGGATTGCGGCGCACCAGGCGTTGCCGCACGGGTGGCAGCGAGGCGGCATGGGTCGCCATCACGGCATCGGGATGGACCTTGGTCCGTGAGTACACGTAGTCGTGGATGGCAACGAGAGGTTCGAGGCGTGTCTGGTCCGATGCAGCGAGGCGGTTCCAGGCGCTGCGCTGGCTGGCGAAGAGCGTCTCGCCGCCTTCATCAGGCGTTTCGTAGGCGCAGGTGATCGACACGAAGCTCGGCACGGCACGAAACGACGAATCCGAATGCCACATGTTGTTGCCGGTCTGGTAAACCGTCTCCTTGTGGTCGTTGCGGCGCACCGTGCCGTCCTCGCGCACATTGCCGACGGTGCCGAACCACGCGACCTTGCCTTCCCGGCCCAGGCGGACGTGTTCGGCTTCAGGCTCGCCAAGACTGCGGGTGAGAGCGAGATGCGTCTCGTCACCGCTGGCGATCCCGGGTATGTGGATGAAGGAGTAGCGGTCGATCAGCTGTCTGAGCGCGGCAATGTCAAGCGCCTCGATCGAGGGGCACTCGAGCCTGACGCCGAACTCGGCGTGAAGCGGGGTCGGGTTGTGCATGTCGCCTCCGCAGCGTGGCAGGGTATCAGGACGCCCAGGTCTCATCCATGGGATAGGTATCCAGACGTTCGTATCCGGTTGGCGTGACCAGCAGCTGCTGTTCGAGTTTCACCGCCTCGCGCCCGCCCTCGGTGCCGACCAGTGACTCGACACACAACACCATGCCCGGATGGATGATGTCGTCGTAGCCGCGTTCGGCAAAATCCTCCCAGTGGGCAATCGCCGGATACTCGTCGACCAGGCCCACTCCGTGGGCAATGATGCCATACCGGCTGGCCAGGAACTCGTCTGGGATGGGCCATGCCTTCTCGGACCACTCCCGGAACGACAACCCCGGTTTCAGCAGCTCCTTGTTGTGTTCGAGCTGCTCCATGGCCGCCATGTAGAGCCTTTGCTGTTCGTTGGTGGGACGGGCATCACAGATCCACGCCCGCGAGATGTCGGAACAGTAGCCGTAGGGGCCCACGAGGTCGGTATCGAAGCTCACCATGTCGCCCTTCTCGATCACCCTCATGGAGCACTCCTGCATCCAGGGGTTGGTGCGCGGTCCCGAGGCCAGCAGGCGGGTCTCGATCCATTCCCCGCCTTCGGCGATGTTGGCTTCGTGAAGCTTCGCCCACAGGGCGTTCTCGGTGAGGCCGGGCCGCAGGCTCTCGCGCATCGCCCGAATTCCCTTTTCGGACGCCTCGATGGCACAGCGCATCAGGACGATCTCCTCGGGCGTCTTGATCTTGCGCGCCTCCTCCATCAGCGCAAAGCCGTCATTGAGATCAAGATTCTCATTCGCCAGGGCGTGGTAGAGATCGGCGCCCATGCGGTCGATGCCGATCCGCCGGTTGCCGGCGCCGTGCTCGCGCACCACGTCGGCGATCTCCCGGGCGAACTCGCGGGCGTGTTCGTCGATTCGGTTGCCGGATGTGAAGTACGTCGCCGCCCGCGCCGGCCGCCGCTCGCTGATTCCCGGATACCCGCGGGTGAGATGGTCGCTGTGGCCGAACTCGAAGAGGATGACCGGTCCATCCGTCGCCACGAAGCAGTAGCGGACCTCGTTGTGCAGGCACCACACCTGCATGTTGGTCGCATCGATGGCATAGCGCACATTGAGCTGGTCGAAGAGCAGGACCCCGGCGAGGTCGCTGCGGGAGAGTTGCCGGTGAACGTTGGCAAGGCGGTCGCGCCGGACCTTGTCGAGATCGACGGGCGCCGTGCTGCATTCCAAGGCTCCGCGCTGCACGGCCTCGGCCGTCGAAATGCGTGAGGTCGTCATGATGTCCGGTCTCCCTTGCTGCCCTTGCAGAACAGATGTGGCGCGCCCTCCAGGATTCGAACCTGGGACCTACGGCTTAGAAGGCCGTTGCTCTATCCTCTGAGCTAAGGGCGCCTGTGATGACAACGGGCCTGGCATGACCCGCACCTGATTCTGACCGTTTGCGATGCGGGGCCGTCAGCTGCCCGGTCTCTCCCAGCGGAAATTCTCGGCATAGGATTTCGGCCTGATCCTTCTCTCGCGGCGTTCGATCACGCTGTACGCGATGCCATGGCGTTCTGCATAGGCCACGGCCGCATCGCGGGTCTCGAACCACAGCCTGATCTCGTCGGCCATCATGTCGGATGATCCTGTCCAGCCCGTGAGGGAGTCGACCGACTTCGCCGCTGACGGCACGTACTCGAGAAGCCAGCGGCGGGTTCCGGCGTGTCCCGACTGCATGGCCGACTTGGCCGGACAATAGATTCTGGCGGTCATCGCGCCTCCTCCGGAAAGGCGGTCATGATGTGGTCGGGGCGGCTGGATTTGAACCAGCGGCCCCCTGCTCCCAAAGCAGGTGCGCTACCAGACTGCGCCACGCCCCGAACACCCTACTTCTTGGCCCCGACCGGCAGCAACGTCAAGGGCCGGTGCCAGCCAATGTCTGTTCCAGCAGGTCCCTGACAACGGCCGTGAGGGCCTCGTCGGCCCCGGCATCGCCGCCGGCCTGCCGGAAGACCGATCGCTGGCGTTCCGCCGAAGTTCCCCTGGCAACGATCTTTCGGGTGTGCTCGACCTCGGCCCGGCACCCCAGCGCGTCGGCGTCTTCTCCCACCAGTCCGATCAGTTCATCGAGAAGTTCCCCATAGGGAACCAGTTGCCTCTTGCCGAAATCCACCAGTTCGCTGCGTACGCCAAAACGCTGCGCCAGCCAGCGGTTCTCCTGGACCAGGAGGTTGGAGTACTCACGCCACGCCTGGTTTGCCATGCGCAGGCGGAAGAGCATGCGCAGGATGCACTGAAAGAGGGCAGCCACACCGAGAGCATCCTCGATGTCGGGACAAACGTCGCAGATGCGCATCTCGAGCGTCGGGAACCGCGCGCTGGGACGCAGGTCCCACCAGATCTTGGTGCCATCTTCAAGGAGTCCGGAACTCGTCATGTGCCGGACCAGGCGTTCGTATTCGGACCAGCTCTGAAGCCTGTCGGGGAGGCCGGTGCGCGGCAGGCTGTCGAACACCGTGAGACGGTAGGAGTTGAGACCGGTATCGCGGCCCTGCCAGAAGGGTGACGACGTGGTGAGGCACAAGAGATGCGGAAGGAAGTACCTCGCCTGGTTCATCAGATCGATGCGAGTCTCTGGGTCATCGATACCGATGTGGACATGCATGCCGCAGATCAGCAGCCTGCGCGCCACCGCCTGGTGGTCCCGAGCCAGACCCTCGTAGCGTTCCTTGTGGGTGTAGTCCTGCTCGCGCCAGTCACCGAACGGGTGCGTTGAACAGGCAACAGGGGCCAGACCATGGCGCCCGGCGATTCGCGCCACACCGCTTCTCAGTCGCTTCAGTTCCTCTCGCGCTTCGCCGATGCGGCGGCACACCTTCGTGCCAATCTCCACCTGCGCGCGCAGGAACTCAGTCGTCACCTGCTCGCCGAGTTCACCGACACATTCACTGATCAACGTCTCCGGCACGTCACGGGCAAGCGCGCCGCTGGCAACATCGACGAGGTGGTATTCCTCCTCGATGCCGATGGTGAAATCCGGGTCGGTGATCACGGCGGGCCGTCAATAGCCCAGTTCGGGCCGCACGATGTTGCGAAGCCCTTCGCCAGCCATGAACCGGCGCATGTTGTCGAAGAAAATGGAAAGTGTCGTCTCCACATAGGTTTCGCCATCATCGGCGGAGATGTGGGGCATGACCATCAGGTTGGGTGTCGTCCAAAGGGGAGAGTCGGCCTGGAGGGGTTCCGGGTCGAAGACATCGAGAATGGCGCCCGAGAGATGGCCACTCACCAGCAGCTCAACAACCGCGTCATAGTCCACCGTGGCGGCACGGCCGATGTTGATGAGGCCGGCACCCGGTTTCAGGGCCTTAAGGCGGTTGCGATCGATGAGTCCGACAGTCTCGGGCGTGGCAGGAACGGACACCAGCACGTGATCGGCCTCCGGAAGAAGGGAGTCGAGGTCGCCAGGCGTTCCCATCGTTTCCACCGAGGGATGGGAGTTTCCGTGACGGCTGATCCCGAGAACCCTCAATCCGGCGCCGTGCAGGCGATCGGCCGCTCCTCCCCCGAGGCTGCCGACGCCGACGATGAGCACCGTCGTCCCCTCCACCGGTGTCGCATAGAGCGAGTGCCATAACTTGCGGCGCTGGTTGGTGACGATTGCGGGGATGCGGGAGTGCAGCATGAGAACGGCCATGAGGGCGAAATCGCCCGCCTTCCTTGCCTGGGCACCCTTGTTGTTGGTGACCACCAGGCCTTCCGGCACCCAGTCCATGGGGCAGAGATGCTCCACGCCGGCCCCGATGATGTGGATCCACTTGAGGTTTGGCGCCACAACCTCCAGGTTTTCCGTCGGCAGATCCCAGCACATCAGAACCTCGGCCGTCTTCATCGCCTCGGCGAAGTTCTCGGTATCCCAGTCGATGGTGGTGGACAGCCTGTGCTTCAGGTCGGGCCACGACTCCAGCGCAGCATCATAGCGTTGTCGCGTCGTGGTGAAGACCGGTTCCGCCTCCGGCGTCGGCGGAAAGGTATCGGGATGGGCGTGGTTGTTCTTGACGTGAACCCGGATCGTCATGCCGGCAGTCCGTTCGCTTCCAGGTCCTTCAGTGCGGCGATGACATGAGCGTCCCGTGCGTCCGGCGCCAGCGCTTCGGCGGCGAACTGGAGTTCCATCACCGCCATTCCGACACGCTTCAGGTACGCCTGGTCATCTCCGTTGGCGGGGAGGTGGAGTACCGTGTCACCGCCGTAGGTGGGCACCGTCGCAGGCCACATGGACGTGACATGCGCCGGCTCGTCGCCCTCCTGGAGGGCGGTAACGATGTTGCGCATGCGACGGCGACAGAGAGTGATGCCACGGTCGCTGGGAACGAGGTTTTCCCGGTCATGTTCGGTAATCGGACCCATGCCCTCGGTGGCCTCCGCATCCGCCGGGAAACGCTGGCGTTCCTCATAGGGCCTGTCAAAGATCTCTCCCTGCTCGATGAGTTCCGGGCCATCGGGCGTGTTGTAGCTCTCCGGATCACCGCGCTCGCCGAAGATCGCCCAGGCAAGGCAGGTGGTTTCGTGGTCATCCACCGGCACCACCCAGCGGGCGAAGGACGTACGGCCGAAGTAGCGGGTGCGTGTGCCGTCGGCGGCAAACGCCGCTCCGGCCTGGGTAAAGTTCGGCAGGACGACCTCATTGACGCGGACCCAGACATTGTCGTCCACCCGCCTCGTCGCCGTCCCGAGAAATGAGCAAGGCCTCTCGTAGAACTTCATTTCGCCGATTTCGCCGAATCCCTGGCTGAACTGTTCGCGGCTCATGCGGGAATGCAGGAAGGCGGTGTGGAGCGGGTCGAGAATGGCGTCGAGAACCTGCAGCCAGTTACAGCGGAAGGGCGCCCGGTAGGGCACCAGGACGTGTCCCGGCATCTCCAGGGTGTCATAAACGGGAAACTCCGGCACATGTTCGGGAGGGCCCAGATAGGCGAAGATCAGCCCCTTGTACTCCCTCGCCGGATAGGCACCCAGCCGGGTCGAGGACCGGATCCGTTCTTCCACGCCATTCGGCTGGCCAGGCACCTCCAGGATGGTCCCGTCAACATCGAAGAGCCAGCCGTGGTAACAGCACCGGATGCCGCGGTCCTCGCACACGCCGAACTCCAGGGAGGCACGGCGGTGCGGGCAGTTCCTGTGGACCAGCCCGTAACGCCCGCTCCTGTCGCGAAACACCACCAGGTCCTCACCGAGAACGCGAATGCGCCCGGGCAACCGCCCGACCTCTTCGGCCATGGCCACCGGGTGCCAATAGCGGCGCAGATATTCGCCGGCCGGCGTTCCCGGGCCTACCCGGACCAGCAGTTCGTCATGGCCTCCCGGTCCGGCGCGACGGTATCCATCGAAGGGCACTGAAGTCTTCATGTGCAGAGCGACACAGACGTGTTCCGGCTGCCGATGATTCACCACGCCATCATCGAATACAACCTTCCCTGCGGCGTTGACAGAAGTGCGGTGCCTATCTAGGTTGTGCCGGACAGGAAACACACCGGGTCCCCATCGTCTAGCGGCCTAGGACATCGGCCTCTCACGCCGAAAACAGGGGTTCGAGTCCCCTTGGGGACGCCAGCTTGGTCACCCTACAACACCACCACCTAGTCGTGGTCGCGCAAGTGACCGCCAATATCCGGCGTTTTCACGTCAGCGTCAACCCAGTTCCGGCCCACCGCCCCTGCCTGCGGCCTGTGCGAGTGCAATCCTGCTCGCCGCCTGCGCATTCGGCGGCACCGAAGTCGCCCGCGAGCACGCCGACGACGTAACCGTCGCGATCAAGGCCGCAGCGCCGGAACCCTCACCCGATTTTCGCGTCCTGCAGGTTGATGCGGCGCGTCCCTTCACCGGCATCGAGGTCCGCGAGCCGCCCGCACCTCACATTCCGTCGCTGTGGACTGTCGACGATGCTGTCAGCCTCCCCCTCGCTGGCAGCATGGACGATCAGTCCACGGCGGCCCTCATCGAGGCCGCCACCGACATTCCGGTGCGCTTTCAGGGCCTGCGCCCCGATGACGCTCCCGACGACCCGTTCGGCCTGCCCGCCGACCCGTTCGGCCTCGTCGCCGCCGGCCTGCCGGAAGGCGGCATCTGGACCGGTCCGCTGGACGATCTTCTCGACACCTGGACCGCCACCCGCGGGTACGCCTGGCGCTGGAGGCCGAAGACGGAGCACATTGAGGTCGTGCGCTCCCAGGCGGTGGCGTTCACGTTGAACGCACTTGCCGGCACTCAGACGATCGACGGCGCCACGTCGACCACGGAGTCCGCGGGCGAGGGCAGCTCGACCAACCTCGCCCGGCAGTCCATGGCGGCCTCGGCCACCTACGATCCGTGGACCGAGGTCACGGCACAGCTCACCGCGGTTCTCGATGCGTCGGCCACCGTCGCCGCGTCTCCTTCCACCGCGTCGCTGACGGTCCACGGTCTGCCGAGGGACATCGAGCGCGCCCGCAGCTACCTCGCCTGGCTCAACCGCACGATCCTGCGCCCGGTGACGGTGACGTTCTCGATCTACCGGGTGGCCTTCGAGAGCGCCGCCGGCTACGAGCTCGGCATCGTCGGCACCCTGGAGCGCGTCTTTGGCACATCCGCCGGCCTCGAAGTCCTCTCAGGCGTGACCTCGATCGTGCAGCCCGGCCCCGGCATCGATTCCCTCGACGCCGCCATCGGCGCTCTGGAGACCGCCGGCACCGTCTCCCGCGAGCTCACGGCGACGGTGCCGTCGCTGAACGCCCAGCCCTCCCACTTCTTCGAGCTCTTCTCGGAGACCTACCTCGCCGAGATCTCGACGTCGCGCGACCAGGGCGTGGTGGAGACGGCCCTGACGCCCGGGACGGTCTCGTCGGGGTTCGCCATGGAGTTCATCGCCCAGATCGTCGCGCCCCACGAAGTCCTGGTGCGGATCTTCGCCTCGATCCTGGACCGCCCCGACTTCACCACCTTCGGCACCAGCACCCTGCGCCTGCAGTTGCCCTCCTTCGGCAACCGCGCGGTCCAGATCACCCAAACGGTCGGCCGGGGCGAGACGCTGGTGATCACTGGTTTCCGCGACCGCGGCACGAAGGCGTCGGGAGCCGGCACCTTCGACGCCGACGTTCCCTTCCCCTTCGGCCACCGCGACCTCGACGACGACTTCACCGAGCAGGTGCTGCTGATCAGCGCCGAAGCGGGCCCGCCAATGGGCGTCGTCGAACGCTCCGGCGAGGAGCTGTGACATGAGCGCCTTCGTTCTCGCCTGCCCGGTCTGCGGCGCGTCCCGGGCCTCGTCGGGCGAACACCGGGGCGACTGCCCGCACTGCGGCGAGCATCACATGGTGCTCGTCGAGCGCGACCGCCTGCACGAGTACCGCGGGCGGATCGATGAACCGGTCTTCGAGGAGCCGTGACGATGCCGGCCGGAGACACGCGATGACGACGATCCGGACAGCCGGCGAAGCCTGGGCGGTGGGCCTCGCCTGGCATCCGCGGCTTTCCGCGCGCAAGCTGCGCCGGGCCGCCCGGGACGCCGGCGCCGCCGCCTGGATCGAGACGGCCACGGGCACGGGCCTTGCCGGCGACGAGGACGGCGATCCGACCGACACCCCGTCGCTGGCGGCAGCGCTCATCGACCACATCGCCGATCCATCCTGGATCGCCGTGGTCGACGGCGGCGACGGCCGGATCGCCATGGTCCGCTGCGAGGCCGGCGCCATCGGCGACGAGGGCGACATCGTCGTCGACGGCGCGGCCGAAGCCGCCCGCTTCCTCGAGACGATTGCGCCGGGCTACCGGGTCCATGCCAGCGCAAGCCTCGGCATTCCGCACGCGGCGGCGCTCGACCTCGCTGCCATGGAGATCGGCGACCACCACCGCCTGCAGCAGCTCCCGGAGCCCGCCGGCGGCGGCCTCGCCTCGATCGCCACCTTCGCCGTCCTCATCGCCGTCATCGGCGGCGCCGGCGGCGCGGCATGGATCTGGCGCCAGGACATCATGGACTGGATCGATCCACCACCGCCGCCTGTGGCGGAGGTCGAGGAGGAACCGCGGGTGGTGGCGATGATCTCGACGCCGGCACTGCTCGGCGCATGCGCCCGGGCACTCCGGGAGGTCCCGCCCGGGCTTCCCGCCTGGACTCTCGAGGACGCGACCTGCCAGGCGGAACTCGTCGAGGCCCCGGTGCTGGCGGTGGTGCCGGACCTGCAGGGCCGCCCGGCCCTGGTCCTGCGCTGGTCGCTCTCCGGCGAACATGACCCGGCCATCCACCGCCGCCTCTTCGAGGACCTGCT